>CAZERA010000007.1:0-14599 GCA_964514565.1 uncultured Candidatus Peribacteria bacterium | reverse complement strand
TGCTTTGCGGATCACCTCGTGAATATATTTTTGATCTTGCCAAGGTACAAACATAAATTAGACAAACGAAAGAATAAGTACAGCACAAATCGAGCCAATTACTGCGCCACCCAATACGTCGGTCAGATAGTGCATTTGGGTATACATCCGCCCTAGTCCTACCAAGATGGCAATCACAAAGAAAGCTAAATGGCCTTGAGGCAAGATAGTAGTTGCAATCATTGCTAGTCCCACTGCAATCAACGTATGTGAGCTAGGAAATGAACTGTCGACCTTTCCTAAATAAGTAATCAAGTTATTTGGTCTTGGGCGTTTTACTAGTGCTTTAAGTATGGCTCCTAATACAGCACCACCACCGCCGATCAAGGTTAATCTTACTATAGCCATCCAATCATGCAGCATAAAAGCGTAGACTGCTGGCAGCAAATAAAGTAGGGTTACCAAAAAATACACATGAGCCGTCATAGTAAAGAAAGCCTTGCTTTGCGGGTACTGTGTAACATTAAAACGCTGTAATACTTGCTTGTCGATCCAAAGCATAAAGTGAGTTGGTTGCGCTTCCACTGCTCTAAGGTATTATGGCCACGTTGGTTCGTCAATGACTTATGACTACACGTATTGCTATCGTCGGAGGGGGAGTGGCTGCTTATACCGCAATTGAGACATTGCGGCGTTCACCAATCGCCAGTGAAATCAAAATTATTTGGATTGCACCTGAGCCTACTTTTGTTTATAAACCATATTTTTTTGATGTATTGAGTGGTTACAAAGTGCTCACTGACTGTGTTTTTCCACTCAAAGCTTATTGTCAGCGCTTTCATATTGATTTTTTCGCTACTACAGTTGATCGATTCGAGCCAGAGAATACCTCTCTGCATTTGGCTTCTGGCCGAGTGGTTAATTACGAGTACCTGATTTTAGCTAGCGGTGAACATCGTGTCTTGCCAAGTGTCATTCCAGCAGCAGGATCTTTTTTACAAGCTGGTACCAGTGAGATGACTCGATTGATGGAACATCTTGATCAACAATTTGTAGCAGCAAAGTCCCAACTATCTTTACTTCGTAAACCATTTTTATCAGTAGTGGTGGAGGGGAGGGATTGGCAGAGTGTCAGTACCCTCTTGGCGCTCTACAATTATACTGAGTTTCTTCGCAAAAAGTATGAGTTTAGACGCAATGAAATCACCCTGACCTATGTCTCTGCTGAGAAACAGTTTGGTGGTGACCTTCCCCTCAAAATGAGTGATATGGTTGAGCAATACGCTCGTGACCATATGGCCGACATTCAGTTGCATGTTGGCATTAAGAGCTGGGAAAATGGCAAGTTGATTTTGAGTAACGGAGCAGTGATCGATTGTCACACTTTTGTGACCGCTGGGTTGGCTACTTTGGCTGAGCCTTATTTGCATGCAAAACTAGAATCTGATGAATTTGGCGGAATAAAAGTAAATAACTATTTGCAAATCGAGAATTTATTCAATGTCTACGCCTGTGGTAGTGTGGTCAATCACTATGATTGGCATAAAAAAGAACGGACATGGCATTCTTTCCCTATTGCTGAGACTCAAGCCCAATTAGCTGCTAACAATGTAGTCGCCGAGATTCGTGGGCGTAATAAGCAAGCCTATGTCCCCAAACAAACTTTAGAGTTTTTGCCAGTCAGTGATCAGCTTAGTATTGGTCTCTGGGGCGATATAGTCTATTTCAATAGTATGATGTCTATGACCAGAAAGTTTATGGCCAAAAAATATCTGTGGCAGTTAACAATGCCTGAATAATATGATCAACCTTTTGGTACAGACAGCCTGCAATTACCATCAAGTAGTTTTGTTCGATAGCGAGACCAGCCAGATTCTGGCTGATTGGAAACAAGAAACAGCGAGAGAGACTCTAAGCTTTTTAATGAAGGTATTACCTGAGCTCGATCAATATACTCAACCACAACAAATTATCTTTGTTCAGGGACCTGGCTCATTTACTGCTTTGAGAGTAGGTGCTACCTGGGTAAATACGATCGCTTATGCAAAAGGGATTCCTATTCAAGCTCTAAACTCTTTGCAGTTTTTTGCGCTTTTTAACGCACTATCACTAGACCAGTTAGCCATTACCTTCGACGAGAAGCGCTTCTTTCAACTAAAAGGGGGAGCAGTAATTGCCACTGAGGTAGTCCCAGAAAAAACAATCATCAATCCCGAACAACAACAAATATGGTTCGAACCAAAACAAATAGCCTCACTTCTAGCCCTCAACCTCCGCCCCCAACCTTCAATTGATGTCCTCTACGTAGTCCCCCCCAAAATCACCCAAAGAAAAACCCAAACAATCACAAAATAAAACCTCTGCCCTCTCCCGCGCCTGCGGGACTCTGATCTAATTACCAAATGCTCTACTTCGTCCCCACTCCCATCGGCAATCTCTCCGATATCACACTACGAGCTTTAGAAGCTTTGCGTGAAGCTGATATACTAGTATGTGAAAATCCTCGTCATAGTCAGATTTTGCTCAAGCACTATCAGATTAGTAAACCAGTCTGGCAGATCAATCAGCACAGTCTCGAGTCCAGTATTCAAAAAGTAATCGCCAACCTCCAATCTGGCCGTACGATTGTCTATCTTTCTGATGCTGGCACGCCGGGTATTTCTGATCCGGGGCATGAATTGATTCAAGCTGCTCTTGAAGCCAATATTAAATTCACCGTCCTACCAGGTGCTAGTGCTGTACTTCCTGCCGCAGTAGCTAGTGGTCTCATCAGTAAGGACTTTTATTTTGGCGGTTTTTTACCACTCAAGAAAGGTCGTCAAAAACTGCTCACATCTTTATTGTTGCTCCCGTTCCCAGTGGTAGTGTACGAGTCACCCTACCGCATGAGCAAACTGCTAAGAGAATTGGTTGATCTAGGTGCTGGCGAACGAAAAGTCTGTATAGCCAAGGAACTTAGTAAACTCTACGAAGAGTATATCTACGGCACAGCATCCGATCTCTACACCAAACACGCTGAGCGCGAATGGAAAGGGGAATACGTAGTAGTGATAGCAGGTAATTATCCTACCCACGGACACGAGGATTAAACTAAAATCTCTGATCTCTGATCTAATTTTGCTCTTGTTTTTCAAGGTGGTCTAGCGTATCTTGTTTTCGGCTTCACAGGCCAATTTACTATTAACAATTTGGTGCGCTTCGTTAATGTAAGCGCTTTCCTGTCTTATGACTGATCTAAAAAATATTCAATCTAGCAAGGCTCCTCTTTTTATTACTGAAATCGTCTCAATGGACGAGTTACTCAAACACGACAACTCTCCTATTACTACCTTCAATAAAGGTGACGTAGTAGAGGGTAGCGTTGTAAATATTAGTAAGCATGCTTTGGTTATCGACCTCGGTACGGTGAGTGGTGTTGTGAGTGGTTCTGAAATGATGGACAGTGCTGGTACAATGAAAACTGTTCAGGTGGGTGATTTGGTTAAGGTAGTGGTAATCGGTGATGAAAATGCCGAGGGCCAATTACAACTTTCACTTCGTCGTGCTAGTCAAGAAAATACTTGGAATCGCTTTATCAAGGATTACCAAGATGGCAAGATTATTGAAGTGGTGGTGATGGAAGCAAACAAAGGTGGTCTGCTTATGGAGATTGATGGTATTCGTGGATTTATTCCAGTATCTCAACTCACTCCTGAGCATTATCCTCGTGTTAGCGGTGCTGATCCAGAGAAAATCTTGGGCAAATTACAATCACTTGTAGGACAAAAACTCAATGTGAAAGTGATCAATGTCAATGTGCCAGAACGTCGTCTTATTTTGTCAGAGAAAGCAGCATATGCTTCTCAACGCAATAAAGTAATTCAAAAACTCAAGGTAGGCCAAACTATCGATGGTACTGTTAGCGGTATCGTTCACTTCGGTATCTTCGTAAACTTTGAAGGTGTTGAAGGTCTAGTGCATATCTCTGAGATCGCTTGGGGCCATGTAGCTGATCCTACTCAGCATGCCAAGGTGGGTGAAAAGGTCAAGGTAATGGTGATCGGTGTAGAGGATGAGAAGATTTCATTCAGTCTCAAACGTCTCACTGATGATCCTTGGCTCAAGGCTGCTGAACGTTATCCAATTGGTAGCAAGGTCAAAGGTAGTGTCGCTCGCGTTAGCCCATTTGGTATTTTCTTGAAGCTTGATGATGAGATCGAAGGTCTCGTTCACATTTCTGAGATTTCTCCTGATGGTCGAATCGAGGATCCAGATAATATCGCTAAAGAAGGTCAGATGATGGAGGCACAAGTGATCTCTGTCGAACAAGACGATCGTCGTTTGGGGCTCAGTATCAAGGCTCTCCAAGAACCAGCAAAAGCTGATAAGGCAAGCAAAGAGACAAAAGAAGAAGCAAGTGAGAAACCTAAAAAGAAATCAGCAAAATCTGAAGAATAATTTATCCGTTTAAAGTCACTATGGAACATAAACTAGCTACAGTCCTGGAAGAATTCGGTGTCCCTGAGCGAAAGCTTCGTGCTGATGTGGCTAGTTTGGGCCTAGTGCTTGATCGTAGATCGTATACAGTAGATGAAAAAGTCTACAAAGCGTTGAAGGAGAAGTATGCTTCTCCTCAAACAATCGATAGTCGGATTCAGATTATTCCTACTCGCAAGAAATCTGCCAAGAAAATTGAGCCAGTCAAGGTTGAAGAAAAGAAACCTGAACCAAAGCCAGTTGCTAAAGAAAAGAAAGTAGCTGCTCCCAAGAAAAAGGTTAGTGCTCCAGTGGCAAAAGCTCCTGTTGTGGCCAAGGTCGCACCTCAAAAAGAAGTAGAAAAGGTTGTACCTGCAGCAAAAGTAGTAGAGAAACCACCAGTAAAGGAAGTAGCTAAAGCACCTGCTCCAGTCATTGCGAAAGCCCAGCCGCCAGTGGCTGCAAAACCTGTGGTAGCAGAAACACCAAAGGCAGCAGAGACTGAAGCTGTTGCTGTGCCTACTGAACCCGCTAAAGATAGTGGCCTACCAAAGATCATGGTGCCACATTCTATTACTGTAAAAGATTTTGCTGTGTTACTCAAAGTTGGCGTCAATCAGATCATCTCAGAGTTGTTCAAAAATGGCATTATGGCCAATATCAATCAACGTTTGGATTTTGATATTGTGGAAATTCTTGCTCAAGAATTTGGTGTTCAAGCTATAGAAAAAAATACAGCTGAAGTTGTAGATGATAGTGTCCAGCTCAATAGTTTATTAGAAGATGCGGAGGAAAATCTCAGTCCTCGTGGACCAGTTATTAGTGTAATGGGACACGTTGATCATGGCAAAACAAAGCTGCTCGATGCCATTCGTGGTACAGCAGTGATGGAAGGTGAGGCCGGTGGTATTACTCAAAAAATTGGTGCTTATCAAATTCAAAAGAAGACCCGTGATGGTGCTACCAAGCTGATTACTTTTCTGGATACTCCTGGTCATCAAGCTTTCACAGCTATGCGTGCCCGTGGAGCTCAAGTTACTGACATTGCTATTTTGGTTGTAGCTGCTGACGACGGTGTGAAGCCACAGACAATCGAGGCTTATGAACATGCCAAGGCAGCTGGTGTACCAGTGGTAGTAGCAATTACTAAGATTGATAAAGACGGTGCTAATCCTACTCGCGTCAAAGCTGAGTTGGCTGAAATTGGCTTAGCCGTAGAAGAGTGGGGAGGTTCCACAGTATGTGCAGAAGTTTCTGCTGTGACCAAAAAAGGTATTGATGATTTGTTGGAATTAGTGCTTTTGGTTGCTGATATGCAGGATCTCAAGGCCAATGCTAATCGTACTGCTGTCGGTACTATCATTGAGTCACGCCTAGATCAGAATCATGGTGCTCTTGCTACTGTATTGGTACATACTGGTACATTGCATATGCGTGATGATGTTGTGATTGGAGATGTATTTGGTAAGATTCGTTCATTGGTCAATGATCGTGGCGAAAAAATTGAATCAGCCGGTCCGTCACAACCAGTGCAAATTACTGGTTTATCAAAGGTACCTCATGTAGGTGATATCCTCCGTGTCGTTGCTAATAAAAAAGATGCGCGTAGTTTGGTACAGAAATCATTTAGAGAACAACAATCCGATTTGTTGTCTGGTATTTCTCAAGCTCCAGTCAAAGAAGGTGTGAAAGAGCTCAAAGTGGTGATCAAAGCTGATACCAAGGGATCCCTTGAAGCTTTGCGTAATGCGCTACTTAGTCTCCCTGCTGAAAAGATTGTGGTCAAGATTATCTATGCAGGCCTAGGAAATATCTCCAATTCAGACATTATGATTGCCTCTGCTGGCAAAGGATCAGTATTCGGCTTCAACGTCATGACTCCGATTGCTATTCAAAAAGGAGCTGATATTGAAAAAGTGAAGATCACTACTTTTGATGTCATCTACCATCTCTTGGATGAAGTCCAAAAGGTATTACTTACTATGCTTGAGCCTGAGATTCGGGTTACTGTACAAGGAAAATTACGTGTACTCAAAGTATTCTTTGATGGTAAGGGGGAGCAAGTAGTAGGTGGTGATGTGACTCATGGTAAGGTCGTTCGTGCTTCATTTGCCAAAGTCTATCGTGGTGAAAACGTTGTTGGTGAGATGGAGCTCAAGACCGTTCAAGAAGGTCCTGAAGAGCTCAAAGAAGTACAACAAGGTTCTCAATGTGGTATGAAGTTGATCGGTAATATCCGTATCCTGCCAGATGATGTTATTGAATGTTACACCAAGGAAAAATTGGCTGTATCACTTTCATAATAGCGTTATACCATGCCAGACAATCGTCGCTTACGACAGATGAATCAAGTTTTGAAAGAGCATATTAGTCGTATCTTGGAGCAGGAGTTTCGTGAACCTGAGATTGGTTTGTTGACTGTGACACGAGTGGAAGTGTCACCAGACCTCGCCGAGGCCAAGGTATGGATTTCTTCTTATGATAGTCAAAAGAGCCTTTCACGTATCGTGAAGTATTTGCGTGCAATCACTCGTGATGTTTATTTGTCTTTACGGGATGTGCTCAGTACCAAGCGTGTACCAAAGGTGCGTTTTATGATCGATGAAAATGGTGAGTATGCTGATCGTATTGATCAACTACTTATGCAAACACGTGGTCAAGGTACTGACCATAACCAGTCATAAATTCCGCAGTAGTCATTTTGCTTTTACCTTCGAGTTGGAGGGAGAGGATTTCTAGTGCAGTTTGATCACCACAGGCAACGTAAAGTTTCTGGGATTCACTATAAAGGGTGCCCACTGTTTTTTGAGTAATAGCACTACTTACTTGTGCTTGATCGATCTTTACTCGTTTCTGTTCAAGAAATGTATACGTGCTTGGCCAAGGATTGAGGGCACGAATCTGACAGCTTATTGTGGTAGCAGATTGCGACCAGTCGATTTTCCCATCTTCTTTGGTAAGGATCTTGGTATAGGTTGCTTGGTCATCATCTTGTGTTTGTGCTTGGATAGTTTGATTGCACCAGGGTTCAATCACTGATTGGAGAAGTTGTGCTGATTCGATCGCTAAGTGTTTTTCTAAGCTCAGGTATGTTTCGTTAGCCGACAACCTATATGGAGTACTTTGGGCAATGATTGGTCCAGTGTCCAAGCTAGCTTCCATTACCATAATGCTTGTTCTGGTCTCTTTTTCGTTTTTCCATACTGTGTATTGCAGGGGACTTGCTCCACGATATTTGGGGAGGTCTGATGGATGGACATTGAGACATTGATACTTTGGTAAGTTCAAAATAGCTTCAGGTACTATTTTGCCATAAGCGGCGACAATGATCAGATCTGGTCTATAGTCAGCAATGGCTTGAACAGCTTCTTGAGTGCGTAAACTTATAGGTTGGTACACGGGAATACTATATGCAGATGCAACTACCTTCGTCGGTGGAGACGTGAGTACTTGTTTCCTGCCTACAGGTTTATCTGGTTGAGCCACCACACAGACCATTTCTAAGGCCGGGTGGTGAGCCAGCATTTCCAAGATAGGTACGGCAAAATTGGGAGTACCAAAAAAGATAGTGCGAATTGGCATAGTTAGTAGCTTATTTCTTCGTAAAGCGTCGATTTGTCTGAGACTAGATCTGTAAATAAAATACCATCCAGATGGTCTACTTCGTGTTGGATCACGCGCGCATTGTAGCCTGCAAATCTGCGTAAGACTGTCTTTTTATCGGTAGTAGTATATTGCAGAGTGATTTCATGTGGGCGCATGACTGGACCAAAAATATTGGGCACACTAAAACATCCTTCTTCACCCAAATCACAGCCGGTACTTTTGGTGAGGATTTGTGGATTGATCATAGCAATATTTTCAGTTTTGCCCTTGGTATTTCTTAATTTGCAAATAATCACTCTTAGTTTGAAACCTGCTTGGGGAGCGGCGATACCCACTCCATGCTTGTATTCGAGTGTGTGCTCGAGGTCTTTGATCAGCTTGAGTGTTTTCTGGTCAATCGTTTTGATTGGCTCAGACACTTTACGTAATTCTGGATTTTCGTCTGTAAGGATAGGAAGAATCATCTTGTGATAGAAAGTTCATTCGGCTACCATACTACTAGAGTATATTGAAATTGTCATGACTATCCACCTTTCTTCTTTCCCCAAGCGTTTAATGGCGCTTTTCTGTGTCACTGTTTTGTTGGTTGCCTGCGGTGAAAGTACTTTGCCCAATGGTAGTACGGTAGTGACTGGACCATATGCTGATTTTGCCAAAGATATTGAGCTCAATAACAATACTGATCCCATTGCGATTGTAGAGACAGATCAGGGTACCTTTGCGATTGAGTTGTATGAAAAAATGACTCCCAATTCTGTTCGCCAATTTGGTCAGATGGTAGGGGAGAAGCGCTATGAAGGTAGTAGTGTGTACAATGTAGCTAATAACTTTGCCATCTACATGGGAGACAAGAGTGGTACTGCCAAAGAGGATAGTACTATTCCTCCATTGGCTTTAGAGACTCATCCTGATCTGCATCATGACAGTGCAGGTGTAGTAGGCTTTGTACATGAGACTGGTAGTAATTGTGTGACTTCTACTGATCGTGCGACTTGTCTCAAAAATGCTCTCAACAGTGCCCGTAGTTTTTTCTATATCACCCTTGCTGAAGAACCAAGTCTAGACAATGTTTATGCCCCTTTTGGTCGAGTAGCGAAAGGTATGGAGATTGTGAAGAATCTCAAAAAGGGGAACAAAATAAAGTTAGTTACGATTGTAAAGCGCCAGTAAAGATAGTTCGAGCATAGCTTTGCCCAATTTATATTTGACAGTATTTAGTTAGAAGTCTTTACTAACGTTGTCTTATGTTTTTTCTATGATCGAGTTGGTAAATGATATCTCGTTAGGTTGGCTGCAAACAATTGATACTATCGCTACTGATGTTGATGGTACTCTTACTGATGAGCACGGACACTTTTCACCTGAGTTGATCTCGGCATTTTTATTATGTGAGAGATACAATATCAAGGTGATATTAGTAACCGGTCGTCCAGCTTCTTGGGTTCAAGGTATGGTGGAGTATTTACCAGTAAAAGGCGGTATTGGTGAAAATGGTGGTTTGTATTGTCCTAAAAAGCGTGAAGCGCCAATGCGACTTTTGATGGCCGAAGCTGACAATTTACCTGAAATTAGTTTGGACTATGTAGAGGCTACTCGTAAACAACGTCTTGCTGTTTTCGATTTGATTCGGGCCCAGTATCCGTTCTTGAAACCAACAGGCGATTGCGTTACTCGTCTGACCGATTTTACCTTTCCGATTGATAATCTTACTGCAAGCGATTTGGTTTCAATTGAAGCAATTTGTCATGATAAGAATTGGGGATTTACTCATAGTAGTATTCATGGCCATATTAAAGATCCTAATCAACATAAAGCGTCTGGTATTTTGAAAACGATTCGATTAGTGCCAGAGTTACAAACGGATGCTGAAAGAGTGGTGACGGTAGGTGATAGTCGCAATGACCAGGAGATGTTTGATCCAAGCTTATTTCCACACAGTGTCGGAGTTGCTAATATTACTCGACATTTACCTAGTATGCAGGTTCCTCCCAGTTATATAACCACTTTGCCCGGTGTCCAAGGCTTTTGTGAACTGATTGACCATCTTGTAAAGAATCGGAAATAGTTAAGTCTTGCGAACTAATTGATTTATTTTTATCCTGGTAAAAATTAGTTATTCGTATGACTGGATTGCGATGTTGGTAGGTGAGCTGGAAGAAGGGGTGCTTGATTCAGGGATGTATTCCTTGCATCATGCTAGTAAAAGAGCATTTGCTCGCGGTGAATTAAAAAGGGCTTCACGCCTTGCCTGTGGCTCTATTTTACTGCGCAGCTTTTTTGGTAAAAATAGCCTCGATGCGAATGGTCAACGCATTGCTACAGACGAAACTGACTTTGCTATCCTGCTCAATTTTTTTGCTAGCAGTATGCTTAGAGTCAGGGCTTTTCTCCACAAGCCTAAGGGGGATCGTTTAGTCCAAAATCTTTATGTTACAAATGTGCTGCCTCATGTGGTGATTTACCGAGCATTGATCAAAGAGGTGTTTGTGGCAATCAAATGTAAAACTAAGTTCCAACACTTGACTGCTGAATTATTGTCTGAACCCAGTATGATTCCTCAGTCAGATTATGAACATTATTGTGCAATGTGTGAGTTCCACTCAGATACCTGTTTTTCCTCAGTTTTGAGATCTTGCAGATGCGTTGCTAGTAGGACGGATGACTTAACTCCACCAGAATTAGCGAAATGTATTTTAAGTTTGGGAGAGTTGTTGGTGAAAGGTACCGAACAGACAATAGATAATAATGGTGTAGCGCCAATTTATGCTCAACAAGTCTTATGGCGTTTACTAGTAGCACATGATGCCCACTTTGCCGCTCTTTTTTTAGGACATAGAAACAAGCTATTATTTCAACCTGAGCAGGCCTAGTAATGGTTAATTAAGATATTTCCCTTTTCATTATTTTCCATTATAGTGCCTGCGCTCAAGCCGCGGTGGTGAAATGGCAGACACGCTAGCCTTAGGAGCTAGTTCCCAAAAGGAGTGGAGGTTCAAGTCCTCTCCGCGGCACCACACACGAGTCCCGCATGTGCGGGATCTTATCTAATCCTCATCCTTACTTTGTCCGATGAGTGTTTTTCCGGTGCTCGAAGGATGAGTATAAGGATAAGGTTTACGAATAAAGAAATCCTCCTCTAAACTGGCAATTGTTAATTGTAAATTGTTAATTGATATGTTAGATGTTAGGGGCATTTACTTTATCCTGTGAAACATACCCTCAAGAAGCTCCCACATTCACAAGTTTTGATTACACTTGATGTTGCTCCTGAAGATTTAGAGAAGTTTAGAAAAAAGGCAATTGATAAGCTCCGTGGTCAGGTTAATGTGCCAGGTTTTCGTCCGGGTAAGGCCTCAGATGAGATGGTCATTCAACATGTTGGTGCTCCAGCAGTCGATGAAGAGATTTTACGAGTTGGTTTACCTGAATGGTATTTCGCCGTAGTTGTGGAAGAAAAGATTGCTCCTATTGCGCCTCCAGAAAGTAAGGTGACTAGTACTCAGCCACTTGTGATCGAGCTGACAGTTACTGTATTACCTGAGGTCAATGTCGGTAACTATCAAAAGATCCGAGTGAAAGCGCAGACTCCTAAAGTTACTGATGAGGAAATTGCTACTGAGCTCGAGACATTACAAAAGCGTTTTGCTACCTATAGTGATGTTACTCGTGCGGCCAAAATGGGCGATCGTGCTGAATTGGACTTTGTCGGTAGCGTTGATGGTAAAGAAGTAGAAGGAGCGAAGAGTAAGAATCATCCTTTGGTATTGGGCTCAAAGACTTTTATTCCTGGTTTTGAGGAAGAGGTAGTCGGTATGGAACCAGGCACCAAGAAAGAATTTACTGTTAAATTCCCAGAGGATTATCATGTTGAAGAACTTCGCAGCAAGGATGTCACTTTTGCTACTGAGCTGATGAAGCTGGAAGAAATGCAGATGCCAGAAATGACACCTGAATTTTTTGTGAAACTCAAGAATGAAAAGATTACCGATCTTGATTCTTTGAAATCAGAAATCAAGGCTTACTTAGTGGCTAGTAAAGAAGCCGAGGAGCGCAATCGCCAAGAAGAAGAGATTTTGAAACAGTTGATTGAGATGACCAAGATGGAGGTCCCTCATGCACTGATCCATGATGAGATTCATTATATGGAGGAAAGTTTTGCAGAGAGACTACAGGGAATGGGACTGACAATGGAGCGTTATCTTGAAGCCAACAAAAAGACTCATGAGGATCTTCACAAGGATTGGGACCCAGAAGCTACTCGTCGTTTAACAGCTCGCTTTGCTCTTTTGGAGATCGCTAAAGCTGAGAAATTAGAGCCTACTGATGAAGAAATTATGCAAGGATTGGGCCAAGAGGGAGTACCAGAAAAAGATCAAGAACGAATGAAAGGTCAAGTTGCCGCAAGACTTCGTGTAGAGAAGGCCCTAGATTATTTAATGAAATCTGCGCTACAATAAGGGAGATATCATTTTAGCTTATGAAATTTTTCTTTTTGTCTTTGGCTGTTTTCATTGGTCTCTTCCAATTGATTGTTTTCTTCCAGAATTTAGCTGCTGCTATGGATGCTGCCGTGTCTTATCTGACAGCATCTGTATCGATGAATCCCGCTATGATTATGTTTATCTCCTTTGTGCTAGGTGGGATTGCTACTTTGTCCTTGATCCTTTACTTTACTGGCGGCAAATTGCCATTTGATCAAGGTGATACCGGTAGTAGTGGTGAATGGTAGGCCTTATATGCCCTTATAGCTCAATGGATAGAGCAGAAGCCTTCTAAGCTTAAGATAGAGGTTCGATTCCTCTTAGGGGCACCACGATCGAGTTAGTTGATTTTTAGACTTATCGCTAATCAATTAGCGATTGTTTTTTTGTATTGCCGTCGTACTCGATCGAAGGATTAGGATGAGAATTAGGATTAGAACAGAGATGCTGAGGTATCTATGCACTTTTTGGGTACTCTATGTTAGAGTAATTATGTATTGTGATTTATTTTATGAAATCTTTTTTTCAACGCGCTGTTTTGTTTGTGAGTGCTTCGGTTTTGGTCGCTCCTGTAGTGTTCTTCTCTCAGGTTGATCAAAGCTTTGCTTATACCAATTATAATGGTTGTGTATCAGGAAGAAGCGTTGCCATGGCTCCCAATGGTGGACTTAGTGATGCTGATCTCACTCAGATTGAGACCAGTTGTGATGCTGAATTTCCTGGTCAAAGAGCATCCTCTGCAAACTCTGATACTCTTGTACAGGGGAGAGCTCCGACTACACGTCCATCCAGTACTGCTAGTAGTTCATCAACTCCCACACCCACTACTTCAGCCACTGTCAGTTCTGCTCCCACTACTAGCTCAAGTCCAAGTAGCAGTTCTTCATCAGCTAGTTCAGTTCCTCCAACTACCAGTTCAAACTCTTCTGGTAGTCCAAGTAATGGTACTCGTAGTGGTGATGTGCCTGCATCAATGTTCACTGATCACACAGATCCAAACTTGATTTTTCGTGCTCCGCCTACTGGTGCCAATACCGATGGCAGTACTCTTGGCCAATACGCTCAACCATTAATTAGACTTGGGGACCGTCAATTAGCTTTTCAGATCATCGTGAACTTCTTCTTGGGTATTATTTCTGTAGTAGCATTACTATTCTTAGTATTCAATGGCTACCGCTATACCATGTCACGTGGTGAAGACAGCCAAATCAGCCAAGCCAAGAAAGGTATTATCTACTCTGTTATTGGTTTAATCGTTGTCCTAGCTGCATACACCATCGTAGCTACTGTACTAAACTTCGGTGCTCAATCATCATCACCAGGCATAGGCGTAAACATAGGTGTCCGTCTCTAAAGCTCAAACAACTCTTACCTCTTCCATCTTACCTTTTACTTTCCGCAAACCATGTCTTTCTTCCAAAGTTTTCTGCGCAATCCTCAAGCCGTAGGAGCATTTTTCCCCACTGGGGCTAGCTATTCTCATTTGGCTTGCAAAGAGGTTGATTGGAATACTGTAGAAAATATTGCTGAGTTGGGGGCAGGAGATGGAGCCGTGACTCAATATATTGTGCAGTACATGAAACCACATCAGAAGCTTTTTGTATTTGAGACTGATCCTGACCTACTGCGGGTTTTACAGACCAAGGTGCATCAAGACAATGTGATTGTGATTAATGACTCAGCAGAACATTTAGAAAAGTACTTAAAGGAGCATGGTATTACTGCACTTGATGTCATCTTTTCCGAGGTACCGTTGGTTTCTTTACCAGGAGCAGTTACGGCCAATATTTTAGCTGCAGTGAGGGCTACCTTAAAAACTGGTGGTAAATTTTTACAAATTTCTTACTCATTGTTTGGTAAAAAGAAGATCCAGTCTTTTTTTGATCATGTCAGTTTGAAGTTTACTTTATTCAATCTCCCACCGGCATTTTTGTACATCTGTCAGTTGGCTACTAGCTAGGGATACTCTTGCAAATATTCTAGTTTTGCCTACACTGACTTTGCTTTGGCGACGTGGCGGAGTGGTTACGCAGGGGTCTGCAAAACCCCGTACACCAGTTCAATTCTGGTCGTCGCCT
>CAZERA010000006.1:0-47879 GCA_964514565.1 uncultured Candidatus Peribacteria bacterium | reverse complement strand
TCACAGCTGATGCTCCTGGAGTCCGAAACGGCTTCGGTTCTGCTGCTATCGCTGGCGTTGGTGAAATGCATGTCCGTGCTACTGACAACCATATCGTTGCTAGTAGAGAAACTTTTGATCTTTCTAGTACAAGTTCAGTAAATATTAAGCCAGTAACTGGTTTTGCAACCATTGAATCATTTGTGTACGACGATGCAGGGGACCCATCATGTGGTGACACTCTCGTTTACTCTATTCGTTCTGGTAATGGTAGCTTGGTAACCAGTGTGCCTACCTTGCCTGCTACTGGTACAGCAGTGCGCTCATTGACTCTAGCAGGTACTAGTCCTAGCTGTATCAATGGTCGTTATGTTGCTTACTTGAATATCCTCAGTACTCAAAATTCAGGCAATGTAGTAGTACAAGTGCTCGATCGTTCTACTAGCCCATCTTTGATTACTACAGTCAATGTTCAAATTGACCTGGTAAAACTGGATGCAAAAGTCTATGACAACAGCATCCTTACTCGTAACAGCCGTCAAATTGCTGATGGAGCCGCTACTGAGCAGAATGTCGCTCCAGTAATTATCAAGACACTCAACGAAAACAACCTCCCATTCCAAACTTCACATGGAGTCGGAACATTTGAGTCAGATGCAATTGAATGCCGCTTAGTTAGCGGAGCAACATCAGGCGCCATTTTAGAAGGAACATTACTTCATTCGGGCCTTATAGCTCATGGCTCAACCGTGTACGCACATGAAATTGGAACTGCAGGTGTATATTCTATTAATGTAATTGCAGGTAGTGCAAGCGGTACTTTGACAGTTGAGTGTCGTGATGTTGATGCAATTGGACAACCTTCGGTTCGCTTCAATGTCAACGTTCGCCAACCTCAAGTTGAGTTATTCGTTTCTAGCTCTCGTGCTCGTGCCAGTACTTTGACAACTGTAATCGGTCGCATCCGTGATGGAAGCAAACCTGTTACTGGTGAAGAGTTACGTCTCCAAATCGATGGTGGTGATGGACGCGTGGGAGTAGGTGGAGATAGTACAGGATATACCTATGGTGCAGCTGCAGAAAACAGCGCTACTATGGATCACATCTGTTATTTGACTGAGACAAATCCAATCCCTTCAGGTGATATCAGCGGTAATCTTTTATTGCCAGTTAGCCTCACTGGTTTGGGTACTGTATTGATTCAACCATTCGCAGATCCATGTCCTTTTGGTTACGCAGATTCTGGTTGGTATACAGCTAAGGTTTACATGCCTTTGACAACAACAGAACGCGATCAGACAATCAATCTTCGTGCTACTGATCTTTCTCGTGCTGAACAACCTCAAGGTCAAGTTACTGTCGTAGCTACACGTGGTCTTCCAAGTGAGGCTCGTCAATTGACTGTTATGCCTATGTCACAAGAAGTAGGTATCAACCAAGACATCCCAACTGTAATGTTCGTTCGGGATTCTCGCGGTTTTGGTCTCTCTTGTACTGGTAGTGGCACATTTGCCCTTACAGAAGCTAATGCCAATGGTGAACCACAGACCAATGTACAAAGTGGTTGTACTGACTCACGTAATGGTATTCCTGCTAATAGCGACTCTTCAATCGGTATCAACCGTACAGGAGGAGTATCAGGTCTTACAGGTTACTTATCTGTAAATCCAACTACTAGTGAAAATGTTTACCTCTATACACGTACTGGTCATGCTGGTGCTATCGATGCTTCACAATATTTCATTGCGAACAATATCGGTGGTGGTGCTTACTTCATGATTGCTCGTGCTAAAGATCGTGCTGATCGTGCTGAATGGAGAGTAGAGTTGAGCGACTCAAGTGGAGTCGAGCTCCAAGCTCCTTTGGTCCAAGTCAACATCGTTCCAAACCGAATAACTACTGAATTTGTATTACCATCTACGATTCCGAACACAAATAATGTTTTGATTGCATTTGTGCGCGACCAAAATAATGATCCAGTGGTCGGATTGAATAACTGTACTCCTGCAGCATTTGGTGCTGTAACTACAAACTTCACCGATTTTGCTTTGACTCGTTCCGGATCAAATATTTCTGAGATGTATCAACTGAGTGACAATGGTGGAAGTGCAACTTGTGGATTCCCACCATACAACTTCATGGGTGTAGAAGGCGGTAATTATGCTGGTAGCGGTTTGTACGCATTTAGCATCTATACAGATAATACCAGTGCACCTGGAACAATCACCGTAAAAGTAAGCTTAAATCAAGCTACCAACCCTGAAAGTACAGCTAGCTACCGTGTTCAAGATCCAAGTGTGTCTTTTGACGCTTGGCCAAATCGTTTAAGTTCTTCAAATGTAGTGCCTTTAACTGTTATCGTTCGCGATGACCAAGGTACTCCTTTGACACTTACCGCCGCTGCTTTAGTACAAACTGAAGTGGTTCGTGGTAGCGGCAACCTCGAAGGTACCAATGCTGTTTCACCAAGCAGTGGCCTCCGTGTTGATCTAGCTAACTCAACTGATGGTGTGTTCGTAGGAAGCTATAAGGCATCTTCAGTAACTGAAAGTGTCGATTTAGTCGCTCGTCTCAATGCTATCAGTTCTCGTGCTGAAAAACGTTTGACTCTCAATGTTAACTAGTTTTCACTAGTCAACGTTCGTAATAAAAAAGCCGCTTCTCTAGAAATAGGGGGCGGCTTTTTTGTTGGCTGATAGTTTGATTGTGGCCAATTACTTTCCTAAAACAATCTTTTGTTTGGCTGAAGAGGTAAAAAGTAAAAGGGAAGCATTAAAAAGCAGCTAATCATAATATGAGCACCTAGGTACATCAATCCGCAATTGCGGACACCCAAGCCCATACAATTTCTTACCTCTTCCATCTTACTTTTTACCTCCCAAGTGTTATGCTAAAAACGATATTATCAATATAACATGGAACTTTTTATTGTTTTAGTTATAGCCGCTTTACTGATCTATCTTCTCTTTCGTGTGCAACAAATTCATCAGGTAATGAAGACGGATGTCAGTCAGACAGTGCAGATGACGTCTGAACATATGAGAAACAATAGTCAGTTAGTAGCAGATGTTAGTTCGAAACTTGCATCAATTGAACACTCCCAGCGCCAAGTGCTAGGTCTTACGCAACAACTACAACAACTAGACGCTATATTCAAAAATCCTAAGCGTCGTGGGATCGTTGGGGAGTTTATTTTGGCCGAACAATTACGCGAAATATTGCCTGCCGCTAGTTTTGAAATGCAATATCGCATGAGCAATGGAGCGATCGTAGATGCTGTGATCCACTTCCAAGACATGCACATTCCCATCGATGCTAAATTCCCTCTAGAAAATTTCAGTAAAGAAGGTAGGGAAAAAGAATTTATGCGAGACGTAAAACTACGTATTGATGAGACCAGCCAATACATCAGTCCATTTGATGACACTACTCCCTTTGTATTCATGTACGTGCCAGCTGAAGGGGTCATGGAACACCTACTAGCAGAAGACATTATTCATTACGCCTTCCAACAAAAAGTAATTTTAGTCTCTCCAATCAGTTTCTTTGCTTATCTACAGACCGTCCTGCATGGACTCAACGCCCTAATCATTGAACAAAAAACCAAAGAAATCCTAGTCCAACTCAGCACTCTCAATACCCAATTTCAATCCTGGCAAGAAGACGTCACCAAACTAGGTCGCTACATAGACCAAGCCCAAGCCGTTTACATCCACAGCCAAAAATCCGCCGAAAAAATAGGAGCCAACATAGAAAACATCCTCCAAAAATAAACAGCTAGCAACTAAATTCAAAAACCATCTGCCCGCTGATCTCTTTATCCCGCTCATGCGGGACGAGCCTCTGACCTAAATTCAGTAGTGGTATTCCTGCCCCTTCATTATCTTATTAGCCCTATAGATTTGCTCCAGGATGACCACTGATGCCAACTCGTGAGGGAATGTGAGCGGAGAGAGGCTCAGCAGCTTAAAATTACTAGGTAGCAAATCATACTGCCAGCCAAATGGTCCTCCCATTATAAAATAAACTGGGTCATGATTGGATAGTGCTGGTGTGAGCAATTTAGAAAACTCTACTGAGTCGTAGATCGTTCCTTTTTCCGCTAACAAAAATACTTTGGCTTCGTCTTTGTACTTTTCTACAATCAACTGGGTGTCAGCTTTCTTATCATCTTTACCTTTGAGATTCCTAATCTCCAACGGTACTTTTACTTTGTTCAACAAGTCGACATAGTGAGCCTCTGCTGGTTGGAGAAATGCTGAACGCACCTTGCCAAATCGCACCAAAATAATAGCCATAGGTCTATAAGTACTAGCAAACCATAGTTGGTTTAGTACTATCTTTCAACCTCATCTCTCATACTAGACGTCGATTACTACACCTGAAGGAATCAATTCCTTGGTAGAAACATCAGGGTAATTTGCAATCTTTTTCCCTTTCTGGTCAAAATCAACTCGTTGCATTACTGATTTACCATCTTTGATTTGCAAAGTATAAACCTCACGACGAGAGAAATCGCCATTAGTTTTATAAATAGTCTGATCGATTGCTACCATCTTGTTCTTTTCATTATAACTATATGTCTTGTACATTTGCACAATATTATCGATCAAAAGAGTTTCAGAGGCAGCCTTCAAAGTTGCAGTATAGGTACGCTTTGAAGTTACCATAGTGCCATCACGATAAATAATCGTACTTTCTTGAGGTAGTACCTCGCTATCATTGAATACTGCTAGTGTGCGCTTGATATGCCAAAGCACTTCACCGCTTGTATCTAGTTCTTGTCTTTCTGCCAAAAAAGATTCCTCACCCCATCCCACATAAGAATTAAGATGATGACCTGTCACCATACCTTGGCTCATGGTCGGAATAGTAAGTTGCAAATTATAACTTACCTCAAGCTTGGTCATACTAGGCACGAGCACAGAAGATGAAGAGGGGGACATGGGATGTATATTTATTTTTGTTATCTAGCTAGTATAAACTAATTCACTACAAAAAACGTAGGTCATGCCACCTACATAGACTAGACAGACAAACAATATGAATTTTAAAATCAATCCTCCTTTACCAAAATCTCTGATCTTAGCTCTCGTATCTCTGATCTTACTTGGCTATAGTATCCTCGTATTTTATTAAAAGGATGTCCGCTTCTTTTTTACATGAATCAGTTCTCTGGAGCTCTGGATTCCAGCATATTGCAGGGATAGACGAAGCTGGTCGGGGGCCATTAGCTGGCCCTGTCACTGTTGCGGCTGTTATCTTACCTCAAGACTTTGATTTCCCTTTGGTTGATGATTCCAAAAAAGTCTGTGAAGCAGACCGGGAGCTCTGTTTCGATTATATTGTCGAGCATGCTATTAGCTACAGTGTCATTCATGCCCCAGTGGCGATGATTGAGAAGATTAATATTTTGAATGCGACCAAAAGAGCAATGTTGCAAGCAGTCAAAAAGTTGAACATCAAACCAGATTTTCTTTTATTAGACGCAGTGAATATTACTATGCCAGGTATCACTCAAAAATCCCTTATCCATGGAGACGCGATCAGTATTAGCATTGCAGCCGCGTCTATTTTAGCCAAGGTAAGTCGAGATCGTTTGATGTGTGAGCTAGACTTGAAATTCCCTCAGTATGGTTTTGCCAAACACAAAGGCTATGCCACTACTCAACATGTACATGCACTTCGTCAGTATGGACCGGCTTCATGCCATCGTCTTTCATTTCTTCGCTTTCTAAATGACGCAGATGATGACCATACATCTCCAGTAGCGTAAACAGCAATACTGTGCACATAGGAGCAATAATAATACCGATAGTACCAAATACTCCAATACCTCCAAGGACTGCAAAGAAAATCACAATAGCAGGCAGATGAGCCTTATCACTCATTACATAAGGACGTAGGACATTATCAATTGTACTTACAATCAATGCTCCCCAGATAAGGAGTAAAATACCTTTTACATAACTACCAGCTATAATCAAAATAATACTAGCTGGCAGCCAAATAATAGCTGTTCCTACCATTGGAATCAAAGCAAAGAACATAGTGACAAATCCCCAGAAAAGAGGACCAGGTATACCCAATACTAAGAAGCCAACTGTCAGCATCAAGCCTTGTACAAATGCTGTTAAGAATGTGCCTTTGAGAATTGCTTGGCTAACATCAGTAAATTTCTGACTAAGAATTTGTTGGTTATGAAAAGAAAAGGGACTAAATTTAGCCACTTCGCGCATGAGAGTTTTAGTATCTCTTACCAAGAAATAAAACATCAAAGCGATGAAAAAGAAGTGCAAAAATAGCAGTGACACACTGGCTAGCAAATCAGTTCCGCTTTGATATATCCAGAGTGATACATTGGTTACTTGATCAGCTAGTGGACCTTTAATATCAAAACTATTAATATCTACATATTTGCTCAGATACTGCATTGCATCACCAAGCCAAGGATAACGATTGAGATCAAAAAGACGTTGGATATTGCCAGATGTGATCTGATCTTTGATTAGATTGTAGGTAGAGAGTGACTCAGCTGTCAGGGCACTTACTAGTAGTGTCGTTGGCCCTACCACAATGATTGTAAGCAAAATTGTACAGAGACTAGCACTTAGGTTCTTCTTTCCATTAAACTTTTTTTCCAGATAAACATAAAGTGGTCGAAAAATAGCAGCACAACATGCAGCTATCAAAAAGTCATACAAGAAAGGCGAGTAGATTAAATAGGTCAGATAAAGACCGAATGCAATTAAGGCAATGATAAGATAAAACTCCTGTTTTTGACGGGTATGTAGCATGTGAAGTTGAAGTGAATCGACTGCAATAGTATAGGCAATCTCTGCTCGCTATGAAAGCACTTTAGTCGGCTCTACAATTTTTTCAGTCAATAGATCAAGTGTATGGCCACAGTACTTACAAATATGATGCTGATGCTGCCATTGGGTAATGGCGGCATTGATCTGCAACATAATGTGCGAAAGTTGCAATGAGTTTTCACTATACTGAGCAAAGTCACTCAGTTGTAAACCAAAATTAATAATGTTTTCAATGCTTTTGGTCATGATGTCAGGCCGGGTATCAAACATCTCTCTTATCAATACAAAATAAGGATAAATCAGCTGGGGACTCAGTTGCTCGCAGCAAAAACGAGCGTATAAAGTAAAACAGAGTTCATAGAATTTTCTTTCCATGAACTCTGTCTTTCCCTCACAAATATCGATTATTAAGCGCCGGCAAAAGGCGTGCTTGTCTGGAATCTTCAAGCCTCGCCGCAGTAGTGATTCTTTTTTCATGCTTGATTCAGCATTAATTAAAAACACCCTTATTTATAAAGAGCTCTAAACTATAAGTCAAAAATACTTTTAACTAGCTTTAATCTTAATTAAAGAATTAAAACAGTTTGAGAATATCTCGGAGAGTAATACTCACCATAAAGAGCAAAAGCAAAGCCATTCCCACCAAATGTATTTTGCCTTCGATTACTTTATTCCATTTTTTACTAAAGATTGCTTCTAGCCATACAAATAGCAATCGACCACCATCTAGTGCAGGAAAAGGTAAAATATTTAGTGCAGCCAGACTAATTGAAAGCATCGCCATCAACTGTAGCAGGGGAATAAATCCACTCTTACTCACTTCAGCAGTAATCTTAAAAATACCCACAGGACCAGTCACTTCATCGCTTACTTTACCTTGGGTAAAGAGTGTCCCTACCAGTCTACCAAAACCGATAAAAGTCTCGCGCAAGGCAATAAATGTATCTTGGGTTCCATAATATATCGCTTGGCCAAATGGCAGCTTGATAGTCTTGAGCATCATACTTTCACTATAGCCAATACCAATTAAATCACTACCAGCTACTGGAGGAATATTCACGTGTACAGGCCCCTTGTCAGTAGTGAGATCCAAAGCAAATCCTTTTGCTTTCAAGGCCAACAAGTTTTGTTTGAATGTTGCCAAATCATTGATTGCAACATCATTAATCTTCTCAATCTTACTATCAGAGGGCACTCCAGCCTTAGCCGCAATTGAATCTTTTTGTACTTCGTAGATACCAACCCCATGACTCTCTAATGCTTGATCAAAAAGAGGTGATTGAGGCATGATCGGCTTCATTCCGATCATATAACCTACCGACAAGATCACGATTGCTAGTAGAATATTCATTGCTACTCCAGCACAAAGGATTAGTGACTTCTGCCACCATGTTTTGGCCTCAAAATGGTCACTAGTCATCGGCTCTTTTTCTAGATCATTGGCAGAGAAATCACTTTGACCATACATTCTGACATAACCACCAAAAGGAATCGCATTGATCGCATATTCAGTATTGCCACGCTTAATACTCCATAGGCGAGGCGGTAGACCAAAAGCAAATTCCTCTACTCTTACGCCACATTTTCTAGCCACCCAAAAGTGTCCTAGCTCATGAACAAATACTAGGACACTGAGGACAACTAAAAAACTGCCCAATTGCCACAAAAAGCTAAATAGCGTTTCGATCGACATCTTAAATAGTCATTATTTCTGCAGATTTTTTACTAACGAGTTCTTCAATCAGTTTATTAGCATCATCTACCAATTTTTGTAGCTCCTTCTCAGTTTGAAAGAATTGATCTTCTGGTAATAGACCATCTTCTTTTTCTTTTTTAATCTTGCTCAATGCGTCATGACGAAGTGTACGAATCTGTACTTTCGCTTCTTCACTAGTTTGTTTTACAGCTTTCACCAATTCTTTACGTTTTTCCTCAGTAGGTTTAGTGATAGGTACAATAATACCACCACTGTTACTTTGAGGATTGAGACCCAGGTTTGCTACTTGGATTGCTTTTTCAATTGGTGAAAGCATGCTCTTGTCCCAAGGTTGGATACTAATAGTGCTTGCATCTGGAGTATTGATACTAGCCACACTTTTTAGTGGCATCATGCTCCCATAGCTTTCTACCATGATATTTTCCACCAAAGCGGCAGAGGCACGCCCAGCCTGTACTAAAGTATATTCTTGTTTGAGGTGTTCAACGGCGCTCTGTATATCGTTTTTAACTTGCTGAATTACAATGTGCATAAAGTGAAATTAATAAGAAAGACTTATTCTTTGACACTTACCTTTACCATTTTAATATCTTTTACTGGACGATTTTGTAGGCGAGGATCATTAGTCACTGTAGCTACTCCTACAATTTTGTCGACGATATCCATACCCGCGATTACTTTGCCAAACACACTGTGTTTGTTGTTAAGATAGGTATTGTCTACTACATTGATAAAAAACTGACTACCATTGGTATTTGGTCCACTATTAGCCATTGCAATTGTACCGCGCACATTGCTGAGATCTGGCGCAAACTCATCAGCAAATTTATAACCAGGACCACCCATACCATCATTGTATGGATCAGCATCCTTAGTATTAGGATCTCCTGATTGAGCCATAAAACCAGGAATTACACGATGGAAAAGAATACCATCATAGAAATGTTCATTGCTCAGTTTTACAAAGTTAGCCACCGTCTTTGGTGCTTTGCTAGCATAGAGCTCGATTTTAATCGTACCCATACTAGTTTCCATAGTGACTACAGGATTTTGTTCATTCATAGTGGGGGAAGGGGAAAGAGTGGGAGTAATAGTAACCGCCGGACTTACTGTACTCATTGCTGTACTATAACCATTCGTACTAGCAGTAGGAGTAGGGGAAACCGCATTACCACAGGCACTGAGCATTAAACAACTACCGATTAGTAAACTATGACGTAGGGGGGGCATAGAATTAAGCAGTTAATGAAAAGCGAGCAAATCGTTTAATTTGAATATTTTCACCAGTCTTACTGATCATTTCTTTTGTATATTGTTCAATAGTCATGTCCGTGTTTTTGACATAAGGTTGAGTCATCAGTGAAATTTCTTCAGCAAAATTTTTCAATTTAGCTTCTACAATTTTACCAATCATTTCTTCCTTCTTGCCTTCGTTGCGCATTTGTTCAGCATAGATCTCTGCTTCTTTCTCCAATAGTTCAGCTGATACTTCACTTGGAAGGAGGTGCAATGGATTAGCTGCTGCCACATGCATAGCTACATCGCGACAAAATTGTTGAAACCCCTCAGTACGAGCGACGAAATCAGTCTCACAATTGATCTCAACCAATGTCCCTACGCGATTGTTTGGATGAATATAAGATACTACCAATCCTTGCGCAGTAACACGGTCAGCCTTTTCACCAGCTTTAGCAATTCCTTTCTTACGCAAAATCTCAATTGCTTTCTCTTCGTCTCCACCGCTCTCTTCTAGAGCCTTCTTACAATTCATCATACCGAGCCCAGTTCTCTGACGGAGAGAATTAACTTGTTGTGACGTAATAGCCATAAAACAAAATTATTAAGAGTAGTTGTTATTAAGCAGCCTTGGCAACAGTTTTCTTAGCCTGAGCTGGTTTAGTTGGATTCTCACCTTGATCTTTCTCAGCCATAGCTGCGGCAGATACTTCGATAGCTTCGATAGGCTTAGCATTTGGACGAGGAGCAGCCATCTTGTTTTCAGGTGCTCTTGCTGGCACATAAGCTTTGCGACCCTGTTGGATAGCATCACTTACTGCATCGATGATGATCTTGAGTGAACCAAGTGAATCATCATTAGCAGGAATTACATAAGTAACCAACTCTGGATCAGAATTAGAATCACAGATAGCCACGACAGGAATTTTCATCTTGTGTGCCTCTACAATAGCCAATTGATCACGTACGGCATCAGCTACAAATACTACATCAGGTAAACCCTTGAGTGTTTTTACACCGACAAGTACTTCATTGAGCTTCAAAATATCACGTTCAAACATCAATGCTTCTTTTTTGGTATATTTCTTAGTAAGCTCTCCACTTTCTTTGTTTTCTTCAAGAGACAATAGATATTGGATACGTTTCTTAATTGTTGGGTAGTTAGTCAAGAAACCACCTGGCCAACGGTTACCAAGGAATGGTGCATTAGCTGCTTTAGCTGCAGTTGGCAAAATATCTGCTGTCTGGTTCTTTGTGCTGACAAACAAAATAGTCTTACCAATACTAGCCTGGTCATACAAGAAAGCCAAAGCAGTATTGAGTCTATTTGCAGTTTGTTCCAAATCAAAAATATGAATACCATTTCTCTTACCGTAGAGATAATGTTTCATTTTAGGATTCCAACGTTGAGTACGGTGACCGAAGTGCACGCCTGCCTTGAGCAGGTCTTTCATTGTGATAGACATAGAAACCTTAGGGTTAGCGCGATTTCCCTTCAATTCATTCTTTGCTCCACTATATGTGGAGAGGTCAGAACGATCCGGAAAACCACTGGGATAAGTAATAATTCACACAATAAAGATGGTACCGAGTCTGCGAAAGCCTGTCAAACAATTCCAGCTCAGTTCCGCTACTGCGGGATCAGTCAATAAAACCATCCCTAGTTTAAATTTGAACACACAGTCAAAAGTAGACTACTATCTATATAGTAATTCTTTCACCATGCACATCGTTGCCAATTGGAAACAATATCTCTCACCAGTACAAGAAATTGCTCTTGCAAAAGAATTAGTGACGGGCACCCCATTCCCCCAAGTTCATCAATTAACACTATTACCCTCCTTTCTTAGTATCAGAGAGATTACAGAACTCACTACGAATGCACGATCACCAATCCAAATTGGGGCGCAAGATTTTGCTACTAGTCTGATACCAGCCCAAACCGGTAGCATCCGTGCGGACTTTGTAGGAGCAGATAGTGTACTCATCGCCCATTCTGAAAGAGAGAGGCTTAATCATGAAACAAGCGAAGACTTTAGCCAAAAGTTACAGATAGCACTCGGCTTAAAAAAGAAGGTGATACTTTGTTTTGGTGAAAAGGAGCTACAAGAAAATGATGAGAGTTTGCTCTTACATTTAAAAAAACAACTCCAAGTATATAGTAAACTACTTCGTAATGAGGCTGCACAAGTAACATTGGCTTACGAGCCACAATGGAGCATTGGCGGCACCCAAACTGCTTCAATAACTATTATCAAGAAAGTTTTAGCCTTAGCGCAAACCTTTGGTTTCAATCACATGCTCTATGGTGGCAGTGTTGATGCTGATAGTCTCAAGCTACTTTATTTCCCAGAGCTAGCTGGATTTTTAGTTGGAAGAGCATCAACCGACATCACTTCACTACAAGCTATATTTGCTACCTTAAAACAACTATCGCTCAAATAAACAATCAGTTGCTGGCAAGTGTTCTTTGGCCAAAAATTCCAACATTGCTCCACCCCCGAGTGATACTAATGACACTTTCTGCAGTTTTACCTGCGACTGCAAAGCAGCAATAGTATCTCCACCACCAACAATACTAGTGATAGTAGGGCTTATTATTTGATCAAGAAGAGCAACTGTTCCTTTCCCAAAAGGAGCCTCTTCATATTTTCCCATCGGACCAGCCCAGATAACAGTATGGCTTTGTTTGATAATCTTACTAAAGTTTTCAATTGTCTTAGCTCCAATATCTAAATACATTCCATCTTTCTCAGCAAAGTCAGTAGGTAATACAATTCTTTCAGCATATCTCTGAAGCAATGCTGTACAAGTTTCAATCATACTGGTTTCCACATATGAGTTACCAACATCTCTGTTTTGAGCTCGATAAAACACATTGGCACATGCCCCACCCACTAAGACATGATCAACTTTTGGAGCTAGATGTTCCAAGACCCCGATTTTATCTGATACCTTTTTGCCACCAACAATAAGCGTGATCGGCTTGGTAGGATCTTGCAATACCCTCGTTAGCGAACTGTATTCTTTTTGTAGTGCTGGACCTGCAAAACTAGGCAAATAGTTGGTAATTCCTACTGTAGAAGCATGGGCCCTGTGACTTACTGAAAAAGCATCATTAATGTAGACCGTTCCCAGACTTGCTAATTTTTGACTAAACTCTGCCTCATTTTCCTCTTCTTCAGGGAAAAAGCGAATATTGTCGATCAAGGTAATCTCAGCACCGGCATGATAATCTTGTAAGAGTTGAAGATTAATCGTTACAGCTAGTAACTTTTCCAATTGACCAAGCAGAGGAGCAAAAGAGAGTTCTTCTTTATACTTACCATTTGGCTTGCCAAGATGAGCCAAGAGTACAACTTTACACCCCATTTTGCGCAAGAGATCAATAGTAGCCTTATGATTAGTTACCCGTAGAGGATCAAGAATCTGACCAGACAAATCAAGTGGTACATTAAAATCTACACGAAGTACTGCTACTGTGTGAGGTGGGAATGATATTGGCAATTGTCGCAATAAAGACATGCTATTAGCTTACTCTAGCACAAATATACTCAGTCAAATTGACCAAACGTTGTGTATAGCCCCATTCATTGTCATACCAAGCCACCACACTAACCATAGTGCCATCGACTACGTCAGTAGAAAGACCATCAACAATACTGGAGAAAGTGCTACCTTTGTAGTCACTAGATACCAATGGTTCATTGGAGAAATCCAAATATCCTTTAAAATTGTTCATACTAGCTAGTTTAAACAACTCATTTACTTGTTCTCGAGTCACAGTTTGATTGAGTTCAGCTACTAGGTACAGTACAGAGACAGTGCTAGTTGGTACACGCAAAGAGATACCACTAATCTTCCCTTTCAACTCCGGAATTACTTCCGTAGTTGCAATTGCCGCCCCAGTAGTAGTAGGAACAATATTGTCAGCAGCAGCTCGTGCTCTTCGCATATCCTTAGGATGGGAATTATCCAGGAGGTTCTGATCACTAGTATAAGAGTGCGTTGTACTCATCTGAGCATGTTTGATGCCATACGCTTTATTGAGGAGATAGACGACTGGAGTTAAGCAGTTGGTCGTACATGACGCATTAGCGATCACATGTTGAGTATTGGTGTCGTAGCTAGCTTCGTTCACACCCATTACAAACGTGCCATCTACACCCTTGCCTGGAGCAGAAATAATTACTTTCTTCACGCTGCCATGGAGATGCTTACTAGCAGTATCTCGATCAGTAAATAAACCAGAACATTCAATCACTACTTCCACACCAGTTTCTTGCCAAGGAATCTCACCTGGATCTTTTACTTTATAGACTGCGATTTCATTACCATCGACCACAATACTTTTGTCTTTAGCCTCTACAGTACCTTGATAGGCCCCATATGAAGAGTCATGTTGAAACAAAAAAGCATGTGAAGCTGGATTAGAACCAGAATTAATCGCTACCACTTCAAATTGAGCATTATTTTTGATACTACGGAGAAACAATCTGCCAATACGCCCAAATCCATTGATACCCACTTTTGTTTTAGCCATATTTATTTCTTATTCCTAACATTATAAGCTATTCTGACCATTGTAGTAAGTGCTATCACTGAAAAGCGAAAAGATACAATAATCCAAAAGCCCGCAAACTTCTTCCCTCTTACCTTTTACTTCTCACCTCCCAACCGGCCTCATCATTTGTTTTGACAAATGATCTACCACCCCCTAAACTAACTTCGTTATTTATTCAACATATGAAAACAAGTATCCATCCTACATACAATGACAAAGTGACAGCGACTTGCGCTTGTGGAGCTACATTTGATATGGGATCTACTTTGAAGGAAATCCATACTGAAATCTGTTCTGCTTGTCATCCTTTTTATACTGGTAAACAGAAATTAATCGATACTGCGGGTCAGGTCGATAAATTCTTCGCTAAGATGAAAAAGTCTGCTGAAGCAAAAGAGCAAATTGCTAAACGTGACGAGACAACTGATGATAGCGAAGATGAGACATCTTCACTTGATGCTAAAGCACCAAAAGCAAAGAAAGCACCTGCTAAAAAAGCAGCAAAGAAGTAGTTACTTTAGTACCATTTAGTTTATCTGTATGGTATTGAATAAACTGCCTGCACTCCGATTAGAATTTGAAGAGCTGGAAAAGCAATTAGCTGATCCAGCTATTTTCAAAGATCGTAAACGTCATGAAACCGTCGCACGTCGTCATGGTCAGCTTTCTACTATTATTGAAGGTGCAGTCTTTTATGAGAAGCTTGTCAAAGAAAAGAGTGACTTAGAAACAATCATTCAGTCAGAAACTGATCAAGACTTGGTCACTATGGCCAAAGACGACTTAAATGGTTTAGATGCCAAAATCCACGAGGCAGATATGAAGCTGCGTCTTTTGTTGGTACCAATAGATCCCAATGACGAAAAAAATATTATTTTGGAATTGAGAGCTGGTACAGGCGGTGATGAGGCTGGACTATTTGCTGCAGATCTTTTGCGCATGTATACCCGCTATGCCGAGAAGCATAATTGGAAAACTGAACTAATGCATGCGAGTTATGGTGACGTGGGGTCCGTGAAAGAAATCGCTATTATGATCAAAGGTGAAGGAGCATATGGAAAACTCAAATTAGAAAGTGGTGTGCATCGTGTCCAACGCGTACCAGCTACGGAGAGCATGGGGCGTATTCATACATCAACAGCTACAGTCTCTATTTTGCCTGAAGCCCAAGAAGCAGATGTCAATATTCGCAATGAAGATATTCGGATTGATGTGTTTAGAGCTGGTGGACACGGTGGACAAAGTGTAAACACAACAGATTCAGCAGTTCGCATTACTTATTTGCCTACGGGTTTGATCGTCACCTGTCAGGATGAGAAATCCCAACAAAAAAACAGAGCCAAAGCGATGCAAGTTTTACGTTCTCGCTTATTGGCTCAAGAAATTGATCGCCTCAACAACGAGCGTAGTTCAATGCGCAAATCTCAAATTGGCTCGGGTGACCGAAGCGAAAAGATTCGCACCTACAATTTCGCCCAAGACCGTGTGACTGACCATCGTATCCATGAGAGTTGGTCTGGCTTGCCACAGATTTTAGATGGAGATATTGATAACATTATCAGTTCACTACAATTAGCAGCTGAAAAAGAATCACTGAGCGAATAAACTATGCATGACCGTCTCTATTATTGGTTACATAGCCTCTTTCTCCCCAATAGTCTACGTACCATGGAATGGCGAATGTTGATGCTGCTCAACCAAGACCGCAAGTTTCACAACCTTTCTACTCTCACCATGCAAAATGATTTACGCAATGTAGCGCGTAATCACTCTTTTCATATGGCCGAGCAAGATTTCTTTGCCCACGTCGATCCCTTCAACCGTGACCCAGGCGACCGAATTCGAGGAGCTGGTATTACAGATACGACCTTTGGTGAGAATCTAGCCAAGATGCGAGGCTTTGAACATGTCACTGAAGAAGCAGAGAAAGCACTCATGAAAAGTCCTGGGCATAGAGCTAATATCCTCTATAAAGACTTCAATTGTGTTGGTGTAGGCGTGATACAAGCAAAAGACAAGACCTACTATTTCACCCAAAACTTCGCACGTCGTTTCCTCAAACTAAACTGGAGTAAACTTTATGTAAAGTATGATAAGCCTCTAGCGTTATTAGCCACTACGATAGAACCTTTTGAACAAGTCTCTGTTCGTGAGAAGTATCAAAAGCCATTTAGCATCAGCTACAAAGTAGTAAAACATGAAGTACACTTTACTTTGACACTGCAGGAACGGGGTCGATATGAGTTAGAGTTTTTGGTCCAACCCAAAAATGAACAACAATATTATCTCAGTAATGTATTGCGCCTTCGTGCTTACGGATCTTTCTTTGATCGTTTCTTGATTTAATATGTACATAGACAGCCATTGCCATATCCACATGTCTGAGTTTGATCCTGATCGTGATCAGGTCTTTGCACGAGCACACCAAGCGGGTGTTGAGTCTTTTATGATTGTTGGCAATGACCATACTACCAACCTTACGGGTTTTGCCCTGCTCAGTGGACGGCCTGATTGCTTCTTTGCTTTGGGTATTCATCCACACCATGTGCATGAGTGGAATAGTGAGGTGAGTCTATGGCTCGACGAAAAGATGCAGGATCCCAAAGTCAAAGCAGTGGGCGAGGCCGGCTTAGATTATTTCAGAACTACCAATAGCAAGGAACTGCAAGAAGCTGTTTTTCGTGCTCAAATTGAGTTAGCACTCAAATACCAAAAACCAATAGTTTTGCACATACGTGATGCTTTCACTGATGCTCAAAGGATCTTAAATGATTATCCCACGCTTAGATTTGTTGTGCATTGTTTTACTGGGACAGCACAAGATGTAGCATGGATTGTTCGACTGGGCGGATATATTTCACTTAGTGGTATTGTCACTTTTACCAATGCTAAAGAGCTGCAAGCTGCTGTGCCTACCATTCCGCTGGATCACTTATTGTGGGAAACAGACAGTCCTTTTCTTTCACCTGGCCAACACCGTGGCAAGAGGTGTGAACCAGCATTCGTCGTTGAGACAGCTCAAAAAGTAGCTGATCTTTATCAGACTTCATTAGGCAAATTAGCTCCACAGGTACTCCAAAATACTAAAACAATTTTTGGCTTCTAAGATATTTCCAAACAGTTAGCCAAGTAGTGATCAGCGTGATTGAGAACGACACTAAGATAAATAGTGCGGTAATTGAGATAAAATTTAGTTTCATGAATTGAACCACTGAAGCAGATTCTGTGCCAAAGTATTGTACTGCAAATGGAGAAATTCGTTGACCAACAATCCAAAGAAAAATGAGAGCAATGACTGTACTAATAGTACTCAGTACAGTTGCTTCTATTGCAAATGGCATCAAAATCCTTTGATATGAAGCGCCGACTACCTGCATAATAGATAGTTCTTTCTTTCTACTATTCAAACTAAGTTGGACAGTAGAAAGAATAATCAGCACACCAATCGCAGCAAAGATCGTAATAAACAAGTAGAGAAAATGCTTAACTGTGTCAGTAATAGAAATAAGCTGTTCAATCCGGTCTCGATTTGTGTAATTATCCCGTGCTTTGCTAATATTGATTAAGCTAACATTTTGCTTCTGATCCAAGAAGTTGATCATGTCAGAATATTTCTTGGGATCAGTAAGACTAATACGCAAATTAGCAGGTAGGGGATTACTAATATTGTACGTACTTAGAAAGTCAGGTAAGTCAGGATGCTCTTGGCGAAAGTCTTCTAGTGCCTGATTCTTACTGATATACACCACTTTAGTGACATATGGTAAAACTTCAATTTCTTTTATCAGGGGATTAATCTTGTCTAGTGTGACGGTCTCTAATATTTCCACGTTGAGATCAATCTTAGTATTAATAATGCGAATACCCTGTTCTGTCACAAAAGAAACGATCAAAGCAATACTCAAAGTGCTTAGTACCAAAGAGATAATCAATATAGTTGCTAGCGATCTCAGAATATTACGACGCAACTCTACTAGGCTTCTACCCAGGCCTGTTTGCCAATGCGAAAACCATGTCTTAGCATTATTCTTTGCCTTTAGTGCTATTGGAGCGCTAATTGAAGGATCAGCGGGTTTACTAACACTTAGTTTTGATTGTTGACGAAAAGGATTCTTAGTCTTCAAAAAATGAGCTGAAGTTATACCAGCTTTTTTGATGCTACCCCAGGCACTTTTGAGTTTGTTATGCTTGGGAGAGGTCTCTGTTTTTTCTACTCGTAAATAAATTTTGGTGTGGGGAGATGGTGTAGACATTTTTTTGCTCTCTGATCAAACCAATATTATACTGCCCGAGCTTCTCCTGCAATTATGCCTACTATCCAAATCAAAAGCCCAGAAGAATTTCTCGAAATCATACCTACTATACTGAGTGATTTAGCTGATCGGAACACACTTTTGCTCCATGGACCATTAGGTGCTGGCAAGACCACTTTTACACAATATTTAGGCCGCTATTTAAAAGTAAGTCAACCGATAGTAAGCCCCACTTTTACCTATATCCGCGAATATATCTTGGCAGATAAAAAACATTTTTATCATTTAGATATGTACAAATTTATCGGCGATCTAGAAGAAATCTTGTGGCCAGAGATACAACGTGAAGCAAAATTAATCGTAATTGAATGGCCTGAAAAAGTCCCCGAAGCATATGACTTACCACATTTAGCACTTCATTTTGCCTATCATGACCAAAATACTCGCACTCTTTCGTGGTAAGAATCTTCTATCGTTTGTCTGCATGTTTTTGACAGTAGTTGTTTTGGTCAACGCTATCAACTACTTATCAATTCTAGTAGGACTACGACTGCATGGCTGGCAACAATTTATTTGGGGTTACGGACTCCAAAGTGTTACTTTACTTACTATTCTTTACTTCTGGTTCTATCGCCGTTTTCCTATAGAAAGAACGCAAATCAAGTGGCAGGTAAAAAATATATGGCAATTGATTGGTTATGTACTAATAATCTTTCTTAGCTACTTTAGTTTGATCCTAATTTTACAAGCACTAAAGGTTTTCTTTCACATTGAAACCATCCCTGGTCTAGGCCAACAAATCTCACTGATTGAAATAGTTGGGATAGGTTTCGGTTTGTGGATAGCCTTTATTACTGCAGTTGTTATTGCCCCCACTATTGAGGAATATGTATTTAGAGGTTGGGGCATGATCTGTTTGCCATTACAAAAACACCCCTATATTTCTATATTTCTAAACGGACTACTTTTCGCGTTATTTCATTTTGAACTAACAGTTATTATTCCTCTAGTATTTCTAGGATCTATGCTGGCATGGGTGAGATACAAATCAGGATCAATTTTACCAGGCATTGTTTTTCACCTCATCAACAATTCACTAGCACTACTGGTAGATTATAGTATGCATAGTTAAGCAGGTGGTGAATAATGAATAGCGAATAATTAAAAGTTTAGCCACAATAGTGATGGCTTAAATTTTTCACTTTTCATTATTAGTTTTTCATTGTTGAGCGATCAAATAATCGATTGCCAATTAATAGTCCTTGTGTTACTCTCGGTTCGCTTTTTATGTAAAAAAATTTCTTATGGATCGAGCTATCAAAAAGACCATCATTACCAAGCATGCTGCTCATGGTAAAGACACTGGTTCAATCAAAGTGCAAATCGCTTTGGTTACAGAAAGAATTACTTATTTGACTGGACATCTCGAAAAGCATAAGAAAGACAATCACTCACGTCGAGGTCTTTTGATGCTTGTAGGTAAACGCCGCAAGTTGCTTAATTATTTCAAAGCTATCGCTAAAGAAGATGCTTACGGCACATTCGTTGCTGAATTAGGTCTTCGCAAATAAATACTCATCCACATGCCAATCTCATCTGTTTCTACTGAATTAGCTGGTCGCACACTCCAAATTGAGACCGGTGAATTGGCATTGCTTGCCAATGGTTCAGTTCTTGTTCGTTATGGAGAAATTGCAGTATTAGCTGCAGTTACCTTTTTGCCTGATACCAAACCAGACATCGATTTTTTCCCATTGTTGATCGATTACGAAGAAAAGTTTTATGCCACTGGCAAAATCAAAGGTAGTCGATTTATCAAAAGAGAAGGTCGCCCATCAGACAATGCAATCTTGACTGCACGTTTAATCGATAGACCAATTCGCCCCTTGTTTCCCAAAGGATTCGTCAATGATACTCAGGTAGTATGTACAGTACTTTCTGCTGATGGCGAAAATGATCCTTCTATTATTGCATTGGTTGCTGCATCTGCAGCGTTATCACTTACAGGATTGCCATTTCAGGGACCAGTTGGTGCTGTGCGTGTCGGTATGATCGAAGGACAATTCATTACCAATCCTACTTACGAACAAATTGAAACGAGTAGCTTGGACTTAGTAGTAGCTGGTACTGATAGCGCTATCATGATGGTAGAAGCTGGAGCAAAAGAGGTAGATGAAGATACTATGATCAAAGCATTAGAATATGCTCATAGTGAGTTACGGAAAACAATTGCATTACAAAAAGAACTGCTCTCTAAAGTAACAGTAGAACCATTTAAATATACCCCACGTGATCCTAGCGCCCAAGTTGGTGCCAAAGGGCAAGTGCTCAAAGACGTAGTGGCTGGTTTAGTGACTAGTGAGGATATCGCTCAATGTTTCCACCAACCCAAGAGCAAGCTCATGGATCGCGCTATGCATGATTTGATGGTAAAAACAGCAGAAAAAGTACATGCTATTGATGAATCTTTCGTTACCAAAGGTATCAATGAAACTGTTGATTATTTAATCAAGAAACATCTTCGTAAAAATATTCTAGAAAAGAATACTCGCGTCGATGGCAGAGGACTAACTGATGTTCGTCCTATCAGCTCAAAGATCAAGCTATTAGCTCGTCCACACGGTAGTGCGCTCTTTTGTCGTGGTGAAACCCAAGCCCTCACTATTACTACTATTGGTGCCAAAGGTTCTGGTCAGATGATTGATGATATGGACATGGACTACACCAAGCATTACATGCATCACTACAACTTTCCAGCATACTCAGTAGGAGATGTTCGTCCTTCACGTGGTCCCGGTCGTCGTGAAATTGGTCATGGTTATCTAGCCGAAAGAGCAATGGTTCCTGTCATTCCTCCTATTGAGTCGTTTCCTTATACCATCCGCATGGTTACAGAGATCATGGGTAGCAATGGATCTACCTCTATGGCATCAGTTTGTGGTAGTACATTGTCACTGATGGATGCTGGTGTACCCATCAAAGCACCTGTCGCCGGTGTCGCTATGGGACTAATGACTGATGGTGCCGGTACTTACAAAGTGCTCACTGATATTCGTGATCTAGAAGATTTTGGTGGTGATATGGATTTCAAAGTGGCTGGCACCAAAGAAGGTATCACTGCCCTCCAAATGGACATCAAAGTCCAAGGCATTCCAGTCACTGTTATGGCGCAAGCACTTCATCAAGCCAAAGATGGTCGTTTGTTTATTTTAGACAAGATGCTTGAGACGATTGCTCAACCAAGAGCTGAGATGTCTCCTTATGCGCCTCGTGTTGTCAGTATGAAGATTGATATTGATCAAATTCGTGATGTAATTGGTAGCGGTGGCAAGATTATCAATGAGATTATTGCAGCTACAGGTGTAGAAATTGATATTGAAGATGATGGTACAGTTTTAGTATCTTCAAACAAAGAAGAAGGTATCAAACAAGCGCTAGAATGGATCAAAGGAATTACATACAAATTCACAATTGGAGATACATTTGAAGGTAAAGTAGTAAAAGTGGTACAAGATCGTATGAGTGGCAAAGAAATCGGCGTAATTGTTGAACGTTCCCCAAACAAAGATGGAATGGTTCACATTTCCGAGCTTGCTAATCGTCGTATCGAAAAGATTTCTGAGGTATGTAAAGTCGGTGATATGCTCAAAGTGGTAGTAATGGATATTGATGCAGTCAAAAACCGCGTATCTTTATCACACAAAGAATACCTTAATCGTTTCGCTCAGAACCAATGAGTGGTAAAAAATGGCTAATCGCAAGTAGCAGTCTTTTAATTGTCCTGCTACTTGGCCTTGGCTTATGGTGGGTACTTGATCGTTATTACCATCCGCTTACGCTCATTCACTCCGTCGATCGTCAAAACATGATCGGCTATATGGAGTGGCGTAAGCAAGATCAAACCGAATTATTTGGAAATGATGCTGTACCATTACCCCCACTTTTAAAGCAACTAGGCTGTCCAGTCAGTACTTGTTCTTTTTGGGGTGAGGCAAATGCTGTTGTACTGAGAAAAATCAATGACGAACTAATTTGGGAGCTATATATTGCTTACCCAAATAAAACTGTACTACAAGCTAATTGGGATAGCTTGACCCATGGGGACAATGAATTGCTAGTCGAGCAACAAAGATATCGACTGACCTGGCAAGATAACATTGCCATTATATCTCCTCGCAGTGCCCAGCAATTAGCTAGTAAGACTACTACGGCTAGTGACATGCCTTGGACTCAAGACCGCTCATGGTCTGTATGGGGGCATTTCTTAGCTGTTGGATTCTGTGATCGTGATTGTTTGTGGAGCAACTGGCAAAATATCGGTAGCAGTTTCCCTCTCCTCACTGATTTTGTGGCTGATACTATTAGCTATAGTACATTTACTATTCGCAGTGAAAGTGATGGGCCAGTGATAAAATATAAACTCAATTATACAGCTAGTTACCACGCTTCCAATAGTGATAAACAAAATATTACCAATCTACTAGTGCCCCAGGATGCGCAGTTACTATTTAGTGGTAAAAGTCTCAATACCGTTATTACTGATGTACTTCATGATACCCAAAATCAAGGCTTGTGGAAAACTATTGTAGACTTTGGCAGTCAGACTTCTACAGGGTTAGCATTGGAAACACTGAGCAAGATAGCACTCGACTATCCTTATACAATTACTTTAGATAAGAAATGGCAGAATACGGTAGTCCAGCTTGATATGCCTGCCGCAGCATGGCCATCATTACAGGATACCATTATCACTCAAGCAAAGTTGGTTATTCCGGTACTATTCCCACGCAAAGAAGCCATGGTATTACCCGATAGTTCTATTGGTTACGAATGGGTCAAAAATACCAATGTAAACTACATCTGGTCACCAATCGAAAACAGTCAAACCCAGCTCACTATCCGCAACAGCAAAGATAATAGCATTATTGTGAGACTGTATGCAGTAGTTAGTGCTGAACATGTTAGTCTATCAATGCAACCGCTCAAACAAACAGGTAGTCAAAGCTGCAAGTTATCTCAACCATATCAAGAATTCAACGCCTGGCAATATGACAGCAGTCATTGGTTATGGGCAGGCATTACCGATCGCTCAGTCAGTAGTGAACAAGGCACAATTGGTTGGACCAAAAGTATCCCCGGTTGTGTCTAGAACTAAATAGCTTCATCTTTCGACAGTGCTATAAATACATGCTACTTTACGAACACAAGTCGCGTTATTATGGATACTCTAGCTAGCTTAGCTGCATCGATAAAAATCTGTACGCTCTGTCGGTTATGTGAAGGCAGAACCAATGCTGTACCGGGCTCAGGCAATCCCGAGGCCCAAGTTGTATTTATTGGTGAAGGACCAGGTAAAAATGAGGACCTCAAAGGAGAACCGTTTATTGGAGCTGCTGGCAAATTTTTAGACAAGATGTTGGCATCGATTGGTTGGACCCGTAGCGATATTTTTATTACCAATGTGGTCAAATGTCGTCCGCCTGAGAATCGAGATCCCCAACCAGATGAGATTAGTACTTGCTATACAAATTATCTCCGAAAGCAATTGCTAATTATGAAACCGGCCTTAATTGTTACTTTAGGCAGGCACTCCATGAATATCTTTTTGCCTGGTAAAAAAATCTCAGATATCCATGGAAATGTTGTGCACGCCAAAGGGCCTGATGGTAATCCCCAAGTTTTCTTTCCGCTCTACCATCCAGCTGCAGCACTTTACAATGGTGGCTTACAAACAACCTTGATGGCAGATTTTCAAAAAATTCCCCAATTATTAGTCCAATTAAAATCTTCACATGCTTAACCTCTGGGTGCTTCTTGTTTCAGCAATTTTAGGGTGGAGTACTTGGTGGCTAGTAATCAGCAAGCTGTCACCATGTGAGATATTTGTGAACGAAGTATGCCAAACTGGTTTAGAATGGGGAGCAATGTTGTCTTTCTTTGTAGCGCTATTTATCGCTTTAGCCGCTACTTGTGCTTTGCTTATTTTCTTTTTAAAACGATTTTTAAGTGGCAATGAAATCTTCTTTGCCTTCCTAGTTATTGCACTACGCCAAGGCATCTTAATTAGTATCGCTATTTGTTTACTGCTTCTACTCAAATCTTTGCAGGTATTTTTCTGGTGGGATGCCTTGATTATTATCGTAGGAATGGTTTTAATTGAGTTTGCTTTCCATCGAAAAAATTTACCGCCTCAAGCATGAATCTAGACGATATCCAATCACTGATAGACAAGACTCAATCTGAGCTTGCCCTCTGCCAAACTTTAGACCAAGTTGTTACTCTAGAGTCAGCAACAAAAAAAGAAGTTGATAAACAATTTGAGTCATTCAAAACTCAATCAGCTGAAGAAAAAAAAGCCAATGGCCCCAAGATGCAGCTCTGGCGATCAAGCATTTACAAGTTATTTGATGAAAAAAAAGCTCAACTAAAAAACCAAGAAGCTGAGGCTCAAGAAAGCAAAGAATCAATAGATGTCACTATTCCCAGTACGCCACTGGGTGGTTCGCTGCATCCACTTACTCAAGTGCAGAATGAACTCATCGACATTTTTCACAGCTTGGGTTTCGCGGTACTGCGAGGGCCTGAGGCTGAGTTTGAGTATTATAATTTCGAGGCACTCAATATCCCCGCTACTCATCCAGCGAGAGACATGCAAGACACTTTTTTCTTGAATAGTGAAAAACAAGTAATGCGTACCCATACATCTCCAGTACAAGTACGGGCTATGGAACAATATGGCGCTCCACTCCGCATGATCGTGCCTGGTCGTGTATTTCGCAATGAAGCACTTGATGCATCACACGATCATACTTTTTATCAGTTAGAGGGTATGATGATTGATAAAGATCTCACCATCGGCAACCTTTTAGCTGTGATGAAGTTATTACTTCGAGAAATGTTTGGCCGAGAGATTAATGTTCGGCTTAGACCTGGTTACTTTCCTTTCGTAGAACCAGGGTTCGAGCTTGATGCTGAATGTGCAATTTGTGGTGGGAAAGGCTGTAGTGTCTGTAAACACTCTGGCTGGGTAGAGTTGATTCCTTGTGGCATGATTCACCCCAAAGTACTGGAGGCCGGTAAGATTGATTCGACTAAATACAATGGCTGGGCCTTTGGTATGGGACTCAGTCGTCTAGTGATGATGAAATATAAAATCGACGATATCCGTTTGATGCAAAGTGCTGATCTCCGCTTCTTATCTCAATTCGCTCTATGAAAATTTCACGAAACTGGCTTCAACAATTTGTAGATATTAGTGATATTTCCAATCAGGAATTTTCACGTTTATTTAATATTCGCACAGCCGAAATTGACGGTATCGAAAGTGCTGCTGAGCAATTTGAACATATGGTGATTGGAGAAATCAAAACCATCACTCCACATCCCAATGCTGACAAACTAAAAGTTACTCAGACTGATGTGGGAGACCGAGTAGTACAAATCGTCTGTGGGGCTCCCAATATCACAGAGGGGATGCGAGTAATAGTGGCTCTACCAGGCAGCAAGGTGCGCTGGCATGGAGCCGGAGATTTGATCGAGCTCAAAGAAGCGGAACTACGAGGAGTGAAAAGCACAGGTATGATTTGTGGTGGAGACGAAGTTGGTTTACCAAACAAAGTAGATGGCGTCGCTGACATGGGTGACTTACATTGCAAAGTAGGCACACTTTTAGCTGAAGCCCTAGGTAGAAGTGATACAATTATTGAAGTCGACAACAAATCACTCACCAATCGCCCCGATCTCTGGGGACATTATGGTATGGCTAGAGAATGTGCGGTGATTTGGGATCGTCCACTAAAAGAGCTACCATTATACGATAAAAAGTTCGGCACAGACTCTTTAGCTGTGCAGGTCCAAGAACCCAAGATGTGCCCTCGTTATATGGCTGTACGTTTCCAATTGAAGCAAATCAAAAACAACAGCGGGGTTGCTAATTCCCTCAGTAGTATTGGTCACAATTCACATGGTCTTTTAGTAGATCTCACCAACTACATCATGCATGAGCTCGGTCAGCCACTGCATGTTTTTGATGCTAGCAAAGTTGCGGGAAGCATTGTGGTCCGTAAAGCTAAACAAGGTGAAAAAATAGTTACCTTAGACAAAGCAGAACGTACTTTATCTGAAGAAATGTTAGTCATTGCAGATGATACTAAAGTATTAGCAATTGCTGGTGTGATGGGGGGACTTGATTCAGCAGTTACTGAAAACACTCAATCAATTATTTTGGAATCAGCCAACTTTGATCCTACATCTGTTCGTATGACAGCTCAGAAATTGAGTTTACGTACCGATGCTGTGCAGCATTATGAAAAGTCCCTTGATCCTTATTTAACTGAAATAGCGCTCAAACGGTTTTTCTACTTACTCGATCAACACGCTGACATTGAATTTGAATCATCAGTAGCTAATCAATTTGCTTCTCCTCCCCAGCCACTCAGTTTCGAAATAGACACTGATCGTATTGCAGCCAGAATCGGAGCGCCTGCTACCAAAGCATTTATTATCAAAACATTAGAAGCATTGGGTTTTCAGGTTACTAGCAATGGTGGCAGCGAATTAACATTAGTTGTGCCCACTATTCGAGCTACCAAAGATATTAGTGGTGAAGCTGATATCATCGAAGAAATTGCCCGTTTTTATGGGTATGAGAAAATTGAACCGACCTTACCGCAAGTCACTTTGGTACTGCCACCTAAGCAACCATGGCAAGAACTTGATCGAAAAATCAAGCTATTCTTAGCGCATTCTTGTCACCTCAATGAAGTATACCATTACTCATTTTATGGTCCCAAAGAACTAGCCAATTTCGAGTTCACTCACAATCATGTTGTACTCAAAAATTCCCTCTCAGAAGAGCACACCCATCTACGTACACATCTTTTGCCTGGTATGCTCGATGGCTTAGTAAGAAACAGTACGCTTTTTGATCGTATTGCTACATTTGAGGTTGGTAAGACGTACTTACCAACTGATGAGCAGACTTTACCAAATGAACGTACTAAAGTCGGTATTATGTATACGGACGCTACTGACAACACGCCTTTTACAACAGTAAAGTCATATATAGATGCTTTACTGAGTCACTTGGAAGTACCTTACCAAATCTTTACCTATAGCCCATCAGCTGGTGAACAATACATGCAAAAGGGTAGATCGTTACAAATTAAACTGGGCAAAGAATCTTTCGGCTACATTTATGAGCTCTCTAGCCGTATCCGAAGTAAATATAAAGTAACTACTAAAGTCGCTTTTGCCGAGATAGATTTTGAATCTCTCCTAGCTCATAGTGGTGAAAAAGGCCGTAAATTTAAACCAATTACAAAGTTTCCTAGCAAACTATTTGATGTGTCAGTTGTAGTAGATAAATCAATTGAAGCTGGCGTCGCCTTAGCCAGTATGGCAAAACAACACGAATTGATTGATAGCGTTCAATTTCTCAATCAATACACCGATGCTAATTTAGGTGAAGATAAGAAAGCGTTAGCATACAAAGTAGTGCTACAAGCTCCTGATCGCACCCTGACAGATCAAGATATGCATACTGTGCAAAAGCTGATTTTTGATCATTTAAGCAAAACTTATCAAGGTGTAATCCGTGGCCTTTAAGCTATTATGAAGAGAAGTGACTCAACTAGACAACGCGGATACCAAGCTGAAGAACTAGCTGCTTTTTATCTTCAGGCAAAAGGTTATCATGTCGTTGAACGCAATTGGCAGAGGAGTCACTACGAACTCGATCTTGTAGCATTCGAACCTGAACATAAAACTTGGCTATTCGTTGAAGTAAAATCTGCTCAGACGACCGAGAGTGCACTAAGACATTTCACAACAACAAAAGTACAAACCCTTTGTTATGCGATAGAAAATTACCTTGAAGAGAACAAAATTGAGTGCACAGACTGTCAGCTGGATTTAATAGCAGTTAGTACCGACTCTACAGGCTCATTTACTAATATTGACCACCTTACTGATGTACTCTGATCGAATTTTAGCAATTGACTGGGGCTACCAGCAGCAAAGTATGGCTTTGCTCAGTGATGGGGCTATTACTATGCTCGAAAAAGATCAATTAGACTTTGATCCAGACACCATCATCATGTATGCCCGTGAATACAAAGTAGATTCACTAGTAGTGACCGGTCCGCATGGCATGTTTTTGCCTGATCACATCAAAGAGATTCCAGTCAAAAAGACTCCCAGATTGCAAGCATTAATCCAAGGCATAAACTTTTTAGCACAAGCTGATTCATCCTTGATCTTGCTTGCAGAAGTAGGGCTCCATTTCTTTTACCATGGCGAAGAAACACTCTACCTAGGTAGTCTACCATATAGCTTTGGTAGTATCGGTCTGCCCAAACCTTTGTCAGTTGAAGATGAGTTTGGTTGCACCATGGCAAAACCATTTGATGAATGTATGACGTATGCTTTATCTCAACACCAAGCTGACTCAGATACTGATACTCTCATGGCCTATACCACAGCTCTTGCGAGTAAAGAATTCTTTTCTCGGTATTTGATTGAGCATTGTTACTTGGCTGGTAAGCTCACCGAAGAACAGCAAAGTCTTTTGCAAGGTTTCATCGATAAAGCTACAGTACAACCGTTACCATATGCTATGCATATCGCAAGCACTGGATTATTGGTCCCTTATTTAGAACATCATGCTGAAACAGATTCGTAATTTTTGTATCATCGCCCATATCGATCACGGCAAATCCACCTTAGCGGATCGTTTTATTGAAATTACCCAAACATTACAGAAGCGCGAGATGAAGCATACGCAGATGCTTGATACGATGGACATCGAACAAGAACGAGGTATCACTATCAAACTGCAACCAGTGCGCATGGAGTGGAAAGGCTATACCCTCAACTTAATCGACACTCCTGGTCACGTTGATTTCACATACGAAGTATCGCGCAGTTTAGCAGCTTGTGAAGGGGCAATTTTGGTAGTAGATGCTAGCCAAGGAATTGAAGCCCAGACATTAGCCAATGTATATTTAGCAATGGAGCACAATCTCAAGCTTATCCCGGTCATCAATAAGATTGACCTACCGCATGCAGAGCCTGAAAAAGTCGCTAGAGAAATTGAAACTGTGCTAGGTCTCAAGCGTGAAGAGATGATTATGGTGTCAGGCAAAACAGGACAAAATGTCGAGCAAGTCCTAGATGCTATTATTGAAAGAATCCCAAGTCCAGTAGAACCATCCCATACAGGAATCCGAGCATTGATCTTTGATTCTATGTATGACGCTTACAAAGGAGTAGTGACTTATGTTCGCTTATTCGATGGCAAAGTAAAAGCAAGGGATACAATCTACATGGCCAATACCAAGGTAAAAACAATTGTAACCGAAGTGGGCTATTTCAAACCGCGGTATCAACCATGTGCTGAGCTCCAAAATGGTGAAATTGGTTATATTGTCACTGGCGTAAAAGAAGTGGGTGAAACAAGAGTAGGAGACACGGTATTGGGAAATCCCAGCTTGCCCGCTTTACCGGGATACAAACAGGTAAAGCCAATGGTTTTTGCTGGTCTCTATTGTGTAGAAGGAGATGACTATCACTTGTTACGAGATGCTTTAGGAAAGCTCAGCCTCAATGATTCAGCCTTGGTATATGAACCAGAAAAATCCCAAGCACTAGGACTTGGCTTTCGATGCGGATTTTTAGGACTTTTGCACATGGACATTGTACAAGAACGTTTGGAGCGAGAATACAATCTCAATCTGATTATTACATCTCCAAGTGTGTCATATAGAGTCACTACTTCAGGAGAAAAACTGATGATCGATAATCCTGCGGCATTCCCTGATCCAGCCACCATCTCAGACATCGAAGAACCGATGGTTAACCTAGAGATTGTAGCTCCTGCTGACTATGTCGGTGGCATTATGAAGCTAGTACAAGATGGCAGAGGACATATGGAAAATATCCAGTACTTAGAGCCAACTAGAGTGCTGATCACATTCAAAGCACCACTAGCGTCGATCATTACTGATTTCTATGATGACTTGAAGTCAATTACCTCAGGCTACGCATCCATGAATTATCAAGTGAATGGCTACAAATCAGAAGATTTAGTAAAGATGGATATTTTGGTTGCAGGAGAAAAAGTAGATGCATTCTCAAGTATCGTAGTTAGAAGTGATTCTCATCGTCTAGGTGAAGCCCTACTGCTCAAGCTAAAAGACATTATTCCTCGTGCACAGTTTCCGATTGCTCTTCAGGCAGCAATCGGCGCAAAAATCGCCGCCAGAGAAACAATTGCCGCCTTTAGAAAAGATGTGATTGGTTACTTATACGGTGGAGATGTTAGCCGCAAAAACAAGCTCTTGGACAAACAAAAAAAGGGTAAAAAACGAATGAAAATGGTAGGCCAAGTAAACATCCCCCAAGAAGCTTTCCTAGCCGTCTTACGCAAGAATTAAACAGATAAGAAGTACATCAACTTTTTACCTCTTACTGCTTCCCTTTTACCTCCCAACAAAGCAAGAACATTCAGCCCAGTAAGTAACTTGCACATAACTAATCCCTATGTTAATTTGTGCGCGCTATTTAAGGTTTCCTATGTACGCTGTTATTAAAGTTTCTGGTAGACAAGAAAAAGTAGTGCCAGGCGAGACAATTCGCGTCGAAAAAATGATCGGTGAGATCGGAGATACTATTTCTCTTGGTTCCCCAATTGCTGTTATCGATGATAAGAAATTGGACCTAGCTGTAAAAGCTGAAGTGAAAGCAAAGATTGTGGCTCATGGAAAAGGAGACAAAGTCCGCGTTTTCAAGAAATTGCGCCGCAAAAGATTTATGCGCAATAAAGGTCATCGTCAACAATACACAGAGTTAGAAATCCTCAGTTGGTAATTCAACTTACCCTGTACTGTTATGGTGCAGGGTTATTATGCTGTGGTGGTGGAATGGCAGACACGCCAGCTTGAGGGGCTGGTCCTCGCAAGAGGGTGGAGGTTCAAGTCCTCTCCACAGCACCATCTTTTTTTCTGCACGGGTACCATCAGTTTAGATAAATACTCCTTATAGGAGTATTTTTTGTAGTATAACTTAATTCTAGAATACAAAAAGAAGAGGTATCTTTGAAAAGACCGCTTCTTTTTGATGAGATTTAAATTAACTAGTTACTCGAGCATCAGTGATATAGCCTTTGATCTTACTTGAATCAAGTGGAATTTCACGTTTAGTCACTTTGCCCCAGCCTTCGTAGTTCATTTCAGAAATGACCATTTTGTCACCTTTGATTGACTCCACGATGCCTACATGGCCAGTACTACTTTCATTTGTCACTATTACAGCACCAGCTTTAGGAGTTTTACTTGTCTGATACCCTTCAGCAGCAGCATTAGTCAACCATTCACCGGCATTACCTCCCCAAGGGATAGTTTTTTTGCTAGCAACGTAACGTGTACATTGGCCAGCATAGAATGTATGTGAGCCTTCCTTGAGAGGAGCATAGGCTAATGAAGTATTGGTAGTAGTTTTAATTACTTTACCACTAGCATTAGGCTTGGTTGCTACTTTCTTGATCGCTACCTGGCTATTTTTTTTAGCTTTTGCAGCTGCATCAGCTTTCTTTGCCGCTTCATCGCGGGCTAATGCTAATTGCGTCTGTCGTTTTTGAACAAACTTAAGTTGCTCAGATATTGCATGAGACGCGTTAGAAAACTGTCCCTTGTAATACTGCAAAGCAAAGGTATTCATAGCGAGAGGCGTAAAGCTATCTGCTTGAGATACCTGATACTGTGTGGAGGAAACGGCACCTAATACGAACGCACCAGTGAGAGCACATAGACACAAAACAGGGGTTTTGATAAAGGGGGGATTAAGAATACCAAAAGTACAGGGTTTTGGGGGATTTTCGAGACTCTATCATTATATGTTACACTAAAGTAGTCATTCAATGCAAGTCCCATGTCAATAACATGTGCAAAAGATAACGAGATTTTAGCCGTCTTCAAGCCATCTGAGCTACCAACGGTAGTTGGCGAGCAATCACCAGCTCTCACCGAACTAGTACTGAGCGAATACCCAGAACAAGCAAAAATTATCGGTTTTCATGAAAATGAAGGGGGATTGCTCTATCGATTAGACAATGAAACCTCAGGAGTGGTCTTATTTGCTACCAGCCAAAAAACATTTGATCAATTCACTGCTGATGTGCAAGCCGGCCGAATCAAGAAACATTATCTAGCCTATGTAAAAGGGGTACTACAAACAGAAACTGGCACCATTAACTTTCCTATTGCTCATCACCCACGCAGCAAAAGAAAAATGGTCGCGCAAAAAGAACACAATCAACAAAAAAGAGGCAATTGGCGCCCCGCAACAACCCTCTATAAGGTGATCAAACGAGACAGTCATGGTAATTGTTGGATCCATGTGATGATCCTGCAAGGTGCTCGCCATCAGATCAGGGTCCATTGTGCTGCTATCGGCCATCCATTAGTAGGGGACAAACTCTATGATGCAACAGCAACAACAAACAGCAAGATGCTCCTACGCTGCGAGAGTATTGAATGGACCAGTAAGAACCAAATCTTTAGTTTGACAGATTTGGCTCTTACTCAAGAAGAAAAAGGCACTTTCCCACTACTCACATCTTTGACGATAGGATAAGGCTCTGGTAGCGTACGGCTGCTGCAAAATATATAGTCTATGATGTTTCCAACACATGTAGTGACGACAGCTGCTACCACTGCTTATCTACTTGATAAGTGGAAGGTGACTGATAATAAATGGTTATTTATTATTGGTTTCGTGGCAGGAGCAATTCCTGATTTGGATTTGCTGTATTACATGCTCAAAAAAAAGAAGAAGAACAAGCAATTTACTGCTGACGCCGTCAATCACCGCCAGACCTATTTGCACGCGCCTTTGTTTTATCTCACTCTTTTCACGCCACTCTTTGTTGTAGCGTCGCTTCTCCATATCACAACACTCTACCAAGTGTTAGTACTTTTGAGTGTCGGTGTGTTTAGTCATATTTTATTGGACATGGTCTGGGTAGGTGGCGTGCCATTACTCTTTCCTTTTCACAAAGGTATGTACGGCTTCTTCCTCAAGCATTCACGTCGCCAGTTGCAGGCCTATATCTCTCAACACGGCAATGACTGGTTTGGTTTCTATATGCAACATCCTTTGTTTCACTTCGAGTGTTTCTTTTTGACTTGTATGCTCTTTAGTAGAATTGTTTCACCAGGCTTAGTGATCGGCAGTACCTTGTTTTTTGCTGCTCCAGCTTTGGCGATTCAATTCAAACAAAAACGCCAACGCGACAATGTGGCAAGATTGATCCAAGGATAAACTTGTATTTTTCAAAAAAGCTGATTATATTACTCACGCTTCGTTCTCCCGAAGCACTTATGGACAGTTAGCTCAGTTGGTAGAGCATCTCGTTTACACCGAGAGGGCCACAGGTTCGAGTCCTGTACTGTCCACCACTCGATTTGCAGCTATAGTAAAGCTATAGCGCTTTTTCAGCATGGAATTGTAAGTATCTATCGCTCTGCTAAAAGAGTCATTGAGTATAGTGCTAGCTAACTTAAGCTTTTGACAGTGCTCTACCTAATAACTAGCACTGTCAAAAAATAAGATCAAAAACGACGCACGCCTAAATTCGTGCATCCCTATAACAATCCTCACAATAAACAATCGTCTTATCTTGGAACGGATAATTAGATATAATGCTCTTTTGGCACTTGGCACAAATTGCAGGGATATTACCTTTAGGATTTTTTTGTTCTACTCTGCGACGCTGTCTACAAGAGAAACAAATTGCTGGCAAAGGTAATTGATGAGCTTCATAGAAGGCCAACTCTTGCTTCAACATTAAGAAAGCTTTGTGACAAACTGAACAGTTTGATTTAGGTTCCTTTGAAGTATTATCAATTACGATCGTATGTGCCAAAGTAGTATTAATACTTTCTGCTGCACTTTCAGGAAAGTGCTCAGGGACAGCACTATCTTCAAAGTGAATAGGAGCTAGTTGCTCAGGAAAGAATTCCCCCCACTGTCCAGCATCCACTAGTTTCTTAATTAGTAGTGGGACCAGGTGCTCATATTCTGCCTTAGAATACTGTTTATTGAATATACAATATTCTTTTTGTCGCAACCCAATACAACCAAAACAATTGTGGCAGTTATAACAATGGTCACAATATGTGACGTTACTACAGTCTGTACTAAAGCTGCAACAAATATTGATTTGACCAACACATGATTGGCAGTTGTACATGAGCTCAGAACGCCCAATAAGGTTACAATCATTACAGTCTTTTAGACTGACTCCCTCATCAATATATCGGCAATCTTCACTGTTGATGACATTATAACAATTAAAGCAGTTTTTAGTATTGACCAAAAAGTCACCGATACTATTCTCACAATTGACAACATTGGCATACTTATGGGGCTGGGTAGCAAAGAACCGTGACACTTCTTTTTTGATATCTTCGCAACCATTCCATGTCTTGATCCGACTCAGATATATAGAAATCTTAGTTTCATACTCCTCTTTGGAATACGGCTTATTAAAAATATAATACTGTTTATCAACAAGATTAAAACAACCAAAACAGTTAGTACAATTAACACAATTCTCACAGAAATATGAGAAGTTCAGCCGGTATCCATGGCTACTATAAGCACTTTGATAAGATTCACTACAGTTGATCAGCTCATATGAAAGCTCGCAGTTGCCACTCCAATAACAATCAAGACAGTTGCGCATCCGATTGCTATTGAAATTGTACATCGAATCAACAGATTCAATAGTTGAGAAAACTAAGTAGCAGTTTTTATTATTCTGAGAATCATGAGCATAAGTACTATTCTCACTACTAGTATTAACCAACGACAAAACAGGAACTTTGGCTAGCAATGTTCCTATACTTATAAATAGCGACTGGTCATAAGCAACCATGCCATAATCCAAAGCATCCCATTTGTCACCCCACCAGCATTCAGGACAGTAGACCGGGCTAACGGTATCCTTAGGATAAACCGATATCACATCTTTCTGACAAAGATCACAGTCCCTTGCATAAAGATTGTATCCATTCCGAAAGCGCAAACGCATCTTCTCTCTACAGCTAGAACAGTGGCGCGGCGGTGAAATCAAAAGTGTAGCGCCATTAAAGGATGGCGATACTCTGGCCCTGAAACTATTTTCTTGTTCTGCAGATGTAAATGGCTGCTTGCAAGTAAAACATAGATCTGACTGATATGACGCAGAAACAGGATACGCATTATCCATTTTGGACATTAGAAGTAGCAACTGTCGGCAATATAGCTTTTCTCAAAAGAATATAGCAAACTTATTAGAATAAATTTTTGCTAAAAATTGTTACATTGTTAATGTCTAACTGTAGTGTTCACACTAATACTTAGGCTTATTCTCTAATGCCTCTTCGCGAATCCGGTAACAAATCCGGTCGATCACGAAAAAATCGCCAGAGTAGATCTGATATTTGCCCCCTATTCAGCTGCTGATCGCGCCCCATACTGCCATCTGGACGAGCATCAACCAGGTGATGATCCATCGCATAGCGAGCAAATGGCACAAACCAAACTCCTGCCGGCACATCAGTATAGATTGGTAGATTATGCAGTTCATTGGGACCAATTCTATTTGTCAGCAAAAGAATCTTCAAAGATTCGATCAAGCTCACTACCCGATCAATCCTAAAATAACCATCGTCATAGCCACGCACAATGCCAAGCTGTAGGGCTCTCAATACATACCCAGCCAAAGGATGATCAGCATGGACATCAATAAACGGATCAACTGTGGCAGTTGGTAATTCAGTGTTTCCGGCAGCATCAAGTAGCACATGTAAAAGTTCACCACGAGTCTCGCCTTGTTCTGGATGAAATAATCCATCAGGCTGAGCACCCATCACATGATGCGCTGCCAAATACTCTATTGCAGTTGAATTGGGATGAGTTCGTGGCACATCACGAAAAGTCGATGCTAGTTGTTGTCGAACAACTGTTCGAGTAGCTGGTTCTTGTTCGTGCGCCTTACAACTAAACAATGTCATTACACCTGCTAAAGCTAATGTTGGGAAAGACCGTGATTTCATTTAGTACTAACTAATAATTATGTGAAGGCAATGTATAACATGCCATTTGTATCTCTTCAATATACGAAAAGAATTATTTTATCAATTTACCATTCAATCTAAATTTGCTAGGCTCATTTCTCATATACTTATTATGACAATAGAGGCAACTTGCGATGATATCAAACCTGCCAATACTATCTTGGATCTAACCACAATTGCTTTACTGTCAGATAATGACCAAAAGAATCTTATAGACGATTACATCAAAGCTTTAGGTGCTCCATTATATGTTTATGTAAAAGATCGACAATACATGCTTACATTTGATGGGAGACTGTGTCTTCGCAGTACTAGTAAGCCACCACACTGCCTTGATTTTACTGTATTCAGTCAGATTGAAGCTTATATCTCTCCTCATCAAGCAAAGGTAATAGCTGTTTTGCTGAGTAAAACTTTAAGCTCACATACTTTCCAGCTAGTTTTCACTGACACACAACGTTTAATGGCTGCAGCTCTACAAGCTTATGAACGCACACCAACTGACACTACCAATTCAGCCCCTCAACTAGTAACATCACTTCATACTGCGATATCACATCACAAAATATTACGACAAGTTCGCTGTGAAATTATCGATCTGTGCCTCAACTTAATCAATGAACAAGCTGGCCCTAATTTGTCACCCTTTGGCTCTGTAAGAAAACTTGTTCGCATCCACGATCAAGAAGTAGTTTTGCTAATCAAAACAGCCAATAGCATTCCACTTGCCAATCGGTCACCACTCAATCTCATCCAAACAAGGTTTAGCCTCGCTTCATATGCTGCTACAAAATATAAAAGTCTACCAAAAGGGCGTTTCATACAACGCAATGCCTCACACAGTGGTTTAGTAACTAATGACTACACATTATCGACACCTGCTGATGCCAGAGTAAATTTGTATCCCGGTAGTCCATATTTAGAATTCTCAACCTTGGCAGAAGATTTGCATGATCAAGTCAACGCTATTAGTGGCTGGCAAATAGACGATAGACGAACAAACCCAACTAAGTCTTTTAATTTGGGCTCTACATTTGCTGTCAACCTGAGAGAATCGACACATACAATCAACCAAACAATGTACTGGGATGTTGCTATCCATTCTCGCTAACACAAAAAGAAGTGGGGGATGCGGAAAGTATAAAGTTTACTAAAAAGTAGCATAGAAATTTCAATCTGCTATAAGGAAGTAAAGTTATCTTTACTTATGTCTACCACTGAAAAGAAACTAAAAATATGCAAACAAGGGCACAAGTTTTACAAAAGTAGTGACTGTCCAGTTTGTCCCCAATGCGAGTCAGCAAAAAATGCGAGTGGATTCGTAGCAGGATTAAGTGCACCAGCCAGACGAGCATTAGAGAATGCAGGCATTACTACCATTCATCAGTTAGCTAAATACTCCGAAAAAGATATATTAGAGCTCCATGGTATAGGCCCAAGCTCCTTACCTAAACTTAGAAGTGCATTGGCAGAAAAACATTTATCGTTCAGAGTCACAATTACTAAAAGATAATTCTTATAGAAGCAAGTATTCAAGTGATCGCCGAAGCATTTTCTAGAGGTGAATTCCAATCAGCCTATGACCATTTCAGTGAAACAATTGAATGGGATATTATTGGTGACAAAAAATTAACAGGTAAAAAACCTGTAGTAGATTATTGTGAGAAAATCCTGCCAATGATGGCGGGGTCTCAATTAATCTCTACAAACTTTATTTGTGATACCAATAAAATGGCAATCGAAGGCAACTGTGATTACACAACTGAAGATGGCAAAGTTGAAAAAGTAAGTTATTGTGATATTTACGAATTCTCTGGAGCAAAAATCACTAAGATCACCTCCTATCTAGTCGATAAATGCTAAGTAACTAAGTTTATGGAATTAAAACAATTACAACAAAAAGCATTAGAGATTGCGGACCAATATAAGCAGCTCAATCGAACTCAGGGCCGCCCTGACTGGTCAGCAGCAGAATATATGCAAGCCTTTGTCGGTGATGTAGGGGACTTAGCGAAATTGGTGATGGCGAAAAACAACTTCAGAACAATCGAAAATCACGACCAAAAGATCGCTCATGAATTAAGCGACTGCTTATGGGCTATCTTGGTCTTAGCCAAAAAAAATAGATATCAACCTAGAAACTGCATTTGCAGAAACTATGGTTAGTATTGAACAAAAGATAAAGAAGCAGATGGAGTAAACCCTATCTAGTCAGATCAAGTTCGTTATCAATTCGTACTTGCATTACAAAGTCAGGTACGTGAGATACCAAAATCATTGCTCCAGTATATTCATCCAAAGCCTTAGCAATAATTGGTAAATGACGAAAATTGATGTGATTAGTAGGCTCATCAAGAATTAACAAACCCGGTCTTTGTAGTACCAAACGAGCAAAAGCGACCAGTCCTTTTTGACCCTCAGACAAATTACCAATTTTACTATTGATAATAGCCGACGTAATCAAGAAACCAGCCGCAGTTGAACGCAACTGTTCTTCCAATGACTTACCAGTATCAGCAGAAGATTCCAATGCATCCAACATAGACTGATGCACTGTGTGTTCAAAGTTCAATGTTGAAAAATCCTGACGATAGTATCCCACTCGAATACCTTCACCAATAACTGCACCTTTAGCAGCACCTGTAGCCAGAGCTTCCAACAAAGTACTTTTGCCAATACCGTTGGGACCAGTAAGGAGGAGGTGTTGATTCTTACGTAAAATCACATCTGCTTTCTTTACCACTGGCTCATGGTTTTGAATAATAGTGAAACTCTTAATGGTCACGATCTCTCCACTAATACCTTCTTGACAGGGGATAGTGAACTCACGAATGGTCTTATCTTCACGACGCACCTCCACTACATCATCTTCTAGCTCATCCGCTAAACGGTTCATACGTTTGGCCACAGCACGCATTTTACCTCCTTTGTGGGCAAATACATTAGCTTTGTCGCGCTTTTCTTGAATACCTTTCGCTAGCTGTGCGTTTTTACTATTTTCCTTTTGTTTACGAATCTCGATTTGCTCTACTACATCAAAGTAGTTACCAACGTATTGTTCTACTTTCTTTGTAAATACATCGAGATAGAGGACTCCATCAGTAAATGAATTCAAAAAGTCAGCATCATGGGAAATAACAATACAAGTCTTGGGATAATTGATAATAAACTCCATCAAATGATCAATACCTGCATGATCAAGATTATTAGTAGGCTCATCCAATAACAACAAATCTGGATCTTGAATCAAAGCTGAAGCCAACAACAACCGAGCCTGTTGACCACCGGAGAAAGATTTAATAATTCGATCCTTTGGCGCATGCACATTTACAATTGCTAATACATCATCAATTTTACGATCAATATCATAAGCTTTTTCTTTATAGTATTTCTCAAAAAAAGCTTTTACTGTTAGCTCACGGTCTTCTTGAGGTGTTACCTGAGGAGCAATTGCAATGGTCAGTCCCGGCACAATATTTACCCTACCATCGTTGGCAGTATATTGCTTAGTAATAAGCTTAAATATGGTACTCTTGCCAGCACCATTTTGTCCCATGATTGTGACCTTACTTCCCCGACGCACTGAGAAATCCACATCATCAAGAATTTGATGATCATCATCATAAGTAAACGCAACTGTATCGAAGCTAACAATAGTGTCCTGAGCCATAAAAATCGCAAACAAGATTAGATCGAGGCAGAGAGTAGCTTATATCTCACATTCTGGCTACTACAATCACGACGACATCATATCGCCAATAAGTGAAAATAATTTAACTTGAATTGCACTATGAGTACTAGTAACTTCGCATTAATCTTTCAAATCAACGCATGAATACCCACACAATGCATCTCCGAGCGCTACGTTTTGAACAAATAGCCAATGGGACAAAAACTATTGAAGTGCGCCTCAATGATCCCAAACGACAGAAACTAACAGTAGGTGATCATATTCAATTTATTAACAACGACATACCCGACAACATGATTATTAAAACAATCAAAGATATTAGTAAGTATCCTGCACTAGCGGAATTGTTTAAAAATATTTCGTTGGTAGACGCAGGATATCCAGTTAATACCAGTAGTGAAGAGGCAACATTAGACACCAGTCAGTATTATGATCCCAGCGAAGAAAAGCAGTTTGGAGTGATCGCTATTTTATTAAGCTAATTCGGAATTGCTTCTTTCAATAAACATAAAGAGAATTGACAATCTTTGGGGTGCTCAACTATGGTGCCACCCCAATTGTTCTCTATGACCCCCCAAAGTATTGAAACATATTCTTCGATTGAAAAACTGCAAAGCCAATTAAGTCAGTATGCTTTGATGATAGTAGCCACAGTTGAAAGTCTACTGGATGCAGATGAGTTAGTTCATGCTCCCACCTATGAACCATCAACTGACATGATGTCCTCAAAACGTATACCACTAATCACCAGTTGTTCACCTCAAGCAAAAACGCCATGGCATATTAGCGCTACTCAGCAAACCATTCCTACCTCGCTCGGACCTATTACTGAATGGACTTTGAAATTTGACTGTAGTTACATTGATCTTTTCTCACCTACAGCTACAGATGAAGTAAAATCGATTACCTTTACAGTTATTAGCGATGCAACAAACAAAGATTTAGCAAAGATTAAAGTTGCAGCCACCGACAAAGAAACAATAGTAACTGACCTCAACTCACATTTTGATTTTCAGAAAGATACGCAGCTTTTAAAAGCATGCAAAGATGCCCTGACACCATTATTAGTTGAGCTAGAAATGCAAAAACATCGTTCAGCAGTCCAAATTGCTTTAGCTAAATCTTTTCAGAAAGCTTAAAACTCCATCATCTTGCGTTCAGCAAACTCTTGAGTAAGCTTATAAATCAGCTCTTTATTATCATCTTTAGCTACAGTTACTGGATGACGATAATGACACTTGAGACATTCATGAATAATCTGATATGTTTGCTTATTGGATTTGTAAATCACATCCACCGGCTTCATCAAGCTTTCACAAGTACATTTACGGTCTCCTGGTAGCTTCAAGTCCACATGAAATGAGTACAGACAATTGGGACAATGATTGCGACAATATCCACCACCACGACGTGGGACCATCAGGTGGCAATTTTGGCACTCAAATTCTTCATCACGATGCGTTGTTTTCATGTACTTCTCGCTAAAGCTAGTTTACAATAGAAGTGTACCTTATTTTTCGGGCATGTCATATGTGCTTTTCATTATCGTCCTCGGACTAATAGCGGCAAGTATTATCTTTGCGATACGCCAATACTGGGCAATTCAGTCTACTTTGCAGTTAGTGTTCCTTCGTATAAGTGTACCAAGAGCAGAAGATCCCAAAGATCATGAACGTAGTAAAGATCGCGAAAAGGATTTCAAAGAGAGTATTAGTATTATGGAACAACTCCTCACCAATCTAGGAGGAATGATCAAACGTAAGTGGTATCAGGTATGGAAATATCCCGACACTATTACTTTTGAGTGTGTAGTAGAAAAACACTTGATTTACTTTTATATAGTAGTGCCCCAAGGCTGGGAAACTGTAGTTGAGAAACAGCTCACCTCTTACTATGCGGACGCTACTGTAGATATAGTAGATGAGTATCCATTATTTCAAGCCAATACATTCACAGAAAGCGTGCAGCTGACGATGAAAGCAGCCCATTATTTACCGATCAAGACCTACAATCAACTTGAATCAGATCCACTTAATGCCATCACCAATGCCCTCAGTAAACTAGCGGAAAATGAAATGGCTAGTATTCAGATCTGTATGGCCGCTCCTACCAAACGCACACTCAAGAAAGGGAAAAAAATGGCCAAAGATTTATTTCAAGGCAAATCCGGTCCCAAAGGTATCCCCCTGATCCGCCCATTCATCGCTATATGGGATTTCTTCGTCGACGTTAGTACTAGTAAAAAGGAACCTAAAAGACTAACTCCTCGTGAAGAAGAACGAGTAAAACTGATTGAAGCTAAACTCAATCACAATAACTTTGCCACCAACATCCGCATCATCGTAAGTAGTGGCGACAAACAAGCAGCCAAGTTACAAATGAAAAACATCTTGGCTTCGCTCAATCAGTTTAGCAGTATCGACTTGAATCAAATGGAGGTAAAGAAATATCTCAATAAACAAAAGATTGAGAAATACTTTTTACTGCGCAAGCTCACTCCACTCGTACCGACCTTAACACTTGGCACTGAAGAAATAGTCAGTTTATTTCATATTCCCAACACTCGTTTCAACACTAGCCCAGCTATTTTCTGGCAAGCATTCAAAATCGCACCAGCGCCATCTGATTTGCCCAAAGATGGTATTTTGCTTGGTTACAATGTCTATCGTGGTGAAGTAAAAGAAGTACGCTTGCGTCATAGTGATCGCTTCCGTCATTTTTATGTAATTGGACAAACAGGTACTGGCAAATCTACCATTCTGCAAACCATGATCCGTCAGGATTTACAGCTAGGACATGGGTTCTGTGTGATCGATCCTCATGGAGATCTGATTGAAGATATTCTTCCTTTCATTCCCAAATCACGGGTCCAAGATGTCGTTTACTTCAACCCAGGGGACACAGAGCGCCCAATGGGACTGAACCTACTCGAGGCCAGTACACCTGAAGAAAAAGATTTCATCTCTACTGAGGCCCTCAATATCATGATCAAATTGTATGGCGAGGAAATCTTTTCGCCACGCTTACAAGATTACTTCCGTAATGGATGTCTTACTTTGATGGATGATCCTCAAGGTGGCTGTATCACCGATATCGTGCGTCTTTTTACTGACGATGACTGGCAAGCATTCAAGGTATCCAAGGTTCAGAATCCAATCGTCAAATCCTTCTGGAACAAACAGATGGCGATGACTGGAGCTCGAGAAAAACAAGAAATGATCCCTTATTTTGCAGCCAAATTTGGTGCTTTCATCACCAATACTTTGATGCGCAATATCTTGGGCCAACCCAAATCAGCCTTTGATTTCTCAGACATCATGAACAACAAAAAGATCCTGCTAGTAAATCTCTGTAAAGGTTTGGTAGGGGACTTCAATGCCAGCTTGCTAGGTATGATTATCGTAGCCAAGCTCCAAGTGGCTGCTATGCGCAGAGTATATGGTGAAAAAAGTGACTTCTTCTTGTATATCGATGAATTTCAAAACTTCGTCACCAATAGTGTCGAGGTGATTTTATCTGAGGCCCGTAAGTATCGACTAGGTATGGTGATGGCTCATCAGTTCATTCCTCAGCTGGTCAGAAACAACAATGACACCAAGATTCGCGATGCAGTATTTGGTAACGTAGGATCGATTCTAGCTTACAAAATCGGTGTAGATAGCGCTGAGATGATTGGTAAAGAAATGGCACCAGTTTTTTCTGAACAAGATTTACTCAATATCGGTGACTTCAAAGCAGCGCTCAAATTATCAGTCAATAACAAACCTACTCGACCATTTACTCTCAATGTAATTAAGCCATGGGAAGTGAGTGGGCCAGGCAATAAAAAGCTCGCACAAGCCATAAAGGAGTTATCACGCCTCAAATATGGCGCAAGACGGGAGTTTGTAAATCAAGAAATTCTCGCTCGTATTGGTGCTTAAGCACAAGATATGCTTAAATAGAAATCGTAAAGTTTATATATGTCTGAACCAAACGCTTCATCTCCATTATCATCAGGGCAAAATGATCCCCTGATGAACAATCAAACTCCTGTTTCCAATGGCTCTACATCAGGCCAAGCTGGCGGACAACCGCCAGTAGACCCTATGGCTCCACTCTTTCCAGTCGGGAAAAGTGCTGATCCGCGCGATGATGAATGTCTTTCAATCTTTTCAGATGAAGAGACCAAATCAAAGCACGCAGCTCTCAGCAAACATGCTATCGCTGCCAATAATCTTCAATTTAATCCTCAGCGATTATTAGAGCTTGTTTCTTCTTCTTATTCACTAACCTATGCTGAGAAGATCTATTTCTTAGATATTGCCATCGGCAAAATCTCTCAAGAGCAGGTCAATCAATTGATGCAAGTATTTGAAAACGAGCAAGAACGTTTTGCTAAGTTGCACAAAGAACACAACGAAAAAATGGCCGAAATTCAGAAAAAATACGAACAAACAGCTGCACCAGATCCTGCTGCACAACAACAAAAGGCTCAGGCTCAAGCAGAAGACCTCTCACAGGTACAAGATATTCTCAATAATCTTGATTAATTGTGCTCTTCCAGTTACAATCCCCCCGATTTTGATTCACAGCTTATTCTATGTCTAAAGTGTTTAATTTCCTCCAACGCAATATCAAGAACCCCAACTTACCTGCAATCATGCCAGGTGATACTGTGAAAGTGTATCAAAAGATTACTGAAGGTAAAAAACAACGTGTGCAGATTTTTGAAGGTTTAGTAATTGCTAAACACAACAAAAGTCCTCTTCAGATGACTATTACTGTTCGTAAGATTGCTTCAGGTGTAGGTGTAGAACGCATCTTCCCACTTACTTCAACCATGATTGAAAAAATCGAAGTAGTAAAACACGCTCATGTTCGTCGTGCTAAGCTTTATTATATCCGTAAACTAGTCGGTAAAGCTGCTCGTCTCAAGGAAGAACAAGTAGTCGCAGCCGCATAATAATTGATGTTCAAACAACTGTGGCGTGAGTTTGATTGGTGGTTGTTTTATAGCGCTGTAGTACTCAGTCTCTTCGGCTTAGTAGTTTTAGTTGGACACGATATCGGAAGCAATTTTCTTTCTAGTATTTCTAGCAAGCAGATTGCTTTTTTGATAGTGGGAATCATCTTAGTATTTGTAGTGGCCAATAGTGACTACCGAACTTGGCGCACACCTGCTTATGCTTTTTATGGACTATCACTAGCACTATTACTTGCCGTCTTGATATTTGGTGTTACTCGCAATGGCACTCGTGGCTGGTTTGAAATAGGCCCCCTCCAACTCCAACCATCAGAGTTGGTAAAAATTCCTTTTATCATTATGTTGGCAAGGTATTGGAGCAAGAAGTCATTTCACAGTATTAGAGATGTCTTAGTGTCACTTTTGATCCTACTACCTGTATTGGTCTTAGTATTAAGGCAGCCTGATCTTGGTACAGCCCTAAGTTACACCACAATTTGGGTCATTATTGTATTGGCACTCAATCTCCCCCTCAAGCAAATTATTACTTTCATGCTTGCTGGTATTGCTTTTGCGAGTATCTCACTTTTTGCCTTACTCCAAGTAGTAGGCCATGATAGTTATCAGTTTCAACGCATTTCCGTTTATCCAGATCATTTGTTTCTCACATCACTTCATCACCGCGATAGTGGTTACCAAGTAGATCAAGCTTTGATAGCAGTAGGTTCGGGCCAAGGCCTAGGAGCAGGTGTGGGTAGGGGATGGCAGTCTAGGCTCAACTATCTACCGGTAAAAGAATCCGATTTTATTTTTGCTAATATTGCTGAATCAATGGGGTTTTTGGGAGCTTCAATTCTGATTCTGCTTTTTGTCTTGTTTTTAATGCGAACTATACGTGTAGCAACTGTTGCGCAAGATGCATTCGGAAAGTTAATGGCCACCGGTTTACTCGGTATGTTTTTCTTCCACATGGTAGAAAACATAGGCATGAATATTGGCTTGCTTCCGGTCACCGGAGTACCTCTCTCTTTTGTCAGCTATGGTGGTAGTCACATGATTACGGCCTATATAGGCCTCGGATTACTAGAGAGCATTATCATGAGACACAAAAAAATCAAATTCTAAAGCCATTTGTGATGTTGACACCAGCTTTTTACTATGCTTAGATGGCTTCGGTATGCTATCTGTGTTGAATTTAATATAGATAAATTTATATGCTGAAAGGAGGTGACTCAACATGACTAAACAAGATCTCATCAACTCAATTGCTACACAAGCAAAAGTAACTAAGAATGCAGCTGCTTCAGCTCTTTCTGCTGTTTTGGATTCTATTTCTAAAACTTTGTCTAAAGGTGGTAAGGTAACTATTACTGGTTTCGGTACATTCAGCGTAAGTAAACGCAATGCACGTACTGGTGTTAATCCTCGCAACCCAACTCAAAAGATCAAGATCCCTGCTATGAAGACTCCACATTTCAAAGCTGGTAAATCTCTCAAAGAATCTGTACGTTAATCAGATTTTTGATCAAGACGCCTAAGAATTCCCAAAGGGTTTGTGCCTTAGGGAATTTTTAGGTTGGAGAGGATTTCGAAATGTAGTACACTCTGACCTAAAAATAACTTATGAGTGACATATTAGGTGTTCCACCAGGACTAGAAGATCTGCACGAAATAGTTACAAAAGACTACTTGAGAAAAATGGCATTTAGAAGGTTGCTCAATGCTGTACTAACTGAGACATTGCCTGCAGCAACAACTAGTCCATACACACTAGTAAACTTAGGATGCCGAAGAGGCGACGATACAGACGATATAGCTGCTTGTTTCACTGAAGCCAAAAGAGAACACAAACATATAGCGGTAGATTGTGACAGTGGAGCGATCAAATGGGCAGCGACAACTCACCCTGATCAAAATACTACATACATAAGTAGTAATGCAGCTGACCCTCGAATTATTCGTCATTACCCAACTCAAGTTGATTTGGTATTGCTAAGACATCCAGAAATCTGGCAACACGGTGAAGACGAATGGTCTCGGAATGATGATATTTGGTACGCAATGGTGGCCAACGCTTGGAGTAGATCTAGTGATCAAAGCCAAATACTTATTACCGTTTATAACGAAACTGAATATAAATTAGTCGAGAGGACCTTCACTAAATTACCTCAGACAATACTTGTTGAAAGCACAATCAATCCGCATCGCGATGAAACTTTAACGAAATGGAATCATCGTACAAATACTCTAAATTGCCCAGATCACTATATTGTAAGGCTCCAAAAAGAGACCCAATAGAAATTATTCTCATCAGGTCTTGCATTTGTACTTCGCTTCGTTATAATCCTTCTGCCTTGCGGGTATAGTATAGCGGTATTATGACTGCCTTCCAAGCAGTAGAGATGGGTTCAATTCCCATTACCCGCTCCACACGAGCACTAGACGCTCGGAGGATAAGTATGAGGATATGTTAGTTTAAATCCTTGTAGTTATCCTGATCACATATCGGGGTATGGCTCAGTTGGCTAGAGCGCCTGCTTTGGGAGCAGGAAGTCGCAGG
>CAZERA010000005.1:0-84662 GCA_964514565.1 uncultured Candidatus Peribacteria bacterium | reverse complement strand
CTCCCCACGCTTTCGTCACTTGAGGGTCAAGAATGGGCCAGTAAATTGCCTTCGCTATTGGTATTCCTTCTGGTCTCTACGGATATTACCCCTACTCCAGAAATTCTATTTACCTCTCCCATCTTCTAGATGTTCAGTATGAAACGCAGGCCTTCGATTGGGTCGAAGAATTTAACATTTCACTTAAACACCCCCCTACGGACGCTTTACGCCCAATGATTCCGGATAACGCTTGCCACTCACGTATTACCGCGGCTGCTGGCACGTGATTAGCCGTGACTTATTCTATAAGTAAACTCATAGTTGCTCCTTATAAAAAGTAGTTTACGACCCGAAGGCCTTCATCCTACACGCGGTATTGCTCCATCAGACTTTCGTCCATTGTGGAAAATTCCTCACTGCTGCCTCCCGTAGGAGTCTGGGCCGTGTCTCAGTCCCAGTGAGGCTGATCATCCTCTCAGACCAGCTACCCGTCGTTGCCTTGGTGGGCTTTTATCCCGCCAACTAGCTGATAGGTCGTAGGCCCCTCCTATACCGAAAAACTTTACCCGTTATCATTACAATAAAGGGACTATCCGGCATTAGCCCAGCTTTCGCTGAGTTATTCCTGAGTATAGGGTAGGTACCAACGTGTTACTCTCTCGTTCGCCACTCGGCTTGCTTATCGGGCTCTAGCTACAATAATTTATAGACAGAGTCCGACAAACATCCTCGTTCGACTTGCATGTGTTATGCATACCGCCAGCGTTAATCCTGAGCCAGAATCAAACTCTTTTAGAAAAAGTTTTTGATTATTTAATCGTAAACAATCAAACGTCTTGCTATTCGCAAGCTTTTGAATGTTTTTCTCTTCTGCACGCTGGATGTTAAAGAACACTCTGTTCACCAGAGCGCAGACAATCTAACGGAACTTTTTTGGTTTGTAAAGCCTTATCCATATAAATGATTAACTGTGGCTTGGATATGAGCTATTTTCGCCATAAATGTAGCCAATAAACGCACGTTTTAGCGAGATTTTTAATTCTAAAATCTAAATTCTAAAATCTAAATTCCAAATTTTAGATCTAATCTCTCTTACATTTAACATTTCTGATCTCGCAACTCTGCTCTCTGATCTAAAATGTGATGGTGAGTTGACGGTGAGTTATACTTCACCTACTATGGTAAGTGATCATTCACCATATGCTTATGTCCCTTACCGCTCGTCAGCAAGAATTGTTGGATTATATCCGGGAGTACCAATTACAAAATGGTGCTTCACCTACACTCAAAGAAATGCGTGTATTTCTGGATGTGAGTTCTGACAATGGCATTCTTAAACATCTTCATGCTTTAGAAAAGAAAGGTGTACTTACTCGTACCAAAAGAGCGCGTGGTGTGAATCTCTTGGCAGAGATCAAGGATCGCATGGTCCGCAAAGCAGATATTTCATTACCTCTATACGGTAGCGTCCCTGCTGGTGCGGCTACCTTGGAGGAACAAGTACCTGATACTTGGGTTTCAGTGGCAGAAAATTTGGTAGCTGATCCTGAGTCTTCCTATTTACTCAAAGTAAGAGGGGATAGCATGGTCGGTGCCGGTATTATTCCCGGAGATACTGTAGTTGTGAATTTCTATCGTACAGCAAAGGCCGGGGATATTGTTGTGGCTTTGATTGACGGAGAAAGCACGGTGAAAAGATTGGTCAAAGAAGACAACTATGTGTATCTCAAAGCAGAAAATCCAGCTTATCAAAACTTATATCCAGTTTCAGAGCTATCTATTCAAGGTGTGGTAACGGCTTTAATTCGTAATTACTAAATTATGTTACTAAGAAAAGCGATTTTACATATCGATTGTAATTCATTCTTTGTTTCTTGTGAGCGACTCAAATCTCCAGAATTAGTTAAAGAGGCGGTGATAGTCGGGGGACGTTCGTCTGACTCACCTCGCAGTGTAGTTACTTCTGCTAGTTATGATGTCCGTGAGTATGGTGTGCATGCTGGTATGCCACTATTCCAAGCGAAAAAGCTTTGTCCTCATGCGCACTTTTTGCCCAATGATCATGAGTATTATCGTGAAGTGTCTGATAAGCTTTTCAAGATCTTGAAGCAGTTTAGTGACAATGTCGAAATGGCTTCGATTGATGAGGCTTATGTAGATCTCACTGGTCTCGACGAAGTATGGGGTGATGATTATCTGTCTATGCTGCATCAAATTGAGAAGACTATTACTACTGTATTACAGATTCCAATTTCATTAGGTTTAGCTGACAACAAAGTCACTGCTAAAATTGCAGCCGGAATCAAGAAACCTGGTATTACTATTGTTCCTAGTGATGAAACTCGTGCATTTTTGGCGCATCTCGCTATTGAAGACTTCCCTGGTATGGGGCATGTCACTGTTCGTCAGCTTCACCAGGTAGGAGTCAAGACTATAGGAGACTTACAGCTTTGGACTTGTAATGAGATGGTTCATTTCTTTGGCCAATCTGGTCAAAAGTTCTATTTGTCTATCAATGGTTATGACGATCGAGAAGTCCAGGCTGAAGAAGGTGCACCAAAGTCTATTTCTTATGAGCAGACTTTTATGCAAGATATTATTCATCATGAAGAAGTGTCTGGTCACCTGAGAGTGATGACTGCTCAGGTATTACGCAGACTACGTAATCAGCATCTTAGTACCAAGGAGATACGGATTAAGATTCGTTTACAAGACTTCAGTACGTATACGCGTTCGTATACATTGAATGAATTTGCTCAATATGATCATGATATTTTTCCGATCATTAGAACATTAGTTCAAGAGCTACTACAAAAAGTACCCGAGTCCAAAGGAGTTCGTTTAGTGGGGATCAGTGTATCTCAGTTCGAATCTATTTGTACGCACTCATTATTTTCAACAGAACGTTTATCAAGACTACAGACTACTATTGATGAGATAAATAATCGCTACAATAAACTTACTGTGATGCATGGGGTGTAGGCAGTGAGTTTAGTAGTGGTTGTACTTGATCAATTGTAGTGTCTCGATAAAATGTACCGATATTTGTATAGAAGTATTGCAAAATGCCTTGTTTTTCTTTTTGGTACTGAGCCAACATGTCAGCTTGTAAGCTGACAGAGTTGATTTCCCAACTCGCACTATAGTTGTCCCACTCGTTGGCATCTTCGATTTGTTGTGCACGCATAAATCTTACCTGTACTGGGCTTAAGATTGAGGTTAATAAGGAATGGAAAGCAATAATTTCATGTGGATACCAAAACTCACAATTTAATTGTCCTTGTAAGCATTCTCCCAATGCTGCTATTGCTTGCATCCAATTTCGCGGTTCGCCCCAAGGATCGGGGTGACGAATAAAACCTTCATTATAAAGAGTATTGGGTAAGTTTGTCTTACCAACCTCAAATAATTCCTGATGTACTACAATATTCGATGCTAGCTTTATTGTGTCTACTTCACGGCATTCACCATAACAATCAACTACAGTGAAATCCTTATAATTGTTTGGTAAATCTTTGACTGTAGAAAATGCGAGAACAATACAGTTCATGATTTAGGAGCAAAGACTAATTGTTAAACTTAAAGAACATTACGTCGCCATCTTGGACAATGTATTCTTTTCCTTCCAATCGCATCTTGCCTTTCTCTTTTACTCCTGCCCAGCCACTGAAGTTAACAAAATCTTCATAGCCAGCAACCTCAGCCTTGATAAAGCCTTTTTCGAAGTCAGTATGAATTACCCCAGCTGCCTGTGGAGCTGTTGCGCCCTTTTTTACTGTCCATGCACGTGCTTCAATTTCGCCGGCGGTGAAATAAGTTTGTAGGCCAAGTAGATCGTAGCCAGCTTGAATGATGCGTTTGAGTCCGCTTTCTTTTAAGCCATATTCTTCTAGAAATGGTTTGCTATCTTCTTCAGATAATTGGGCTAATTCTGCTTCTACCTTTGCACATACAGTAATGATGCTTGGTAAGCCAAGTTCTTTGGCGATAGCTGCTTCATCAATAGTTTTGATTTGGTCTTCAGAAATATTACCAACAAATAGGACGGGTTTTGAAGTAATCAGCTGTAGTTGCTTAATAGACTCTTTTTCTTCAATTGAAAGTTCAACTGTATTGGCTAGTTGGCCACCTTCGAGTACAGGTAATATTCTTTCAGCTAGTGATAACTGAGCCATTGCTACTTTATCTTGTCCTTTGGCTTTTTTGCGTAAATTGTCTATTTGTTTAGTAAGACTATCAATGTCTGCCAAAATGAGCTCGGTATTAATAATCTCAATATCCTGTTTGGGACTGACTGAGCCATTTACATGGATGACATTGGCATCCTCGAAAAGGCGGAAGATATGGATGATAGCGTCAGTTTCACGGATATTAGCTAGGAATTTATTTCCTAAGCCTTCACCTTGGGAGGCGCCTTTGACGATACCGGCAATGTCGATGAATTCGACGATAGCTGGGACAGTTTTCTTAGTCTTCACTATTTCTGCTAAACGGTGGAGACGGTGGTCCGGTACTTCAACTACGCCGACATTTGGATCAATAGTACAAAAAGGATAATTGGAAGCTTGAGCTGCCATGCTTTTGGTGAGTGTATTGAAGAGAGTAGATTTGCCTACATTTGGTAAGCCAACAATGCCAAGTGCTAAACCCATATAAAAAGGTGAAGTTAACTGAATTCGCGACCAATATACATTTATTAATTAACAATTAACAAGTTACAATTAACAGCTTTGGGAGTGATGAGTGTTTTAGTTGAGCATGTTGGATAGGATCTTGCTGATTTCGGCCCTTGTGACCGATTGGTTGGGGTAGAATTGGCCATTGCTGCCGGAGATGATTCCTGCTTCTTCAGCTGTGTCGGTGTAGGCTCGTTGGGCTGGACTGGCTACATCTGAAAATGTTTGGGTGTTGTTGAGAATTGGTGTACTTGGGGTTTGGCCAAAGGCATCTACTATATATTGTAGGCATTCAATCCGACTGGCTTTTTGGTCTGGGTAAAAATAAGTACTGCTTTTAATAATGCCTTTGCTGTAGGCTGCGTAGATGTAAGGATAGAGAGGGTGTTGGGGAGAGACATCTTTATAGGGAAGACTAGGAACACCACAACGATCTATTGGATAATTTGAAGATAGATCTGCTGGACTTGCGGTATAGCAGCGTGAATCATCAATAATACTTGAGCTTAGCGTTTTGAGATCTGCTGATTTAACTGCCATTTTGATTACCTCAGCACGCGTGATGTTGTTGTCTGGTCCGAATCTACCATTGCCATAGCCTTGTACTATTCCTTTACTATACAGATTTTGAATGAATTGAAATGCCCAATGTGATGTAGGTACATCACTAAATGTGGTATTGGTCGCAGAGATATGGATAGGGAACTCACTATAGTTTTGGTCTTGAACTAAAACACGGATGTTATAAGTGCCGTCTTGCACTGGCAGCGTAGACACTAAACAATTAGCATTTGGTGGACAGTAAACATGATATCTTTGATCCCAGCTTCCTAGGGTTTTTGTTTCTTGTGGAGCTAGCGTGATCATACGATAGTCCAAAGTACACATTTGATTAGCATCTGTGAGCGCTAGTGCTTTTCCACTACTGTCATAAATATTGAAGAACATATGACAATTGCCGTTTTCTGGAATGATGAGTGGTTTGTTTGATGTGTTGGTCACAGAAATCTCTACAGTCTGCCCCCGGGTGTAGCTACTGGGCATGTTAAACTGCAAGTTGCTATTTGCTGCTAAGGACGTTTGAGGTATTAGTAGTAAGAGTAGAAGTAAGAATTTTTTCATAAGTTAGTACGGTTAGTCATCGTTAGTATATACGTGTAGTAGTTTTTTGTATTACATTGATTCAACCTGATTACTTTGATAGTGGACATTGGTTATTGATAATTTTGTGCTTTTGTTTTAAAGTGACATGTAATATGTTTGAAAATGTTATTTACTAGCAATTCAACTAGAGAACACATAAACGGATTTACGGCTGACTTTTATGAGCTCGGAGCTAGTTCTATGGCTGGAGTAAAGGTAACAAGAGAGCAGATTAGAAATATTGATCGTCAAAATAAAATTGCTGGAGAATTTCGGCTGACAGACAGTGTGATTGGCGAGCCGGAACAGGTTTTAGTTAATGATCTACAGTTGGGTGACCAATCTCGTGTAGCATTAAGAAAGCTCTTTGGTACAAATTTGAAGATTATTCCTGGTAAAGATTCACCAGTATGGCCAACTGAATGGTTGAGAGACAATCTATTACAAGCTACAAATAGTAAAAGTGGTTATCGTACGCTTTTAGCTTCAGATCCATTGAGTGGAGTAAGTCAGGTGCGTAACCGTGCTGAAGTTTTTGCTTCAATTCCGCTTAACTATAAGCCAGTAACAGTGCGATGTTTGCCTGATTATATTGAAGGGGGAGATATACTTCCTATTGGTGAAAGATTATTTGTGGGCATGAATAGCATAATGCGATCACGATATATTGAAAGTGTACTAGCAAAAAGGGCTGTTGATTATCAGGATACACGTCGACGTTTTATCGATCGGTTATCTCAACTATTTGGTCGTGAAGTTGTCGTATTGGATGATATGGATTTACCTCCGCTTTTCCACTTAGATTTGTATGTTTCTGCAGTTCTTCAGGCCAATGGGCGGCCTAAGTTTTTTGTTGGTGATATACAAGGTTTTATCAATGATATTGCTGGCATGTCAGCTCAGACAATGAGAGATGAACAAGCATTTTATGATTGGTTCAAAGCGGAAGAAGACCGGCTAGCTGGCAAGCCTAGCCAGTATCACTTTAACTTCGAACAATATCTGCATGATGTTCGCTTTGGTACATTTAAACAACAGTATGTTCGTGTACAGCATCGTTTAGATAAAGTAAAAGAGATGTTGGCGAATGATTTCGAAGTGGAGAGAACACCTCTTCCTTATATTGCTCAAGAGCCTCCATATTCCGAACCAAAAGCTATTTACTTACCTGATGAGGTAAGAGGCAAAAAGGATCTTTGTTATGATGAAGAAGCATTGGTTTTTAGTCCTCTCAACACAGTTGTTAGTTGTGGTTTACATGCTGGAGCACTTCGTCAAAAGATGTCCGGAGCTCAATACGGTTTCCGTAGAGTAGATAATGCTTTTGCTCAAAAATTACGTGTTAGTGGCACATCATTACATCTAGCACCAGGTTTCACGGCTGAAGCAATGAAAGGTGGTGGGGTGCATTGTCTTACGTCTGACTGGCGTAAAGACTTTATTGCCTCTGGTACGCTATGGGATAAATTAGGTCAACTTATTTGATTTTCTTGAATTAATTGAGCATGCTGATTTTTGCACGCTGATTAATCTTGATTTTATGACTTGGATCTTTTTATTTTTGGCTGTTCTTGGTAATAGTGCTGCTAATATCCTGATGAAATTAGGTGCTAAACAAATGGGAGGTTTTAGCTTTACTGTGGATGGTCTCAAGACATTCTTTACTACCCCACTAATTTGGGCAGGAATGATTTCATTTGCTTTGACACTGCTTTGCTATACGTATGTTTTATCTAAGCTAAACCTGAGTCTAGCTTATCCAATTATTACTTCACTAGGTTTTTTGTTGGTCACTATCTTTTCAGTAGTATACTTTCAAGAATCAATCCACTGGGTACAAATTGTGGGAATGTTTATTGTAATTGGTGGCCTTTATTTGATTGTTTATCAGCAATAAGAGTCAACTTACTTTTTCTCCAAGCGTCTTTGTTGGTCTATTGCTTTATATTCAATTAATTTACTTAGCACTGTCTGGAGTTGTTCTTGTGTATAGCCGCCCTTTTTAGTAGATCTTAGTAAAGGGTGACCTTGCTCTACGCGATTAATAGTATTTCCAGATAATAAGCGGGTAAGAATTGGTATAAACTTAGTTACTGCTCTATCAATGCCAAAATAGCCGGTATTAAAACCTGGAGCTTTGAAATCTAATACTAATAACGCATCAAGTTTCCTTACATCAAATTCATTGGCACTGGTGATTACATCAATACCAAACTCTGTGTTGAAACTTTTTCTACTCAAGTGAAATGGAGTATTAACTTCTTGTACTCGATCTGCATAATATGTAGCAACTAGGCCTTTTAGCGCTTCACATGCGGGTACTGAGCCGGTGACAGCCAACTCCAGGTTTGCTAATAACTTTGCTTTTCTTTCAACAACCTGCCTAACTTGCTGCTCTTCAGAAGTCTTGGAATTAGCATCATAACTACTAGTTACTCCATTTGTTTGCTTAATCGTTTTTTCCCAAGCTAGTTTAATTTGATCACGAGTATTGCCTCTGCGAGCGATATCTCCTTCTAGTTTCTTTTCTGTAACTTCTAAGCGCAAGAATAGTTCTTCTAAAAAACCTAGATCTTCTAATGATAGTGCGTATTGATCGCGTAGTTTTTTAATTGAACTTTGTACTCTTTGATATTTTGTTTCCTCAGCAGAGTCTAACCTATGTAAGTTTTCCATGATTAATTAGTAATCATCATATTATGACATTCCTAATCAGTTAAGTAAACTAATGAATAAGTGTAGGATAATACAGTGTAATGCCTGATAATATTGCCCACAATACTACTGTCCCCGCTAACCATGGGTCTTTCATAAAGAGCTTCTCTGGTTCTTCGGCGCTTTTTTTGACTTGGGTCCAATAGAGGATGCGGAAAAGAGCGAAGATGATGAAGATGATTGAATAACCAAATAAGAAGTTTTTGGTAGTGGTATAGAGGGTGTAGAAAACGATTACGCCAGTAGCACTGATATTCATGATCGTAGCCAAGAAATCAGCACTGTACTCTGCTAGTACTGGTCTACTGTGGGCACCATGATGAGAGATCTCTGAGTAACGTTTGCCACTAATGATAAAGAGAGCCAAGAAAAAAGTAATGAAAAGCAACCAACTAGTAATCGGCACTCCAATTGCTTTTGCTCCAGCATATACACGTAATAAGTAACATGCTGCTACGATCAAGAGATCAATAATCACTACATGCTTGAGGTACAATGAATAGCTTAAATTTAAAGCTGTATAGATAATCAGTACGATCAAAAACATTAATGGCAGCTGTAGTGCTAAACCTATGCTGAGAGCGAAACAAATGAAAGCTAATAATAGCCCAACTGGCTTACTAATTTTGCCTGAAGCCAACGGTCTATTTTTCTTGGTGGGGTGAGCCTGATCACGTTCGATATCTACATAGTCGTTGAGTACATAAATTGTACTAGCCATCAAAGAGAAGCTAAAAAAGCCAATGAATGATGCTAATACTGCCCAGGTATCTAGAATATTGAGTGAGAATACCAATGGAACAAACACTAGACCGTTTTTGATCCAGTGCGTAGGACGAAGGAGCTTGAGCCAGGCGGGCATTTTATGCTGTGAGATTAGATAGATATTCAACTAACATTCGTACACCAAAACCAGTGCCACCATGACCATCATAGGCTTTGGGACTATTACCAAAAGCAGTGCCTGCAATATCTAGATGAATCCATGGTGTCTTGCCAGCAAATTTCTTGAGGAAAGCGGCAGCTGTTGAGGCTCCAGCTAAACGTGTTTTGACATCACAGTTTACCATGTCGGCTTTTTCACTCTTTAGTCTCTTGTCATAATCAGGATGGATAGGTAGTTCCCATACTAGTTCATCAGTAGCAGTTGCTGCTTTCTTGATCTGGGATACTAAAGCTTCGTTGTTGCCGAAAATACCGGAATAACGGTCACCTAGCGCTACCATACAAGCCCCCGTGAGTGTAGCTAAATCAATCACTGCTTGTGGTTTGAATTTCTCAATACCATAACTAATAGCGTCAGCTAATACCAAGCGACCCTCTGCATCAGTATTGGTAATCTCCACTGTCTTGCCATTGTAAGCAGTAATAATATCGCTTGGTTTGTAAGCATTGCTACTAACTAAATTTTCAGCAGCAGCGACGATAGCAATCACGTTCACTGGTAGTTTGAGTTCACTACACGCAGTAATCGTACCCATCACAGTGGCTCCACCAGCCATATCCATATGCATGTCTTCGATGTAATTGGTGGGTTTAATATTGTAGCCTCCACTATCAAAGGTAATCCCTTTTCCTACTAATAGAACTGGGGCCTGAGTTTTTTTGCCGCCGTTATATCGCATAATAATTAGGCGAGGTTTGTGGACGCTACCTTTACCAACTGCCCAAAGCAGGTTCAATTTTAATTTTACAATTTCTTTCTCACCCAAGACTTGGTAAGTCAGCTTGTAATTCTTACTCATATCTTTGGCATGCTGTGCCAAGCTTTCTGGATAAATGTTGTCAGCTGGCATATTGATCAAATCACGAACTTGATGAATATGCTTTGAGAGGGTCAATACCCGATTGAGCTGCGGTAACAGCTCTTTATTTTTGCTTGTAGTTACTATCACGATACTGGCTAGGAGTGGCGGACGTGATTTGCTAGTTTTAAATATGTCGGTTTGGTAGTTGGTTAAACTGATACCTTCTACTAAATTGACGAGATGCTCATTATTAAACAAGTGATTGCTAATAACTAAGGCTGGTTTTTTTAGTTGGCGAAGTTTTTTTGTAACCATTGCCCCTGCTTCGCGTAAATCTTCAGCTGTGAGCGATTTAGCTTCTCCAAGGCCGATCAACAAAATAGACTGTGGCGTCGCCCCATCGATAAAACAGTACAACATCTCTTGGCTCTTGCCAGTAAATTCTTTGTGAGAGAGCAAGGTCGCGATATATTTATCGATTGCTACTATGCCTGTTTGGGCAAGTTGATAATTCTTGGCTGGCTTTTTGTCTAAATAACAGGGGATAACCAATGTCTCACTTGCCTTTTTATTGGGGGTGAAAGCTGCAGTGCAGGAAATTTTCATAGGGTGGGGGTTTGGTGAAGGGCGATGATGATCTCACTTAAAAATGCTGGAGTAATTTTCTTTCTAGCGACAAAACCGTCTTGCATTTCATGCCAGTAATTAATCTTTTTCTCACCAAAATGCCAGCTTAATGCTACTGTCCGACCTTGGTAAAGAGTAGGGAAGTCTACGGTGCCAGTGGCTGGGTTCTTTAAGATACAGCCAATTAAGCTTAACTCATTGTGATATCTTGATGCCAATTCTTGGTAATAGCTGATAGTTTCCTGATCACTTGGATGTACTTTCTGGGCAGCTTGGTACAGCTTCATACAGTCACTCACGATCGGACTGACCAGAGTCAGCGCTTTTTGGGCTTGGAGGTAATGGAAGTATTTTGGACCAGTAGAAAATGTACTCATAGTAAAGCGATGGTTACTTTCTTACCGCACGTTTAATCATGCTAAAAATCATAATCTGGATTGAAGTTCTTGGATGTATTTTAGCATCAACAATCTCTTTTCTCATATCCGATCTGCTTTACTTTTGTCAGCAATATGGTGGCTACTTACTTGTCTTCTTCCCAACTAATGGCCATCACTGGACACATATCGATTGCTTTCTGAATTTGCTCAGGGGGGTCACCGCTTTGGTTGGTGACTATTGAGATCATGCTTTGAGTTTCTGGATCTTCTGCCAGCACAAAAGTATTTGGCGCTTCATGCACACAAATATTGCAAGCTATACACATGCTACTCACGCAAAGCTTTTTGGCCATACAGGAGATGGGAATTAACTAGTAGGTAAAGCGGCAGGTACGACGCTAATTTTATTGGAGTCTATTTTGAGACTACCACTCAGTGAGAATCCTGATGCTTTGCGATGGCCACCACCATTCATGAGTTGAGCCAAGGCAGATAAGTCGATATCGTCTCTCAATGTGCGAAATGAACCTTTAACCACATTGTTGGCTCTCTCTGAAAGTAGGACACTGAATTTACTTTGTGGGATGCCAGTCATGAAGTCTACCACTCCTTCTAATGCATCTGGGCCTGTTTGAGTTTCACTAAAATCTTGTTGAGTAACGCCTGATACACTCACTTGTTTTTCAGATAAATGCACTCGTTCTAGTACTCGACCCCAAATACGCAACTTGTTGATGGGCATAGAGTGGAAATTGTTGTGAACGATTGAGCGAAAATTGGCTCCACGTTTCAATAAGTACGAAGCGAGAGAAAGTACTTCGGGAGTCGTATTGCTATGTTGAAAACTACCAGTATCAGTGTAGATACCATTGAGTAAGCAAGTAGCAATATCTGGAGTGATGTGTACACCCATAGCTTGCATCAAATGAAATGTGACTTGAGTGGAAGACGTAGCTTCAGGAATCACAATATTGATGTGACCGATGCCTTGATTGGAAAAATGATGATCGATATTGATGATAGTACAGCTGGTCTTGAGATCATTGTACTTGTCCTTGAGTCCATGCATGAAGTCTCCTTGATCACAGAGAATCGCTACATCTATTTCAGCAAAGTCAGGTAGTTCTCGACTAATTAACTCGTGGCCCGGTAAGAAGGTATATTTGGGAGGTAGTTCAGAGAGGCAGAAATGGAAGACTTTTTTGCCGGTTTGTTCTAATGCTAAACGCCAAGCTAAGTGTGAACCAATCGAGTCACCATCGATACCAACGGGATCGATCAACAAAATAGTTTTTGCCTCAGCTAAAACGCGTTTTAATTCGTCAATTTCTTTGAAAGGAATGTCCATACGGGGGAAGGGAAATAATACATATATAATGGTCAGAAAATTAGTTTTTGTTTTGCATTAATCGGAACAGCAAACACTTTTCTTTTCAGGTTACCCTATGACAAATTTGCCATTGAGTCAAATCCTTACGGTGTTTTATTCTGATCTTGTACTGTCTTTTGAATTATTTGGCTTAAATGCACCGCATCATGCCATTCACCAATTTCTTGATTGGGGATAGTCAAAGCGGGTATTTCACTGATGGTCAGTGGTGTGGTGATCAGTACTAATTCGCATTGATTATTGTTGGCATGGAGCCAGTTTGTTGTGTCACGACTGTGATTGAAGTGAATATACTTGGTGGATACCTCGGCTATTTTGAGCAACTCTTGGGTTTCGATAATTACGCCCTTGCTACTGCCTGTGCTTAAAATACAAATGCGTGCTCGTTCACTACCCCAGACAGAATACGGCTCATACATTTGTTCGCTAGGGATTGGGAGCTCATGGAGGGTCTGATAACTCATAAGAAGATGGTCTGCTACAAAGATCACGGTGCCGTTATTTTCTACTTGTTGTTTCAACATTGCCAAATAGATATGGCTGTAGAGTGAACCCATGTCAGAAGCTAAATAACTATTAGCTTGCGATGTAGCGGCAAAAAGAGCTGTTTCGTCATGGTGATGAATGATCAGTACATGGTGGGGGTAGGCACTTTGTAATGCTGATACTAAATGGAGCGGTGCCAAAAGGGTAGCGCTGCCTTCAAGTTCTCCAATGCCATAATGCCGGCAGCTGTCTTTTAGTGCTTCCCCAAACAAGTTATAGCTGTGTTCAGCAGTAGCAATAGTCGTCGCATCTACTTTGCGCAAAGCTAAGCACATGGCATCGAAACCACTAATATAGAGTCTGGAGCTATCATGCGATAGCGCTTTGAGTTGATATGTAGTCTGTTTATCTAGTCCACTGATGTAGCCAAAGCCTGCAGTGATGCAATCCTGATATGCTGTTTTGAGCACTTCAGTATTGATCGGCAAATAATGAAAGAGGGTTTCGGTGTCTAATCCAACTAATGCAGCTAAAGCTCCCAATGCTACAAATGGCTTTAGCGTATCAGCTGGGCCCCAGAGCTTGGCGAAACTATCTAGCGCTATAGGGATATACGTTCTGCTTGGATCAAACCATTTGTGGGTTCTTAAGGTAGGAATACTATTTTCATTGTACAAAATAATACCTGATTTTTTGACTAGTGGTTGATATTCACTGACGTCATTTGGGTCCAAAGCGACCAAGAAATCATAATGTTCTGGCAGTGAAGCAATGCGATCGTGACTAATACGAAGCTGGGTATTTTCACTATAAGCAAAAAAACCGATCTGGGTGCAGCTAAGTCCCATTATTCTAATAATCGCTTGGGGCAGAATCAAAGATAGATCTTGGGTCATAGTTTTCTGGGGAGGGGAGTGAATAGTTAAGAAGTAAAAATTAATAGTTTAGGATGCGAGCTTTAAATTAACTTTGTACTTTTAATTATTCATTATTCACTATCTTCATGTTATAGCTCGTTTCATACTTGGGTACAAACAAAAAAGCTCAGGATAATGACCTGAGCTTTTTGTTTTAACTGTCGTAACTTACGATCTACAGAGCGCAGACAGAGAAGGCACAGTTGTGACATTTGGCACAGCCTTCTTCTTTGACCAGCTTATTCTGACATTCAGGACAGATCCCTTTTTTCATCAGTTCAGCTTTGGAGAGGCTTTTGAGTTCTTGTACTTCTAGATTGATTTGAGCATCGATTGGACTCTCTTGATCATCAGTTTGCGTAGATTTTTTAACGTCTTTGCCTTTGATGCTCAAGATTTGAATCTCACGACTACCATCACGATAAACAGTACAACCTTTACAGCCCAATTCCCAAGCGAGAAGATAACCATTCATGACGTCTTCTTTGGTGGCAGAGTTGTTGAAGTTCACAGTCTTTGAAATGCTATTGTCGATATGTCTTTGGAAAGCAGCTTGCATGCGGATATGATCTTCAGCAGAAATATCCATAGCAGTAACAAACACTTTTTTGATATCTTCAGGAATTTCTTCGATATCTTGGATAGTGCCATGTTCAGCTACTTTTTGCATGAGCTCTTGAGAGTAAATACCACGATCTCGTAGGGTTTGCTCAAAGTGCTTATTGCCATAATACAAGCTCTGTCCACCCATTACGTTTTGTTTGTAATAAGACAAAGCGAAATATGGTTCTACTCCACTAGATACATCGTAAATCATGGCGATTGAGCCAGTAGGTGCGATAGTGGTCAAAGCAGCGTTGCGCATTTTGACACCTCGCTCTTTGAAGATACTCAATTCATAATTGGGGAATATGCCTTTTTCATCAGCGAGCTTTTCAGACATGTCATGAGAAGCTTTTTGAATAGTGCTCATTACTGCTTCTGCTGTACGGATACCCTCTTCAGAATTGTAAGGGATCCCGAGTTGGTAAAGCATATCAGCAAAGCCCATGATACCTAGACCGATACGGCGATTGCCACGGAAAGTGAGGTTTACTTTTTCTACAGGGAAGTCAGTCAGATCAATTACATTGTCCAGCATGCGAATAGCTACACCAGTGACATACTTGAGGCGTTCGTAGTCGACTTGTCCCTTTATTACAAATTTTTCCAGATTGATTGAGCCGAGATTACAAACATCACCGTCATGGAGGAATTGTTCACCACAGGGGTTACAAGCTTCAATGCTACCTAGTTTTGGTACTGGATTTGTACGGTTGACGGCATCGAGGAATACCACACCAGGCTCACCATTGTGCCAAGCTGCAGTTACGATTTCGTGCAATAGTTCTGATGCTGTCAGGGTCTCGTCTTCAATTTTTTCAATTACCATATCTTTATTGCGGTAAACTCGACGTGGCTTCATTTGGATGCCATTGAACTGACACATCCAAGGTTCTTTACTCTCTGATTTTACTGCTTCCATGAAAGCATCAGTGATACCGACTGAGATATTGAAGTTCTTGATCCGTCCTTCTACTGCTTTGCAGTGAATGAACTCAAGAATATCTGGATGGTCCACTTTCATAACGGCCATATTGGCACCATGGCGACCTTGTTGTTTGATGACACCAAACGCTTCGTTGTAGACATGGAGGAAAGAAACTGGTCCACCAGCGGTACCACGTGAACTCTTACAGAAAGCACCGGCTGGACGAAGTAAATGGAAAGGGAAGCCTAATCCTGAACCGGCTTTTTGTAATAAAGCAGCATCACTCAATGTCTTGAAAATACCTTTCATGCTGTCTTCCATATGGAGGACGATACAGTTGGAAATCAGTGGAGTCGGTGCGCCTGCATTGGCTAAAGTACGACCAGCTGGAGTGAATTCGAAACTACTGAGTACTTCCCAGAATTGTTGGGCTGTATGTTTTACCTCAGTGTCCCCCTTGCCATAATTGCGTTCAATCGCAGCCAACGAATCAGCCACACGGTGAAACATGCCCTCAGGAGATTCTATGATCTCACCTTTTTCATCATCACGTACCAAATAGCGGCCCGCAATAACGCGTAAGGCATTGTTTGTAAATGGAAGCTTGGTAGTGAAACCATTCATAAGCTTCATTTGCTCATCACGAATTTGGCGACGCTTCTCACGATAAAGAATGTAAGCTTTTGCTGTTTTAGCATGACCTTCTTCGATCAAGACTTTTTCTACGATATCTTGGACTTCTTCTACTGAAGGAATAGAAGTGTGCTTAAACTTTTGGTTGAGCATGTCAGCTACCAACTGTGCTAAGCGATCGGATTCGATGGTGTCATCACCACCGACTGATTGGGCAGCATGAAAAATAGCCTGACTGATTTTTTGAACGTCAAAATCTACGATGTTGTTATCGCGTTTTTTGATCTGAAGGATTTGGGGCATGAGGATAACGTTAATGCTATATCTTGTGGTTAAATTTCACTCTTGCCACAAGATCTTGTACACAAGGTAGTCTCTCTGGGGGTGGTGTTCAAGGTGAGTTTTGATCAATTTATTTGGCTCTATCCCTAAAATATTTTTTAGTATTGATTGGGGAGATTGTTTTTGTTTTGGTGGGCTGTTTTTCAATCAATCAATATTGCAAAATATTTTGGTCAATTCCTAAAAACAGGTATAGTGACCTCGATTAAATTTATGAAATGGCACAGCAAGATCAGGGTGGAAATGGTGGAGCATTACTAGGAGTAGCTGTAGCTGCAGCAATTGGTGCTGCTTTGGGATTGGTATTGGCCCCAAAGTCTGGTAAGCAACTACGTAAAGAACTGGTGAAGCAAGCTGGTACTTTGGCCAAGAAATTTGGTAAGACTCGAACGCAAGTACAAGAAATTGTTTATAGTACTTTTGGTAAGGTGAGCAATGAATTGGAGCACAATTATATTGAGATTCGTGCCCAAGTTTTGGCTATGATTGAACAGCTAGGCGCAAAATCAAAACTTACTCAAAAGAAGTATCATGCGATCGTAGAAGAAGCAGTCGGGCTTTACTCTAAAGGGAAAAAATGGACCAAAGAGGTGATCGCTAAACTGGTAGATGATTTGAAGGCTGAGTGGGAAACGATTAAGGAAGGAAACAAATAGAGGTCAGAGGTGCGAGAGCAGAGGTCAGAGATTTTCTGAGATGGTTAACATGACGCAATGATAGTTGGTGGTGAACTATCATTGCGTTTATTTATTGTTCGGATTGATCCCTTCGGCTTACTTCTGTTTGTTACGTCTTCTGGTGCGATACCATTGTAGTGCTCCCAAGCTACTACTTAGGATAATTACTAGAGCTGTCTCACTACCAGTTTTTGGTAACTCAATCGGCGTGTTTTGTTCTAGTGGCAGTGGTTCTACTATTGCTGCTTCAACAATTGGTGGTAGCGGAAGGATTTGTAGTTCACTTACGCGCGCTTGTTTTTTTGTGCGACAGTCTGTTGGACTGAGTGGTGAATCAAATATATCAGTGAAGTCTACTACTATTGTACTGGTACTGCTACCGATGAGTCGGTCATCAGTAGAGAGGTTAGCTGTATTGTCGATTAGACCTCCTATATGCAATAAACAAACTGCGTCCAAGCCGAAGCTGGTGATTGTGCTTGTACTGTTTGAGCGATCTTCAATCTTGACGTATCTAGCCCAGTTGATATCTGCATCACTCAAATCAAAACAGTTGTTCTTGCCATTGCTAGTGCCCAATTCTTCAAATGTATCTTGATTATCACTCTGACTGACTGAAACACGGTAGCGTGTGTTTGCTTGGACATTGAGTGTTGCTAGACAAAAGTCGTCTCCATCGCCGTCTACGATTACTTTGCCACTACGACTAGCACTGAGTGTAATAGAGCCCCTACTACCAAGAATGACGCCATTGCCATCGGGAGCATTGAGTATGTCACTTGGACTACTATCATTATTACTTCTCAGCCTACTAGTTTGTACTTTTTCGGGATAAAAATCTTTATCAGTCTTATCAGCATTTTTGTGCAGCTTAAAACTAGTGAGTGGGAAGTGATCTGCACTGGTAATGGTGGCATCATAATTCGCTACATGGTTTCTGCCACCTGATACTAATAGATCAGTAATAACTAGGGGATTGATGCTATTGATGATACCTCCGCTAGTTTGGGCAGTGTTGTTTTTGAGGTAAGGGCTATTACCAGGATCTCGAATAGTAAGTGACTCACTATTTTGCTCGCCAGTATTGTTCACTGTTAGTCTGTATTGAACATGTTCTCCAGGTACAAATACATAATTATTTCGTGCATTGATTGCTTCTTTGGTGAATGTAAGTGCTGCTCCTGCCGGTGTAATGACCGGGACACGAATAGTGACATTTGCTTGGGTGGTACTGACATTGCTACCGCCAGTGACTGCTGTATTGCGGCAGTTGGTACTAGCAGTTAAATCGTTTCTGATTTCTGCTCGAAGATGCACAGTAGTGGACTGTCCTGCTGCCAGTGTACCGATATTCCAATGAATAGCATTGGGATTTTCTGGAGTGAATGCGCCGTCATCGAGGATAGTGATCTGACGAGTAGAGAGTACACAGCTAGGAATGAGATTCGTTTGTAAATCAGTATTGGCTAAATCATCAATAATTTCTACGTTATTGGCTGGCGAAGTACCGTTGTTGGTGACCGTGAGGCTATAGGTGACGGTTCCACCTGGTATGACCTGTGATGGACTAGCAGTCTTTGTGAGACTCAGTGCTGGTGCAATCACGACAATACATGCGCGATCACTAATAGTATTGACCTGATCAGCTTGGACCGACGCCGTATTACAAAGCTCACCTGGTTGTGTGGGAGCGGTTTGGTTGGATAGGCGAATATGGAGGGTGTCAGTATTGCTTAAATTACTGGGCAGGCCAGAAAGAGTGCCGTTACTTTGTAATTCGCATGGTCCGGGGAAATTGATATCATGGTCAACTGGGCCATGCTCTTTAACAGTAGCTGCACATGTCCAACCAGAACTATTCAGGGCAGACGGTAATGTGTCAGTTATTACTATGCCGTGCGCTGTAATCCCTGAATCATTACTTACATCGATATAGTAAGTAAGTTCACTACCCGGTCTGACTTGAGGCCCACCACTGTTATCTGAGCTTTCGCCACCTGGGGTACTATTGGTGGCTAGTACATATTTATTGATGGTGAGACTAGCTTGCGCTGATGGTGTGGCTGATGGAGTCGGACTGGGTGAGCTACTTGGCGAATTGGATGGTGTGGGTGTTGCGGTAGGAGATGGGCTAATTGTGGGAGTAGGCGTGGTGGTAGGAGTAGGTGATGTCGATGGTGAGGGTGAACCTGATGGAGTGGGAGAAGGAGAAATCATAGAGGCAAAAACATCGACAAAAGAGGAGTTGTTGCTGCTGTCACTATCTGGTTGGGCGCTAGTGGTAATACTCGCAGTATTTCTAAATGTGCTACCACTCATCACCTGGACAGTAATATCTAGAAATGATTCCTCACCACTGTTGATTTGAGGTAATGACCATCGTCCAGTATTATTATCAAATGTGCCGCCACCGCCAGCTCCTCTAGTATGAGATGATACGTATTCTACTTCGCTAGGTAAGATATCCGTGACTATGCTACCACTGCTATTTAGTGGGCCATTATTGTAAACCCGAATGGTATACGTAATGGCATCGCCTACTAAAGGATTGGTGCGATCTGCTGATTTGGAGATAGTGAGGTCAGCATTTTGTAAGTTGAGACCGGCGTCAATATTGGCGGAAATACTATTGGAGACTACATCGAGTATTCCAGTGTAGCCTGAACTCGCAATGATATCGCTATCAGTATCGGTAGGCCCAATATTTGGTGTTACGTAACCGTAATTGGTCGGTGTGGCAAAGTCGAGGATGTAACCACCTGCATGTAAATCAGGAAATGAGTATTGACCAGCCCCATTGGTTAGTTGGCTTGATACCAACGCCCCAGTATTGGTCAAAAGGTCAACATTTATATTTGATAACCCGGCATTCTCACCTCCGTCTCGGAAATTGTTGTAGTTACTATCAATAAATACCATTCCGCTAATGCTACCAGGATGGAAATAGCCTACGAAATCTAGCGTATAAACTGCTCCACTGACTGCATTGGTAATGTCTTGGGTATTGTCGCCCAAGGTTAAGTCGTATCCTGCTGGATCGACAATTCTTACCTGATAGTTGTGACTAGCAATTATGCCACTATTGAATTGATACTGGCCATCGGCATCTGTGAGTGTTGAGGCCACAAATGTTTCTGGTCCTGTGGTGTCGTACAAATTGACTGTGACATTAAGTAATCCCGGATCATCTGTTGGTCCATTGTAGGTGTGGTTTTCGTGGGTGTCTTCAAATATCATGCCATCAATACGGGTGGCGGCAGTAACACTAACACTGCTAGTAAACTGATCATCTTCAGCTGATTGATGATTGTTTGGCACTGAGTTTTGGTCCGGCGATCCAAAATCGCTAATTGGTGTATCCATACCAGTGACTTCAGCCGTGAAATTTACTGTGCCAGAGCCACTTAATGAAATGGTAATATAAATAGTCAGATTGCCACCACTTGGTAAGACAGGAATAATCCATTCACCTGTAGAGGAGTTGTAGGTAGTCCCACTCGGTGGGAGGGAACTTAAATATGAGTAGTTTGAGCCGCTAGATGGAATAGATACATGAACATTAGTCGCTGCCGCTGGTCCGTGGTTGGAGATGGTAGTATCGAATTGGACTGCACTGCCTTGAGTGGCTGTGCCTGGGGACCCAGTCATTGAGATAGAAAGATCAGTTTGATTATTGATACCGATGTTTTGGGTGGCGCTATCACCAGTGGGGAGGACCCATGTTGAGCTAAAAGGTGTAGTTACCCTGAATCCACTAGGAATAATAGGAGTAGCCATAAAGTAGACTGTAGCTCCTACTTCATTGTTTTCAGGTACACGAACTGAATAGTTTCCACTGCCGTCGACTAATCCGGTATAGCTTCGTGTTCCATCTGATACTACTGCAGTGACACTACCCGGTGTGGTTACTAGTGATTCAGATAGTTGTTTTGTGCCATTGTCAGCGTCAACTGGTGTCCCATTGTCGTAAAAAATTGACCCACTAATAGTAGCATCGCCAATTTTTAGGTAAGTGGTGCTTGGTTGTCCAGTATTTACCGATATACTGTTTAAGTTTGCTTTTCCACTGCCTTTGGCAGCCAATACAAAAGGACTAAAAGGAGTCGTTGCTTGGGCCTGCATGCCAGTAAGCCTAAAATATCCAGTTTGGCCAACACCAATACTACTTGTACCCGCAAGATGAATGTCTGTTCCTGATGCTATGCTAATAGTACAGCTTGTACCAGCCCCAAAATAATCTGCGTTGTAATTGAGTGTGCCTGTAGTCTGTACCACGTATCTACAGTCTAAATCGGTATAGCTGCTCATCCCTCCTGTGACAATATCGAAATCTACTAAGGAGGGCATTTCAATCTGAGCATCAGGACTGGTAGCCGAAAAGACAGCGCTATTGTTGGTAATTTGGGCAAAGAAACCGAATTGGTCACCGTGTCTGAGGATTACACCAGGTGGCGCATTAGTTGTGTCTTGTACTGTTGGAAAGGCGTAGTTAAATGTATGAATTTGGCTGCTGATTGTATCTGCTGCTTGAGTGATAGCAATATGCTGAAGTAGTGGGAATTGTGTGCTAATCAAGACTATCAGTATTAGTGCAATACTGATTCTTTTGTAGCGATTGAATATGGTTTCAGCTCCTTTTATCAAGGAAAAAAGAGGGGAAGGCATGGGGGTTGATATTTGTGTTTCCTAGTAGTATAGCATACTAGCGAGGTAAGAAGTAAGAGAGAAGAGGTAAGAATTTTGTGGGCTTGGAGAGGATTGATATCTCGTATTATTTTACTTTTATTTAGGATGAAAGGGCCACTTCGGATTCATGTTGCTGCTGGGGCGGTTGTTACTTTTCAGGGGAAAGTGCTTTTGGTGAGGATTAATAAACCTAAGGATAAGTGTGGCAAGTGGGGACTGCCAGGTGGGAAAGTGGATAAAGGAGAGAGTCTAGATGAGGGGATGATGCGAGAAGTGGAAGAGGAGACTGGTATAAAATCGCATCTCTACAGCTATAGGCATCTTGGCATTGTGCATGAGAAAGCAGAGTCCACTTGTAAGCATGTGTATTTGGTGGAGCTTAAACAAGATGTAAAGCACTTTACTTATGATCTGGAGGAGATATTAGAAATTCGATGGGTGAATTTAGATATGGTGAGTCTAGCTCCATTTGATTTTAGGACAGGATGGATCAATGCTCTCTTGGCAGACATCATTAATGATCGTTTACCAAAAACTGGCCTGCCTTTATACTAGCGCTTTTTCTTGTGCATTTGGCAGGGATTAACTATAACTTACCTGTTTATCTATTTTATTATGAAAAATAATTTAAAAAGTTGGGGACTCGGTTTGGTCTGTGTTGCTCTGTCAGCTTGTGGTACACCTCCTGCACCAGTAATCAATGACACACCGGTGCCAACTATTAGTGCGCAACCTACCTTGATGTCAACTGATCTGCCTACCTCGACTCCAACTGCATCAATGAGTACGACATCACCAACAGCTACATCTACGACTATGGTGATTCCAGAATTTAGTTTTGATCAATCAGATGTTGTTAAGAGTCCTACTAAAACTACATTTCTAGTAAGACAAGGATTTGCCTTGGATGACATGGTTAGTGCATCTGCTTCCTGTGGTAACAATCTAACAAAAGAGCATTTTGCTACAGTCTTAAAGACCTTTGCACCAACGGACGTAGCCAATGAATATCACTTTGTATTCATTGGTGCATCACAAAGTCCAAATGAGTTGGTGATTACAGCTATGCCCAATAAACTTAATTATGGATCAGAGGCTGACTTCAAACATGACTTCGATATCTGTGAAGCAGGTGCTGGCCGTTATCCATACAAAGTAAGTCCTTCATATTTGTTATTTGTTTCTAGCTGTGGCAGTGGATACAGTGATGGTAGTGGTCTGCCCAATGGTTGTCAGAAAGTGAAAGATGCTATTGCGCCAAGTTTAAATATGCAAAGCAGCTTAATGACTTCATCGCCATCTGCAACTACCAGTTCTGAGTCTTCTCCCCAAGCGCTCTATACTAATAGTGAATATGGTTTCTCAATGGATTTTGGAAGCTGGGGAATGCCAAAAGTAACTGATGTGACAGCTACTTATAAAGAAACAATGCCAGTGAAATCAGTATGGAGCTTTGTAGCTGCCAATGGAGCGGACCGAGTGATTACGCTTTATGCTGTACCGCTCAACTCACAAGAAGATCCTGCTATTACTGATGCGCCTATGACAATGGTGAAAAAGAATGCGACGTATGCTTTCTTTTACTCTAGTAGTGGTGATTACTCTGACTATCCTGGTGCTGAGGATGCAAGATGGGATGCTATCTACCGTGAATCAAAACAAATTATCAAGACATTTAAACTCCTGTAATTGCTATATGTCTGACGCATCAAAAGTAGCTACAATCCTAGACTTCCTGCGTTTTTCAGAGAAACTAAAATGCCAAAAACGTGATAATACTTTGTCCAATGGTGAAAAAGAGAGTGTTGCTGCTCATTCTTGGCAGCTTGCTGTAATGTTTATGCTGATGCAGCCACATCTAGAACATCAAGTTGATGGTTTGCGTGTGCTGAAGATGCTTCTTGTCCATGATATCGTAGAGGCTGAGGTGGGAGATATACCTTATTCTACTGCGCTACTACATCCTGAATTGAAACAGAAAAAACGAGAGATGGAGCGTGCTGAGATTGTTAAAATCAAAGCAATGTTAGGTGATGAGGGCGGTGAAGAAATATATGGCTTATGGAATGAATTTGAAGAAAGACAGTCATCGGAAGCAAAAGTAGCCAAGGCAATTGATTGTATGGAGGCTAACTATCAGGCGATTTTATACGGAGATATTAGCTATTGGGATGAAGTTTATCATTCATTGGCTTTTACGAAATCAGATCCACACTGTGCTCATGATCAATTCTTGCAAGCAATGAATGCAGAAATAAAAACACGTACTGAAGTACTAATGCGTAAAAACGGGGTCGATGTAGATAAGATTAAGCAAGAAATTCGAGTAAAGAAACAAATAAATTAGCCAAAACTAATCTTATCCTCATTCTCATCCTTCGAACGATCAAAAATAAGCCTTGTTTATATGCAACAAGACTGAATCCTAATCATTAGCTTACTAAGCGTTGAATGATCGTTCGTTGGTAGCCCCACGGGGAATCGAACCCCGATTTACGCCTTGAGAAGGCGATGTCCTAACCGTTAGACGATGAGGCCTCAAAAAACAGGGGCATTCTACGAAAGACCATCGACAAAGTAAAGGCTACTTTGTTTTGCTCTTACTTCTCTTCCAATAACTCCAAATAATCAATGCCAGTACAAAGGCGAAAATTGCTATTTGCACCAGCGATTCTGTTTTGTCTAAATTGTCTACTAAATTGGTAAAGATCTTTACGCCGCTATATCCTAAGTACATGAAGATCAAATTGCGGGGTATATTGCCCAAGAATGTACCTAGCAGATAGACCTTGATGTCTAGTTTGATAATGCCGCAGGCAATAGAGACTGGCGCACTGGGAATGATTGGCAAGGCTCGAATAGCTGTCAGTACCCAGATATCCCAATGGCCTTTGTGGAATTTCTTACCAAAATTTTCTACATGGGTGTGTGATACACCAAAAAACTTGCCCCACTTTTTCAAAATAACATCTTCAGCTACATCACCTAAATAATATAATACCCAACCTCCCAACGCTTTTCCGAGCGCACCAAGTACAGCTAAGAAAAGCAAGTCAGGGAAAGTGAGTCCTTTGCTTACTGCCACTGATCCAGCTAGGGTCAATAAAGAAGGGGAGGGAATAGGAGCAATGACCTCTTCTAGAAAAGCACCTAATCCCACAAAAAGAGGGAGCGGTACCTTATCTACTAGAGCTTCAAGCCACTGGGTAATCTGTAAAAATATATTCACAATTGGGGAAGTTCAAAAGCTATTTATTATTAGCATGAAATTGATCTGAGCGTAACTAGCTAAGCATATTGATCAATATATTGTTGGACATTGAATTTCCTAGCACATCCATTGGCGTTCATATAGCGTACTTTGCCAAATACTGGTTTTGAAAACCAAGCGCGGTCATGGACCCCACCGATAGACCAGGCAATGCCTACATACCCGCTGGGGTCTCGACCATCTAGCTCATAGATATCATTGAGCTTGATCGCTATTGCTTGTGCTTCTTCGGGGGAAGCGGTCCACTCCAATATCTTTTTTGCCCAATACATCCGCATAAAACCATGCATCTTACCGGTCCTAACCATTTGTCGCTGGGCGGCGTTCCATAATGGATCATGGGTTTGGGCTGATTCAAACTGTGATAAAGAATAGATGTGGGGGCGTGGATCAGCTCTGTGTTCGTTCAAGGTGAGCTGCGCCCAAGCGGGAAATCCAGAGAATGAGTCGTAATTGGCATTATAAAAACAAAAATTATCTGCTAATTCGCGACGAACTATGAGTTCTTCTAAAAATGCTGCTTTTGTTTCTTCGGGGAAATCGCTAGCCTTAATGGTCCAGGCGACGTATTGAGCTGACAACTGGCCAAAGTGTAAATAAGGAGAAAGGTCGGATTGTGCTTGTTGGTTCGGATCATTGCGGCCTGTGTCATACAAACTTAGTTTTTCTTCTATGAATTTAGCTAATTGTAATTTACCTGCTTTTGCCCCAGGTATGCACCAATCAACTGGCTGTACTTCCGTGTTGATCTGTAAGCTTGCTTTTGCTTGCGCCCAATCAACATTGTTCGTAGCAGAAGTGTTATAACTATGTGGCAGGATTGAAGGAATCTCTGTGAGGAAATTATCAAGCAATCGATTCAGTTTTGGACGCAATGTATAAGCGCCAAATTCTTGTTTGGGTGAGGCATGCCAGCAAGGGACGATATTGTGGGTATCTACTTCATAAAATGGAATAGTAATTTTCTTATTGATCTCAGCTTTCCAGTGCTTATAAATACGCAAGGGAGAAAAGTCACTTACTAGTACTCCTACTTGGTAGTTTTTTATAAACTGAGGAATAGTCTCGCCAGGAATGCCTAGCAGTAAGTGAAAGGGGATGTTCAATGCCTTCAGCTCCGCTTCTACCTCTTGCAGCCCCTCAAACATAAAGCTGTACTGTCTCCATGTCGCTTCCTGGAAAGTAGGTACTAGGTTGAAGATGACTATTAATGGCTGTTTGTAGGTGTTGGCTAAATACTGAGCATAGAGTAAGGCCCAGTTGTCTTGCACTCTTTGGTCTCTACTCATCCAGTAAACAATTGGACCAGCTTGATAATTGTGATCGTTGAGAAGGCGGAGTCGTTCGGTAGCTATTTGCATATGATCTTTTCAGCTCTCTCAAGATACCACCCTCCCACCCGGGGGGACATCCCACCCCTGTTGTAACTATAAATGTTCAGTTGTGAAATTTACCTGATTGACAATGATAGTGGTTCTTTTAGAATCAATTCTCTTTATTCAATCATGCCAAAGATTGTGGACGAACGTATTGATCAATTTTTTCAGGAATGTGTTTCACCACAGACTAGGGCTTTTGTGGCTTGTCAGCCGGCCATTGTTCAGTCTGAGCTATTAGTGATACTTCAGTTGGATTTGATCTCGACTGTACGTGTGATGATGAATCAATACCGTTTATTGGTACGATATTTTACTACCCTCAAGTCTCCTCAGTTGGAGTACCCTAGTCCTGAGCCAGATTTTAAGTTGCCTGCGGGATCTGTGTTGCCAGGGCTGCTTGAGTCCTTATTGGAAGTTGATGATATCGCGCTTTTACGTAGTCAAGGATTACAAGGCGAGCTATTGCGTGCACTTTTTCAGTCAGCACAATCGATGATGTCAGCAATAGTTCGTCAAAAAAGATGGGCTATTGCTTTAGCGTACGTCAGTAAAGCTGAAAAAGAAAAGAAAGTTGGATATCAACGCATTGTTGGTTTTAATGATGCTGGAGTCTGTACGTGTGAATATATTTCTGGCCCTGATGATACTGATAGTGTTGGCGTAGAACGATTAGTTACTGTTCATATGGAGAAAAATGAGACAATATTTCGAATTGGTTCGAAACCAAATACGGTATTGTGATTTACAAAAAGCCATAAATCGTTTAGGTTGGCAGGGCGAAAATTCATTATTGTTTCTATTATGCTCCGAAATATAGCCGTTATTGCCCACGTGGATCATGGCAAGACTACCTTGGTAGATGCCTTGTTGAAGCAAACTTCAGCCATCAAAGAAAAATCTGGTGAAGAACAAAAACAGATGATGGATTCCAATGATTTGGAAAGAGAACGTGGTATTACCATCTTTGCTAAGAATGCTTCATTCCGTTACAAAGGTGAGAAAATCAATTTAGTAGATACTCCTGGCCATGCTGATTTCGGTGGAGAAGTAGAACGTACATTGCGTATGGTTGATGCATCACTATTACTTGTTGATGCAAAGGAAGGTCCTATGCCACAGACCCGTTTCGTATTGAAGAAGTCATTGGCTCTTGGTCATCGTGTTATTGTAGTCATCAACAAAATCGATAAAAAAGATGTGCGTATCGATTGGGTACTCAATAAAACTTTTGATTTGTTTATTGAGCTTGGAGCTACAGACGAACAAGCAGATTTCCCAGTTGTTTATGCCGCAGGAGCACTTGGTAAAGCAGGTATGACTGCTGATCTGGCTAGTATGACTGATATCATGCCACTACTAGATACTATTTTAGTTAATGTAAAAGAAGGGACTCGTGATATGGAAGGGCCATTGCAAGCTTTAGTGTTTGCTTTGAAATATGATAATTACAAAGGTCAACTGGGTATCTGTAAGATTTACCGTGGTAAGCTCAAGAAAGGCCAAGATGTTTTGCATATGATGCGGGACGGTACACAAAAGAAAGCAAAGATTGCCGAACTTTTGGTTTACGAAGGTATGGCTATGCAAGGTGCTGAAGAAGTAATGGCTGGGGATATTGTGGTAGTGGCTGGTCTTGATAATCTCAAGATTGGTGACACTATCGCTGATAAAGATCAACCTGAGGCATTGCCAATCATTGCTGTAGAGGAACCAACTGTGAAGATGGTATTTTCAGTCAATACTAGCCCTTTTGCTGGTAAAGAAGGTGACTTTGTAACTACTCGTCAAATTCGTGAACGTCTCTATCGTGAGTTGATGACTGATATGGCTCTTCGTGTAGAAGATAGCAATTCAGCTGATCAATGGATTGTCTCTGGTCGTGGTGAGCTGCATTTGTCTATTTTGCTGGAGACAATGCGTCGTGAAGGGTTTGAATTGCAAGTAGCTAAACCTGAAGTTATTTTCAAAGAAGAAGGTGGTAAAAAAATGGAACCATACGAAGAGCTGACTTGTGAAGTACCAAAAGAATTTGCTGGTACTGTGATTGAAAAAATGGGTAAACGTAAGGCTGAGATGACTGATATGCAAATGGAAGGCGACCGTAATATTATGGTTTTCGTCATTCCTACTCGTGGATTTATCGGTTATCGAAGTGAATTCCTTACTGATACCAAAGGACAAGGTATTATGAATAGTATTTTGCTCGGCTATCGTCCTTTTGCTGGTGACATCCAATCACAGCCTCATGGTTCACTTATTTCATTTGAGACTGGTGAGACTCGTCCTTATGCTTTGTTTGCTATTCAAGAACGTGGTGAGCTCTTTATTGGTGCTAATTACCAGGTATATGCTGGTATGGTCATTGGACAAAGTGCTAAGAACTTGGATATCGAAGTAAATGCATGTCGCGAAAAGAAACTGACTAATATGCGTGCATCTGGTAGTGATGAAAATGTTATTTTGACTCCAGCTCGTATTATGAATCTAGAACAGGCACTCGAATATATTGGTGAAGATGAGCTGGTAGAAATCACCCCAGACAATATTCGTATTCGCAAGATGGTACTAGATCCTAATGCACGTAAACGTTCACAGCGTTAGTCTTTAGCCGCGTTTTTTCTTTTTTGGTGGCTGTTCTAATTGAACAAGTAGTTTGGCTCTGGTCGCCGTAGTGATCAGGCCTTTGGCGCCAAGATAATCAATTAAAGCTTGGCTGGTCTCATGTGGCCAGGTAAGTAATTTTTGATAGAGTGGAGTAGCTACTAGGTATTCTTTTTCAATCTGGTCTGTAATAGAAGCGAGTATCGCTAATATCTCTTCAATGTCCATTGGTTGCTGCTGGGCAAGTTCTGTCTCGATAGTTTTACTAGCAGAGCTTGCTCTTGTGTCATTTTGAAAATCTGTAAGGATTACTGTAGTGCTAAATGTGTCTTTTAATACGCCATTGAGTAATTGGATTACTCGGTTGATTTCTTGTTTGCTGTGCTTTCGATCTCGTATGCTGGTCTGATCACGACTAAGTAGGGTTAGCTGTAATCTTTTTAAGATAGCTTGAGCCGCAACGTCAGCATGTTTAATTACCGAGTCATGCTCATTGTCTTGAGAACGGGGGAGCGCTTTAACATGCTTCAATAATGTCATCATCGTGTGGGCATCTTCAATCACGTTTACCGCGTCTTTACTGATCAAGATATCAAACATCGTCCGATCTATTTCTTCGCCAAGATATTTGTGTACTCTTTGATATTGTTGTGAATCAAGAATTGCTGTACAAGTAGCATCCCATTGAGCAGAGATAGCCTCGGCACTCTTAGATGTTGTCCGTCCACTACTAAAATGATTGGCACTACTAATACAAGCTAACAAAGCTTGATTGTATCGATCTCGAATACCGCGTAAACTTTTTACTTTTTCTGCAAGACTATTACTGTGATGTAGTGTGTCAGATTTGATTTGTAATTCGCCACTATCAATTGGGCTCTGGGCTATAGCCAAGCATATCCGTCTGTTCAAGTTGGTACGGAGGCTTGATAAGGTTGGCGCTTTTACTGGAGGAGCATATGCAGCTAATATGGTACCAAAAGTAGCTCGAACTCTAGCCCTTTCATCATTTGGCTGATTCGTGCGTGTTTCTAGAAAGTCTACCAATACACCCTGGGATTTTTTGATTTCTTCGCTATGTTCTTCAGCTGGTTTTGCTTTCCGGGCTTGGCCAAAGCTGGCATGTATTAATTTTCCCATGTGATCCATGTGGATTATCTGATATATATTATGACACCAATTGGTTGATTTGTCTAAAACTTTTACTGAGCACTCCGTGTCACGCCTAGTGCATTTGACATGCGATCCTATTCTTTGCTAGCCTGAGTATGTCGTAGATAGCAGGCTACTTTGGTCTTCACCAAACAATAAGTCCCGCTGAGACATACATTCAGAATCGTTTTTCTCCAAACAATTACTGCTTTGTGTCTCTCCGATACAAAGTTTCTTTTTTTATTTACCCTTTTATGGCTGTTTCCAAAGCAAAAAAGTCGGAGATATTGGCCAAGCTCGAAGGAAATTTCCAGAAGAGCAAAGCCTCTGTTTTCGTCAATTTTCAGGGAATGACTGTAGCTGATACGGTAAAATTACGTAAGTTTCTCAAAACTAGCGGTGTAGATTACCAAGTTGCTAAGAAGACCTTGATGCGTCTCATGGCCCAAAATGCCAAAGTAGATAGCTTCGATGACTCTGTCTTGGAAGGTTCTATCGGTGTGGTGTTTGGTTATACCGATGAAGTTTCTTTGGCAAAGATGATCAAGGCACAAACAAAGCAATTTGATAAACTGAAAATTGTCGCTGGTATCATTGAGAACAAGATGGTTTCTGGTGCTGTAATCAATACATTAGCTAGTTTGCCAAGTCGCGAAGAGCTCTTGTCCCAATTGGTTGGTACTATGCTCTCACCTTTACGTCGTTTTGTCGGATCTCTCCAGAGCCCTGTTTCTGGTTTCGTTCGTGTGCTCCAGGCCTATTCTGAAAAGAAGCCAGCCTAATTATTTACTCAATATTTAATTTTATTCTATGTCAGATGTTACTTTAGGTGCTGATGCACAAAAAATTCTTGATTTGGTAGAGAAACTCTCTATCGTCGAGTTGGCAGATTTAGTTAAGGTTATGGAAGAGAAGTTTGGTGTTAGTGCTTCTGCTCCTATGATGATGGCTGCTGCTCCTGGAGCTGCTGCTGCGGGTGCTGCTGGTGGTGAAGAGAAGAGTACAGTTAATGTAGTTCTTACTTCAGCTGGTGCACAAAAAATCAACGTAATCAAAGCTATCCGTGAGATTACTGGTCTCGGTCTTGCTGAGGCTAAAGGAATGGTTGATGCTGCTCCAAAGACAGTTAAAGAAAATGTTAAACCTGAAGAAGGTGAAGAACTCAAGAAGAAACTTGAGGCTGTCGGAGCTACTGTGGAACTTAAGTAGTTTTTCGTTCAGTAACAAAAAAGCTTTCTACTATAATGGTAGAGAGCTTTTTTTGTTGTGATGGTAGTTTTTATTCTAACTCGCGAATTAATAATGAATGATGAGTAACTAATAGTTTAATAACAACAGATAGTCGCTAAACTTTTCACTATTCATTGTTAGTTATTCACTCGTCATCAATGTGGAATTAACGACTAAGATGTAAAGCCACTGTCTTGCTGCCAATAATATAATTGAGAGTCATATCGCTGCCCGCACAAGTAGCAGCGACTGTAGAACGTGTGCCTGTTGGTAACATACCCATGCTTTGGTTGTTCATCATTGGTTGGCCGTTCATGCTAGTACTACTTACTAGGTTTTGAGCATTCATATTTTCAAAAAAGAGAGCGCCAGTTGCATCAGTATTGTATTGACCGGTGACTGTACCATTCATACCAATCTCCATAGTCATATTGTTGCCAATGCTTGGATCGAGGCCATTGCCAGCGATATTGCTTTGTACTTTTACGTTGTTGAGCTGTTGACTGAAAGTGTGATCAGCGTTGAAAGTAAATGTACTGGTACCAGAGACTACAGTTGCGTGAATCGTTTCAGGCATCAGTTGATTGTACTGGTTTTGGAGATCAGTCATGCTTTGTTGCCATGTGCCAGACAGACAAGCAAGGTTTTGTCCTGTAGTAGCTACAATGCCTCCAGTCTCACCACAACCTGTGAGACTAACTGCTAGTACGGAAAGGGTAACGAGAGCTTGTAATTTCATATTAGCGATAGTTATTGAATTGAAGGGCTGTTTCTAAAGTATCTTCTTGGCTATGGAGCAGGGTCATGATGGCTTGTAATTCATCTTTGCTCTTGGAGTTTACACGTACAGTTTCACCCATGATTTGTCCTTTAGCTTTAGGAAACTTGTCCCGTAGTAAGCTAGTAATCTTTTTTGCTACCTCTTGCTTGAGCCCTTTGTGCAAAGGAATTATTTTGCGGACTTGCGCATTTTGAGCTGACTCCATTTTTTTGCTGAGATCTAGAATCTTGAGGGAGATATTTCTTTTAACCAATTTTTGTTGCAGTACCTCAATTACAGCATTGAGCTTGAACTCGTCTGCTGTAGTGATTTTAATTTCATCTTTCTCATGGGTAATCTCTACAAAAATACCCTTGAAATCAAAGCGTGTAGCAAATTCACGTCTTGCTTGGTCAAGAGCATTGGTCAGCTCCTGTTCATTGTATTCAGAAACGACATCAAATGAATATGAATCAGCCATTAGTTGAATCGGAAATTAACAATATTATTGATCAACTCAAGAATATGGTCAAAGTTTACGTAGTTAACGAGGTCTAGATTGAATACTCTGCCAATTAGGTTGATCACACTGACTGCCAAAATAGTAATAATCAAACCGATAATAGCGTAGCGGATAGTACCTGTAGCTGTCTTTACTTTATCTTCTTTGCCACCAGAAATGATGAATTGGATACCACCCCAGAGCATGAATACTACTGAGAGGAAACCAGCCAAAATGATAGCGTAAGCAATGATTTGATTGATCAATACGCCAGTATCTACATCAGTAATTGGTTGGATACCTGGGATACTAGAAAGAGCATTGCCAGAAAGAATATTTCTAGAGATATTTGATGATGAGCTGGGGGACGGACTACCGATTGCAAGTAAATATTGCCACATAGTGGTAAAGATCAATTAGCGAAGTGTATTGCTGCCTGCACTGAAGAGACCATTAATTGTCTCAATGATTGCATCGAAGTTTAAGTAATTTACTAATTGCAGGTTGAATACTCTACCAATTAGGTTGATCACAGTGATAGAAAGAATGGTTACTATCAGACCAATCAAAGCGTAACGAATGCTGTGTACGGCACTTTTTACCTTGTCTTCTTTGCCGCCAGAAATAATAAAACGGATACCACCCCAAAGCATAAATACGATGGAAAGGAATCCAGCAGCTAGAATTACTAAAGCAATACCTTTGTTGATCAGTTCCAAGATGCTATAACCACCATCAGAAACTGCGAGATCCACTCCGGCTCTGGTTGTTGCTTGGGCCGTGCTGCCAACTTGAACGAGGTAATTCCACATAAATTTAAATTAGAGTGTAGATGAGTTTTCCTCTAATTCTACACCAGGACGGGCTTTGTCTACAATCTTCATATTGATATGTGCATTTGTTTTGGCACCAATTACTCGGAGCAACATACGCAAGGCGTTGGCTGTTTGGCCATTTTTACCAATAACAGTTCCCATGTCAGCAGCGGCTAGCTCTACAGTAAGCAATACTCCCAGTTCGTCTATACTACGAACAACCTGCACTTGTTCTGGAAAATCAACAATTGCTTTGAGAATGTATTCAAGGAAGGCCAAATCTGCCGACACTTTTTCGTCACCTGTCATGGTAAAAGCTGTTAAGAAACGCGCTTAACTAAATCAGCTACAGTTTTAGTTGGTTGAGCTCCTTTACTAACCCAGTATCCATAGCGATCAAGATCGATAGCTAGTTTTTTAGGTTTTTCAGTAGGAGCATAGTTACCAATAATTTCTAGGTAATTGCTTTTTACAGGTTCAGTATGCTCAGAAATCACAATGCGATAGCGAGGTTGATTGGGGCGACCGACACGGGCCAGACGAATACGTAACACAAAAGAATAGTTAATGAAGTCGATCCGAGTATAGGTAGTTTTTTTGTCAATATCAAGTCATTCTTACTGCTTTTGTACTTTATCGCTAGAATTTTTCTGCTCTTGATAGAGTAGTACCATCATGATACCAATCCCAAAGCTCACTGCCACATCAGCAAGATTGAAAGTAGGCCAATAGGGCAGTTTGATGAAATCAATTACGCCAGGGTTGGTAAGGCGATCAATTAGGTTGCTAATAGCGCCACCTACAACCAGCCCCAAGCTTAATCTAAACCAAGTCATGTGTTTGCCAGTATAAAGTCGTTGACCAAACAAGATCAGCAGCATAATCAGTATTAGGCTTACAATCAGCGAAAAGGTATTGGTGAGTGGCAGGCTAAACGCTACACCATCATTGTAGATAAATGGAATATTGTAAGTGACTACCAAGTACTTACTGATTTGATCTAGGATAAAGATTCCGATTCCGCTGAAGATTGATAGCAGGGGAAAAGAGGTTGGTTTGGGGGGCTCGATAGTGGATTGTTCCATAACAAAAGGAATTAAAGAGCAGAGCGCATCGCAGAAAACCAAACATTCGCCATTGCATCATATCCAGCTGCACTAGGGTGATTTCCATCATCAGACAAAGTGGTAGAGCTAGTAAAGATAGTAGTGTGATAAAAATCGACTGGAGTTGCACCGTATTGGGCTGCTTTTTCTTGAATGATTTGGTTGAATGCAGTAGCAATCCGTGACATGCGGGAGCGTTGGGTATCATTGAGTCCCATGCCACTACCTTGTGCCACTGGACGCTGTGATTGGTCATCTACAAGTCCAACATACACTTTGATACCGGCGCTATGGAGCTGAGAAAGAATGCTGTCCATATTTTCCCGGTAGTTTTGAATAGTACCTGCAGATGTATCAGTATCATTCCAACCATCTTGCCACATATCATTGCTACCAATCAGCAAAGTCACCACCTGAGGACGTGCAGCTAAGGCTTGAGGTAGTTGATTGCTTGCAAGAGTACTAATGTCGACACCTGATACTCCGATATCATGCATTTGTGAACCTGGACGGAGCGTGTTTATACGTGTCAATAATCGGCTGGTATAGCCTTGTTGATCAGTTTCATCGCGGTCACCTGCAGTCAGACTGTCTCCCAATGCGTATATATTGATTGCTCCTGCCGAGATTGTGGAAGATGTGGTTGTAGTTGTTGTAGGATGACTAGTTGGTGTGGGTGTTGGCGTTGCTGTGGGTTGTGTGGTCGCTAATGGTTCATTAGTTGGTAGTACTCCCATGCGGTGATTTTCACCTGTATGGTGATCGATAGCAAGGACTAAGACCTTACTCATATCTGCTCTAGTCAAGAAGTTATTTGGTTTGAATGTGCCATCACTATATCCATTGACAATGCCGGCTTGGACAGCTGCGGCGATGTAGCTGCTATACCATAAATTGCTATCTACATCTCTAAAGCTGGTGCTGCCACTTGGTGTGATCTGAAAAAGATTGAGTAATATTTTGATTGCCTCAGCACGAGTAATTGGTTGATCTGGTAGGAATTGTTTGCCTAAGCTACATGTATTGGTAGAAGAACCGCTAACTATGTGGGCTTTACCAAGTATATTAATATAGCTTGAAGCCCAATGATTAGCTGAGACATCACAGAAATGTTGGGTATTGCTGCCACTTTGTGCCAATACATCAAATTTAATTCCGGCATTAGTTGCCATTTTTGCTAATTCGGCTCGAGTAATAGTACGCGCAGGGAAGAATTGAGGATTATTACTGATAATTTCTTGGTCTAGTAAGTAATCAGTGTAACGTTGGGTCGGGCTATCATTTGGAACATCACTAAAACTAGCAGCATGAACTAGCGCTGCGCTGGTGAAAAGACTAACTATACCCAAGCAGGAAAGGAGGCGTTTCATTGCAAAGTGGAGGTAAATTACCAGCTCATTCTACAATGGAGAATTCAAAATTCATAATGCTGCGTGTACTAGGCAGAGAGTCGGGTGGTTTTGAATTGGTAGGCTATCGAATACTAATTGGCTGCATTGTTGACGGACCTCTCTTCTGGTCGAGGTGACAACAATACCCCTACTACTGCTGTAGCGTTCGGCATGACGCAGGGAGAGGAAGAGCAGTGCGACTCTATTCCCAGAAGCCAACCTCTGCCCTATGCTCTCGTCCCGCATGCGCGGGACTGACCTAACTTTTAGTATGCTCCTGGGAAACGACTGCTTGCAGCTGATCCATCACGGTAGCTTGGGTAATCTAGATTGGTCACTGTGGTATCTGTGGGGACTCCTGTGCCTGGTACGTCTGACCAAGTGAATGTGGGTAATGGTACAGCGAGGCTGCTATACGCTGAACGATTTTGGAGTTGATAGTTGCCTGTGGCTGGATTGTTGAGATTGGGTTGGACTGTGTTGATTGCATTATTCGCTGTTAGTTGAGCAGCATTACAAGTTGGATTGCTGTCTAGACAACCTTGACTGTCACCTACACCTAGTGGAGTACCAGAGGTGGGATTCCAAATAACATTGCCTGCGATGATTAGATCAGTATCACTAATGGCTGGATTTGGTGCATTTGATCCTGATGGTGTGGCACGAGGAGCATAGATGGCAAAGATTTGGTCTGCCAAGTGGGTAGGATTGTAGACCACATTGTTCAAAATGCGTACATGCTTATTACCAATGTATACATCGGATCCAGTAACAGATGGGCCCCAACCACCCTGGTTATGACGAGCTGCACAATTGGCCAATTCGCCATCACAAGAACGGACGCCAAAGACTACTTCGATGACGTGATCACGAGAGCCTACTCGGTACATGGTGTTGTGGGCCATAAGGATATCGTAGCCGCCGTTGACACCAAGTCCCGCCCCTTCTGTATCATGAATAATATTATTGACAACTCTGATGTCATAGGCCTCGTATTGAAGCCAAGGAGCGGTCATATATTCGAAACCCGTACCTTGACCGGCTGTGAAACCACCTGTGCCACAATCATAAAACTCATTACCTTCGATGCGCAGTGAAGCTGAGCCGCCTTTGGTATACATACACCAGTCACCACTATCATGAATTTTTGATCGCACGACATGGCCATATTGAACAGCCACAAAGTCGACAGAATTGTCATCAGCACCAGAAATATCAGAGTCCTCGATATACATGTGATGAGTTTGATTTACTTTGAGACCTTCATGCGCACTGCGGCCATTTGATCGCAAAGTCATATTGCGTAAGAGAATATGATCACCAAGCTCAAAATGCATGATGTCATTGGGACTAATATAAGAAAGGTTGAGGAAATAAATATATTTCAAATTGCGAGAGTTGAAGTTGCCATTGATGGTAACTGATCCTTCACCTTGGAAAATGACTGGAGCAGTTGCTGAACCTAATCTATCTTCAATGTAGAGATCTGGAGCGGAGTAGGTACCTGTTAATACATGGAAGCGGAATCCTGATGTGAGTGTGGTATTGAGTGGTACCAATGACCAAGCATGAGTAAACGTGGCAAATGGCTGAGCCTGTGTGCCTGGGTTACTGTCATTGCCTGTAGTAGAAATCCAGTAATCTTGCACACTGACGCTACCAACCTGATAAGTGAGATCATCTACTGATGGAGTAGGTGAGGTCGTTGGTGATGGTGTAGTTGATGGTGTGGCAGTGGGCGAAGGTGTCGCTGATGGCGTGCTGCTTGGTGAGCTCGAAGGAGTGGGTGATGGACTACTGGTAGGAGATGGAGATGTCGAAGGAGAACTAGAAGGTGATGGTGTAGGCGAAAAAGTGGGGCTCGGTGAAGTGGATGGACTCGCACTAATTGTTGGTGTAGCTGAAGGAGAAGGCGTTGCTGATGGAGAGCTACTTGGACTAGCAGATACTGTTGGTGTGGGCGTTGGTGTCGTTATTTCGTTACTAGGACTACCACTATTACCATTTAAAACAATTTGGGTAAATGAATTGGTTGGTGGTACAAAATCGTTACTTGAGCGGCTGCTTCTACTGCTCGATCTGCTAGAATAGGTAGTGTTACTAGTGGTTTGATTGACTTGATTGCGAGCAGCTACTATTTCGTAATAATGCTCACTATAGTAAGTCATAGCCCGAATGATAATTTGGCTTGCCTCAGCTCTGGTTAGTAATTGATATGGATTACCAGTAGCTTCTACTAGTCCTAGTTGAATTGCCGTGCTGAAGTTTGAGAATGGATCATCATTGAATGATAATGAGTACATTTTCAAAATCATCTTGCTAGCGTCAGCTCGGGTGATAGACAGTTCAGGATAAAAGTTTTTTGAAAGAGAGCATTGGTTTGTACTGCTGCCATTAATTATTTGGTAGGTAGTCAGTGTGGTGATATAACTGGCAGCCCAATGATTACTTGGTACATCACAATAAGTAGATGTGGGATTGGTATACCCAGTAAAAACAGATTGGTAGCGTCCCGCACCAATAAGCATCTTGCTTAGCTCAGCTCTACTTAGTGGACGACTGGGAAAAAAATAAGGATTACTACTAATGACGCCTGCTGCTACTAGTTGACTAATGGGAGCATAAGCTGGATTTGTTACAGGTACATCCAAGAAAGTAATGGCTGCTGCTTGAATAGCACGAGGTTCTATTATCACACTAGAAATAATCAAAATAAATGTAGCGATCAGTGAGAATAAACGATGCTTATGCATATAGGTTTAATTATCGAGTCCAACTAAATGGCGTAATTGTTTGTCCAATCTATGAACACCCTCCCATGCTCTTTGGAGCTGTCCCATTTTCTGAGCTTGAGTATGAGCTTGAGGTTTGGCAAACACAATAGATTTAGCATCAGGTGCTGGTAACTGTACTACATAGCCTGGTATGAGGGCTTGCCATTGATCTAAGTCAGTTTGGGATTGGATACTACCTAATTGAATTAATTGATCTAATTGTGCTGCAGCACCAGCTTGTTTGTTTTGTTCTAGGGCTACTTTGAGGGCCACTGCTGCATCCTTGATGCCCATACTGTTTTGTCTCGCTTTGATGATGTTTTGAAGACTGACAGTGTCATGTATTTCACCAGTGTCGAATAGTTTATAGAGACTTCTAGCGCTTGCTAGTTCGCCTTTCTTGGCAATACTAAGCATGAAGTCGTAGAGATTATGTCTTAGCTGTACTTCATTCATTTCTTGAATTCGCAAAGCAAAATTGTGCAGTACTGGGTTTTGATCTTTTTCTAAGAGGGTAATTGCCTCTCTTTGGCTTTCGACCGAAGTAGCGTTTTGGAATATCTCTACAAATTGCTGAGCAATACCTTTGGCGGCATCAGGCTCTACTTGGCCTTGTTGCATACGGGCTACCAAGAAACTTTCAAACATGGTTGCTAGCTGTTTTCTAGTAGCAAAAGCATCGTCTTTGAGTACTAATGGTTGTTCGGGTTGTGTGGTTTGTAATTCTTCCATATAGGCTAAGCAATATTATTGATGTTGATATCTCCTAGACGGGCTAGAATTTCTGGACCCACGTATTTGACATTGCGAGCATATTTGAGGCGAGACATCTCGGTAGCGAGCTTGGTAATTTCTTTTTCACCTTTATCAAAGTCTTTGATGGTATTGAGACTAAATGGGGGAGTAATGATGTTATTTACTGACATTTTGATACAGGCATTGAAACCACGAAGGTTGATCAAGTCGTTGCTTGCAAAGACTGGTCCCATTTCTTTTTCCATATACTCAGCATCTTGGGCACCGATTTTGAAGTTGAGCATGGTGCCGACGTTACCAAACACGGCGTTTTTTACTTTTTCATTGTTGTCTTTCACGAGCTGGGCGATGTACTGATGGGCGACGATTAAGCCTAAGCGGTATTTACGAGCTTCAGACAAAATACTTTCAAAAGCATCAGTGACGAAGTTTTGAAACTCATCGACATACAAGAAGAATGGTTGGCGTTCGCTCTTGGGGATACTGGCACGGCGCATGGCTGCTACTTGAATTTTGTTGACGAAGATCATACCCAGCAAATTGGCATTGATATCACCAATGAGACCTTTGGCTAGTTTTACAAAGATAATCTTTTTGCTATTCATTGCTTCACTAAAGTCGAAGCTTGATTTGGTTTGACCCACGATATTACGCATCGTGGTATTGGTGACGAAGGCACCGAATTTGGCAGCCAAGAAAGGAATCATTTCTTCTTTTTCACGGGCACCTGTAGCGGCCATTTGTTTAGTCCAGAATGATTTTACAATTGGGTTTTTGACTTTGCTTACTTTGTATTGTTGCCACTTTTCATCAGTAAATAGACGCACGATATCTGTCAGTGCTCCACCTTCTTCTTCATCATCCATCAAAGTAAGACAGCCATTTCGGAAGTAATCTTGAATACGAGGACCAAATATTTCTGGACCGAAGAGACCGATCATCATATTCATGGCATCAAGCGCGATGAAATCTTTTTCTTCAGGTGTTTTGGCCTCAAGCATATTGATACCGAGTGGATGTTTGGTATCAGATGGATCAAACACGATCACGTCTTGGAGACGCTCAGGTGGAATCCACTCCATACAGTCATCTACCAACTCACCATGCGGATCTACTACACAGAGACCATGCCCAGCTTTCATATCTTGTTTGACCAAGGCTTTTTGCAGTACAGATTTACCCATACCAGTTTGACCGATGATATAGAAATGGCGGAAACGATCTTCGAAGTTCATTTTTACTTCACGTACATTGCCACGGTAGACATTGTAACCAAGCAGTACTCCATCTTTTGGTAGTACAGCAGGTGCTGCTGCTACGCGGAAGTTTTGCCAGTGAATCGATGGAGTCGTATTGATATGACTATTGGGGAAATGAAAAATACTAGCTACCTCTTCGGTATTGAGAATGGGTAGTTTTTCAGTTTTACCCATGGTCATATTACGATATTGCTTGAGTGTGTTGGCTGAATTAATTTTATCAAAAGTTTCGATTTCATTGAGCGCAGGATCAGAGTATTGACCAAAAGAAGAGATGACAGCATTGACTGCACTTTCTGCTTTTTCGTCAGTACTGGCTGCTCCGACTACCCGGATAATAGTTTTGAAGCCTACTTTGCGAGCTTTTTCATTGATCATTTTCATTTGCTCTTGCTCTACGTCAGTAGGGACATGCTTATCTTTGTCTTTGTCACCTTTGAAAAAGAGTTGAAAAAAGTCTCCGATAGCGGCAAAGATTTTGTTACCATCGATTTTCTTGCCATCTCTGATCCGTCCTACTGATTTTAAGCTTTTGTTGGTCCATTTTTTATCAGCAGGCATCAATAGAATCTGCATGGCTGTACCTTCATTGAGCTCTAGCTGGCCTAGTGGATTGATCAAACTATTCATCGGATCAGCGCTGAGATTTTTGAAGGTGCGTAGTGGATAGATGTATTTTTTACTGAGGGTCATAGTCTGTCCGTACTTACTGCTACCCTCCCAAAAAATGCTTTGATCTTTGCGGGCTACTTTTTCGAGATTGGCATCAGGATAAAAAGCAGTGATTTGTTTCTGAATCAGACCTAAATATTCTGGTAAGGCGATGATAAAGAAATCAATCTGACAACCATCAGGATTGTCACTGAAGTTTTTGGCAGACAATTCAAAACCAAAGTAATTCTCGTCATTAAACATCTTGAAAAAGCCACCTTTTTGGGTTTTGTGTACTGCAGTGAGCACTTGTTCCATGATCGCAATTACCTCTTTGTGATCGCCTGGTTTGTTGTTTGGATCAGCTTTTGGAATGGTCACCAAATAGTACTCGAGCTTGGCTGCGCGCTCTTTGTTCTTCGCGTTTCTCCGCATGGCAAGCCACATTTTGGTGCCGAACCAAATGACGCAACAAGCGACAATAATAATCCACATGGAGGAATTGAGGGACATTTTTATTTTTGTTCTAGTGATTATACCACAGCTGGGAGGTAAGAAGTAAGAGGTCTGAGGTAAAAAATGTAGCTGTTATCAGTCCATATCCATGGAATGGACAGTCTTTCTACAAACTTCTTACCTCTTCCATTTTACTTCTTACTTTCTAGGTAGCTAACAACCTCGTGGTTAACGACTGATTGTACGTGATCTAAGTATTGGTCTGGATCGAAGGTTAGTACGTCTTCGCTGTATTTTTGCATGTCTTTGTCCAATCGATCTTCTTCGCGCAGGAGTGAGAGTAGTTGTTGGAATACGGCTGGGCTCATGGTGCCTGCTTGGAGTTGGCTTTCAATATGGGTTTTTAGTTCTGGGTCAATCGTGGAGATGCTTAGTAGATCTTTTACTTCTTGTTGTAAGGCTGTGGGAATTGGGTGTGTCATATACTAAGAGGCTAGTGCTTGAGGTGTTTTGGCTGCTGCTCGGCGTTTATTGTAGTCACCAAACATCCTAGTCATCTTTGTCGCCAAGGCTACTTTCAGAGCTGGGGGAACGTTGTTGATGTTTGGAATGAGACTAAACAATATTTGGCTGCGGTCATTGTCTGAGAGATCGCGATTCTCGCTCGTAGCCTTGTTCTGAATTTTCCCAGCTGCTTTGGCGAAATCAGTGACTTTGTCTAGAATAGTGCGGTCGAGTTGGTGACTGGCAAGAATCTGGCTGATTTTATCGAGGTTCAAAGTAAGGTCATTGTTCCACATCTCCGCTATTTCTTTAGTAGCTGCTTCAGTGTTTTGAGCCTCTCTTAGTTTGTCATTCATGAGGGCTAAAGCTATGTCTACGCCATGTCTATTGATTGTTGCGCTGAATTTTTTCTCAAGTGTTTTAATTTCGGTTCTAATACTTTCTGGAGTGGCTGTTTGGATATTATCCATCATTGTCTTTTCTCGTTGAGCAATTTCACTTGCCATTGCTTTTCTGTTGTTGTGATCTTTAATATGGCGACTGATGAAACCACTGACAGTAGCAAGTAGTTCTGGATATTTTGCTAATACTTTTTCTAGTCGAGCGAGTGGTTCATTGCCGATATCTTGATCGTTGGGTACGCTTACTAAATAATTACGGATTGATCGTAATTCATCTCGCAAATCTGGATCATTTACATTATCTAATATTTTCAAAGCTTGATCCATGTTTGAAGCAAAGAATTCTCTAGGGGAGACATCGCGATCCACTGTTTGAGCTTGGAGATTGAGAGTATTGATAGCTGACACCAATTGATCATTTAGTTTGAGATCAATATTTTCTACTTTTGCATCAACTTTTTCTGCAGCTTTACCAACTACTGTATTTACTACTACAGTTAAATCTAACGCTTTACCTGCTAATAGTTGATCAATTTTAGCTAAAGTATCTCCCAGTAAAGCCTTGTCTAATTGGTCTGACTTGAGGGCATACATGTGGAGTGTAGCTTGATCTAAATCGACACCTATTTTCTTGGCACTAGCAATCAAACTCTCAATACCTACTAGAAACTTTCTTTGCTGTTCTACAGTATCGTTACTTTCAGCTTGGGCTTTTGGTTGAGCTGCTAGTACTTCACTGACCTGGGGAGCTTGGTCAACCACTTCAGGTCCTTTGACTTGATCAGGTACGGCTTGAGCAATGATCTCAGCGGCTTTTGGCTGATCAGCGAGTACTTCTGATTGTTTTGGCTCATCTGGACCTTTTCTCGCTGTGATCGCTTTATTGATTTCGGTGCTTAGCGTATTTACTAAATTGAGTACTGCATCGCGACGTGCCTCGATCATGCCAGTTTCTGCTAAACCGTTGGCAATCATGTCTTCTAGTCTGTCGACACTAATACCGGCTTTAGGGTTTTTGACAGCAGCTTGCATCGCTGTTTGATAGACTTGTTTGAGCACTTGTTTTGCTCGGTCAGTAAGTTGTGAGTCTACAGTAGTTTGCCATTTTGTCAGAGCTTCACGACGCTTTTCTTCACTCAAGTCACCTTGGAGTGCTGCACTCAAAGTAAAGTACATTTGCTTACTTAGATCTGGTGCATTGAGTACTAAGGCCGTGATGGCTTTATTTACTTCGTCGCGATTAGCTAAGGTAAGTTTTAGTTGTTCTAATGTCTTATTGATATCAGTGCCTTTTTCTAAAAGCTCTAGTACTGTGGCTTTTAGTTTTGCTTTCTCACCGGCAGTGAGATCTGGATTACTATCTACCATACCAGCTACTATATCAGCTTGAGATTTTGGAGTATCAATTGTCTCATTTTCATTATCTCCATCCTCGGTAGTAGTATCAGCAGCTTTGCCGCGGATACGGTCTACAAAGCCACCTAACTTTTGACGTAATTTCTGGGCGCGGGTCATCTTTTCTGCTGCTAGCTCAGCTTCAGTAGGTACTGGTTTTTCCCAATCTGCTAATGAAGGCTCGATGGTTTGTGATCCTAGTACTTGTGCTTCTCCTTGGCGGACGTGTGATTTTACTTCAGCATTGATCTTCTTGAAGAGAGGTTTGAGACTTTCCGTCCTACTACTATTTTGGTCTGCTTGATCAGCTAGAGCTTTTTCTACCAAGGCTTTGATCTTGTCTGGATTACCACGCAGTTTTTTATCGCCAATTGCTTGATCGTATATTGCTTGAAGACTTGCTCGTGCTTGCTCTGTAGGTAAATTTGCTAATACTTCTTGGAAAGCGGCATCGCTTGTTTTGTGATCAAGACTATTAGTATCTAAGGCATCGATTACCGCAGTTTGAATTTGATCTGCAATTTGTTCACTATTCAGTAAAGCGTCTTGGATGGCTTGATGTCTTTCACCTGCAACCATTAGTTTTTGAAGCTCAGCTAATACATTGGTGTTCTTATCCGCTGTACGTAGTAATTCTACTGCTTTTATCACTAAACGTGTTTTTTCGTCATCAGATAATATCAAGCTTTTTTCTACTTGATCGATAATCTGATCGCGGCTTTTCTCAAATGAAAGTTTTTGTTCTGGTGTCATTTCGGCTGCAGGGGTGGATCGTACATCTGGTTTTGGTGCTGCTTGAGCAGCTACTACTGGAACATCGACTGGGGTAACTACAGGTGCTACACCCAATACATCAGCTTGTGGAGCTGGTACGGCAATTGGATCTGGGGTGACCGTAATAGCTGGAGCTACTTTAGTAGTATCGATTGTGGATGCAGCGTCTGGACTTGCTGAAGCCACTACAGCAGGAGCTGGTAGTGGGACATCAACTACGGTAGCTGTGGGAGTCGCAACTGGATCTGATGTAACACTAACAACTGGGGCGACTTGGCTAGTGTCGATTGTTGTATTAGTGTCTGGGCCTTGGCCACCAGCTACATCTGGAGTTACTAGGGAAGTATCAATAACTGTTGCTATTGGGGCTGCGCTAAGTACATCAGCTGTTGATGGTGTGGTAATGGTTGTATCGTTGGTATTTGCTGCTGGAGTTTGTGCTAATGCTTCAGCGGCATGATATGCATCAAATGCCTCTTTGAGACGTTTTTGCTCAGCATCAAATATGCCTTTAGTATGCTCTTTTAGAAGAGCTTTCTCATCAGCAGGTATCTTTGCTTTATCAATTGCATTCGTTAGTTCCAGGGCTGCATTTCTACCTAAGGTGCGAATTGGTGCTGCTTCTCCTTGTGGCCAAGCATTAGCTACTAGCTGGTCTACTGCATCTTTCATTTTAACTTTGCGCCCCTCGCTGTCGAGTGTATTGAGTTGTTTGGCAATATCAGTGCTTCTTGCTAAAGCAGCTTCACGTGTTCTGTCATTTCTTGCATCAATAGTTTTTTCAGTTAACTTAACCTCTAAAATACTAGTGATCCCTATCTCTTCTTGGCCTAGATTTATTTTTGAGCCTTTTTCAAATACATTGACTAAGACCATGATGTCTCCGTTTTTGTCACATGTATAACCGGCTATTTCGACGTCGTTTTCTCCATAAGAAGTACGAATGTCATTATATTGTGCTTCTAAATCTATACCAAGATTTGAGCAAGCTCTTCTAGCTAAAGCCACTAGCTCATCTTTTTTCCCTTCATCAAAAAGTTTTTTTCTTGCCAATTTTGCGTCGTGGTCTATTTCTTCCCAGGCAGTGTGTAACTTTTCATTGCGTCCTAGTTCATCTAATACTTGTGCTGCAAGTTGATCAACAACAAGACTGATGCCATTTGCCTCAGCGTCAGTTGCTGCCTCTTCAGGAGAAACTGCAGTATCTTCAACAGGATTCGAATTGAGTTCCTGGGCTTTATAGACTTCTTCGTTGTGTTGCTCAATAAGATCTCTAACATTTAGTAAGTATTTGTCTGCTGCTTCGGGGATTAAGTTTCTAATACGTGACTCTAAATCAAGAGTTATTTCTGTATCTGTACTTAGCGCTGTATGTAATATGTTATCCGCAGCGTATAAATTTTCGGTGTGGCTATTTACACGTTGCATGAGGTTGAGCAGTTCGGTTTTTTGTTTACTATTGGGCAGTGAATCAATATTTGCTTGCAGCAATTTTATCTCGTCCGCCTTAGGCGTTTCATTGCTACTAAGAATTGTAGTTATTGTATCAGGAGATTTTTCAATGATTTCCTCGATTTTATTTAATTCTTGGTTCTCTTTCTTGATCTGACTAATAGTTTCTTCTTTTTCAGCTAGCCATTTTTTTGCTTCCAAACTGACTGCACTGAGGTCTGCGTCTACAATCAAATTTACTAATTGATTATGAAGGTCTTGAGCGTCTATCAATTCGTTTTGATTACTGCTCTGGCTAGTCAACTTATTTTGGAGCTTACTGGCAAGCACATCTAGTTCATCAGCTTTTGCGTTGAAACTAGGATCACTCATATCTCGCTCAATCAATGTTGCTGGTTCTAGCTCATCATCGCTTATTTCATAAGCGTCATCACCTAATGGTGTTGGTGCTTCGGGTTTGTTTTTAGTTCTTGATTGAGGAATTGGTGGGAGATCTACTTTTTTGGGCAACGGAGGAGGAATAGCGGCTGCTACTTTTGCAGGCAAGTTTTGGTTGTGTTCGTTGAAACGATTGAGAATATCTTTCAAGAGAGCATTTCTTTGTCCTGCTGTGAGATTGGGGATGGCATTGAGTGCTGTGGCTACCTCAGTAATTGCATCTTTACCAATTCTCACATCTGTTTTCTCTAAATAGGGAGCAACTAAAGATTTTACTTGTGCTAATAGTGGCGCTTGTTCAGTATGAGTTTTCACAAGTTCATTCCAATTTCCTTTTAATGCCTTGAGTAAACTAGGAGTCATACCTGACAACGCACTTGCTTCAGCTACAATCTGGTCAAGATTTTGTTGTTGACCAGTTGCGTCAAGATTAGGAGACTGAATAAGAACAGCTAACTTGTTAGTTAGAGTATCGATTTCTGCTTTAATGTTTGGATTATCTTTTACTATTTGTTCGATCTCAGCAGTGCGTGCTGCCTGAGCAGTTGTTTGCTTTTCGGCTTCCGCTTTTTTAGCTAATTGATTGCGATGTTCTGCTATTTGGGCAGAAACACTTTGTTGTAAAGATGCAATGTATTTAGGTGATCTAGTATCTTTTAATTCAGCTGCCAATTTTTGTAAGAATGCAGCTTCATCATCGGGAGTAACGCCAGTTGGGTGTTGAGTGAGTAATTCTTTAGTTTGATTGGAATATTTGTCTTCAATGTCGCTGATTTCTTGGTCAAGGATGCTATTGTTGTAAGCTTGAATTCTTGCATCGATATCATTTCTTAGTTTGATATAGCTACCAGCTCCTGTATCTAATACCAATTGCATAAGATTCTTACGGAGGTCAGCCAACGCTTCAGGAGTTAGTTCTTTGCCATTAGCACTAGTAATCAGCTTATTGAGCTCTCCGTTCACTCTTTGGTCTACTTTTACTAATACCGTTTCATTGTGTTGTTTCAATGCGTTTTCAATGGCAGTTGTGACTTCGCTTTTAGTTTTTGCTTGTTCCTTTGCTTTCATTTTTTCTCCATAGCTTCTACCCAGCAGGCTTTGATCTAATACTAACTGCAATGGGATAGGGCGATCTGGAAATTGGGTAGTCAGTTGGGCTACCACTTTAGCGACAAATTGATCAGCAGGAAGTTTTTGAAGATCTTTTAGTTCATCTGTAGTGATTCTTTTCGTTTGTGTTTCAGTTTTAGTTGTAGCTGCTTTTGGAGTAATGTCCTGGACCGCGTCTGCGGCAACTGCAGCTGGTGGCTGAACAATGTAGTCAGCGTTGTGGTTTTTAATCATGTCCTGCAATCCAGTCACTACGTCAGGTACCTCATCGTCAAGGTCATTGTCCATCAATAGATCCTTTGCTTTTGCAATAATTTCATTTTCTTTTTTGAGTGTGATTTCTTGCTTCTTGTCTAGTTCTGGCTCCAATATATCTTGTACTATTGTGTTGAGTAATCGTTCTGATTTCGCTTCTTGATCAAGTTTTGCTCGAAAAGTATTCTCAAAGTCCTGGGGTGAGAAACGGAATTGTTGATTTGGGGTGGGGTAGTCTGGTCCTGCTTGTACAATGGTGAACACTTCGTTGCCAATCCTTTGATGTCCTACTACTGTTGCTGTAAAAGTATCAGTACCATCAAGAGTAGGCAGACTTACCTTAGTGCCTTTCTCTACTAATTGAATTGCCTCTGTGCTTGTACCATCTTTACGAAGTACATCGAGTGTTTGACTAATATCACCAGTAGCAACTAGTTCTGCTTTTTTGGTTGAGGCATCTTGGGGTGTAGTGAGCTCAGGTCCTTGTATTTGGTGATGGACTGAATCTTTTGATCGATCTGATGTTTGTAGCTCGAGCATAAATGGGGGTTTATTTGTGTTTTGGAGTGAGAAGTTTTTTTTGATTGAGGGCGGTGAATATACTCAGGAGAAAGCGGGTGATTTGTTGGTGGTTTATCGACTTCTCTGCGCGTTTTACTGGTAAACTTAGTGCTGAAAGTGCACCTGCTACTATTTCTTTTTCAAAAGCACTGGTGTCAAAATCTAGATCTTTAGTTCTTAGCGTTGCGGCCAGTTCGTTTGGTTGTTTCAAGTTAGTTTTTTGTCCCTTGCTATCCAAAGCGAAGAAATCGGAAGAAGTATAAGCGCGTGTATAATGGCTAGGGGTTGGCACTGAATCTATTTGGGCCGTAATAATCTGATGACTGTGACAAGCTAACAGCGCTAATGAATCTAGTAGTACTTCTAGCCCTGGAGCATGAGTATGGTTGATGCTTATGAGAAAGCTGGTTCTGATTCTTGTAATCATTGCTAGTGTCTCGCTGTTTTCTGCACCAGTCTGTGTCAGTATTTTCTGTGCCTCACTCTTGGTACCATGCCAAATTTGTTGTACACGTTTATTGATCCATAATTGTCTTTTGTAGGTATCGATGAAAATAGAACCTAATTCCAGTCTTTGTTTTTGTGCTTCTTTGGCAAAGATATTGGGTTTACTAAGTCCTTTACCATGGATCAGGCGTAGCTGTACGGGTTGTGGGGCTATGTGAGTGCTCATATCTATGAGAAAAGTAAACGTTGGGTGCTGCTCCGCATCTTGCGACGAGTATTTTCTTCTTCTTCCAACAAATCTTCACTACACATGATACGGAGATCATTGGCAGTAAAGACATTGTCTGATTGAGAAAGAATAAACTGCATAGCGCTAATTTCACGAATGGTATGCATGCGGTTGTTGTCGTGATCGGTCTGCACATAGACTTTTTCACGCAGCAAAATAGAGAGAGGAAGCTTGGCTAGCTCTCTTGCAGAAAAAGGCATATCCACCTCATGGGTAAGCAGAAACTTGATGATCTGTTTTTTGTTTTTAGCACTAGCGCGCGGCGCTACTACGCAAGCTGGGGGCATGGGGGTTTGTTTTTGGTTTCTACACATTGTACCACGTTTCTAGCGGGGAAGTAAAAAGTAAAACGGAAGAGGTAAGAAATGTATGGGCTTATTAGTCCGCATTTGCGGAGAAGATCATGATGAATAACCTATTATGGTTCATAAAACTTTTACCTCTTCCATCTTACTTTTTACTTCTTGTTAGAGTTAAACTACACTCGAGTCGATTTAACCAAAAAAAGATGGCTGTAAATCTGCGTGCGAAGTTAGTGGTAAGTGTGCTTGTGGTCGTGGCAGTAGTATTAGTGGTGCTGGATGGGTTTGTTTTGATTCAGGCTGGTGACGTCGGTGTGATGTTTGATCGTGGTCGTGGAGTATTACCTGATCCATTGTCCGCTGGTATTCATTTGAAGATTCCTTTTTGGCAGACTGTGACTCATTACAATGTGCGAACTCAAGCTTATACGATGAGCTCTGCTCAAAGTGCTTCAGACTATACCGCTGACGAGAGCATTCAGGCTCGTTCACAAGATGGTCAGGAAGTGACTATGGATGCTACGGTTTTGTTTCATATTGCTGCCGATGACGCTCCAGTGATCAAGCAAACGCTTGGTGATGAGGCTGATTATAGTGCAGTGGTGATTAAACCAAAGTCTCGCTCTATTTTGCGTGAGATAGTGGCTCGTTATGATGCCTTGGATCTTGTTTCTGAAAAGCGTGCTGAGATTGTTGATCAGATGAATAACGCGCTCAAGTCTAGTTTTGCTGAAAATAAAATCACTATGGATGAAGTAGTACTACGTGATATCAATTTCTCTGCTGAATTTTCAACAGCCATTGAAGAGAAACAAATTGCTTTTCAAAAGATCAAGACTGCTGAGTATCAAAAGCAAGAAGCTGAGCAATTGAAAGAAAAGAAAATCATTGAGGCTCAAGCTGAAGCTGAGGCAATTAAGCTCAAGGGTGAAATGCTCAAAGCTAATCCTGGTGTGATTCAATTTGAGTTTGTCCAAAAGATGGCTCCTGATATGAAGTGGGGTATTTTGCCATCAAATAGTTTGCCATTAGTAGATTTGAAGAGTTTACAAGCAGGTCTATAAGGAAATAGTTCGTTCTCGGAAAAAGGAGAGTCTCCCAGTGAGCTCTCCTTTTTTGTATTGAGTGCAATGACTCTATGAATCTACTTTTTCTTATTGAAGCCTTTTTTATCGATTTCTTTTGCCAGTTTCTCGGTGCCTGATTGAATGATGCTGCCTTTCTTCATAATGTGCACGAAGTCAGGTTTGATTGCTTCTAGGAAACGATTGTAGTGAGTGATGATGAGGAATCCAGTTTTATTCTTTTTGCGCATATGCAGGACTACCTTCCCGATTAGTTTAATCGCATCAATATCTAGTCCAGAGTCAGTTTCATCTAAAATAGCGTATTTTGGTTCTAATACTAGCATCTGTAACATCTCCATCTTTTTCTTTTCACCACCTGAGAATCCTTGGTTGAGAAATCGTTGGGCAAATGTTTCATCTAACTTGAGCAACTCCATTTTTTTCTGTAAGACACGATAAAAATCTAGGGCGCTGATTTTTTCACTTTTGACTGCTTGCCATGCGATGCGCAAAAAGTTGGCTACCGTGATACCACCGATTTCTGGTGGGTATTGGAGTGACAAGAATAGCCCAGCCTGAGCCTTTTCATTGGGAGGCAAGTCAGTGATGTTCTTTTTGTTGAGAGTAATTGTACCTTGATCGCGTACATAGCTTGGATGTCCCATGACGCTATTGGCTAAAGTACTTTTGCCTGAGCCATTTGGCCCCATCAGAATATGAATACTACCTGGTTTGATATCGAGATTGATATCTTTGAGGATGCTTTTTTCGGTGATGGAGATGGAGAGATTTTTGATGGAAAACATTTTTTTATAATTAACAATTTACAGGTGACAATGAACAATTAGTTGGAAGCTGGCTCGGTTGTTTTTTGGAGGGCTTTTTGGATGGTTCGGAGCGAGAGTGTCGCACATTTGATTCTTACAATGCTGAGCGGAATTCCAAGTAGTTTGAGCACTTGGTCTTTGTTCCAGGTGAGAATTTTGCTTACTGGTTTGTTTTTTACTTCGTCAGTCAGCATGGAGATTGCTGCTTGGCTGATGGCACAGCCGTGACCGGTGAATAGAATGTCTTTCACCTTTTTTTGATCTTTGCTCAAAGTGATATAGACGGTAATCTCGTCGCCACAAAGGGGATTGAGGCCACGCTCTTGGGCATCACATGTTGTTGTACTGCCGTGATTGTGTGGCTCGCGATAGTGATCGAGAATATTCTCTCGATACATTGCTTGTTCGGGAGTCAGTGGTTGTTCGCTCAGTTGCTTAGGATCGATAGATGGATTCATGCGTGAAAAATTTGCAATGCTTTTTTGAGACCAACAACGAGCTGATCAATATCTTCGGTAGTATTGTAGCAAGCTAGGCTAAGCCGAACTGTACTAGTTACTCCTAATAATGTCATCAGTGGTCTTGCACAATGGTGGCCTGCTCTCACTGCTACTTGTTCTTGCGCTAAGATCTGAGCGACATCGTGACCATGGATATTTTGAAGATTGAAACTAATCACACCAATGCGATCTTGTGTATCTATCGGGCCATATATTCTCACTTCGGGTATCGCCAGTAAGGCATCTAACGCGTATTGAGTGAGTTGTTTTTCTTGTTCGAATATCCCTGGAGTAGCGAGTACTCTTTTTGTATAATTGATTGCGCTTCCCAGTCCGATTACGCCAGAAATATTATTGGTACCTGCTTCTAATCGATCAGGTAAATCTGCCCAGGTAGCATCTTCAAAGGTAGCTTCAGCTACCATATGCCCCCCAAATTCGAAGGGGGGCAATTTCTCTAAGAGAGCCTTTTTACCGCAAAGTACTCCGATACCAGTTGGTCCATAAACTTTGTGTCCTGAGAAGACCAAAAAATCAGCATGGAGACTGGCTAATGTGAAAGAAAGATGAGCTATGCTTTGGCATGCATCTACTACAACTACTGCCCCTTTCTGATGAGCAAGATCACTGATCTGAGCGATTGGATTGATAATGCCAAGAACGTTTGAAATATGGGCTACCGCTATTACCTTTGTGCGATCGGTCAGCAAACTTTCATATACTTTAAGATCCAGGTAACCATTGGGTAACAAAGGAATTACTTTCAAGATCAATTGATGTTTTTTTGCTGCTTGTTGCCATGGTAGGAGGTTGCTGTGATGCTCGACACTACTAATAATAATCTCGTCGCCAGGTTGTAATTGGCTACAGAGTGCAGTTGCTAAATGGTTTATTGCTGTAGTTGCTCCGCGAGTGAGGATAATTTCTTCATCTGCGACTTTCAAATAGTCAGCAATAGTGTGCCTAGCCTCTTCGTAAGCTGTGGTAGCTTGCTCGCTCAGGTCATAAAGACCACGATGGGTGTTGGCCCGGTAATTGAGATAATAATCAGTCATACTATCGATCACTACCTGAGGTGTCTGGCTACTGGCAGCGTTGTCTAAATAGGCGAGCTGGGGATGCTTTTGAAAAATAGGGAAATTGGATTTGAATTGATTGGTGGTACTCATAGAGCCAAAAGCTTATCGAGATTGTCTTGTAACCATGTTTTCAGTTCTGGATCAGCAATACTTAGTAGATCAGTTTGAACAAAACTTTTGATCAGCATTTGTTTAGTTTCTAAAGGTGTAAGTCCTCGAGTGGCCATGTAGAAGAGCTTCTCAGGATCAAAGTTACTCATACTAGCACTATGACTGCATTGGACTTGGTCATTGATGATATTGAGCATTGGAATAGCGTCGATCTTGGCTGTTGGACTGAGCATGAGAGTCGCTTCTTTTTGGTTGCTCACACTATCTCTCGCTCCATCTTCTACATTGATCATGCCACGATAGATCATGTGACTTTGATCATCCAGTACTGCGCGAGCAAAGATACCTGAAGTGGTATTGGGAGCGCTGTGGGTGACAATACTTTGCAAGTCATATTTAGCTTTACCACCCAGTACACTGAGATGGTAATGCTGTGCTTTGCTGAAAGATCCCTCTAAGTAGGTTTGAACGCTTCGCTCGGCTTGATATGCTTCTTTGCTAGCATCAATGTGGATGATTTCTCCATGTTCAGCAACGTAATATTTATGCTGACTAAATTGGGTTTCACTCGATTCGCTAGTAGTGGCGACATGGTTGAACTGTGCATCTTTTTCAACAAAGACACTGAGCTGGATACTGCTTGCTACTTTGCCTGCCTGGTCAGTAATCAACCTAACTCTACTGTTCGTTCTGGCAATAATAATAATATGTCCGAAGCTGATACCGGCAGAATTAGTTTTGATTTGTAATGTCATCCCTTTTTCTTCTTGATAGTGCTCAGCAATGTCGATGATCACGCCATCAGTACTGGCGGCACTGGTGTGTGCTGCTATGCGTGATGTGTCCGCGGTGTGGGTGAAATGTTTTTCTAAATAGTTTTTGTAGTCTGGATTTGCTAAACCTTCTACTAAAGGCAGAAGCTTTATTTCTTCTGGTCCATGCCATCGAAAAGTAGGTGCGTGGGGCTTTATGTCTATCGCATGCTCAAAAAATGCTGCCATATTGAGACCATACTTAGCTTTCAAAGGAAGCTCTTTTGCATACTGCTGTAATTGTTTTTGGCTCTTGGTAAGCCAGCTAGGTAGATTAGTCATATTAGCCAATTGCTTCTTCCATTTCCAAAGCGATCAGTTTGTTGAGCTCTACAGCGTATTCCAGTGGCAGTGCCCTGACAATAGGATCAATAAATCCACTCACGATTGTTTGTACTGCTTGTTCACGACTGAGACCACGACTCATCAGATAAAAGATATCGTCATCACTGATCTTTCCTACCGTCGCTTCATGTGAAACTGTACTGCTGTCGTTTTCAATCTTCATGAATGGATAAGTGCGCGATGCTGAATAGCGGTCAAATAATAAAGCGTCGCATTGAACATTGGTAGTACAGTGTTTAGCATTTGGGGTGATACGTACCAGTCCTCGGTATGTAGATATGCCGCCTGCTTTGCTAATGCTTTTTGCTCTAATGGTAGATGTAGTATTGGAAGCGACATGAATTACTTTGCTGCCAGTATCTTGATCTTGTCCTGGACCAGCAAAGGCGATGCCTAAGCTATCAGAATGTGCGCCTTCTCCACGCAAAACACTACAAGGGTAGAGCATGGTTACACCGCTACCGAGATTGCCATTGACCCATTCGATGATGCCATTTTTGTCTACTACAGCACGTTTGGTGTTGAGATTGAATGTGTTCTTGCTCCAGTTCTCAATGCTGCTGTAGCGCATATGGGCACCTTCGTGTACGTGTAGTTCTACGCATCCAGCATGGAGCGCACTTGCTTCAAAACGAGGAGCAGAGCAGCCCTCGATATAATGAAGCTTGGCCCCTTTGTCTATGATGATAAGAGTGTGTTCAAATTGGCCACCAGCTTGAGCATTCATGCGGAAATAGGCTTGTAGTGGGATATCAACTTCTACGCCAGCTGGCACATAAATAAACGTACCTCCACTCCAGACAGCAGCGTGAAGCATCACGAATTTATGATCATTGATGCCGATACAGTCAGTCATGAAGTAGCGTTTGACTAGCTCTGGATACTTTTGGACAGCGTTGTCCATGTTTTCAAATATCACACCTTTCTCTTCCCATTCTTTCTTGAGATTGTGGTAGACGATGTCGCTGTCGTATTGTGCACCTACACCAGCTAAAGCATGCTTTTCAGCTTCAGGAATGCCGAGCTTTTCAAATGTATTGCGGATATTTTCTGGTACATCTTCCCATTTTTTCTTTTCTGTAGTGTCTGGACGAATGAAGTATTTAATTTTGGCTAAGTCTAAACGATCGAGACTCGGGCCAAAGCTAGGCATGGGCGTCTCACAGAATAGTTTATAAGCGGCTAGTCTTTTCTCAAGCATCCAAGTTGGTTCATTTTTTTGTTTGGAAATTTCTCGCACGATTTCTTCACTCAGTCCTGTACCCGCACTAAATTTGATGCTGCTTTTGTCAGCAGTATCATAGAGTGAACGGTCGAGAGTGAATTCGGAATTGAGGCTCATGGGAAAGTTAGGTCAGTCCCGCAGGCGCGGGACGAGAGCAGAGATCAGAGATTTTTTATTATTTGAAGTTGGAGGTGAAGACTTGGCAGTTTTGGCAGGCGAAGTTTTCGTTGTAGGTGTATTTGGTTTCGCGACCGGATTTGTTGGCGGTGATGAGACCGTTGTCTATTAATAATCGCACATGGTGGGAGATGGTTGGTTGGCTGACGGCTAGTTCTTTTTCTAGTCTTTTGACTTGATCGATACCAGCACGGATTTTGGTGAAGATCTGCAGACGGGTGCTATCACCCAAAAGAGTGAAACACTGTGAGCAAGATTGAGCACAACTACTTTTCCCCATAATTGATAGATGATTGTCTATGCGATAGTAGGGAAGAAGGGGGGACAATGCAAGGTCAGAGATCAGAGATATGATCACTGCGGCACTGGATGAGCAGGATATTAAGTTTTGGTTTGAAGTTGGGGAGTTGTTTGTTTATGGTAGTTGTAATAGAGTTATTTCCTTATTTGTTTTTTATGCCATTACTATTGGGTAGAGACGACCATGCAGCTAAACGCGAATCTGCCCTCGAGGTGGTGGCTCAAAACGCGGTAAAAAAACAGTTGATTACTATAGCTGCCAGCAATGACAACTTAAGTGTGGTAGCTTTAGTAGAGATGTTGGATAGGTTGAAACGAGCAACTCAGCGAGAGGTCCATGTGGTAGTAGACTGTCCTCCTAGTAATTTTGTGCAACCAGCCAATGATATTGATGCTGATCCAGTTCAATCATCCAACTATCAATCAGCGGCTTTGCAATGGTGTGTAGATCAAGGTGTAGGGGTAAGCTCCCTTTCTACTGTGACACCACCGCAAATTGTTGATGGTGATCCATGGCAGGATGATCCAAAAGCTGCTATTTGTCATTGGCATGCTTTGGCTAGAGAGCTCGATAGAGTTCGTGTGCAAGTACCTCGCTATCCAATTATAGTGGGCGTTTTTAAGGAATGGACTGCTAGTCGGCGAGGTATTAGTCGCTCTATTCGTCATGTTGCTAGGCCGATCACTAGAACGTCAATTCATATGGGCAGCAATATTCCTGTTTCTGTAGATCCATATGTTGGACAAGCTCCTTACTCATGGGTGTTGCCCATTAGATAATTGCAACTTGCTGTTAGCCACTAATAAGACTTATGTCGATTGATGCTGGTGTTCTAATTGAGAGGGAGATTGCTAGAAAGGCAAAAACTGCTGCTGCAATTTTGGCTCCCGCTCAAACTATGAAGATGCCTATATTGCTGGCTGATCATACTGAGCAAAAGGCTGCTTCCATTAGTACTATTTTGACTGCTATTCTAGAAAAACGAACAGCATCAAGGCGAGCTTTGAAAGATTTACTTGTTTTATTCGAGTGGCCTAAGGAGGATTTGATTGGGACAGATAATTTACTGAGGGACCAGTCTTTAACTTCAGCAATGAGGAACTCTCTGTCTACACAACGCCAAGCTTGGCAGCTGTGTGAACAAAATGGTATTCGGCACTCTTCATGTACACCTGTCCGTGGTCATCCAGATTTGTTTAATGATCCCTGGAGCTCGCTTAGTGAAAGTATTTGTTGGTGGCATACTATTGCCGGCACGCTGAAAGATGCTGTCGCTCAGGATGGTGGTGATGAGATTGTGATGATACTCAATGACTGGTCAGCTTCTAATAGAGGAGTCGAATATTCACTGAAGTATATTGGTGCACGGAAAATGGCTGTAATCTCCATGTTTTCTGGCGTAAAATTGCCTATTTCTCCAATACAAAAAGAACATATTATGGCTACTTGTTCTGTAGATGATCTGTCTGTTTCTGAGTTAGCAAAAGTTGGTCAGGCAAAGTATACCTTTCAGCTTTAGTGAGACAAAAGGTGACTGATTGTAACCCCTGTGGGACTTACTTTATGTAATTGATTTTTTTCTATGGCTTTGGAATTTTTCGCGGATGAAGTTGTCCGTCAGTCAGTTCCTCCTGCCGGTCCTAAAATCCTACCTAGTCTTTATGAGTTTAGATCATTGCTAGAATTTGTGATGAAGAATCACGGTAAAGTCTATGATGCTCCTAAGTCAGGATCTCTCAGTGCTGAGTCACGTCGTCCAGCTTCAGTAGCTAAAGAATTTGCTTTGCGTAATGGAGCACAAGTTGCTATTCGCAAAAGAATGATTGCTCCTTATGAACTGATGACTAAGGGACAACGTGAAGATTTTTCTAGAATTGTGAATGATGGATCAGAACAATGGGAAGTATGGTTAAGTAACCCTGTAATTACTCCAAGTAAAAATGGTTTTTTACTGCCAGTGCAACTTTTAGCTTTGTCATTAGGAATAGATCAGATTAGTCAGTCTGAAAAATCTGACATTCATCTGTCGGTAGTTACTCACAGATCAGGAGGTGCTATTGCTCGTGGGCAAGTATCGGTAGGGCGAGTATCGGTAATTCAAGGTCGTCTAGATCAGGATCTCACTTCACGTAGCGCTCTCAAAGCAATGCGTTTGGTGCGCAGACATATTCTAGACTGTTTACCAGCTCTAACAGAAGCCGCGGCAATAGTAGGCTAAATCTGAATGGTTTTGAATATGCTTAACTGCCAATTGTTCATTGTAAATTGTTAATTAATGCTCTATCATCCCGTCTCCAATTTTTGATTTGTATGCAGGCCATAGACGGAATAGTGCATGTCTTTACCAATGAGAAGTATAACGATCCCAGCAAGAGTCCTGATGCTTGGAAACGGCTAAAGGAAATAGAAGCGATCGCAGTTCAAGCCCGTAAAGTGATACATTATATTTGGCTACAATTTAGACCAGATCAAAACACCAATGCTTTAGCATCTATAGTGGAGCAGACACGAGATGCACTGGCGCGTATTGAGCCTGGCTCTTCTTTGGTAACAGTGATGGGTGATGGTGGTACAGGGACTTGGCTTCGTGCAAAACAAGAAATAGATAGTGATCTGCCTGAACGTAGCACTGATAGAGTATGTGTGTTACCCGGCGGTACAATGAATTTAATTGCCAAAGCTTTGGGAGTCAGTTTGCGTGATTTTCGACTCTTTTTGGATGGCGATCCTCGTGCCCAAGATGTGGTGGTAAGAGAGTTAATTATTAAACGGTTAAAAGGGGAGGACATTGCTTTTCCTTGGGTAGCTTTTTCTGGAGTAGGATTGGATGCTCGGATTTTAGAACCATATGATAGTAAACCTCGTTCTAACCACGTGTTGACTAATGTCGCTTTGGCTTCATTGGAGTTAGCGCCTGAAGTAATTTTTTCTCGTGATCAGTTTATCTGGGATCTAGCATTTGCTGTGTCTCGACTAGGTTTAATTAAGTTGGATCCTAATCAATATGATCGTTTACAGTCGCGTGACTTCAATCGAGTACAATTGGGCCCGCTCAATGGTGTCGATGCTGCAATACAAGCCTTGCTGCTACAAGTAGCAGGCATTCATCCCATGATATCTAATTTCTATTGGAAAGATGGTTTAAATGCCAAGCGTTTAGATCGTATTCCAGGGCACTCGAAGTGGCGAGCTTTACTGGAAAAGATCAAACCAGCTGTTAGCAATGGACAAACACCACATAGTTTTAAGGGTGACTTCACCTTTCATTTGGATGGTTTTCCACATCGTTTACCGCCAGGAGTGATTGATTATCAGTTTGCTACAGTAGAGAAGCTTCCTGTCAGTGTCTTCTCAGCTAAAAAGAACAGAAGATAAGCATATGAAAGAGACACCTAAATACTTTGACGCTGAATCGCCACCGCGAATCTATGGGAAGAGAGGGGTGCCTATAGATTTCTGTGATGATATTCCGCCTACAATAGCTAGTCTTAATAAGGATGAGCTTGAGATCGGTTTGAGTACTAGAGCGGCTATTGCTGTTTTTTTATTAGCTTTGGGAGTGAGCTTTCTAATGGTAAATGGTCGTACTTTGGTTAAATGTTTTAATGAAAATGTTGTCTGTGAATTTGAATAAGTTTTTTTGTGATCGACTTACTCTGCTGAATGTAATCCGATCCGATTGCCTTCAGTATCCACAAAAAATGCTGTAAATACACGGCCGCTCAGTCGTGTTTTTGCATCGCAATTTTTCAGCTATTTGATTCGACTCTTTCTAACTCAATAGTGGCATCTTCACTTTGAGTATAAAGATCTATTTCAGATATTCGCTCGGCTCGAAATGCTACAAACATGCTTACAAAAGAACCATAGTGATGATTCTATGGCGACTCAATCAAAGTGGCGGGACTGGCGAGACTCGAACTCGTGACCTTCCGCGTGACAGGCGGACGCTCTAACCAACTGAGCTACAATCCCTTGTAGGTTTAAACGAACAACTGAAATTACATTGTCACTGCACTCATTTGATGAGGCATGAGGAATATAAGGAAATAGCGATCGGCTGTCAAAAGAAAATACTCGTGGTTTAGTAGCAGATATAATTTGCGTAGAAGCTGGTGGCAAAGGGATATCTGAAGAAACAACGCGACGTGTTAATGCAATTATGCCTTTTGCTGTTCACAAAATGCACCAGTTACGTCGAAACACACTAGCAATTTAAAGCGAATCAAACAACTAGAGTGTATTTCCTAAAGCTGTTAAAGCCTCTGTGACTGTTTTTAAACGCCTCTCTTCTTGTTCTAGCTTAATTACTCTTTGTCTTTGCTCAATGATACTTGTGAGGCAATCCTCGAATGCATCTTCATGAAATGGTTCGCATGAATCCCATGTGCCATTACCTAAAGTTCGCGTTGCATCTTCATGTCTGATGCTTTCTCTTAAAACTTTAATTTCCTGAATGAGGCTTGTTTGTACTTCACTTAGTCGTCTAAAAGCAAATGCACGGTCACTTATTTCACCTGTCACTAGCTGTAAGGTTACTAATCTATCTTGCTCATTAACTTGTTGAGCATCTTGCTCGTATCTTCTTACCGCTGCTGAGTATGCAGTGTTCTCGATTAGTTCAGTAGGTGACATTTCATTCCATTCAGCCCCGTTGTTAGGATTTTGTTGTAGAGGATGAATGATGCGGTGATTATAACCAAGTGATCTTAGCTTCATTTCTACGATATTGTCTTCCATTGCTTGTGATGGAAGAATACGGTTTACAATTTCAAAATTACTGATAGTTCCCTCTAGATCATTTCTGTAGTAACAAGCCATACCAGCCTCGAAGTATGACTGAGCTGATCTTAATCTCGCTTCACTTGTAGCTGGAAGTGCTACTAGATGATTCAAGATTGAGTCCTCAGCAGTATCACTAGCTCGTAGTGTTGAAGTACTCAATATCGCTATTAATAGCATTCTGGCCCATTTTGGAGTTGGACTTTCTGATGGTGCACTCTGGAGTTGATTGCTACGGTATGGAGAGTCCATGGCGTTTTAGTTAGTCCAAATTCTATATTATATAAACCTTCTGTCAATTCTCTAAGCTTTCTACAATATATTAACTCATAGTATTAACGCGGACTCGTGGAGCCGACCAAGGGATTTGAACCCTCAACCTACAGTTTACGATACTGTCGCTCTACCGTTGAGCTAGGTCGGCATGGAATCGATAATGAACTTTTATAATGGAGGAATCTCTACCGCCCCAAAGGGGACCCTTTGGGTTTGAGCTAGGTCGGCAATTGTTTGTACGGATTAGGTAAAGACTAAGCGGATAGAGGACAGCCCCCTTTTCTCGCTTAGTCTTTTTCTTCGGAACTACTATCTGAAAACTAGTCGACCATTTGTACCAATACATCGCTACGCACCATGTCACTTTCTTGACGGCTAAATGCTGAGATGTTGCGGACGATATTGAGATAAGGCATTACTTCAGTCTCCACCTGGGTACGCATCTTTTGTTGTTGTGCTTCGATATCTGCATCAGGATTGCTCAGGTCCATTGCTGACATGCTCAATTGATCCATCACGATTGGTTTTACCAACTCTACGATGCCACGTACATTGATGAAAGTAGCTCCGTTGACGGCTCCTGCTTGTTTGAGGAAAGCTGGGTAGTTTGCTGAGGTAGCTAATGTTTTAGCAGGACTCAATAATGCTTTCATTTCATCCAGTGAACTGCTTACCAATAAATCCTTAGCACGGACAGCATAGTTGTAGATATAATCATCTGGAGTGAGTTGGCCAAATGAGTTTACGTTGGCACCACTGATACTTTGTTGTTTCACAGTCTGTACATCTGCGCCTTCCAAGCCTTGGTTGAATGCTTTTACTAGTGCAGCTGTTGCTTTCTCCATAGTTGATTGCGCCTTGGTTGCATCATTCACTTCTGTTAGTAAACTAATGCTAACTGGAATCATGGCTAGAGGGTGAGGCACAATTGTTAATGCACTATTCTTTTGGAATAAAGGAGCAATGTCATTTACTACACTGAGACCTGTTGCTTGCTCGATTTGAGCAGCTACTGATGTCTTGGTATTCATCGCAATAGAGAGCGATTCGTCCAAAGCTTGCATTACTGGTGCGAGCATCGCCATAGGCGCGGTGATGTTGTGCATCTCAGCATAAACTAAAGCTGTGTCAGGTACTTGAGTGTTATAAACCAAACCACTGTTGCTATAAGCTTTAGCAGTCTCTGGATCAGAGAAGCTAGTATAAGCTGTCATCAATAAACCACTACTACTAAAGCTAGTACCAAATATTGCCTGATACTTGAACAAGTTGGCATTAGCTACTGCAGTCTGCATTTTTTGGTTGAATGCTTCCATCATAGGTTCTTGTTGCATGCCAGTAATCTTGTTGACTGCTTCTTGCCATTGCATTTCTTTTTCACCATTCATATACACAGTCACCAATTGATCTTTAGCTAATTGAGATTGGAGTTTTGGTAAACTTGTTTGGTTGCTGAGTGAGGCATGGTTGGTGGTGTCACTATTATTCAATACTTGAGTCATGGTAGCGCTATCGCTAGTCAAAACTAAGAGTTGATTTTGGAGATTAGTCAGGAATAATTCTTGAGCTGGAGCACTAGTGTCAGTTTTGTCAGTAATTCTGATTGTTGTGACACTATGTGAACCGATCATGCCATCAGTACTCACCATATCTTGGCTGCTATTGAGACCGCTCTTGATACCACCTTTTATTGCTACAATCTGTTGGTTGGCATCTTCACCTGTCTTCACTGTGAGGCCGGCGACGATACTAGTAGTATCAGCAAACTTAGTTGCTGTGCCACTTATATTGCGGGGGATCAAGGCCAATTCTACTTCATGACTACCAACTAATTCGAACAAAGCTTTTGCTTCTGCTGGAATTGGTGTGTCAGCTTCCATTTGTGCCATCACTTTTGTCCAACCTTGTTTGATGGTTTTTACACTAGCACTGAGCTGAGCATTGCTCGCTACAGTAGCTGCATTAGCAGCATTGTTGAGGTCAAAACGACCGTAAATCACTGTTTCTGGAGGTACCAAATCGACAAAGCGTCCCAATGGATTGGTAAGAGCACTGATTGGAGAAGCATTACCAAATGGCCACCAGCTTCTTTGATTGGCTACATAGCCATAAGCAGTGCCACCGAGCACTACTACTATCACTAAACTAATTACTGCTATCGAGGCTCGACGCATAGGGGATAAAGTTAGGAAATATGCGCCAGGAGTTTACCGTGTCTCCTAAATTAAGTAAAATCACTCCGCGTACCTTTTTTATCTATGATTCTTGACGTGCTCAATCCCGAACAACAGCAAGTAGTGACACATGAGCGTGGGCCTCTTTTAGTATTGGCAGGTGCAGGCTCTGGCAAGACCAAAGCTTTGACTCATCGCGTCGCTTATTTGATGGCTGAGAAGCATGTCTCTGGTGAACATATTTTGGCAGTGACTTTTACCAATAAAGCGGCACAGGAAATGCGCTCTAGAGTAGAGAAGCTTTTGGCCACTCAGACGGGTTTTGTCGGTCAACCTTTACTTGGTACATTTCACTCCCTTTGTGCCCGCTTTTTACGTGCTGACATTCACTATCTTGGTTTTAAGAACAGCTTTGCTATTTATGATACGGGGGACCAATTGCAGGTAGTAAAAGGAGCGTTAGAAAAATTGAAACTAGATAGTAAAAAATTTGCTCCCCAAGCAGTGCTTGCTCAAATCTCCAATGCTAAATCTGAATTACTAGATCCGATTGCTTATGCTAAAAAAGCGAATGATTATTTTCAAGAAACCGTAGCTAAAATTTATCCATTGTACGAACAAGGCCTACATGCCAACAATGCCTTGGACTTTGATGATTTGATTTATAAGACCGTACTGTTATTTCAACGTTTTCCAGAAGTACTAGATCGCTATCAAGAACGTTTTCATTATCTATTGGTCGATGAGTATCAAGATACCAATCACTCACAATATGTATTTCTCCATTTGTTGGCTGAGAAGTATCGTAATATCACGGTCGTAGGTGATGACTGGCAGGGGATTTATAGCTGGCGTGGTGCTGACATACGTAATATTTTGAATTTCGAGAAAGATTATCCTGAGGTGAAGACTGTGAAACTTGAACGCAATTATCGCTCTACCCAGCTCATTCTGGACTCTTCTCATGCCATTATTGAAAAGAACAGACAGCGTACTGAAAAAAAACTATGGACTGATCGTGAACAGGGTGATTTGATTGAAGTAGTAGAGGCACAGGATGAGCGTGATGAAGCGATGATGATCATTGATAAGATCAAGACATCTGGGCAGTCTTTGTCTCATCAAGTGGTACTCTATCGTACCAATGCCCAATCCCGTCCGATTGAAGAAGCATTATTGCGAGCTGGCCTACCGTATCAAATTATCGGTGGTGTGCGTTTTTATGAACGTCAGGAAATTAAAGATATGTTGGCTTATCTCTCTTTGGTAGTAAACCCTCAAGATGGTATTGCCTTACAAAGAATTATTAATGTGCCCCCTCGCAAGATCGGTCGTACAGCTTGGGAAAAGATTCGGCAGTTTTTTGGTACTGAGCCAATTTCAGTCCAACTCGGATTAGCAAGAGCTTATGAGCAGGGTGAATTGAAAGTATCTACGAAGCAATCAATTGCCGCTTTTATGCAATTGTTAGCTAAGATTCAAGAACTGGGTACTACTTTGCCTGCTAGTGGTGTGATTCAGGCGGTGATTGATAGAGTTGGGTATCGAGAGTATTTGATGGATGGTACAGAGGAAGGTGAAGAGCGTTATCAAAACGTAAAAGAATTGCTCACAGTGGCTAAGAAGTACGATCATTTGGTGCCTGAATTGTCTTTGGCTACTTTTCTAGAAGAAGTGGCTTTGATTTCGGATTTGGATAATCTCGCTGATGGTCAAAAAGACTCGGTTACCTTGATGTCGGTCCATGCTGCAAAAGGTTTGGAGTTTCACTCGGTGTATGTAGCAGGGTTGGAAGAGAACATCTTTCCTCACTCTCGTAGCCAGTTGGATCCAGAACAGGCAGAAGAAGAGCGTCGTCTCATGTATGTAGCGATGACTCGTGCTGCCAATAACTTGTATCTTTTTTATACCAAGCGTCGTGCTTTGTATGGAACCTATCAAGCCAATCCACCCTCACGATTCTTGGCTGATATCCCTAGTCATATGATGAAGGTTGGTAATCGTGGCGGTGGTGAACAACCCCGTTTTGCTAGTCGGACTCCAAGCTTGGCTTCAATGCATGGCGGTAAATCAGTAGACAACCATATGACTGCGTCTGCTGAGCAGCTTTATAAGGTGGGCGATAAAGTACTACACCAAAGCTTTGGGCAGGGGATCATTGTGGAATTACGTGGTGATGTAGTCAGTGTCGCGTTTCCGGGTAAGGGCATTAAAAAGTTAGCAGCATCTATTGCTCCATTGCAAAAAGTAGCTTAACACCATGCATGCTCGTTTTTATCAACGTCGGCTCAAGAAAATTCGCAAGCTAGTGCTTGTGCTTCTACCTGTGGTTGCTTTGATCGCTAGCATTTGGACGGGCTATCAATATTTTGCGGAGACTAGTCAAACTAATAAAGTCTATACTTTGACGATCGATGGAGTGGATTACCCAATGCATTGTGATGAAGCAACGGTAGGCGAGTGTTTAGCCAAGGAAGAAATAGCGGTGATGGAAAACGACTATTTGTTTCCCAACATGACCGATACCTTGGTTAGTGGGATGCAGATCATCGTGCGTAGAGCAGTGCCAGTCACGGTGATCAACTTTGTAGGTGAAAAGACTACTCTGGATACGCGTGGTTTATTGGTGAGTGATGTCGTTAGTGAGATTGGTATTACCCTCAAACCAACTGAGCGGGTCACTCCAGCGATGAATACTTGGATTACGCCCAATATGGAGATTCGGCTTTTGGCTGAACGTGAAGAGAAATTTGAACGTGATGTGGTCTTGCCTTTTGCTACCAAAGAAAAGAAAGATGTTACGCTGGCCTATGGTAAAGAAGTAGTAGAGCAGCCAGGTGAAAATGGGAAGAAAACTGAGCAATACCGGTTAGTTTATTCTGGCGATGTTTTGAAAGAAAAAACTCTGCTTAAGTCTGATACGGTCAAAGATCCTGTGGATAAAGTAGTCCGAATCGGTACAAAGTTGCCTGACAATGAACAAGTACTAGAAAGTGGTCAGGCCAGTTATTATGGTACTTCCTTTGAAGGTAGACGTACGGCTTCTGGGCAAATCTTGCATATGAGTGAATTGGTGGCAGCACACAAGACTCTTCCATTTGGTACCCTGGTAAAGGTAACCAATACTGGCAATGGCAAATCAGTAATTGTGAAGATTGTAGATAGAGGGCCGTATATTTCTGGTCGAGTAATTGATTTATCTACCGGTGCTTTTGCTCAAATTGCGTCACTGTCGAGTGGGGTCGCTCCAGTGCGATTGGCTGTGTTGCAGTAGTCATGTATGATGCCCGTGCGTCTAAACATTTTCTATGGAATTACGTTTGTTGTCTGATCAAAATCTGGTAGTCACTACTAGTCATGCTACTGTCGCTTTTTTGGCTAATATTGCGAAATACGAGCAGGTGGTGAGTCAAGAAAAACCAGCTGTGGTGATTGCGTTTGAGACTATTGTTACCAAACGTAGCAATCGTGATGTTTTGATTTGTGACTGGCCGGGTGAATACGAAAAAAGTGAAGTGTCAGTGATCGGCCCATCTCAAGGCAGTTTTTTAGTTTCTTTGGAAGGCAAGACTTGGTTGGTAGTGCAAGATAGCCAAGTAGGTTCACTCGATCATGATACTGAACAGCTCAACACAGTAGAAGGAGTAATCGTTTGGCTGACTGATGGAGAGTATAAACCTCAAGTGCAGAGATTGATTGATCATCTAGAACCTTCACACTTGGTATACATCCCAAGTGGTCTCCACTATGGTTCTGAGCTATTACCTCCTGCTCCTGAAGCGGTGAAAGAGTTTTCGCTCAAGGCAACTGATTGGTCTACTACTAGTGAACAAGTAATTCCTCATACTTTAGGCTAATTGCTATGATTCGCTTTTCCCAAGTCGTAAAAATTTATGGCTCAAAAGCAGTCTTGGATAATGTGTCTTTTGAAATTGCCAAGGGAGAGTTTGTTTCTATTGTAGGCAGAAGTGGTGCCGGTAAGACTACCATTGCTAAGCTGATTTTAGGTGTAGAAAAACCCGAGCTTGGGTTTGTCAGTATTGATGGTTTATTGATTGCTGATATGAAGCCAAGAACGCTGCAAGTACTGCGCCGAAGCATTGGTGTTGTGTTTCAAGATTATCGTTTACTGCCAGACAAGACGGTATTTGATAATGTCGCCTTTGCTTTGGAGGTATCGGGGGATTTTACGGATAAAGAGATCCACGAACGTGTCCAGCATGTATTACGTCGAGTGGGTTTAGCAGCTCAGGCTACTAATTTTCCACCTACATTGTCTGGTGGAGAACAGCAACGTGTCGCTATCGCTCGTGCTTTGGTGCACAAACCTAAAGTACTGATTGCTGATGAGCCTACCGGCAATCTGGATCCAGAAAGTACTAAGATTATTTTGTCCCTTTTACGAGATATTCACGAAGAAGGCACTACCATTATTTTGACTACACATGATCCGGAGGTTGTGGACTTTTTTCAGAAGCGCGTATTATTTTTGGAGGCAGGTAAGATCAAGACAGATGAACAGAATGCTACTTATCCTGAACTTTAAGGGGATCTTTAATTTAAAATTCTAAAATCTAAATTTTAAATTTTAAATTACTAGTATGATTTATTTTATTCGTCATGGTGAGTCGGTGGGTAATGCTGCTAATAGGCATCAGACGCCAGAGTTGCCTTTGAGTGCAGAAGGAGAAGCCCAAGCTCGGTTGAGAGGTCAGTACCTGAAAGCTAAAAAGATTAGTCAGATTTTTGCTAGTCCTTTTGTTCGTGCTCATCAAACTGCTCAGATTATTCAAGCAGAGCTTGGTGGTGCTATTCCTTTAACTATTGTGGATCGTTTGCATGAGGTGAAGAATCCATCTGTGCTCAATGGTCGACTCAAGACTGATCTGGATGTGATTGAACTCAAAGCTGAGCTCAATCGTAATCGCTTAAATCCTCTCTATCAGCATAGTGACGAAGAGACTTTGTTTATGCTGCACAATCGTATTGTAGACTTACTAACCATGTTTGAGCCTTATACTGAACAAGACATAGTCGTAGTTAGTCACGGAGGGGTACTGCGTATGTTGTTGGCTTATTTGCAAACCCCAAAAAAGCCATCGGATGCAGTGGCAAAGCATCTTAGCTTGAATGATGATCCAGCCTATCCGATCAATAATGTTGCGATGCTAAGTTTAAATTTTCACGATGGTGACTGGCATTTTGATGCTTTGCACAATCTTGAATAAATAGCTTTAGTTAGTATTGGAGTAATCCATATGTGGGACTAAACGGATACTATTCACGGGATAGAATATAAACCAAGCTCTACCTTCTATACTACGTCGATGTAGTAAGCCCCAAGATCTAGAATCATTGGACGCATGACGGTTGTCACCCATTACGAAATAATTGTCAGCAGGCACCTCAATAATCTTGTTTTCGTGGGTTGGTAAGTATGACTGTACGTTTTCAGCTGAAAGATATGGCTCGTCTAGTTTGACGCCTTCGGGGTGAGCTTTGTCGTGGATGATTACTTGACCGTTCAAGAACTCAATCTTTTCTCCAGGCAAACCAATGATACGTTTCACGTAAAAGGTATCAGTATTCTCAGGTGGAATCAGTACAATAATATCTCCGCGAGCGGGCTCATGGAGAAAGTAACTAAGCTTGTCTACGATCAAAAACTCATTGTTTTGTAGGTTTGGTAACATACTGCTACCACTTACCTGGAAAGGTGAGATCAGCGTATAACGAATCACTGCTACTACTACTACTATTACCGCAAAGTTATATAAAATTTCTGCTACTACTTTGAGATTTTCACGCCACTTTGGCACTTCGTTTTCCATAGACTCGATAAAATAAGCAAAATTACTATACCAAGACTGCTTACTTTCTGCTAACTTAAAAACGATTGCTTTTTGATATGCGTTTTTTTGATCGCCTGTTTTTTAAGAAATTCCTTGAACCTGAAGAAGAGATCATCTTTGTGATTCACAAACACTGGTGGACGATTGTTCAGGCTGTAGCCAAGTATGTGGCGCTGGGTTTGATTTTTCCAGCAATGGTTTTGGTGCTGTATTGGCATGTTTACGCCCTACTTTTTTTGATTCCTTGGTTTATCTACACTACTATTATTGGGGTACAAGATTTGATCAACTGGTATCACGATGCTTTGATCATGACTTCCAAAAATATTGTGAATATTGATTGGGCCGGTTTTTTTCATAGCAGTGCCAATCGAGTCGGGTATGATGATATCGATGGGGTGGAGTTTGAGACTGATGGTATCATTGCTACTATGTTCCAATTTGGTGACCTCAAGATCAAGGTCAATACCAATGAGATGCTGCTCAATATGGTACCCAACGTACGTGACTGGCAGAAAATTATTATTGCCAAAAAAGAAGAAGTAGAGGCAGCCAAGGAAGAGAAGCCCGATGAAGCGTTGGCTCATTTGAAAACAGCACTCAATAGTTTGCTGGCGGTCACCCCTGAAGCTGACCCAGTTTCATACAATCTGCACGCTCATCAGGTGATGATTATGAAGCGTAAAAAAATACTTGGAAAATGATTGATCGTACTACTATCCCTCGCTGGGAGATTCGCTTTTTTGAGATGGTGCCAGCTTTGATTACTTGGTCAGTACTTTTACTGCCTTTGGTCGTTGCGTTTTATTTACCAGCAGTCGTTGCTATCTTTGTAATTTTATTTGATATTTATTGGTTGCTTCGCTCGATCCGGCTCAACTTTGACTTGGTGCAATCATATCGCCGTTTGAAACAGGCGCTCACTGCAGATTGGCATGCAAAATTGCAGGCGCAGTGTCCTGAAAGTGCTTGGCCGTATCATGTCATTTTGTTGCCTTATTATAATGAAAGCAAAGACATACTTAGGATGGCTTGTGAGAGTGTTACCAAACAACAATATCCACTCAAGAAGATTTTTATTGTGTTGGCGATTGAAGAGCGTGGGGGGGCGGAGATTTTGGCCAGTGCCCTTGCTGTGCAAGCTGAGTACCGCAGCTTATTTGCTGATGTATGTGTGTATGTTCATCCAGATGGCGTTATTGGTGAAGTGAAAGGAAAAGGGCCCAATATTAATTATGCTGTTCAAGCATTTGAACGAGAAGTGGTAGCTCCTCAACATTTAGCCGACAATGATATTTTGATTAATTGTCTAGATGGTGATGCCAAACTCCATGTGCAACATTGTGCTCATTATGCCCATGCCTTCTTAGCCAATTGCCGTGATCCCAAGGCTATCTACCAGTTCATCCCTATGTATCACAACAATATCTGGGATACTCCAGCGCTGATGCGGGTAGTGGCTACTGGGTCTTCTTTTTGGTTGATGATGGAAGCCAACCGTCCTGAGAAGCTCCGCACTTTTGCGAGTTATGGCATGAGTCTCGCTACTTTGAAAGCTGATGATTATTGGGACAGGACCAGTATTATTGAGGATGGTGTTCAATACTGGCGCAATTTGATTGCTTTTGATGGTCAAGGCTATGTGAAACCAGTGTTTACGCCGGTTTATCAAGACGCAGTGCTCAATGAAGGATATGTCCGTACTTACATTGGTCAATATGTACAGCTACGTCGTTGGGCTTGGGGAGCATCTGATTTTGCTTTGATCATGCCTGAGTTTATTCGCAACAAACGCATTCCTTTTGCAGTGAAAGTGAGTGAGACTCTTACGCTCCTCAGTGGTCATATTCCGAGAGCAACAGCACCTTTATTACTTTTTGTGTCTGGTTGGTTTCCTCTTTTCAATGAACAATTTAGAGGTACGGTGTTAGCATTCAATCTACCTATCATTACTAGCAATTTACTGACATTAGCTATGCTTGGTCTCTCCAGTGCTATTGTGCTTGGCATGATGCTTTTACCTACTCCTCATCGTAAATATCCTTGGCATCGTCATGTGATGCAGGTTTTGCAGTGGGCCTTTTCACCATTTGTTACTATCATCTTTGGTGCTATACCAGCGATTGATGCTCAGACTAGATTAGCTTTTGGTAAAAGATTGGAGTGGATGGTGACGGAGAAGAAAAGACACTAAAATTTAGGTCAGAGGCTCGTCCCGCGTACGCGGGATAAAGAGAGCAGAGGGCAGAGATTTTGAACGCATGTAATAAAAAAGCCCTGTACCTTTACGGTAACCAGGGCTTTTTTATTGATTTTGTGTTGGACTATAGAGGGTAATACACACCGAGGTTATCAGTTTCGTCTGATTCTGGGATGGTATTGTCGTTGTCGAATTTGGCGATCAAGAATGGTTTGTGGACATAATCTACTGCGCCGGTGTAGCTGAAGTTGATTGATGTTCCTGTGCCTGCATTGAGCGCTTTCATCGATACAGTTTTGAGTAATACGTCTGAGCTATCTAGGGTGGGGTTGGTAGATAGATAGACACCGATGGTACTTGCTGTGCTTTTTACATTGCCTGCATTGAATGGATGAATGCTGCTAGTAAGCTTACAAGTAGTTAGATTTCTGCGGTTGGTAGTGCACACTCTATCCACATTGTTCCAGTAGCCTTCGATATCAGCCAAGCGACCAGGGTTTACCGTGGGAGTTGTCGTTGGAGTTGGTGCACTTGATGGGGTAGGACTACTTGTAGGTGATGATCTTGGTGTTGGGGAAGCGGTAGGAGTACTTGTTGCTGTAGGCGTACTGCTAGGCATAGCTGTTGCAGTTGGAGTGTTCGAAGGAGTAGGACTGCTACTTGGTGTACTAGAAGCTGTAGGTGAAGGTGTTGGTGTAGCAGGAGTTGTGACGCTTGAGGTACCAGTAAATGCACCGGCTACAGTGGATAAACGAGGATTGTTGAGCGCATCAGTCGCTACTGTATTTGCTAGTCGTCCTGTTGGTGTAGTGCTGTTTGGTACATCACTCCAGCCGAAAGAAGGAATTGCAAATGAAGGAACTGTGAAAACGTTGCTATTGGTTGCTAAGCTATAATTTCCTTGGGCTGGATTGACCAGTTGGGGTTGGACAGTATTGATGGCATTGTCTCTCATCAGCTGAGTAGGATTGCAGGTGGTATTGCTAGTAGCACAACCATTGTCACCGCTTACGCCAAGATCTGCGACTGGATTCCAAATGATATTTCCTTTGATCTGAAGATCGACATCGTCACGAGCTGGGTTTTGACCTTGTGCTCCAGGTATTGTGAGGGCACGTGGTCCATAAATTGCAAATTGAGCTGGCCATTGTGCGGTCATATAGCCAGGGCTTACCATCACGATATTGTTGTAGAAGTAGACATGGTTATTGCCAATATCTACGCCATCTTCTCGTGTGCTACCCCATGCCCCTTTTTGTAAATTGGGGGTACATGCTGCTGCGTCATTGCCATCACAACTGCGACCGCCGTAAACAAATTCGATCAAGTGGTCACGTTTGCCTACATTGTACAAAGTATTGTAAGCCATCAAAATATTGTAGCCGCCATTGACTCCTAGTCCGGCACCATCTGTGTCATGGACTACATTGTTGGTTACTTTGATGTCATACGCTTCGTATTGGAGCCATGGTGAGCTCATGAATTGTAAACCGGTTCCTTGACCTGCTGTGAAACCACCAGTACCACAGTCAAAGAATTCATTACTATCTACAGTGATATATGCAGAGCCACCTTTGGTGTACATACACCAGTCTGAGGCTTGGTGAATCTTGGAACGTACTACATGTCCGTATTGGACTGAGACGAAGTCAATCGCATTGTCCCATGCGCCTGAAATGTCGCTGTCTTCGACATACATGTATTGAGTCTGATTGACTTTGAGGGTCTCTTGGGCCCCACTTGGACTATGCAATGTCACACCACGAAGCAAGATATGATCAGCATTTTCAAAGTGCATTAAATCATGCGCATATTGATAATTGAGATTGATGAAGTAGGTGTAGTGAATATCTTTACTATTTAAGTTGCCATTGATCACGATGCTACCTGGCGCACCATCACCTTGGAAAATGATAGGAGCATTAGCGGTACCCTGGCGATTCTCTACCCAAAGATCAGGAGAACTATACGTACCTGGCAAAAGGTGAAAACGGAAACCAGTCTGGAGAGTGGTACCTTGTGGTACTAATTCCCAAGCATGACCAATCGTAGCAATGGGACTGTTTTGTTCACCTGAATTATTGTTATTGCCTGTAGGGCTGATCCAATAATCACGAACAGTTGGTGAGCCTATGTCATAACTAATCCCACTCCCTGCAGCCAATGCTTTCGGTGTGGTTGTTTCACCTAGGAGTGAAGTAGGAACTAAAGCGGCTATTGTCAGAACACTAATACTAACTATACCGAACAGAACACGATTTCCTTTGTGCATAGAAAAGTTATTTAAATAAAAACACTAACAAAAACACTCTTCCTACAGAAGAAGTTTTCGCCACCAGCTTGGTGTACGGGTAATGAGGAAGTTGGTCATCGAATTAGGGGAATAATATGTTTTTGTAGTTTGAAACAGGAATCGATTCTAACAGTCAGCCTTATCATATTCCATGTTCATAAGTTGTTTGTTTTTGACAAAAAGGCTTTTCACTTGGGCCCTATTATCAGTTTGAACAAGACTTATACTTAGTCGGATAGAAGTTACATAAGTTAGGTCAGAGGTGGACTTGGGAGATCAGAGGTACGAAAGCAGAGGTCAGAGATTGGGGGCTAGTGGGAGGCCCTTCTTCCCTGCTTGCCGATCCTTTGCGTGTGGTAAGATGTTAGAGATTTTTTTGGTGGGGGATTGCCTTGGACTGCCCCGAAGGGGCGTCATACCGAACCCCGCGAATGCGGGAGAGATATCTCTGTCGCATTGTCGTCATAGGGTGTAGAGCCTTCTTTAGTTTGCTGTTGTATGCATCAGCTTTTCTTGTTTGTATCCTGAAGAATCTATTGTGGATTTTTTGTGCTTTGCTATGATTGCGACCTTATTCAAATAGTATGCTTCTTTTAGGAAAGAAATTGGAACGTTATGAACAACACTGTGGAGCTGAACCATTGAAAATCCGCGCTGCTCGACTAGCAACTAGAGCTGAATTGGTGGGATCTTGTGATTTAACTACTGTTATTGGCATGTTGCGTCCTATGTCAGCCGTTGTTGCACAGACAAGAGTTGAGGCTATGCATAAACCTAAACAATCAGCTGAAGCTAAGGCTTATAATCGAGCTGAAGCAAAGAAACAAAGCCTCATGGCTATACTTGCTAGCATGTATGGTAAGGCAGAAGCTTCAGACCGTGACCATATTCGTAATGCTTGTAAGAATGCTATCTCTGGCGCAACAGAAAGAGGATTCTTATTTTGGACAGCTGACATAGATAATCAACCATTGTTAGCTAGTTTACTGACAGAGCATGTGCCTATGCCCCACCTGTATCGAGAAGATGGCCATCCTTTTGCGCCAGTTATTAAAGCCGTTACTAGTAGTACACAATGGTCTGATGTGAGTAGCTTGTTGGCTGGATTGCCTGCCAATGAATGGAATCCTTTGTTGGTTACTGAATGTCTTTTTGGTGCCACCACTACTTGGGAAGAAATTCGCGCTAAATTTGCTGAGGCTCATCCTCGCCTGACTCAAGATACCTATGAACTGATTGCCGCTAGAATCAGAATGAATACAAGTCACTTGGTACAAGGAAAAGAATTAGCCCAAAATTTGGAGCTCCTTAAATATGCCCAAAATACGCGGACGTTTATTAAGGCTAGATTAAGAGAAAATTCTAAGGATTAGTTGTGGAGGCTAAATCTAAGGCGATTTGATGTACCGCGGCATAGTATTGGCCGTAGTCATACCAAGAGAATTTCTTGTAGCCATTTTTGTATACCCAGCTATTGGGTGAAAGTGCTCGATATTTTTCAATCAAATCCGCAAATGCTTGAGGACTGATTGCTTGCAGTTCATCAATGTCATCGTTTGCTTGGGGCTCTTCGCTAGGTTTTAGATTGACCAAATAAATATGAGTCGTCAGGGCATACTCGTTGAATTCCGCATCAGTGGCTTCGCCTTTAATCGCAGCAATGTAGCTAATCCTTGAGCTGGGAATGTTTAGTTGTGTTTCTTCTGACAGTTCACGTCTAGCTGTATCTGCCAGTTTCTCTTTCTTATCGATCTTGCCGCCTATCAGTCGCCATATTCCAGGCGGATAGGAATCCTTTCTGCTTACTATCAGTCTCCCATCAGCTGTTTTGATCATAATCAAAACATGATCGGACAAGGTCAAATTGCTAAAGGGTTTCTCGATATCGATATGAAAGGTAAAAGCCTGCATTTATTTTTTTCTCACTAATAATTCAAAGTATCTATCAGTATTGAGATCAGTAGTAGTAGTAAGACTTTCACTACCTTGTGTTCCTTTTGCAGGATAATCAGCAATCTGTGCTACTTGGTCTGCTAGTTTTACGGTGTGTTTTATCGTCTCTTGCTCAGCACCAGCTTGTTTTTGGATCAAGAAACGATAATTGTCCCCAGTCTTGAGGTCGAGTTGTTCGGGGATTTTATAGCTAAGGCTAAAGCTAGTTTGACCTCCAACAGCTACGTCTACTTCGCTATACCACACCGTGTAGCCATTTTCTTCACTACTCCTGAGGGGATAGTTGAAGCCGCTATTTTCAATCAAGGTACTGCCTTTTGGGACAAAGATTCTGACGATATGTTTAGTAAGACTATTGCCAATCACATGCCAGAAGTTTTCGCGAATCTGGCGTGGTAATTTGTCTATCTGAGGGAAGAGTGCTCTGATTTGATCTGCTTCTTTGTCTGACCAATGATTTGTCCAAGTACCTTTAAGGTTGATGTCCACGCTACCATCATTGGCGATAGTAGTAGTGTGTTCGTAATCACGTGACAATAGACGGTCACCTTTGTTGCCCCCAACATTGATCGCATTGATATGGAGATAATCTAGTTTCGGGTCAGGGGCTTGGAGTGTCCCATCTAAGCTATATTTTTTAACGATTGCTTCTAGCTCGGGATCAAACATTGCTACTTGCACATGTTTTTCTGCAATCATTTGAGGAGCAAACTGTGTCACTTTGAGAATATTGTCTGGAGTAGCTACTTTTTGAAGTGCCTCTTTGATGAAGGCCAAAAGAATACGTTTGGGAGTTTCTGGATCATCCTTATTTGTCTCGATGTAGTACTGGAGAATAGTGAAATAATTTTGATCAGTGAGGGTGACATTAAATTCTGGTAAATAGATTGGTCCTAATATTTTGAGTAAAGCAGGAGCAATACTTTGGTCGATTGCAATCACGCCATCCAAGCTACCTTGGCGAGATTCGCCATATGCCCAGTTGATGTCTTGGCTGGCTTGATAAAAGTCAGGATTGTAATTGGTATCCCGCAAAGCAAGACCTTTCATATAGGGTTGGAGACCGTCTGGTGCTGGTTTGCGTTTGAATTGTTGCCAATCTACGGTATAAACATCTTTTGGTTCAGCAGACAGTAGAGTGCCGTTTTGGAAGGTGATCTCAATGAAGCTGCCCATGAATCCACCGGTGCCTCGACGTTCAGTTGTGTTTTGTAAAACAATTAAATAGCGTTTTGTTCCTTTGTCAGCAGTGAAGTTGAGCAAAGCCGGGGAGATCTGATCAAAAAGGGTAAGATATTTGTCGAGCGTAGGTAGGTCAGCTTTGATTAAGTTGAATTTTTCTTGGTAGTCGCTTGGTAAGATAGTGCTATCTACATTTTTAATCGTAAGACTAGCTAGCCGTAGTTGGTTGGCTGCTTTCTTAAAGGCAGGAAGGGCCAACTTCCAATTGGCTGTACCCAGCAATATTTGAGCTCCTGCAGTCATTTCGTTACCGACACTAGCTAGGTTTTCACCAATACTAAGGAGTTGGTTACTAGTAGTAATCAGTGAGCTGCTCAATGCACTCTGGCCATTATTGATCACGCTCAATGAATCGCGTGCTTCTAGGAAAGATGATTTAGCTGAAATGAAGTGTTGAATAGTTGCTTGCAAATCGGCTGCACTAATATCTTCTTTGGCTTGTTTGAGCTCATCTAGTCCAGCAAAGGTTTGTTTAAATAAAACATTCTTGAGCGTGTTGCCACCGGCAAATACAAACACTGTCTGCAAAATAACAAACAGCAGGATACAGACAATCAATGCTTCGCGCAGAGGAGCAAAAAATCCAGTCCAGCGGTTGGTGTGTTTACCAATCCGAACAATCTCCTGATGATTATTCGCTTTGGTAATTACATCAATACTTTGTCCGGGAGTAGGAATGGAAGCTTCAACTAAAGCAGCTATGGGCAACAATGATGTTGGCTCTAGTGATCCACCTTCAATAATGTCTAGCAAAGGATTGGTCAAAGCAGACACTCTGATACTTTTGGGCCTAGGAGCAACCTTGGTCCAACTTTCAGGGAGTGGTGTAGTGACAATGTCTTGGAACTGGGGGAGAGACATAAATTAGGTCAGGGGTACGAGAGCAGAGGTCAGAAATTTTTGGGGTGCTGGTAGAGTCGTTAGTGTTTTATTTACTGTAATACTCTACTTCCTGTGTCTAATGGTAGAGAAAGTGTGGTCTTTCTGGGTTCTTTGATTCTGTTTTCTTTTGTAGTACTGCTACGATAGTTTTCCCTTTTCTTTTGCCGGTTATTTTCCCTACTGCTGTAATGATTTTGTAGGCTATTCGTTTCAATAAAGATTGGTTCTCAGGGATGAAGGTCTGGGTGTCTATTTTTACTACTTCAAAGCCATGGAGTTTAGCCAATGCTTTGATTTCTTTGATTGTATAGAGTCTATTGTGTCTACCAAATGGTCCATGCCATGAGTAAGGATCATCGATGTTTTTGCCAAGTAGTAGTTGAACCGTACGTACCCAATAAAGGGCATTTGGGACTGAAAACAATAAAATACCATCAGTCTTTAATGCATGATTGGCTTGATGCCAAGCAAAGCTGGGGTCACAGGTGAGATGCTCTAGTGTTTCCGTCCAGACTAGCGTATCAAAGGTCGCTTTGGCAAAGGGCCATTGATTGAGCTCAATATTTACCTCATGCATTGGTACTGACCACTCCTTTTTCTTGTCGTCAGTGAGTGTCACTGTGAAGCTAGCATTTTTAGTTGGGCCTGTACTGCAAGCTAATACTGTGTCTTGTCTCAAATCTTTTTCCTGACCAGATACGCCGATACCGGTATAATCAAACCCTAGCTGGAGTAGCTGGTAGCTGAGCACAAATGGCTTGGCTCCAATATCCAATACTTTGCTCTGGGCTGGAGTATAGTGCACTACTTGATCACGGATATAGCTTAATCTGGTGTGGTGATCATGATAGTACTGTTCGATTTCTTTGGCTTTGCCGCCTTCGAAGGTAAACATGATTAGAGCAATATTGTATAAATATCTTGGCTGTCTGTATCAATTAGATATTGTAAACTTTGCAACTCATGAATACGACTGCGTCCTCTTTGTGCTACCACTAGAGTTGTTACTGTTTCTTGACCGATAGTCATATCACTTTGTTCTGGGAAGTCACATACTATTACGTAGTGGGCTTTGCGTTTTGCGGGCACAGTGTCATGGACAGAAACATTATTGCTATGGTGAAGATATTTCTTTACATGTTGTTTCTTGCTGCCATCGACAAACACAATATCTTGGCTGAATTGATAGCTAAGGGTGCGCCATAGTTTTTTCCAGTTGATCCGGTTTCCTACCAATAAAATATTGCCGGTAGAGCCTTGGATCAAGCTAGCAATTGGAGCAGCTGTAGATTTACTGCCTTTTTTCTGCCAGAAAATATTTTGGTGAAAGGTATCTTCTAATTGTTGAGCTGTACTGAGGGTGCCTTGGCGTGCTTCCCAGAAGTAAGACCAAAGGATACCAAGTAATAAGCCAAGTAAAGCACCAAAAGGCCAAGCCTCATTGGGAGCTAGTAAGCTAGCATAGAAACTGACACTTTCATTGATCACATTGTATTTAGTAGCACTTTCGAGATTGTAAGCTGTGAGTCTTTCTTCAAAAACAGTAATGAAAGCACTGCTGAGTCTTTTGAGATTAGCTTCATTTCTTGAGCGGACTTTGACACTTAAGTTGGCACGTTCTTCACGACTGACTGAGAAGTTTCCTAGGAGTTGATCAACCAAAGTTTGATCTTCATCTTTGTTTACGCCTGCTCTCTTATATATATCATCTACAAAGTAAGGATCTTTTGGCCATGCACTAGCAGTACGAGCAAACTCAATACTAGCGTAGTTGCCATAATAGTTGGCATAAGAATAATCTTGACCAGGCAATTGGTCATCTCTGTACCCGATCGTAAAGAATATTTCTGAATGGAAACTAGGCTTAGCAAAGAAGTTGCTATAAAGCACCATCAAGAGTGAAGTAATGATGGCAATCACTACTACATGCCATTTTCTGCGCCAAATTGGAGCAAATAAAGCTGATAATTCCATAGAAAAGAGGGTAAAGAATCAATTCGGAGGCAGTATAGGACACCTACTTAATAATGCAAAATTCATCCTTTGCCTCGACCTCCTATTTAGCGCACAATGTTTAATAGTCTATTTATTGCTTGCTTATTCGACTACTTGTAGGCGCCAAAACTTTTCGTATAGTCCCTTTTTACTCAATAGCTCTTTGTGGTTTCCTGATTCAACTATTCGTCCTTCATCTAATACATAGATTTTGTCAGCTTTTCTAGCAGTGGTGAGTTTGTGGGTAATCAGTAGGATTGTACTATGTGCTTTTTGTTCTTCTAGTAAACCTGCTACTAGTGCTTCGTGTTCAGCATCTAATTGATTGGTGCCTTCGTCAAAGATAATGATAGGTCTGGATTGCAACATGGTGCGCGCAATGGTAATGAGTTGAGACTGGCCTCCTGATAATCTGATTTCATCTCCAATCAGCGAATCGAGCTTTTTGGGGAGAGCTTTTATCGTTTTGGCTAAGTTGAGCCTTTCTAGTAATGCCCAAATCTGAGTGTCATTGATAGCTTGATGTACTCCTAAAAGGATATTGTCTCTAATACTAAAGTTGTCTAAAAGTAGTGGGCTCTGGGTAATGATGCTTACATATTTGCGGACATGACTTGGTGTGAAGTTTTTGAGATCTTTACTATTAATAGTGATTTTACCTTGGCTTGGGTCATAGTTTCTGACTAGAAATTGAGTAGCTGTCGTTTTTCCACTGCCGTTTCTACCTATTAAAGCGGTAATCTCACCAGGTTTACAGCTGAAGGTTAATTTGTCTAGTATGATCGGTAGTTCTTTCTGAGCGTCCTCCAATATATTCTGCCATTCTTGTAATTCACTACGGTCGTACCGCCACATATTCATCTGCTTCTGGTAGTTGCTAGTTTTTTTCAGTAAATACTCTAGATAGTTTTTTTCTTCTTCATCCAAATTTGGATAACGAAACTGTACATTGTGAAATGTAATAGTCCCTTGTAGAGAAGTGATATCTGGATGTTTTGGTATGCTAAACCGAGGTTTGAGATTGAGAAAGAAGCCAATTTTACTGAGAGTGATTGAAAGTCTTTTCCAATGACTGAGTTTGTCGACCATAGCGAAAAAGACACTAGCCAACTGATCAACATATAAAGTAATAGCTGTAAAATCACCCAAACTAGCTCGGCCAGCCATTACTGATGCTCCTACTAGTATTCTTGCTGACCAATAGGGTGTTTGCGTGATGAACCATTGAATGGAGTTGGTTTTGTTTCGTCTTTGTACTTCTTGTAATTCGCGAGTTTGGCTTTTTCCCATTAGGTCCCAATATTCAGTCAGGATTCTTTCTTGTCCACCAATACTGATGAGTTGGTGAAATTGGTAGAGCAGGGTGTAGTGGAGTTCGTATCGTCTACTATCTAATTTATCAGTCGTAATCCTTTCCTGATTGTCTCTTTGGATTTGGCGTCGAGATAAAACTGTTTGCAAAATAGTAGCTAGTATTACTACTAAGAAGATTCGAGTATCAATAGAGGCAATAATAGGTAGGATGCCAAGGATTGAGATAGTGGCATTAGTGAGGCTATAGAAAAAACTCAATATTTCATCTGCTAGTTGGGTGCTTTGAAAAATACTTTGGGCAATTCTGCGGTTTCGTGGATTGGCGAGAAAGCCGGCGTCAAATGTCTCGTACTGTTGGTAAAGTTTCTTCTCAGAGGTAATTGCCAGCTTTTGAGAGAGCTTGCGATTTTGATAGTCAGTCCAGCGGTCAAAGGTCAGAGAGATAAAGCTGGAGGCAGTCATGATCGCTAGAAGAATCAAGAAGATATTAAAAGGTGAACTATAAATAGTGCCAAAGAGTTGTGGCGACCGTTGTTGTAGTTGATCTACCTGCAACTTCAAAAGGTATGGTCCTGCTAGCCTTAGTAGGGGACTAATAATAGATGTGATTAAATTGAGTATTACTTGTTTCTTATTTTGTTTGAATATATCTGCCATGAAAACGTATTCAGCTTTTGAAAACAGCTTCTTAGAAAGTGACATTATATATGATTAAAGTAATCACCTGAATATCAAAGCATGAATGAGTAAATAATTAAAATGGTTCTATGTCATTGATAATGAAGACATATTTTAAATGCTTACTTTGGATTCTTTGTCCGTGAATTTTATATTTGTTTTTGACTAAATGTCGTTTTTTTAGCTTTTAACCCCTAATTTTTTACTTTTTATCCCAGTCAAAATGGCCTCCTTTTGGCCTTCCTATTTGATTATGAAACAAAGTGATAGAAGACTCTTGACAGGGGGTATCTCCTTCCCTAGTATAGTCGCGCTTGAAAGAGAGCACGTTTGAGTTTGGCACAGAACACTCGCTGTTCGACTACCGGCTTTTAAAAGCCAGTCTTGGACGGCAACAGAATCTATCGCTGACTCCTGTACATTAAAAATTCGGGCATAGAAATGTTTTTCTCAAAACAACTATGCAAGTAAAGCGATTTAGTTAGTGTAAATTTTTTGAAGGTTAATGTAGTGTTTTGTTTATTTAATGTTTATCAAGTTTGATAGTTTATTCCTAGATTACTAGTCAAACTTAGGTGTGTAAAATAAGTTACTTTAAGAGCACACAATGGATGCCTAGGCGCCATGTTCCGATGAAGGACGCAGTAGACGTTGCGATACGCTTCGGGGAGCTGTCAACAAGCTTTGATCCGAAGATTTCCGAATGGGGAAACCTTCTTTCAGTTAAATGAAAGATTCTCGCAATGCGAGAAGGACACTTGGGGAACTGAAATATCTCAGTACCCAAGGTAAAGAAATCGAATGAGATTCCCTTAGTAGTGACGAGCGAAGAGGGATCAGCCCAAACCATCTACTTTTAGTAGGCGGGGTTGTAGGACCGCATCAGTAATAATGTTTGTTCAGTCAAAGGACCCTGGAAAGGGCCACCATAGAGGGTAATAGTCCCGTCGACGAAAAACGAACTTGTTACGCGGTATCCTGAGTAAGATCGGACACGTGAAATCCGGTTTGAATCTGGGGAGACCACTCTCCAAGGCTAAATAAGACATGGCGACCGATAGTGAACAAGTACCGTGAGGGAAAGGTGAAAAGAACCCCAGTAAGGGGAGTGAAATAGATACTGAAATTGTGTGCTCACAATGAGTAGGAGTCCCGCGCAAGCGGGATGACTGCTTGCCTTTTGTATAATGAATCTACGAGTTAGTTATGTCGGGCGAGGTTAATTCCCTTAAGGGGGGAGGAGCCGAAGCGAAAGCGAGTCTGAATAGGGCGATTGAGTCCGACATACTAGACCCGAATCCGGGTGAGCTACACATGGCCAGGTTGAACTTCGTAGAAATACGAGGGGAGGACCGAACCCACCGTTGCTGCAAAAACGGGGGATGAGCTGTGTGTAGGGGAGAAATTCCAACCGAACTCGGGGATAGCTGGTTCTCTGCGAAATAGCTATAGGGCTAGCCTCATGTGGTAGCTCTTGGAGGTAGAGATCTTTTTAGGCTAGGGAGCGTGAGCTTACCGAACCTTGAAAAACTTCGAATGCCGAGAGTGAAATCATGGGAGTCAGACGATGACGGCTAAGCGCCATCGTCACAAGGGGGAAAGCCCAGACCGCCGTCTAAGGTCCCTAAGTCAAGTCTAAGTGGTAAAGGATGTGAGATTTCATAAACAACCAGGATGTTGGCTTAGAAGCAGCCATTCATTTAAAGAGTGCGTAATAGCTCACTGGTCTATTGAGATTTTGCGCCGAAAATGTAACGGGGCTAAGACTTGCACCGAAGACACGGATCCCTGATTATTTATAGTCAGGGGTGGTAGCAGAGCGTTCTCATCAGCTGTGAAGGTACTTCGTGAGGAGTGCTGGAGTGGTGAGAAGTGCGAATGTAGATATGAGTAACTTTATGGTTGTTAAAACCAACCACACCGCATGCCCAAGGTTTCCCGGGCAACGACAATCGACCCGGGGTTAGTCGATCCTAAGGTGAGGCAGAAATGCGTAGCTGATGGACATACGGTTAATATTCCGTAACTGTTAGTAGTTCGACAAAAACGCATAATTTTCAGTGGATGTACTGTTTTATTGAGCCGCAAGGCAATTTAAAAGGTACTCCGCAAGAGGTTGTGCTGTTAGACGCGGAGGGACACAGAAGGACCAAGAGAGCGCATTATTGAATTTGCGTTCAAAGTGCAAGGCGTTAGAGTATAGGCAAATCCGTACTCTTGTTAAGTCGAGCTCATGGAGAATGTTCTGCTTTTAGTGGAACTCAATTCTCTTGTTTTCATCTGTCAAGAAAAACTTCGTTGTCGAGAACTATTGGCAATCGTACCGCAAACGAACACTCGTGGGTGAGTCGAGTAGACTAAGGTGATCGAGTAACTTCTTCTCAAGGAACTCGGCAATACAGCAGTCGTAACTTCGGGATAAGACTTCCCCTAACTTCGGTTAGGGGCGCAGCGAAAGAACTCATGCAACTGTTTATCTAAAACACATCTCTCTGCAAACACGTAAGTGGAAGTATAGGGAGTGAGACCTGCCCAGTGCTAGAAGGTCAAGAGGAGGGGTGCAAGCTCTGATTCTAAGCCCTAGTGAACGGCGGCCGTAACTATAACGGTCCT
>CAZERA010000004.1:0-105099 GCA_964514565.1 uncultured Candidatus Peribacteria bacterium | reverse complement strand
TCGGGGTATGGCTCAGTTGGCTAGAGCGCCTGCTTTGGGAGCAGGAAGTCGCAGGTTCAAGTCCTGCTACCCCGACCACACGATCGCTAGATCGTGTCTCTTCCCTATACCCTCATTCCTAAAGGAAGCAATTTTCATTTAGCTATCTTCTGCGATCAAGGAAAAAGGAACTAGGAAATAGGAATTGATAAATCCATTGCTTAATCTGAACTCTTCCGTAGTATTCGTCATTGAGAACTAATGGCTATCTTTACTTTAAAGTGCTTAGATGAAGTTATCTTTAACTTATGTTTATGAGTTCACTCAATCAAAAAGATTCAAAAACGGAGATCAATAAAAGCAATCATGCTAGTCAAGCTGCTCAGGGCAATCGAGATGAGCAAGTAAAACTCAATGCACACAAGCAAGCTAGAAAAATCGGACGCAGACCATCTGGCAACAAAGGACAGGATGCTAAGAACGGCAAATAGGTCCGTTGTTATAGTTTGCTTTGTTCCTGCTGAAGTTTGTAGATGAGGCTATCGTATCCTTTTGTCACTCTATCAGCGTCACTTACACCTAATTGTTGTAGAAATTGCCACAAATTTGCCAACACTTGGGTTGTTTGTGATTCGTCAGTGATCAGCTGCTCAACCTCAATAAACACACCCAACTTCTCCACTTCATCAGCGCAAATACTCAACTGACCGAGCCGATAAACCTGGCGTTTTTTCTTAACTACTAAAACAGGAGCAAAGTTAAGTGTTTCAAGAATTTTACTAAGCTCAGTACCATTCTGTACCACGGTCTCATGCTCTATAGCAATTGATTCGCTAGCTGGCTTTTGTTTAACACAAAAAAATATCGTACCATCTTGATCACGCATCCTAATCACTGGCATACCCCAAACAATGTCTCCGTAAGTAAGGCCACGGGATAAATACAAGGTATCAACTTGGTGGACTGCTTTTTCTTGATCAGCTCCTAGTTTCTCTAGTCGCACCAATAGATCTTGATAAGAACTATGAATTCGCGCCTTTACTTCTACCTCAAACATACAAAAAGATTAAGCAAAATAACAATAGCAATATTGGAACCAAGTTAGAAATTTACTAGATTAGTTAGTTTACTAGATATGAAACTTTCAGATATATTGAAAATATCTTCATTTAAATAACACATGTTGAAAGTATCCTCAGTACTGATTGGAGTAGTGTCATTGGAAAGAGCTAAACCTTTTTATCAGAACGTATTTGGCATCACATTTGATGAATTCAGACCGCCATTTGCTTCTTTTGTGCTTGGTAGTTTGGAATTCAACCTGGAAGAAGATGCACCAACTCGTGCTGCTAATTGGAACAAACTGTATATTGGTGGTAGAAAAAGCATTTCTTTTGAGACTGATGATCTAGCATCTTTCTTGGTTTTAGCTATCAATAACGGAGCGACAATCGTTCATCAACCAGAAAATAAACCATGGGGATGGCAAGAAGCGATCTTTAGTGATTTGGATGGCAACGAATTTCTCATTGAACAAAAGATTTAGCAGTAATTATACTAGCGCTTCAAATTCAGCTTCATTTAAGTATAATTAAGATACTTAACATATTGACTTTTAAGGTAGTGAGCGTATATTTAAACATTAAAACCAAAAACGTCCAATCCCGCTCCGAATCTAATCTCTTGATCTATCGTACTATGAAAAAAATGACTCTCGCTATCGGTGTTCTGATTGCCATGATTATTGTCGGAGGCATCATAATTGTGCCCAATTTTGCTTCTTCTCAAACACCCGTGAGCACAATACGAGACCAAACTACTGCTAGTGGCAGTAGTACGACTCCCCCTAGTGTAAAATTATTGAAAGCAACAGAAGATAGTGCTACTTCCACCAAACCAATTCAACTCAATTTGCGCGGGAAAATAGTATCTGAAGGCAACATCAAAATCAGTGCCACAACCTCTGCTACTGTAAAAGAAATACTTGTAAACCGTGGTCAGACAGTAAAAAAAGGTGATCCACTGATGACGTTGGGCGGCAGTAAAGACGGTAAACACGCACTAGAAATCGCTTTCGAACAGGCAGCACTAAGCAAAAATAATGTAGAGACTAGCTTACAAAATGCCACCACCTCTACCAATATTGCGATCCGCCAAGCTGAACAACAACGCAATACCTTAGCCGCTTCAGGTACCCAATTACAAAAAAGCTTAGAACTCACGAGAAATGCAGGAAACTACGCAGTCCAAGGTGCCAACTTAGCTTTGAATAATTTACAAAATACAATTACCCGCACGCAAAGTGTGCGAGACTTATCTGGCAACCTGGCTGATATCACACTCGACCAAGCTCAACAATTAGCGCAGTTGTCGATTCAAAACACTGCTAGATCACTCTTAGTGAGCTTACAAGGAACAGTAGTTCCACTGCTTGAAGGCATCAAAAGCACTAGTACTAATACCTCCATCAGAACTGACCTTAGTGATATCAAAGATATTATCGATAATCTCGATGAATTCAAAGATGTCTCAGACAATCATATTCCCAGTGACATCAACGATATTACTGGTATCCTGTATGACTTGATGGATAGTATTGAAAACATCAGTGTTGATGTAACCAAAGTAGACGCAGCAGCAGCAAAACCATTGGTAGATGCATGGAAACAGCTCAGTGGCACAATCAATAGCTCAGTAGCCGTATCTATTACCCAGCTATCAACCACCCGCAATCAAATTCAGAATGGCCCAACCAACAAAGACATTCAGCTCTCCACTCCAGACAATCAAATCAAGGCCAGCCAGGATCAACAACAAGTATTAGAAATGTCGATTGCGCAAGCGCAAAATGCCGCAGCACTTCAAGAACAAGGTATCAATAGCCAATTACAAAGTATTGAGCAACAAAAACTTTCCGCGAGCTTGGGCATTGAAGCGGCAAAAGCAGCAGCAAAGAGCCAAAAAGATAGCTTGGAGGGGCAACTTGCCATCGCTAATAAACAATTAGAACAAGCAAAGATCCAGCTCAGCCAACTCAATATTTTAGCAAGTATGGATGGTTATGTTGTAGATGTCCCCGTCAATGTAAATGAAGATGTGACTGTGGGAAGAGAACTACTGACCATTTATGGTAGCCAGCCTGAATTTATCCGTTTAAGCATCAACCCTAGTGATCGTGAACAAATCAAAGTAGGTGACAAGCTGATGATTAGCTTAAATAACGACACAACTGAGATTGCTGCCACAATCGACAAGATAGCTGTTATTAGTGATGCCACAGGTACTATTCCTGTAGATTGTTCATTTGAAGCTGACCAAACACTACCAATTGGCTTCGTACCAGGTAGCAACGTACAGGCAAGAACTACCACCACTAAAACCACCACGGTAACCCCTACAGATCACAACAACTTTGTGCCAGTCAGTGCGATTGTGATCGACAATGGTCAAACATTTGTCTGGATCTACAAACAAGGCAAGCTAAGCAAACAAGTAGTAAAACTAGGACCTAGTCAAAATGATCAGGTAAGCATTTTAGACCAATTAGACTGGAAGAATGTAGTAATCAATCCCACTGCATCTCTTCAAGAAGGGCAAATGGTAACAATCAGCAACTAAGCTTATGGAAACCAAAAAAGATTTTAATTACCGCATTACTGAGTTTTTTCTTAACAACTCACGGTTCACGATTTTATGTGTTTTGCTCTTTCTGATGATTAGTTTTGTTGCGCTATTTGGTCTCAAAACTACTGGGTTTCCTAGTCCGAAAGTAAATATAGCTATAGTCACTACTATTTATCCTGGTGCATCATCCGAGGTGATCTCACGTGATGTCACCAAACCAATAGAAGGAGCACTAAAAAGTGTCAGTGGCATAGAGACCTATACTTCAGTGAGCCGCAACTCTACCTCAGTAGTAAGCGTCACCATCGCTAGCAATGCTAATGCCGACACAGTGCAAAGCAAAATCAGTTCAGCAGTTCGTAGCATAAAACTACCGACCTCGGCAGAAGAACCTTCAATCACAGTGCCTACTATTGGCAGCCCAGATTTTATTCTTTCACTTGCCTCAAACAACAAACAAAAACTTTACCAAAACTGGGATAAATTTAGAAACAGTCTCAACGAAATTGCCGAGACCAGTAGTATTGCACCACTAGCTGATCTCAAACAACGCGTATTGATCAACTTAAATCTCGATGCCATCAGCAACGCTGGCCTGACGGTAGATGAAGTTCAAAGACAAATCAGTAGTGTCGGTGAGACCCTACCAGTAATCAGTAATACAACATTGGACGGTGAGAGCCAGACTATTTCTACTAAACTTGCAGGTGATGATTTGAATAGCCTCCAACAGCTCAAAATCTATACCAGCGCCAATCCTGCCAAAGGGACAACCAGTAGCAGTATCCCTTTGAGTGATTTGGCAGAAGTAAAGCTAGACTATTACTTTGAAAACAATACTATTAGTTATGTAGGTATCCATACTAAAGGCACGGAACAAGTACTTCCAGCTTTGGTAGTCACTATTCGTACTGCCGATGGAGCAGATAAAAATGCGTATGCTCAAACGATGTTGAGCAAGATAGCCAATTTACCAGATATTGCTGTACTTGATCATGCTGGGACATTAGATACTAGTAAGCCTGTATTCCTTATCAACAATCTATCTGCCAATGATAGCACCAAAGAACAAGTAGATGAGGTGGTCGGTGGATTGATTGGTAGCAAATTAAAAACCAAAAGCCCATTCGCCGATCTGGGTTGGCTACTTGGTGGTATCCAATTAGTATTCTTGGCCATGTTGATCTTTGTATCATGGCGAGCAGCTATCGTATCAGCCTTAGCGATTCCACTCAGTCTGCTATTCTCCCTGATCTATGTCTTCTTCATCGGAGAGAGTCTCAATACTTTGGTATTGTTTTCTCTAGTACTGGTATTGGGTCTAGTAGTAGATCCTGCCTTGGTAATCTTGGAAAGTATTCAAAGACAAATAGATCTGGGACATCGAGGCAAAGATGCAGCATTGCTGGCAGTCAAAGATGTGGGTGGTGGCTTATTTTTAGCGGCTCTAACAAATATTATTGTATTCGCACCATTTGGTATTATTTCAGGAGTACTAGGCCAAATCTTCGGCTATATTCCACTCACAATTATTCCATCAACTATTGGGTCTTATATCGTACCATTAGTAATCTTAGCTTGGATTGGTAGTAGTTTCTTACGTCCTACGAAAGGTAAAGGTCATGATGAAGAGAAAAACTTATGGGGGATTGCCCAACAACTGATCAAGCTCAACTACCGTATTTTGCATAGCAAAGTATGGGTCAGGCTTTTGATTATTGTGGTTGCTTTGGTCACGCCATTCATGATTACTGGATCTTTGATCAGTAGTGGCAAAATTAAATTTGTGCAATTTGCCAGCAGTCAAAACAGCAAGTATTTATCAGTAATCGGTACTTTTTTACCTACTAAAAACAGCACAGAGACCCAAGCCATCCGAAGACAAATCAGCGAAATTGTAGCTAGTGATCCCGAGGTTAAACAAATATTTCCTTTAGGCAAAGGCTTGAACCTCCAGGTAGAGCTGCTACCTGCTGAAGAACGCCCTGGTACTATTTCAGTTGATATCGCGAAAAAACTACAAACCGAAATCATCAACAAATTTGGACCTTACTTTTTTGACTTTCAAATAAGTGTACGAGGCAATGCACCACCAGCAACCGCATTTAAAGTTTCACTTGCTGTAAAAACAGATGATCTGACTGTCTTAGAAAAAGCAGCAAAATCAGTGGGTACGACCTTGGCTATGGTGTGTAAAGAAAACGACAAGATCACAGTAAATCTCCAATGTGCAGATGCCAACAAACTCATCTCTCGAGTAGATGACGGCTACAATGGTAAAGAAAACAAAGCATTAGATATCACCATCGATCGTAGTGATCTTTATAACAATCAGTTTGTGGCCCCTAGTGGCCCACTGACTGGACTACTCAATCAACAAGTAAAACGTCTTTTCAATGTAGCAGACGAGAAAAAAGTAGGTTCGATCAAAGTGGCAGGCAAAGATACTGAGGTATTCCTAGACAAACAAACACTTGACCCTGCTCAGGCTCAGGATCTGAGCATGGCTATCGTCAAAAACAGTGTAGGAGATCCATATAATATTAGTGCTATTGCAGCCCTAGTACCAAACCTACCAAAAGATACTATCCAAGGGGTCAAAGGTCAGATTGTCGGTGTGGTGCAAGGAAGAATCCGTGAGCAAGATGACAATGAAAGTGTTTCAGCTCAGATCACTCAAGCTATAACGAAGTATTACAATGATAATAACTTCGCTGAAAGTGAAAAACTAGGACTGAGTGACAATAGCATTGAACAATATAGTGAAGGTAGCAGTGCTGGCTTTGCTAAATCATTCCAAGAGCTATTGCTAGCATTGCTACTAGCAATTGTACTCAGTTACTTTGTACTGGCAGTATTCTTTGGTTCACTTGGGCAACCATTGGTAATTTTGTTTACTGTGCCACTGACATTTATTGGTGTCTTTCCTGCTCTAGCTACCTTTAGCACTGGCGAATTTGGTTTCTTGGAAATCATTGGGTTAATTATTTTAGTTGGTATCGTGGAAAATGTAGCGATATTTTTGATTGATGCAGCACGCCAAAAAATCAACAATGATGGCTGGGAAGAAAAACGGGCAATCAGTTTTGCCTCCGGCATTCGCTTCCGTCCGGTAATTCTCACTAAACTCACAGCCATTGCTTCTTTAGCGCCATTGGCATTGCTAAGTGAATTTTATCGTTCTATTTCCTTGGTAATTATTTTTGGTTTGATCACATCTGGCTTCACTTCACTGATTACTACTCCAATTTTATTCATCTTCTTCCGTTGGTTGTCACGCAGCTTTCAATTATTACCTTGGTGGCACAAGATCTTATTTTTCCCACTTTTCCCATTGTATATTATTGGGATGGGGTTTTACTACAGAGAAGGTAAGAAGTAAGAGATAAAAGGTAAGAAGCGTAGCGGCTTTTTCTCCACATTCGTGGAGGGAATTGCCGCTACATAATTCTTACTTTTTTCAAAAAACTACAAACTAAAACATCTTGGTTTTGTGATACTCCATGAGTCAGAGACTAAAGCGTTTGGAGTGAGTACATTGAGCCAAGCAATATAGGCTCCCTCACTGGCTGAAGCGGGGATACTCCAGATGTAGTCTGGTAAAACTATCGGGTTGGTCAATGTTGTACTTACGTCGATTGTTTGAGTGGGTGATGTAGCACCAGTATTAAACAACCAATTGTAAGCGATGCGACCACCAGCTGGTGGAGTCGCTAAGGTCAAACGGCCACGCAATGTAAAATTGTTAGTCGCACCACAAACCCAAGTACCATCGCGGACGCCCGGTTGCTGAGCAGTAAAGCTAGCAGCAGTCACACGATGGCTAGTAGGTAAATCACTATCAGCACAACGTAGATTGTAGCTCACACCGCCGCTACTCATGTTATTTGGTGAAGTAACAACTAAACGAATAGATCCACTGCGAGCAACATGATTGGTATCATAAGATGCTGAGTAATTAATCACTGAAGTACCAATACTACTCTCACCTACTGCAAAGGTATAAGTCCTTTCTGGTGAGCGACGTCCGTCCCCTAGATCATAATAATAACGAATTGTTCCTGGTTGACCATTGGTGCTCAAACCACCTTTCACAGCTACATTAGTAGTAGCTGAACATAAAGCTCTAGCCTCAGTAGGACCACTTGCGCTCAAACCCACACTGGTGACTAACATTGAAGAACTTGCCGGAGGAGTAGGAGATGTGACTGTAGAGTGTGAACAATCAATACTAATGGTAGCAGCAGAAGAAACATTGTTGTAAGGGGCACCAACATAAAGGCGTCTCCAAGCATTGTAGACACCAGTACCTGGTGAACCAGCATCATGACGAAAATTGTAATCAGATACACCGGCAGTAGTAGTAAAGCTTTGATCAGCACTACGATAGCTGTTCTCACCTTCCCAGTGATAGGCAAACGTACCTACACTACCATTGGTCACTATTCTTCCGATAAAGGTGTAATAGACTGTACTAGCACATCCAGCACTGACGTTAGGAGCTTCTGGAGTCACAGTCAGACTAGAAATACGCAAGGACTCACTAGTTGGAGTGGTTGGAGCTACTGTAGGACTGGCTGAAGGAGATGCAGTAGGTGTAGTTGTTGCTGGTGTAGTGGGAAGAGGAGCCGCAGGCAACAAATCTGGACGATATTGATAAAAACGATAAACCATTTCAGCAACCTGCGCGCGAGTCATTGCTTCATTAGGATGCATCAAGTTACCTGGCAAAGCATCAAACAAATGCGCAACTTGGGCAAAACGAGCGTAAGGGATAGCCCAACTACCAGACTCAATATCACTGAAGCTTGCGTCAGTGCTGAGACTAGCCTCAGTAATACGATTTGATCGCAGCATCATCTTTACAGCTTCGATACGGCTCACAGTTCGATCTGGTCTAAATAAACCATCAGGGTAACCACTAGCAACACCGAGTGCTAATGCTCTATTTACATACCCCGCATACCAAGCACTGAGTAATACGTCACTAAACCCGGAACGATCTAAATCACCAGTTAAGATGGGGTTACCAGAAGAAAGGAGCACAATCTTCAAAAACTCGGCTCGGCTTACAGCACGGTCGGGTTTGAATGTACCGTCCTCATAGCCATTGATGATACCGCGACTACGAAGGAACTGGATCGCTGTAAAGTTGGGATGTGAATCAGAAACATCACTAAACACTGATGCTTGAGTCACTCCAGCAGAGGTAAATAAAACTAAAACAGCTAGGAGAAAGCCGACAAACTTTTTCATAAGAGGGATTAAGAACATGCTCAATATACGCAAAGAGATGGTGAATTTGAAATTTTAAATTCTAAATCTTGAATTTTAAAACATTGACTCGCTGCCATGAGCTCGTTTGTGATTACTTTGAAAACGAATAAAACTATGTTATATATGCGATCAGCACATCACGCCTATGCCTGCTCCTATCATACAGGTCCGACACCTGGCTAAAAAATTTCGTTTAAAGCAAAAACAAGTTGGCTTTAAAAACAGTCTCAAAAGTTTCTTCAAACCTGAGTTTAAAGAAGTATGTGCTGTAGACGATATCAACTTTTCTGTCGATCAAGGTGAGATATTGGCATTCATCGGTCCCAATGGGGCTGGAAAATCTACTACGATCAAAATGCTCAGTGGGATCTTATTTCCTACCAGTGGCGATATCAAGGTATTAGGTTTTGATCCCACCAAGAAAAGGAGGGAGCTTGCTTACCATATCGGATTAGTATTCGGCCAGAAACCACAGCTTTGGTATCATCTTCCAGCTCAAGATACCTATGAGCTACTTTCCCATATCTATGAACTCGATCGGGATAAATATGAGAAACGCAAAAAGTTTTTAGTAGACGCCTTTGCGATTGGCGATTTACTCAATACTCCAGTCAGAAAACTATCTCTAGGACAGCGAATGCGCTGTGAATTAGTAGCGTCCTTGATTCATCAACCACAAATTGTTTTCTTGGATGAACCAACTATTGGCCTTGATGTCATTGCTAAACAGCAAATTCGAGAGGTGATTAGATATCTCAATGAAACAGAGAAGGTGACGATTTTCCTGACGTCACATGATGCGGGAGATATTGAGAGTCTGGCCAAGAGAACGATCGTGATCAATCATGGCACTATTATTTTTGATGATAGTACCCAAGCTCTCAAAAAAAACTACATCAAGAAAAAATTGTTAGAAATTGTCTTTAGTGAAGGTCTTGAGACGTTTAGCTGCCCTTATGGGGAGGTCATCAAACAAAGTAAGTTTAGCGTCACTATTGCTGTAGATATCCTGGAAAATAGCCTAGAAAAAGTCATGCAATATGTATTTCAGCTCGGCGCTGTCCAAGATGTTAATATCTTCGATCCACCCATGGAAGAGATCATTGCTGATATCTACACGCACAAAAAGTCTGACTAGCCTTTATGACTACAACACTACAATTATTTGCACCCAAAAGACTGATCAAGTATTTCGCCATCGCACGAGTCAGCTGGAAAAACACACAGGCCTTTTTGATCAATACTCTCACTAGAAGTTTTATTGTTGTATTGAGAGTAGGAATATTTTACCAAGTCTATAGTGTTACATTTGCAACAAACAATCTCACTACTGTTAATGGTCTGGATGTAAACATGGTCATCTGGAGCTTAGTATTTGCCCAAAGTCTTCAGAGCGCATCGCGACCACCAATCTCCAACGCTATTCAAGAAGAAGTACAAAGTGGAGCGTTGTCTTACAGCATCAATCGACCATATTCATTCATTCTTTTTCAACTTTTCAGTCGATTTGGTACATTCCTACTCAATGCTTCAATGAATATTGTTGTAGTGACCATCATCACTTTACTGATGGTTGGCGCACCAACACATCTGACCGTAGCAGGGTTAGCAGCTGGTTTAGCTCTTTTGCTCGGAGGCTTTTTGCTAGACTTTTATATCAATATGATTATTGGCATACTAGCATTTTGGTTAGAGGACATTAGGGCAATCAATTGGATGTATAGTAAAGGCCAACTGATGCTTGGAGGGCTAATTATTCCGATTAGTCTTTTCCCTGACCAACTTAAACACATAGTCGAGCTTTCGCCATTCCCATATCTGTTTGCTGGGGCAGCCCAACAAATTGTGCACTTTCAAGCAGACATATTTATCCAATTTTTCATTACCCAGCTTATTTGGTTAGCAATCTTTGCTCTGTTTAGCAAACTTCTATTTTCTTATGCCATTCGCTATGTATCTCACAACGGCGGCTAAATATATTAGGCTAACATTTTTGATCAAAAAACATAGCTTACTGGGAGCAATGGAATATAAATTCAGCTTCTTTAGTCAGATTTTGGGCATGGTAATCAATGATATTCTACTTGTGCCCATTTGGGGAATATTTTTTGCTAGATTTCCTTCGGTCAATGGGTGGACATATCAAGATACAATCCAAGTTCTCATAATTAGCACAGCTAGTTTCAGCATAGTACATATAATGGCAAGTGGTCTTAATAAATTATCTGAGATTATCACTAAAGGTGATTTAGATTATTACTTGGCGTTTCCTCAAGATGTGCTCTGGCATAGTGTTGTAATGGGAATCAATCTATCAGCAATTGGCGATTTGATCTTTAGTATTATTTTGATTGTGCTTTATATTCCTTTTACATTTACCAACCTTGGTTTACTAGCTTTGGCAATCACTTGCTCAAGCGCGATACTATTCGCGACCCTATTGATTTATCACACCATTACATTTTATGTCGGTAAATTTGAAGAAGCAGCAGCTCAAGGCCAAGAAGCTATTCTTAGTACCAGTATGTACCCTCAGACAGCCTTCAATGGTTTCTTGAAGATACTGATAATGACCGTGATACCTGCCTTTTTTATTGACACGATCCCTCAAAGGCTACTGAGCTCATTTTCTTGGTCAGACCTGTTCATTTTGCTCGCAATTAGTATAGGGCTCAATATTATTGCCATCTTATTTTTCCGTAGAGGCTTAAAGCGCTATGAATCAGGCAATATGTTTCAAGTGCGTGTCTAAACTTGATTGGTAATTGTTAGACAAATACTCAATCTATTCTTAGGATAGGAAAGCTTAAACTTGATCATGAAAATACTTAGTCTGATCCTCAAACGAATCTATCAATGGTCACAAATAGCCCAATTATACTATGGCTATTTAGTAATTGTGACAGTTGGTTCCCTGATAATTTATCTGAGTCATAGCACAGCTAATGTATTGATCACTGAAATGATTATTAGTTTTTTGCCACTAGCGACTATTTTACAAACTATTGCATTAGGCATTGCCTTCTTGTGGACTATTTTATTTTTCAGAACAGCCAATCCTATTCGAGTATTTGCTGGCTTTCTGCTCACTATTATCTCAGTTGGATGGGCATTTAACATTACCAACATCTGGGATTATGCCTACCCCCAGAACCTTTATAGTGCGACATGGGATAAAGACATAAACCCTAAAGATACTACGATCAATGTAAATATTGGCTTCTTTAATAAGGCTTATTATAATCATGCGACCGGCAAAGTAAGTGATGAAGCAAGATTGCTTTCTCTAGACATTCTTGGCATAGCTGAAATCACTCAGGCTGATTACAATTCACTAAAAACCCAATTACCATTTTCCAATAGTTATTTTACCACTTGCCAATGTCAGGGCAGTGAAGGATCGCAAGTTGCTCTTTTTAGTCGTTATCCACTGAGCAATATTCAAGCAAATAGCATTGAAAAGATGCCAATGATTCAAGCAGATATCACTATTCAAAACAAAGTGCTCAATGTAATCGTAATTCACCCCTATGCTCCAACTAGCAGTGCTGATCTGCTGCAAAGGAACAGTAGCCTCGATCAATTGAGCCAAAAATTAAAAATCTATGACAATAGACAGGTAGTGGTAATGGGAGACTTCAATACTGCAAGCTGGTCATGGTCATATAAAAACTTCTTGCAGCCTCAGGGAGATATCACAAAAAATATTGCACCAGGCTTAGCTTGGCTAAGAGATACCAATAGGGGACAGGGGTTAACCTCTACATGGAACACCGGCGTTTTCCATACTATTATCGATCATATGCTAATATCCCCCAATATCAGTCTGCAAAAGTCCCATATTGTGGATGATAAATTAGGTTCAGATCACCATATGATATGGTCAGAAATTCAACTATGAGTCAGATTGAGCTTACGGTCGACAATCAATCAATCACTATTCTTATCAAGCGCCAAGCTTACCGCCGAAGTATCAAGCTTCAGTATCGCACGCATGATTTTGTAGTCACTGCTCCAGTCGGTATATCCATTCGAGACATTACTGACTTCGTAGAATCCCAAAAGAAGTGGATCAGTAAACGACTGGCAGACCAAAAAGATAAATTCATTTTACCGGAGCTACCTTTTAGCGATGACACCAAAAGAGCAGCGAAAATACTGGTACTTAGCCTGATCGAACAATACAGCTATCTCTATCCTTACCAGTACAAGCGGATTACAATTAAAGATCTCCAGAGTAAATGGGGGAGCTGCTCAGTAAAAAGAAACCTCAACTTTAACTATCGCATTATTGCTCTTCCAGCTCACTTGGCAGCCTATCTAGTAGTCCATGAACTTTGTCATTTAGCTGAGCTCAATCATTCATCAAGATTCTGGAATTTAGTAGCGAAATCATTTCCCCATTATCAATCCCTCCGCAAAGAACTGCACGCAATAGATTTTAAACAAGTGAGTTAACTTTTATTAAATTAAAACTTTATGAAAACTGTACTAGTAACCGGCAGTTCAAGTGGTATTGGCAAAGCAACTGTTAAACTGTTCCAAGCAAAAGGATGGCAAGTAATTGCTACCATGAGAGATCCAAAGAACGACACGGAGTTGAGCACGCTAGCACATGTTGATTGTGTAGCATTGGATGTAACTGCACTCGATAAGATACCAGAAACTATCAATCAGTTAATTAAGCAATATGGCACTATTGATGTATTAGTAAATAACGCAGGATACGGACTAATAGGCGCATTTGAATGTGCTACCACTGAACAAATCAGCACCCAAATGAACACCAACGTAACTGGCCTAATGGCACTAACCAAAGAGGTCCTACCTCATATGAGAAACAATAAAATAGGCACGATTGTAAATATTTCTTCCGTAGCTGGAAAAGTAAGCTTTCCTTTTTATAGCTGCTACAACGCTACCAAGTGGGCGGTAGAAGGTTTCAGTGAGGCTCTCCAATACGAAGTAGCTCCTTTCAATATCAAAGTAAAACTAGTAGAGCCAGGTGTAGTAGAAACAAACTTCTTCGGTCCTTCACTCAAGACTACCGACATGAGCAGTTCACCCGAATACACTGAGCTCTATCAATACACAGATAGTCACATGGGTACAGGAAAGGGGATAGAACCAGAACAAGTAGCACAAATAATCTACCAAGCTGCCACCGACCAAAAATCAAAGCTAAGATACCCAGTCGGAAAAGATGCAAAAATGATGATCTGGGCAAGAAAAATCCTAGGAGAAAACCTACTGCAATGGTTGATAAAAAAAGCACTCATCAAAAATAAATAGAGCAGCTGGATTAATTCAAAAATCTCTGACCTCTGCTCTCTGACCTCTGCTCTCATGTGGATTTGCAGTTTGCAAACTTATACAGTAGTATGCCATCGCTTATTTTTGAGAAAATATGGGTACTACTATTTCACTCGCGTCAGAAGGACGCACAACTTTTGGTAAGAATGTAAAACGCCTCCGCGCACAGGGCATCATCCCTGGCGTAGTTTATGGTCACGGTAGCAAAACCGATCATATTCAGGTCAATACAAAGGATTTTACTCGCATTTTCCGTGATGCTGGTACAAACACAATTATTGATTTGGAAGTTGATGGCAAAACCATCAAAACCATTATCTACCACGTAGATTATGATCCAGTCACAGATGCTCCTCGTCATGCTGATTTCTACAAGGTACGTATGAATGAAAAACTTACTACACTTGTACCGCTCAACTTTGTCGGTGAATCTCCAGCTGTACGTTCACTCTCAGCTATCGTGGTTCATGGTAAAGAAGATGTAGAAGTAAGTTGTCTCCCTGGTGACTTGCCACATGCTATCGATGTAGATCTATCTAAATTGGTAGAAATTGATGATATGGTACATGCTCGTGATCTAGTGATCCCTGCAAATGTAGAACTCAAAGAAGATCCTGAAACAATGATCGCTCAGTCTATTTTGCCTCGTGAAATGAAGATTGATACTGCTCCAGTAGCAGCTGCTGCAGTCGCTGGTGAAACACCTGCTGATGGTGCTGCTCCTGCTGAAGGTGCTGAAGCGGGTAAAGAAGAAAAGAAAGCAGAATAATTGTAGTTTTACTAACACTATTGCTATGGCTGACCAAAATACTCAAGCACAAAACAATCAGAACCAAAACGTCATCAATGTACAAATCAAAGATGAAATGCAAGCTGGTGTATACGCAAATGCAGCTTCAGTCAGTGTCAAAGAAAATGACGTACTAATAGATTTTGGCTTTATCCTTCCTGGTGTAAATCCAACCACGATCAAAGTACAAGCTCGTGTAAACATGAGTCATGTCACAGCGGAACAATTTTTGGGAGTATTCCAAAATGCTTTACTAGATTTCCGTAATCGCAACAAGGAAGAAAAGAATTAATATTCCAACGACCAGTTTAAAAGAAGTACTACTTGCAAAGGTGGTGCTTCTTTTTTTTGCATTTAATTTAGAGTTTTAAATTCTAGATTTTAGATTTAAAATTAAAGTTTTACACACTACCACCAATATCGCTCTCACCATAGGGAGATTGACTGTGTATAAACAATATCAATGGCTTTCAGATATCGTCAAAAACAATTTTGCCTGAAAAAGCTGTTTCTAGTACACTCAAATTGATTTCAATTCCTTCCATTTTATGACTCTTACTCTGGAACAACTGGTCTCCCTCTGCAAACGCCGTGGTTTTATTTTTCCTTCATCTGAAATTTACGGTGGGTTCGCTGCCGTTTATGATTACGGTCCATATGGGGTAGAGCTTGCTAATAACGTCAAGGCAGCTTGGTGGCGTAGCATGGTGCAATATCGTGCTGATATGGTGGGACTCGACTCTAGTATCTTTATGCATCCAAAGATTTGGGAGGCTAGTGGTCACGTCAAGGGATTTGCTGATCCGCTGACTGAATGTAAAAATTGTCATGTGCGCTCTCGTGTTGATCACTTATTAGAAGAAGCAGGAGTATTTGCTGATGAAAAAATGAGTGAGGAAGCAATCAATCAGCTCTTCATGGACTATATGAGCAAGATTAGCTGTCCCAAATGTGGCAAGCATCAATTTAGTGAAGTAAAGAAATTCAATTTGTTAGTAAAAAGCAACCTCGGTAATTTCACTGGAGATTGGGATAAAGAGCCAACTTACCTCCGTGGTGAAACATGTCAGGGTATTTATGTAAATTTCAAAAACGTACTCGATAGCTCTCGTATGCGTGTACCATTTGGTATTGCCCAAGTTGGTAAAGCTTTTCGTAATGAAATTACAGCGCGTCAGTTCATCTTCCGTAAACGTGAGTTTGAGCAAATGGAAATGCAATTCTTTGTCCATCCTGATGATGCGATGGAGCAATACAATAAATGGAAGGGGATTCGTTGGCAGTATTATCTCGATCTTGGTATCAAAGAAGAAAATCTACAGTGGCACAAGCATGAGAACTTAGTATTCTATGCCAAGGAAGCTTATGACATCGAATATCGCTATCCTTTTGGTTTCAAAGAACTAGAAGGTATTCACGCTCGGGGAAACTATGACCTGACACAACACAGCACTCATTCAGGTAAGGATCTTTCTTATCTTGATCCAATCACCAACGAACGTTATCTACCACATATTGTAGAAACAGCGGTTGGAGTTGACCGTACTGTTCTTGCAGTGCTTACTGATGCTTACAATGAAGAAGAGGTAAATGGTGAAGTCAGAGTGGTGCTCAAATTTCATCCTCGCCTAGCACCAGTCAAAGTAGCAGTATTGCCACTTTCTAAAAAAGAGGAAATTACTAAGTATGCTGAACCTTTGGCAGCAGAACTACGCAAACTCTATCGCACTGACTATGATGAGACCCAATCAATTGGTAAACGCTATCGTCGCCAAGATGAGATTGGTACACCATACTGTGTGACTGTGGACTTCGAAACAGCAACAGACAATAAAGTAACTATCCGCGAACGTGACAGCATGGTGCAAGAACGTATCGCACTCGATCAAGTTGGTAACTACTTAAAAGAAAAATTAGGCTTCTAATCATTATTCAATAACTTTGCCATGATTTACCCACCGCATATCTACGAGAAAATAAGGGTAGAAATTGCGCAAAGTTATTTGAACCATGAGTTTCATAAACTCTTTCCCAGCATCCAAGATCCTAAAACGTGGAATTTAATTAACAATGATATAGAAAACTGGTTTGATAAAAGTCCCAATCTATTTCCAGTTAGAGATTTTTGGAATGGAGTAGATGGCATATCTAGAGGGTTTAAACTGAAAAATATTGTTGCCCGTCTAACATCACAAAACATAGAGTGGTCTTATCAAGAGATCCCTTTAGACTCATTGGTTGTTACTGCTACATTTAAAGAGCTTGAACAGCTGGGAAAACATCCAAGTATGGTAACTGTAAGAAGATTTTATGAGGACACTGAGAAAGGCAAAGTACAAAAGATAAACGACCTAGAAACCTTACATACCATGGCAAGCACTATGGTGATGCGCGACGAAGAAGCAATTATTATTGCTGGAAAAGAACAAAGATTTGAAATCATCGATGGCAACCGTCGCAGCTGGACAGCCTTACTACTTGGGAAATCAACTATTTATGCTGCAGTAGGCAAAGTAGTCAAAGAACCAGCAATATTTAATATATGGCTCCCCACCCCGATCTTGATGGACTTAGTCAGCTTCGTAAAACGGATAGACCCAAGCCCGGCTAGTTTAGATGCAATCTCACAAACTATTGGCCGCTTAATCAAAACCTCAGAACCAGGACAATATGAATTTTTCAATCGAGTCACTTCAGATCTGGATGAAGAATTGCGGTCAAAAGTAAGTGACCAACTAAAATCTTTGTAAATGTCCTACCAGTATCCACTGACTACCAATTTTCCTGACCAAGCCTATTTGTTAGATTTACTCCATCACGAAGAAGCGAGATTTAAACGTACACATCAAGCATTAGACCAATTGATCACTTACAGTGGAGCAGAGCTAAACTGGGTAGCTGATTTCATTACTGATCCTAGCGTCCAATGGACAAAAGAAATAGTTAAAGTCGATGATTTGTACTTAACAGGTACCAGTACTGCTTGGAACAAAATCGTGATTGACGGGTGCCAGCGATCACCACAAAAATTACGCCAGTTTTTCCAGTCAGACCCCAATGCTAAAGTACTTTTCAAACAAGCAAAGTGGCATGATCATCCTATTTTGATTCAAAACCATGACCACAAACTAAAAGTATTCGACGGTATGCATCGTACTATTGCCGCAATTAGAGATGCTAAAGAAACTATTGAAGCTTATGTGGGAAAAATTCCTGACATATTACAAACAGTCTGTGAACCGCATGTTGTTTACGACCTGCTCAAACCATATCTAAGAAAACAAACTACAGATAAAGAAGGATTAATAGCAGCGCTAAAATACCTCAGAAGGTGCTATCGAAATGTGGATGATCTACTAAAAAATCGCTTCAATCTCTCCGGTATTCCAGACCAAGAAGTCCAAGCACTAATCAAAGCAGCCTTAACAGACTAGCCAACCATCACCGGTGAACAAGAAAAAAGTCCCTCATTCCACTATTAGGTAGAATGAGGGAACCAAATAAAACCTCTGCTCTCTGATCTCGTCCCGCATGCGCGGGATGACCTAACCTTATATATCAATATCTTTGGCAAACTCTGCATTCATTTGAATAAACTTTTTGCGAGGTAGTACCTCTTCACCCATCAAGGTTTCGAATACTAAGTTTGAGCGTTCTACATCTTCGTTGTGTACTTGGAGCAAAGTACGGTGCATAGGATCCATAGTAGTTTCCCAAAGTTGTTCTGGATTCATCTCTCCGAGACCTTTATAGCGCTGGATATTGGCACTATCGATATTCTCTGCAATACGGATACTATCTTTTTCTTCTTCAGTTTGGACATACCAGCTCTTCTTGCCTTTGGCTAATTTAAAGAGTGGTGGTTGTGCAATAAAAATATGACCGTTCGTTACCAACTGTGGATAATAGCGGTAGAAGAAAGTAAGTAACAAAGTACGGATATGGGCGCCATCTACGTCGGCATCTGTCATGATGATGATGCGTTGGTAACGAAGCTTGGTGATATCCATAGTTTCCCCGATACCACAGCCCATCGCAATTACTAGTGCCTTGATTTCAGTAAAGGCCAACATCTTATCTAGACGGGCACGCTCTACATTAAGAATTTTACCCTTGAGTGGCAAAATTGCTTGAAAATCACGGTCACGACCTTGTTTTGCAGAACCGCCAGCGGAATCTCCCTCTACTAGATAGATCTCACTACGAGAACGATCCTTGGTCGAACAGTCAGCCAACTTACCTGGCAAAGTCATACCTTCCAATGCTCCTTTACGCACAACAGCATCGCGAGCAGCACGAGCCGCCATACGAGCTCTAGCAGCTAAACATGACTTGCCGACAATAGAACGAGCTGAACCAGGGTTCTCTTCTAAGAATTCATTAAATTTCTCAGCAAAAAGTGCTTCTACTGCAGTACGCACTTCGACGTTGGTCAGCTTACCTTTGGTCTGACCTTCAAATTGAGGCTGGCCAAGTTTCACTGATACGATAGCTACCAATCCTTCACGGACATCATCACCAGTCAGGTTCTCATCTTTTTCTCGAAGTAGTTCTTGCTTGCGAGCAAAAGCATTGATTACGCGAGTGAGTGCAGTACGGAAACCAACCATGTGCATACCACCATCAGCAGTATAGATATTATTGGCAAAGGTAAAGACACTATCTTGGAAAGCTTCAGTATATGAAAGTGACACCTCAACTACGATATCATTCACATCTTTCTCAAAGTAGAACACATCATCAAAGAGAGGCTTGCGACCAATTACTAATTGGCTGACATATGATTTGATACCATTCTCAAAGAAGTACTTACGTTTCTCATTTTTGCGACGATCGTCGAGAGTAATAGTAAGACTACGAGTGAGATATGCTTGTTGTTTTAAACGTAAAGCAATTTTCTCGAAATCAAAATCTACCACTTGCATGATGCTGCCATCTGGCCAGAAGGTAATCTCAGTACCATGTTGTTCTGCAAAATCACTTGGACCATCCACCTTCATATCCATAGTAGGCACGCCCTGGCTATATTCTTGACGATAGACTTTGCCATCACGGAATACACGAGCTACAAGCTTGGTAGAAAGAGCATTTACACAGGCAGCACCTACACCATGGAGACCTCCGGATACTTTGTAAGCTTGATTTTCGAATTTACCACCAGCATGCAAAGTACAAAGCACTGTCTCCAAAGCAGGCCGACCAGTTTTCTTGTGAATATCAGTAGGAATACCACGACCATTGTCCAGTACTGACAAACTACCATCTTCGAAGATAGTGACATCGATACGATCACAAAACCCACCCATCGCTTCATCGACAGAGTTGTTGACCAACTCCCATACTAATTGATGTAAACCATTGGTATCAGTAGAACCAATGTACATACCAGGGCGTTTGCGGACAGGATCAAGACCTTCCAAGACTTGAATTTGTTCAGAAGTATAACCAGCATTATTGGCGCTGATTTGCTGTGGTGTTTCGGACATAAGGGGGAGCTATTTATACGAAAGGAATCTAGCATAAAACAGAACTATAATGAAGCACTAAATTGCATAATAGTAATTCATTACAAAATGGCATCAATTGACTAATAAACAATAAACTGGTTAGATAATTATTCACAAAAAAGATATGCCTTCTGACCTAGCGCTAAATCATCACAACGGATTGAATATTGAAATTGACCTACCGCCTCCTGAGAAGGCAGCACGCCAAATACCAGGCCAAATCGCTCGTGAACGATGGGAGACCTGTAAGAACTTGCTATCTACATGTAAGCGTTCAAATATAGCATTACTTGTTACCTCCCTAGCTTGGTACGGTCCATATTTATATCAAGAATTACGCTACACTACAGAAATACTACAACCAAGCGCTTTTTTAGTCATGTCGCGGCTAGTGTCTAATTTTATTTTCCATCGAGAGATAGCTGGAACCCGCAACTTGATTGAGACTTTTTCAAAATCACAAGACTTTCTTAGAAAAAATAACTTAGATGTTAATGATACTAGTATCGCACCTGAAAGCAGCTTACTAATACCTTTTACTACCGCTATTATAGTTTACCTTATTGCGAAAAATGGGCATGATAGCAACGAAGTCGCAGTTGCCCTTAAAGCGCTTGTTGCTGTTTGTTTTGAAGTTTCATCAGTAGCAATTCGTAATTCTCAAAGAGAAAGAATTGAAACTGCACTACATACTTGGCTTCGCACCTATAATCAAGAACCATTAAACTTATCCAAGTAGATGGTATTTGAAAGCAAGCTCTAAAAAGCTCTGCACTAATTCGCCGTGAGCAGCATCTTGCAGAGGTGAATTAGCAAGAGTAAGAGCATGTAAATATTGATAGACCAATTGATCATCGGCATTGCGATTCGAAGAACAATTGGTACACAGAAAGCCTTCATAATTGGTTGCATGCTCAGCCACATCCTCCAGCTCCTCCTTACAAGACTGACAAATTTCAGTAGAGATACCGAAACCAGTCAGGAAAAGTAATTTGTATAAAAACCATAGCCAGAGACTTTGGGGATTGGCATAGTGCTCAGCCGACACAAGGAATTGCTGCAGCAGATAATATACTTCTAAATTTTCATCATTGTCTGACGTCGCCCGCAGGACTGCCTTGGCTACACGCTCAGCATATTGCCAATGCGTGAGGGAGTGACGAAGGTAAGGAAACCAAGTCAAAGTATTGGCTTGAATCAAGGTAGGTAGCTGTACCTTCCGAGTGACTTCAAATTGGCCTTCCACAAAGTGGTCAATAATGCCACCATACTTGCTAGTAGCTTTTCGCACACCACGAGCCATAAAGTTCACTTTACCCGCTTCTTTGGTAAAGACAGTCACAATCTTATCTGCTTCACCATAATTCATAACTTTCAAAACAATACCGGTCCAAGTCTGAGAATACATAGCGACACTTTACAACGCCTACAATGTAACAGATTTTAAATAAAACCAGCCAACATCTGACCCAAAAAGTGACAACTTAGCACCGACAGCTTTCCACTTTCCAATAACCATGCTATAAAATGCGCGTGCAATTTCCAATCGGGGATCGTCTAATGGTAGGACAACAGCCTTTGGAGCTGTGAGTTGGGGTTCGAGTCCCTATCCCCGAACCAATCTCATACTTTATATGGCAAAATAGTATGAGTATTTTTTGTGAAGACCAATATATTCTCAAGATCCAAACTAATAGGTACAATCGATCTGATGTAACCTATTCTATTTATGAAGCTACCTAAAAAACTACTGAGTGGTTTGTTGGTCTTTTTGAGCTTGCCAGTAGCCCTGGTACAAGCACACAATTTCCAAGATGTGCGCAATCAAGATTGGTTTGCGGAATATGTTGATCAGCTGGATGCTGGAGACATCATCAATACTCAAGTAAGCAACTTCTATCCCAATCGTTCGATCACTCGAGCTGAGCTAGCAAAGATGGCGATAAAGTCAGCTCAGTACAAAGGCAAATTGCCCGTTGCAATGGTCAGTACTGACAAAGTATTTTGTGATATCCCTACTAGCGACTGGGCCCATGAATTTGCCGCCTTGCTGGCAAGCAAAGGAATCAATGGTATCAGTGATAGCTGTGCGCAAGGTAAAAAGTTCTTACCAAATCAACCAGTAACTAGAGCTGAAGCTTTGAAAATACTTTTTCTAGTTTACAGTATCAATGTTAGTGGCATCAGCAATTTCAAAGATGTGGACAAAGCAGCGTGGTATAGCAGTTATGTAGCCACAGCGACTAGATTAGAACTAGTAAATGGGTATTCAGATGGAACATTCCGTCCCAATGGTTTATTGACCAGAGCAGAGATGAGCAAGGTGATCAGTCACATCATGGATACAGCCAGCTCATTACCATCTACTATACCGACGCCTACCCCACAACAGACACAAACAGTAGGGGACACAGGCAGCTTCACCCTGCCTACTATCAATTCACCTCATGGCTCACATCAAGTAGCAGTGAGTACTGAAGCTGACCTACGAGCGGCAATCGGCAATGCTGAGCCAGGAGACGAAATTATCTTGGCAGCAGGTATCTATCGACTGTCACATCAGCTCTGGATAGACAAACAAGGCACAGCCAATAATCCTATCATTATCCGTTCCGCGGGTGACAAATATAGTGCAAAACTAACGGGCTCCCCTGAGGAAGGTATCAACATAGGAGACAATGCTGCATATATCGTGATAGACGGATTAGAAGTATACGGCATGGGAGACAATAATATCCATGTCCAAAATGCCAACAATATTACCCTCCAAAATATCAAGTCCCATGATGCTGGTAGCGATGGCGATGTGATTAAAGTAAACCAATCCAATCACATCATCGTCCAAAACAACGAACTCGCTCGCTCAGGAGCTCGACCAGGCTGTCCAGAAGAAAACTGTTGGCAAGAATTGATCGACTTTGTCGATACAGATGATAGTGCGATCAGAGACAATATGATGACCGACTTTGGCAATCTAGCTGGTTATGTCAAAGGCGGCAGTACAAATGTAGTAATTACTGGCAACACTATCAGTGGCCAACGCAGCGGAGCAGGGGACCCAGCCTGGGGTATTGGTGGCTGGACTGACAGTGAACTACTACGTGGTAGACAGTACGAAGCAATCAATGTCCGATTTGAACAAAACACTTTGACCAACAATCAATATGGCGCTCTAGGAATCTATGATGCTAGCAATGTAAAGATCCAAAACAATACCTTCAATAACAACCACGGTGTCTTGATTGAATTCAGAGCTGGCAACGCGCCAAAAGCAAGCAGCGACGATATCACGATTAGTGCCAATCGATTCAATAATAATAGCCTAAGCTCAGATGGGCTTTGTCTCATCTCTAGTCATGCTACCTCTAATATTGCTATCAGCAATAATTCAGGCAATACTAGCTCAGCAGTAACCGCCACAAGCTGTAGCAGCAATTAAAGTTAACTGACAAAAAATACTTTTTATCTTTATGTTTAATCCTTTTACTTTAATCGGCGATATTCTCTTTATTCCATTCATTATTTTTGCCCTAGTTATGAAAGGAATTGCGCTATGGCACGCTTCCAAGAAAGATCAAGTTGGTTGGTTTATTGCGCTGCTTATTTTTCAAACATTGGGCATCCTAGAGATAGTCTATTTGCTCATGTTTCAAAAAGGCGCCGATCCTAAATATAGAAATTTGTTCCAACCAAAAACAAAAGAGCAAACGAAACCTGTGATCAAAGATATTGAACCTAATCAAAAATGATTAGCCCTTCATAGTTGCCATCCATTGCTCAAGCTCATCGACTTGCTTGGGCAGTGCTTGGGTAAGGTTGAGTATGCCTGATTCTGTTTTAACAATATCATCTTCGATTCTGATCCCGATTCCCCGAAATGCAGCTGGAATAGTCTGATCATCGTGAGCAAAATATAAACCAGGCTCAACAGTGACAGCCATGCCTTTTTGTACTTTGTTAGCAACACCATTGGCATCTTTATAGATACCTTGATCATGAACATCTAAACCCAAAAAGTGACCGGTACCATGATTGTAGTACGGACGGTAACTACGTTTCTCAATATTCTCGGCAATAGATCCTTGCAAAATACCTAAATTAATTAGACCACCAACTAAAACCGCAACGGCACTTTGGTGATAAGAAGCCATAGTAGCGTCAGGTTGCTGTAAGTTCTCAATAGCAGCCACTTGAGCTGCCAATACAATCTCATACACCTTTCTTTGAGCTTCAGAATAACGACCGGAGATAGGATATGTTCTGGTGATATCAGAGGCATAGTAACTATATTCACAACCCGCATCGATCAAACAAAGATCACCACCATGAAGTCTTTGATTGTTAGTGACATAATGCAAAGTACAGGCATTGTCACCTCCGGCAACGATGCTAGGATAAGCCCAAGTACAGTTGTGTTGACTATAAACATGTTCAATATCAGCAGCGACGTGATACTCATACCGATGTGCATCAGACAGATGTCTCAGTGCATAGGAGTGAGCCGCAATGCTAATATCGGCTGCTTTCTGCATTTGCTCAATTTCCCACGCGTCTTTATACATACGCAATTGTTGAACCAAAGGACGTAATGGCAAAGGTTCTTTGTTTAGTAAAGCAGTGGACAAAATTGTAACGATTGGATGAGCAGGATAAAGCTTTAGATCAACATAAACATGCTTACTATCAGACAAATAACCAGAAATATCCTTAGCCAATCTCGGCAGCTCTTCACAAGCATGGACTCCTGACAATTGTTGTATACGACTGACATCCATTTGTTCACCAACCCACATCGCTTGGTGAGCGGACTGGGGCATCAGATAAATCTTCTCCTCCATAGCACCAGTACTACTTTTGTAAAGCAGTAGAAGCAAATCCTTTTGATCGAGGCCAGTAAAATACCAGAAATTACTATCCTGCCGAAAAGGATATTCCACATCATGATTACGAAATTGGGCAGTATTGGAAAGAATGCAACAAAGAGAGCTATTGGGCAGAAGCTTTAGTAAAGCTTCCCTGCGACTATGGAGCAATGCAACTGGCACATAATTATTAGTCACAGGGAAATCTTTAGTACTTCTCGAACGACACCTAGCTACTGAGTGCAGAATTACCGATTACCGCTTTGATGCGACGGATACCTTTACTAGAACTCTCTTCTTTGATGATCTTGAATCCTTTCAATTCACCAGTGTGTTCTACATGAGGCCCACCACAAATCTCTTTAGAAAAGTCACCCATAGTATAGACTTTGACTTTGTCACCATAACGATCTTCAAAGATACCAATCGCGCCATCTTGTTTTGCTTCATCCACAGTCATCTCTCTCCAACTCACCGGCAAATCACGCTTAATTTGTTCATTCACAATCACTTCTACTTGCGCCTTTTCTTCAGGAGTCATCGGTCTCTCATGTGGAAAATCAAAACGTAAACGCTCACTAGTGATGTTGCTACCACGTTGTTCTACATGTGCTCCCAATACTGTACGTAAAGCCTGATGCAATAAGTGAGTAGCAGTATGAAGCATGCGGCTCTCAGCTGAATGATCAGCTAAACCACCAGCAAATTTTTGTTCACTACCCTGACGAGAAAGATCTTGATGTTTCTTGAAAGCATCAGCAAAACCCTGTTCATCGACAGACAGTCCAATCTCAGTCGCTAATTCCTTGGTAATCTCAATCGGAAAACCAAAGGTATCATAGAGATGAAAAGCTTGATCCCCAGAAATCTGCTTACTGTCTTGTTCAGTCAGCTGTACCTCCAATTTCCTAAATTGTTTCAAACCATTTTCTAAAGTTTTGTTGAACTGGTTCTCCTCATCTTGGAGTGCTTGCAACAAAACAATTGGTTGCTTCATCATCTCTGGATAAGCATCTTGGTATTGAGCTAATACCAAAGCACCAAGCGGCTCCAAGAAGTTCCCTTTGATGCCAATCTTGCGACCGTGACGGACAGCGCGGCGAATGAGACGACGCAAAATATAGCCTTGGTCGACATTGCTAGGACGTACATGATCTACCAATAAAAACATGGCAGCACGGATATGATCAGCAATAATACGCTCTGAAGCAGTGTTTTGCTCGGTAGCGAGCGAACGAATTTTTTCAATCAATGGAATAAACAAATCTGTCTCATAAATAGTAGCCTTGCCCTGAAGCACTGCGGCTGTACGCTCTAGCCCCATACCAGTATCCACATTCTTTTGCTTCAATGGTTGATATGCTCCATCAGTCGTACGATTGAATTCCATAAACACATTGTTCCAAATCTCCACCCAAAGATTGTTCTGAGGATCGAAAGCAACTGGAGCAGACTCTTTGCCTGTCCAATAAAAAATCTCAGTATCTGGTCCCTGAGGCCCCGGATGCTTACCACCACTCGGCCACCAGTTGTCTTTCTTACCCAAGAAAGCAATACGTGATTCTGGTACGCCCAGCTTCAGCCACTGTTCATATGAAACAGTATCCTTGGGAGCAGTCTCATCACCAGCAAAACAAGTCACCGCCAAACGATCCAAAGGAATTTGTAGCTCTTCAACCAAAAATCTAAAACTAAACCCAATCGATTCTTCTTTGAAATAGTCACCCAGTGACCAGTTGCCCAACATCTCAAAAAAAGTACAGTGAGTATTATCACCAACCTCATCAATATCATCGGTGCGCACACACTTTTGCACATCCACTAGTCGAGTACCTTGAGGATGCTTTTCACCCATCAAATAAGGAACTAACGGATGCATGCCGGCGGTGGTAAACAAAACACTTGGATCATTCTCGGGTACTAGAGAGGCACTAGGAATAATGGCATGGCCATTCTTTTGAAAGAAAGCAAGATATTTGGCACGAATTTCTTTAGCTGTAAGCATAAATCACAAAAATAAAGTAGACAGAAATATCTTACTCAACTAACCCACCACTGTGAAGGTCGATAACGCATTTCCCATTTGCGAGGATTCTGAGCAATGTAAAAACGAATATTAGACAATGCTCGCTGGTTACGAATAATACGTTCATGATAGCCACGCTTTCACAAAGCTTTACCAGAACTATTCTGAAAAAGATTCACATGTTTCGCTGACTGCATCTTAAACTTACCAACTAACTTCACGAGCATCATAGTTCTCCGTTGATGTGCCACGAACTGCTCCGCCTCGTGCGGTAATTCATGAATTACCCCACCGAAAGGCTCTTTCGGCACATACTTCACCCAGATGATGCCGTGAAAATGGTCTGGCATAATCACGAACGCATCGAGTGCACACGAGTGGTTATTTCTTTGCAATTTTTTCCAGTAATAGTGACAGATAAAAGCTTGCGGTATCCATTCCAACTTACCATTCACGAGTTTACCAGAAACCTTTCTCCTTTTGTGGGTAACAATAGTAATAAAATACCCAGCCGGAGCAGAGTAATCCCAACTCGACAATCGTCTCATTGCTTTAGTTAAGCAAAGCAATTTTAGACCTACACAAATGAAATCAGTTCACTTGCAAAATCTTTTATCCCCAATTACATTTTGACCTTGGTTTTTATCAAAAAAAGCATATGGTTGAATCACTGCCCAAAAAGGCACAGGAACAATTACGCCGGCAACTACCAGCTCCTACAGTTCAAGAAACAAGAGCTGATGTATCTACTTGTCTTGCCACTGAACAGCTCATGCGCGAGCTAGAATGTATCAATCCCGATCAGGGAAAGAAAGAATAACTACTTCTTCTTTCCTTTCTTGAGTTGCTTTTCCAGCTCATCAATTTGATCGCGGATCTCAGCTGCTTTTTCAAACTCCATTTTGCCAGCAGCAATGTCCATTTGTAGTTCAAGCTCAGCGATGACCTTGGCGATTTCTTCTTGTGGTAGAGAATGAAGAGCTTCACCATCTTGTTTAATTTCGCCATGAGGCATGATATCTCGGATCTCTTTAATAATGGTCTTTGGTGTGATGCCATGCTCTTTGTTGTATGCTGCCTGAATAGTACGACGACGATCGGTTTCTTTGATCGCTTTTTTCATCGAGTCCGTCATCTTATCTCCGTACATAATCACTTGACCATTGGCATTACGAGCAGCACGACCGATAGTCTGGATCAAGGCCATTTCTGAACGTAAAAAACCTTCTTTATCAGCATCCAAGATTGCTACTAGACTCACCTCAGGTAAATCGAGACCTTCACGTAAAAGGTTAATACCAACTACCACTTCAATTACACCCAAACGCAAATCACGCAAAATATCCAAACGTACTAATGTTTCAATATCTGAATGCAAATACTTCACGCGGATCCCAGCTTCTTGCAAATATTCCGTCAAATCTTCGGCCATGCGCTTAGTGAGAGTAGTAACCAATACACGCTCATCGGCCTTGATTCGCATTCTGATTTCATTGAGCAAATCATCTACTTGGTTCTGAGTAGGACGGACTGAAATCACCGGATCAAGCAAGCCAGTAGGACGAATCAATTGCTCAACCACAATATGATCAGACTTTGCCAATTCATATTCACGAGGAGTAGCAGAAACATAAACTACTTTATTGATCTGACCTTCAAACTCAGTAAATGTCAGCGGACGATTATCATAAGCTGATGGTAGACGGAAACCATAGTCAATCAAGCTTTTCTTGCGAGCGAGATTACCATTAAACATTCCCCCAATCTGAGGCACTGAGATATGTGACTCATCGATAAACATCATGTAGTCATCAGGGAAATAATCGAGTAGCGTTGCTGGTTGTTCTCCAGGCGAACGATTCCCGAGGTAACGAGTATAGTTTTCTATACCACTACAATATCCGGTCTCTATCATCATCTCGATATCGTACTCCGTACGTTGCTTGAGACGCTGGGCCTCCACAATCTTCCCCATCATATTGAGTTCCTTGAGACGCTCTTCCAAATCCAACTTGATCTGCTCTACAGCCCGAACAACTGCTTCACGTGAAGTGACAGCATGTTTAGCAGGAAAGACCTCAATTGACTGCAAACTACCGACAATCTCTCCAGTCAAAGTATCAAACTCATCTAAAGTCTCAATCTCATCACCAAAGAAAGCTACTCTGAGAGCAGTATCACTATAGGTAGGATAAATCTCTACCACGTCACCTCGAGCCCGAAAGGTACCACGCACGAACGCTACTTCATTGCGCTTGTACTGCAGATCAGCCAAATGTCGCAAAAGTTTTTCACGTTTGTAACTCATACCCACACTCAATTTCTCCGCTACATTGCCATATTCTTCTACCGAGCCTAAACCATAAATACATGACACTGAAGCCACAATAATCACATCTCTACGAGTCAGAAGATTGCGAGTAGCAGCATGACGGTACTTGTCGATTTCTTCATTGATTGAAGCATCTTTCTCAATATAAGTATCTGACCGGGCGATGTACGCTTCTGGTTGGTAATAATCGTAATATGAGACAAAGTAATTGACGGCATTGTCTGGAAAAAACTCTTTGAACTCTGAATAAAGCTGTGCAGCTAAAGTCTTATTATGAGCCAAAATCAAAGTAGGCTTTTGAATTTGACTGATAATATTGGCCATAATAAACGTCTTTCCGGTACCAGTAGCACCGAGCAAAGTCTGATGCACTTTCCCCTCATCAATACCCTTGATCAAAGCAGCTAAAGCCTTGGGTTGATCACCTGTGGGAGAATACGGAGCTACAAGCCTAAAAGGTTTATTTTCCATGACAAAAGAACGTAATTTTGAGTGATAGTAACAGAGGCTACAGCAAAGAGCAAAGAACCCAAAAGCAAAAAAATGACACAGAAACAAACATACAAGATAAGGGCTTAACAAAGATATTCCTGACCAATAGAAAATAATCGCTTTCTGCTAAGAATACCTAAGTTTTTACTTAATACCTCTTACTTTTTATTTCCCAGAAAAGCTGGTAGAGTTGCCGCACGAAATTTCCCCTTACAACCCCATTAAACCATTGTATGGATACCCCCGAGAAACAAGATCCAGCCAGTACTACCTTTATTCCTGTACAAGTCAAACAGTCATTTCCTGAACTAGAAAAAGACATCCTCGCTTTCTGGCAACAAGAAAATATTTTTCAAAAAGTACAAACTTTGCGTGAAGATGGCAAACACTTTGTATTCTACGAGGGTCCTCCCACTGCCAATGGCAAACCAGGTGTACATCACGTACTAGCACGCGTTTTCAAAGATGTCATCTTGCGCTACAAAACAATGCAAGGTTTTTATATTGAACGCAAAGCAGGTTGGGATACGCATGGTCTACCAGTTGAGTTACAAGTAGAAAAAGAACTGGGTATTTCTGGTAAAAAACAAATTGAAGAATACGGCATCGAGGCCTTCAATAATAAGTGTAAAGATTCAGTACACAAATTCACACATGCTTTCGAGGAAATGACCGAGCGAATTGGTTATTGGGTAGATATGAAAAATCCTTATGTCACTTATTCACCAGACTATATCGAGTCAGTCTGGTGGTGTCTCAAACAAATCTGGGAAAAAGGATTGTTGTACCGTGATCTCAAAATAGTACCGTATTGTTGTCGTTGTGGTACACCGCTCTCTAGTCACGAAGTAGCGCAGGAATATCAGACCGTCAAAGATATGTCCCTCACTGCTTTGTTTAAAATTACCGACCAAGCGAAATTTAGCAAGGATAGTGAGACAGTTTATTTAGCTGCTTGGACTACTACTCCTTGGACATTACTGGGAAATCTCGCTCTTTGTGTAGGAGCAGAAATTGAATATAGCCAGATCAGGATCGACCAAAATACAGCAATTATTATTGCCACTGATCGTTTGGCTGCTTATAGCGATGTATTGCCCAAAGATGCTGAAGGAAAACCTCAGTATACAGTAGAAAACACCTACCAGGGATCAGATTTGGTGGGTACAGGTTATGAAGCGCCCTGGAATTATTATCCTAGCGAGAAAAAAGGCTGGTACGTAGTAGCTGAACCATTTGTCACTACTACAGATGGTACTGGCATTGTTCATATTGCTCTCTATGGTGAGGAGGATTATCAGGTGATTCAAAAATATGACTTACCAAGACTGCAGCACGTCAACAAAGAAGGTAAATTTATTGATGGTAGTGGCGTCTATAGTGGCCGCTATTTCAAAGAAGAAGGCCTAGATGTAGAAATTCTCAAGGATCTTGCTAGTAGAAATATGTTGCTCAAGAAAGAAAAATACGAACACAATTATCCACACTGTTGGCGTTGTAAGACACCACTGATTTACTTTGCAATTACGTCTTGGTTTATTCGAATGTCTCAGCTGAGAGATGAACTGATCAAAAACAATCAAGCAATCAACTGGCATCCTGAACACATCAAAGAAGGGCGCTTTGGCAACTGGCTGAGTGAAATCAAAGATTGGGCATTATCCCGCAATCGTTATTGGGGTACACCATTACCAGTCTGGGAATGCAACTCTTGTCACAAAACCTTGTGTGTGGGATCGATGATCGAGTTGCAAAAGAAAAGTGGCCAAGATCTCCCAATCAATGACAAAGGCGAAAGAGATCTCCACAGGCCATACATCGATGCTGTCACCATTCCTTGTGAATGTGGTGGAGTCAGTCATCGTGTAGAGGAAGTGATTGATTGTTGGTTTGATTCTGGAGCTATGCCAATTGCTCAAGTTCACTACCCATTTGATATCAAGGACCAAGATTTCAATGACAACTACTTCCCAGCTGATTATATTTGCGAAGCAATTGATCAAACTCGTGGCTGGTTCTATACACTCCTCGCAGTCAGTACCGCTATTTGGGACAAAACTCCCTATAAAAACGTCATTTGTTTAGGTCATATCTTGGACGAGAAAGGACTAAAAATGAGTAAATCACTAGGCAATATTGTCGAGCCAATGGAGGTGACTGAAAAGCATGGAGCTGATGCACTTCGTTGGTATATGTTCCACGCTTCACCTCCTAGCCAACCACGTAATTTCTCAGTCAATCTAGTAGAACAATCTTTGCGTAAGTTTTTGCTGACACTATGGAATGTCTATTCATTCTTTGTCACTTACGCCAATATTGATCAATTTCAGCCACAGAAATTTACCAAAGTAATCAGTGTCCAACACACCGAATCAGAAAACGTCCCACTGGGAGTAGTGGCAAGTGACAAAGACCAGACCTATCACCTCACAGAAAAAGGACATCGCGATGCTGAAGCTATTGGCCAAGAATTTAAACACAGTAAGATCGACAAGATCTTTGCAGCACCAATTACCCGCACTCGTGAGGTAGCAGACATTATTGCCCAATTTCATCAAGTAACAATCAGTGAAGATGATCGACTGAGAGAGCTCAATCTTGGTACCTTTGATGGCAAGCTAGCAGCTGATGTAGAAAGCTATTTGAACAGTCTTACCAACCAGTATTCTCAGAAATTTCCAGAAGGGGAATCATACCTGGATCTGGAAGAACGTGTCTTCTCTTTCCTAGATGAAGTAAAAGAAAAATGTGCAGGTGAAACAGTGATGATCATTGCCAATGGCATGGTCAAAAAAATGATCGATAAATACTTCAACCACACACCATCAGACCAAGTACTTACAAGCAAATTCGCTCTCGGAAGCATTGATCGCTATGTGATGCCATGGAGCGAACACAAACTGGATCGCTGGATTCTATCAGAGCTGCACACTATGGTGGCAGAAGTGGAACAACAACTTGATGGTTACCAAATTTGGGAGGCCACCAATAAGATCGAGCAATTTGTAGATAATCTCTCCAACTGGTACGTGCGTAGATCTCGCCGTCGTTTCTGGAAAGCTGAAAATGATCAAGACAAAAACAGCGCCTATCAAACACTTTATCATGTCCTTACAACACTAGTAAAAGTAATCGCTCCTTTTGTCCCTTTTGTCAGTGAACATATGTATCGAAACTTAGTAGGCAAAAAATCTGTGCACATGGCTAGCTTCCCCCGCAGCATTACTAGTTTTGTCCGTCCAGCTCTCAATGAAGAGATGGCATTCATGCGTAATATAGTCAATCTAGGTCACGCTATTCGCGCCAATCAAAAGTTAAAAACTCGGCAACCACTACCATCAGCGACCGTAATTGCTCCTATGCGTCTCCAAGCCGAAGAACTACAAGTAATTGCTGAAGAACTCAATGTCAAAAATGTGTTTATGACTAGCCCTGATCAAGCTACTATTCAAAAAGGGATCAAACCTCGCGCAGCAATTGTTGGGCCAAAGTTTGGCAATGATGTACAAACTATTATGCAAGCAGCGCGGGATCAAAATATTGTATTTGAAGACAATGGTTCAGTAACTGTCGCAGATAAATTCACATTGAGTCCTGAGGAATTTGAAGTGGTATACAAGACAGAACCAGGCATGAGTGTGCTCAGTGAAGGTAATATCGTAGTAGCCTTGGATACTAATCTTAGCGAAGAACTGATTGCTGAGGGGTATGCGCGAGAGATCGTCAGACACATTCAAGAAATGCGCAAAGCTGCCAGCTACCAAGTAGATGGCCGCATTGTCATCAATATCGAAGTTCTGAGTGAGACCGAGCTTGCTCACAAAGTACTTACTACTTGTGGATCATATATCGCCCGTGAAACCCTTGCTGACAGCATCAGTACACCAAACATGCTAGCTGACCGTGAAGAAAAAGTAACTATTGATAAACTAGAATTGAACATTAAAATTACTCCAGTGCAAAAACAAGACAGCTAAAAGAATGATGATCAAAACAATTGCTGTGTAACTTAAGATCAATTTGCGCATATTACGATGACCAAAAACCAAAGTGATCACACACTTGACTACCATATTGCTGAGAAATACCAGAAGAACCGTGATACTAGCTTGGTTTGCACTAATCGTTCCTAAATTAGCTAACTGGCTAGCAGAAATAGTCATTGCATCTACATCAGCAACACCAGCAAAAAGACTAGTCACATATAAGCCTTGAATACCAAAAAAACCAGTACTAGTACGAGCTAAAAAAGAAATTATGACAAATAAAACAGCAAAAGTAATTGCTGATCCAATTTGAAATGGATTATCCAAACTTACTTTTTCTTCTGTGATCACCGGCTTACTATAAATCCGCCCAATAAATATGCCACCGATAATAGTCAGCAAAAACATCGGTAAAAAGAGCACAAAAAAGATTGGCGTGTATATGATAGAGGCTGTAGCTAATACCCGTAAAGATGCAATCGAACTAGCCACTATACAGCCAGTTACAAACAAACTAACCGAACCAGTAGCATGCTTTGATAATTGTGACATCGATGTAGTCACTGCAGTAGAAGAAACTAAACCACCGATTGCAGAACTAACTAATATACTCTTGCGACTAGTAAACAATAAGTTGAGAACATATCCGACAAAACTAATACCAGATACTAAAACTACCATCCACCAAGCAACATAAGGATTAAAAAAATGCCAAGGTCCCATATACTGATTCGGCAAGAAAGGTAGAACCACAGCACTAAGTACAGCAAACTGTACAGTAGCAAGTACTGCTTCCCGAGGGAAAACAGTCAACCAGTGAGTGAAAATATTTTTAGTAGACAGTGCCAACGCCACTAATACTCCTAATGCTAAGATAATGCTATGATCTAATTGTAGAGATAATGCTGCTAGAAGAAAAGTAACAATTGCAGCCATCTCAGTGGTTAAACCATGCTTTTCACCTTGACTTACACGACTGTAATATACTGAAATAAGTGTCATTACTAAACAAAAAAAGGAAATAGGCAAAAATGCCATTAACCATGTTTGTGCAATCACACCAGTCAAGAATCCCCAAACACTGATAAAAATGAATGTGCGTAAACCAGCAATGGTATTAGCCCCCTGCTGACGATAAGATTCGCGCTCAATCCCCACTAGGACACCAATACCAATTGATAATCCCAGCGAAGTTAATAAAGGAGAAAAAATATCCATAAATTTTGTTTCCTAGTAGTATAACATAAAAAGATTACTTCTATCTATGTTTGCAGTCAGTGACACTATCAAAGATTTACTCAAAAAATGTAGTACTCAGCCTGGAGTCTACAAGATGCTCGACAAAGACAATCAAATTATCTATGTCGGTAAAGCGAAAAACTTACGAAAACGAGTAAAATCTTATTTCCAGCAAAATAAAACGATCGCTCCCAAAGTAGCAGTGATGCGGGAGCGAATCGTTAATATTGAGTTTACTATCACCAGAACTGAGCTCGAAGCTCTGGTCCTAGAAACCAACCTGATCAAAAGTATTCGTCCCAAATACAATATTTTGATGAAGGATGACAAAAACTATGTCTATGCCAAAATAGCCAAAGATGTCGACTTCCCAGAAATAGAAATAGTGAGACATTTCAAAAAAGATACCAAACACCATTACTTCGGACCATATACCTCTACTGATAGTATCTTTAAAACCCTAAAAGGCCTACAAAAGCTTTTTCCTTACCGAAGCTGTCACGGTGACATCAATGAAATTACGCCAGGACAAACTGTCACCCATAATTTAAGCCGCCAAGCGCCTTGTTTGGATTATTATATTAAACGTTGCCAAGCACCTTGTATTGGAAAAGTGACCAAGGAAGAATATCAAACAAATATAGCCAATATTTGCGCTATTCTAGGAGGGGATTATCAAGATTTAGAAAAACAATGGGAATCAGCGATGAAAGAGGCAGTCGCAAAAAAAGCTTTTGAGCAAGCGGCAAAATATCGAGATAGACTGTACGCATTGTCTGTACTCAATGAAAAACAGTACGCCATCCTTACCTCTGGTCACAATCAAGATGTGATCGCAGTAGCCAAAGATGCTGCCAATGCGGTGATCGCCCTTTTCATGATCCGTAATGGCCACATTATCCGCACCGAACATTTCAATCTCACCGACCAAAGTAAAGAAGAGACAGTCGACAATATTTTGGAGTCATTTATCCAACAGTACTACACTGATGCCAGCTCTATTCCTGAAGAGATAATGACAAGTGTGGCCTTAGCAGAAGACAAACTACTAGCGCAGTTCCTTACTGATCTGAAAGGAAAGAAAGTCACATTGCTTGCTCCAGAACGAGGTGAAAAGCGACAGTTGATTAGTATGGTGGAAGAAAATGCCGCCCTTCAGCTAGAGGCAAATAAACAAGCATGGGAGCGCGAACGTCAACATACCAGTGGAGCATTAGAGTCATTGCAGCAAGCTCTGAAAATGAAAACATTGCCGAGGAGAATTGAATGCTACGACATTTCGCATATTCAAGGTACAAACAAAGTAGGATCCATGATCGTATTCGTCGATGGCAAACCACTCAATAGTCATTATCGCCGCTTTACGATCAAAGACCTCGAAGAAGGTGTCAATAACGATTTTGCTTCACTGCAAGAAGTACTTTCACGCCGTATCCAATATCTGGACAGCGTCTATCGAGACAAGAAAAAAAGACGTAAGGAGAAAATTGATACTGTCTCACTACCAGAACAACCAGATTTGATTATTATCGATGGAGGAAAAGGTCAGCTTAGCAGTGTAATGACTGCACTTCGAGCCGTAGTCAAAAGTGGCAGCAAGGTTGTCCTCCCCAAAGTAGTCAGCTTGGCCAAACAAGAAGAAGAAATATTTGTCCCCAAACAACGCTTGCCTATTCTACTGCCCAAAGACAGCCCAGAGTTTTTCTTGATTCAACGTATTCGAGATGAGGCTCATCGCTTTGCCATTCAAGGTCATCGCAAAATGCGCGGCAAGAAAATGGTACAATCCGTATTAGATACTATCCCAGGTATCGGCCCCAAAACAAAAAAGAAGCTTCTGGCTACCTTTGGCAGTGTGCTAGGTATTAAAGAAGCTTCTTGGGAAAAATTACTAGAAGTGGTAGACGAACATACAGCAGAAAAGATCCGCGAACAAATTTAAGCCTTACGTTTTTTACGAGCGGGAGTACGGGCAGCAGGTTTGCGTGCAACCACTACTGGCTTAGTTACTTTTGGCGCAGCATGACTGACGACTGGAGGTGTCACAGTTTTCTGACTTACCTCAGCAACAGGTTGTTTAACCGGCGTACCAACCGCAACGGTATCAATCACAACACCACCAGTAATATTTGCTGCTAAGTTATAGATCAAAGATAAAATGATGCCATAGAAAAAACCCAGCACCATAACCAACAAAGTGAGTAAGCAGGTCACTAAAAGGATTTGCCATACATTGAGCATGATTTCTTGCTTCATCGGAGTACTACCCATCATGGAATCAAAAGTGATGGCAAGAGAACCACGGCCAAGCACCAATGCAACAAAATTAGAAGCTAAACCCATGATAAAAACTACCAACCCCACATAGACTGCATAGAGTTTTCCCACTGATACGGGTTTGACTCGCGCGAAGGCTTGAAGCATAAATGATATGTATAAAAATCTATTGTAAACCTATACGACTGCACACCTATGGTCAAACCTCAAAGATTGCAAAAATACATCGCTGGTTGTGGAATATGCTCAAGAAGAAAAGCTGAACTGTTGATTGAAGCAGGCCAAGTGATGGTGAATGGTCAAAAAGCAACGCTTGGAATGAGTGTTACTGAGACAGATAAAGTGACCATTAATGGCAAACCAATCACTGTTTTAGATCATCCTCATGAAACCTACCTGGTCTACAAACCAAGAGGCTACACCAGTACGGTCTCAGATCGCTTTGCCGAACAACTAGTCACTGACCTCATCCCTACCAAAGCACGCATTTTCCCAGTAGGAAGGTTGGATAAAGACTCTGAGGGACTAATCATTCTCACCAATGATGGTGAATTGGCTAATAAAATGACTCATCCTAGTTATCAAATAGAAAAAATCTATCATGTGGTACTAGATCAAGAGTTTAATCCTAGTGATCTACGGTTTTTAGAAGAAGGAATCAACGACGATGGTGAATTTCTCACTGCGGATAAGATTGAGCAAACTGAGTACCCCAATGAACTGCGCATTACCCTCCATCATGGCAAGAAACGCCATATCCGGAGAATGTTGTCTAGCTTGGACTATAGAGTCACCAGGCTGATCCGTACTGAGATAGGCACATTGAAGCTTGCCACTTTACGAGGAGGTCCGTATCTTGCTCTTACTGACACTATGATTGATCAATTGCTCTCTACATGTCTCAAGCCTTCCTCCTAAGTACATTTCTTTTCTATCAGACGCTACAGAACTCTACTTTGCTGAGCATTCCTCAAGCATCTGTAGTCAGTAATAATGTGGAGACGCTGAATGAGAATTATCTCTACAATCCGCTTCGTTTTGGTATTACCAAAGATGCAGATGCCTTGGCACCTGTAATTCAAGCTAGAGCCGCTTTGGTAATGGATGTGAATACAAAAGCTATCTTGTACCAGAAAAATGCGTACGAGCGCTTACCGATAGCCAGTATCACCAAGCTATTTACCTTGATGACACTGCTTGATCAAAAATTACCACTAGATACCGTAATAACTATCGATCAGTATGCAGCAGATATGCCAGCCTCAAAACTCTATCTCAAAAGAGGAGACCGTCTGACCTTACATAGTCTGCTTCAAGCAAGCTTAATTGCTTCTGCAAATGATGCGACTATGGCCATAGTGCAGGGTGCCCTCAATGGACCAGAAAATGCGATCGAATTAGTCAACAAAAAAGTACATGAGCTTGGTTTAATTAATACACATATAGCTCATCCTTTGGGTTTCGATGATCAAGAAAATTACTCTACTGCTTTTGAAGTAGCCAAGGCCGCCTATACAATTTACAACCAATACCCCACCATTTTGGATATCGTCAAACAAGGCCCGCTCACCATTACTTCAAAACTAGGCAATACCTATAGCGTAAGGCCAACCAATCTCTTGCTCAATAGTTATATCAATATGCAAGGGCTGAAAACTGGTACGACACCTGATGCAGGCGAGTCCTTTGTTTCACTAGGAACCTATCATGGCCATCAGCTTATTACGGTGGTACTCAATAGTCCTGACCGCTTTCAAGAAACTAAAGTGCTGTATGAGTGGGTCAATAAACATTACCACTGGCAATAGAGAAAAAGTGCGTGTATAATTTAAGTTGCATAAGAAAACACAATGAACTTCACATCCCTCCGTGCGGTCATTCGAAATATCAAGAGCCACGTCAATTGTCCACAATGTGACAATAGTTATTCCAACGATGATATCAATGTAATCAGCGCTGTGGGCGAAAAGTGTATGATCGTCGCTCAGTGTGATTATTGTAAAACCTCAATTTTGATTACCGCTAATCTCAGCCAAGCCAATCCAGACTCTAGTGTGCCTCAAAATATCAATACCACGGTCCAATCAATGGAAACCAAAGAGATCGTTAGTTCAGACGATGTCATGGACGTCCATCAATTTTTGAAAGACTTCAAAGGTAATTTTGACGAGATCCTCCCCCCTAAATAAGGAGATGCGATAAATGACAAAGAGCTTCATCTCACCAGATGGGGCTCTTTTATTATGACAAAGAAACAGTAGCTAAATGACGATTGTTCCATCTTTGTCGCAAAGCACCTCTGATCTTACCAACATGTTGAGTATATTTGGCCCGATAAGTAGCATGGTGAACAATCACCGTTAATTTGCGATAGAGATCCCACAGATAACAATGGTGATTGTAATCATCACTTTCAATTAACCAGTAGGGGAGGACATGTATGTCTTGCTGAATATATGTATCAGCTTCAGATAAAGCATTCATATCTTGCTGGTCAAAAAACACCCAACCATTGCCTTGGCTAGCGACCAACCAGTCTTTACCTGCTAGTTTTAGTAATTGTCTCAATACATCAATCGGCAACAATTCACCTAGCTTTTGCTGTTCGGTCACATTTACTAATACTCTCCTTAAATTAGCTCGCACACGATCATGCACACGGTTTTCTTGGCCATAAAAATCCATAGCATCGCCAAGTGGAAAATTTGTCTGAGCATCTAGTCCAGCAAATACATCAGCCAGACGCTGCATATGAGCATCCTGAGCAGAAGAGTGCTGGTACACATCCTTCATATTCATAAAATACAAAGCAGTCAGAAATGCCTGGGCGTCTTGTGGAGAGAAATCTAAATGGGGCGGATACATTGTCGGCTTCGATGCATGTCTTTCCCAATCCAACCAGCGTGTATATCTTTCTGCCATTGCTTTATATTTGAAGTGGTAGTCTAGAATGGCGGAAAATTACTGTCAATTTGAGAGAAGCAGGGGATCAGTCAGATAAAAACAAATTGACTAGGTTGATAGCAAAAGATAAAGTGGCACCTAACTTATTTTAATCAGATGAACAAATCACCTTCAGCAACATTGAATTTTATCGCTGCCAAACATGGACTTGAGTTTAGAGAAAAAATGGGAAAGCATGATGTTGTAAAAGCAACAATTAGAGAGGAATTAAGAAAAGGCATGCGACCTGATGAAGGACTAGGATACTTAGAAGCAAATAACAATAGAACTGTAGTAGTAAAATACGGCAGCGCTATCAATACTCATGAAATCGGATTGATGAAAGCTGCTGCGGAATTAAACCTTAGTTTTCAAGTACCTCAACTTCATTATATTAGCAGACCAGGCGAACCTAGTTATTATATCACTGATCTAATCGAACAAGCCCCTCTTTCAGAAGTAACTAAAGTAAACAAAAGGACTGAGGGCATGTTTTTTGGTGGAAATGAAGAAGCGGTAGGTATTCTACTTGCAACAGCAAATGATTATCAATCTGTTTTAAAAGCATATATACCAACAACTACAATTTCTGCAGTTGTTGCTGCTAGAGGAATGGCCCGTTTTTTAGCCGCAGTAGCTGTATGGGAAGCAAAAATGATGAGAACCACACCTGCTTCAGCTCGAGCGATCACCCAAATTGTGCTTGATTTAAGCAACAATTATAGAAAGTACGGGAAAGAATATATTGGATTTGCCCATGGAGACATTCATGCTAAACATATTCTAACACCAGATTTAAAAGTATTACCTGAAAACAAACGCAAAGAAGTAAAACCTTACTTGCTTGATCTCAACGCTCAAGTAAAACCTGGTAGAGGTTTTTATGATAAAGTCAGAGGGTTAGATTCAATTGTGGCACATAGCCATACACCAGCTCAACTTGGAGAAAGCTTATCGGTCGCAGTAAGAAGGCTCAAAGAGGAATTTGATCCCACATTACTAATGCCAGTGCTCAGAGCAAGAATGTTGGCAATTGGTACTGATATTCAAAAAGATCCGCCAGAAGATATATACAAAAGAGAAGCTAGAAATAGAATTCGTAAAGCCCTCATAGAAGCAACCTACTAATCTTGAGAAACCTATCTCCAGTACAACAAGCGATAGCTCATCATAAACTCACTGATACAGGTGAAGTACTGAACGGTCGATCACACAATCGCAAAGTGATTGGCCCAGATGGAAGCTTAATGGTCCTTAAAAGTGCCAAAATTGAACGATATCAATTACGATTGTTACTTGTTGCCGCTTTAAGGAAAGGTAGCACTAGTTTCAAAACTCAAAAACTATTTTACCCCACTAGTGCAATTACTAATCCAGAATATTTACTACTGGAGTATATTGAGGGTCAGGAACTAAAAAAACTGTATCGAACTGATCTAGCTCGGACGATTAGCATTAGTAAAGCAGTTTGTACTGACTATCAAAATTTTGTGCAAGAATGCCAAAAAGATCACACCCTCCCATCACATATCGACACAGAACAAGCGTATGGATGGATGGGAAGAGTATTTCATGCTTGGATCGAAAAGATTATGGCAAAAGGATTACTCAGTCCCACAGAAGCGTTTCAACTCTCAAACACTTTATTTGCACTAGCCAGACAAGATCCCCAAAAATTTTTTGGTTTCGTGCATGGCAATATTCATGGCGAACATATTATTTTGGATCGTCAGCAACAACCTCATCTACTAGATCTCACTGTTGAGCCAAGACCTGGCGCAGCATTCTATGATGTACTCAGAGCCCTTGATTTTGCCTTACTAGAACATCCAGATCCAGAAGCAGCTTTGCCATTGATTATCAAAGAACTAAAACTGTTGAAAACACAGCACGGGGAAGCAGCTGTTCAAGCAGTATGGGCTTTACGATGTATTGGTTTATTGGGAGTTGATATTCTCAACAATCCCCAAAAAGCCAACGCTACTGATTATCCAGTCCGAGAGAAAATTGCTCTTGCCATGATCAGAGGTGAATATTAAGTAGACCAATATCACAGATCTACTTAATTTTTATGGCAGCATGTGCTATAAGTCTTGTACCTGCCTCCATAGCTTAATGGATAGAGTCCCGGTCTTCGGAACCGGTTATGAAGGTTCGATTCCTTCTGGGGGCACCAAGATCGCGTATACTGACAGCTTTTATCGCAGCTATCTCTTAAGAAAATCTGCTTTTTTTGATATGACAATCTAAACGCGATCTAAGGATAAAGATTAGAATAAGAATAATTTTTGGTGATATATGAAAAAGACTACAGGTGGCATTTGCCCTTACTGTAGTCTTTTAAATTCTTTGCTTATTACTTTAGTTTTGCTTGCAATTCTTTTTCTCTTTCTACTAGGATCTTGAGGTATTTGCCTGTGTATGAGCCTTTGACCTTCATCACTTCTTCTGGGGTTCCTTCAGCTAATATTTCTCCACCACCTTCACCACCTTCTGGACCTAGATCGATCACCCAGTCTACTGATTTGATCACGTCTAGATTGTGTTCAATCGTCAGTACTGTGTTGCCGCCTTCGACTAGTTTGTTGAGGACATTGAGTAGTCTCTCTACGTCAGCGAAATGAAGACCAGTAGTGGGTTCATCAAGTACATACAATGTTCGCCCCGTGCTTCGACGAGCTAATTCTGTTGCCAGCTTGATACGTTGAGCTTCACCACCTGAGAGAGTATTCGCTTGTTGGCCTAGTTTGATATAGCCCAAACCGACTTCGAGCAAAGTATCTAGGATCTCTTTGATTCTAGGGACTGCTGCAAAGAAAGTAACCGCATCTTCGACTGTCATATCCAATACCTGCGCAATATTCTTTGCTTTGTAATGGATCTCTAGAGCTTCACGGTTGTAGCGTTGGCCTTTACATACTTCACATGGCACATAGAGATCAGGCAAAAAGTGCATTTCAATTCTGACGATACCGTCTCCATGACATGTCTCACAACGGCCACCTTTGACATTAAAACTAAAACGACCAGACTTGTAACCACGCGTACGTGCTTCAGGTGTAGCAGCAAATAATTCACGAATGTCTGTAAATACACCAGTGTAGGTAGCAGGATTGGAACGAGGAGTACGACCGATTGGTTTCTGATCGATACTGATGATCTTATCAATGTTTTCAAAACCAGTGATCTGCCCATAAGCACCAGTAGGTTTACTAGAACCATTGATATGGTTTGTAATCGCTTTCACTAAAATCTCATTGATCAAAGTAGACTTACCTGATCCTGACACACCAGTAACGGCGATGAACTTACCAAGAGGCAAAGACACTGAGACATCCTTGAGATTATGTTCTATCGCACCTTTGATATGAATATGCTTATTGTTTCCTTCACGACGATGCTTGGGTGAAGTAATCAGCTTCCTACCAGACAAATATTGACCTGTAATCGAATTGGGATCATTCATCACTTCATCAGGTGTGCCTTGTGAAATTACTCGACCTCCATGTTTACCAGCGCCTGGACCAATATCCACAATATAATCTGAAGCCAACATAGTATCGGTATCATGCTCCACTACAATCACAGTATTACCAAGATCTCTTAGGCGTTTTAGAGTAGCGATCAAACGATCATTGTCTCTTTGATGGAGACCAATTGATGGTTCATCCAAGACATACAGGACCCCAAGCAACTGTGAACCAATCTGAGTAGCCAAACGAATACGTTGCGCCTCTCCACCAGAAAGGGTACTAGCCGAACGAGAAAGGGTCAGGTAGTTGAGTCCCACATTTTGGAGGAAAGACAAACGATCAGTAATTTCTTTGATGATTCTTTCTGCTACTTTTTTCTGAAAATCGCTGAAAGGTAAGGTACGGAAAAAAGTATCAGCACGAGCAACAGACAATTGAGTTACATCAATAATCGACTGATCAGCAATTTTTACGGCCAAGATTTCTTTTTTGAGCCGCATACCGCGACAATCTGGACAAGTCAAAATCTGCATGTACTTCTCAATTTCTTTGCGGACATAATCCGAATCAGTCTCATTGTAGCGACGCTCCAAGTTAGGAATGACACCTTCATAAGTGACCTTGAGATTGCCTTCAAAGTTGTAATCTTTCACTCCCTTGAGATGATAAGACTCAGTACCAGTACCATAAAGTACAATTTTGCGGACCTCTTCATTGAGATCTTTATAAGGAGTATTGAGATCAAAGTCATGCAGCTGCCCAACCTCTTTCAAAATACGATTGTACCAACTCAGTCTAGATGCAGTTTTAGCCCAAGGCACGATTGCTCCCTCAGCTAAAGTGAGTCGGGGATTGGGAATAATCAAAGCAGTATCTACCTCTAGTTTAGTTCCCAGACCATGACAGATATTACAAGCACCATGAGGACTATTGAACGAAAAGCTTCGAGGAGAGATCTCAGGAAGGCTGATATTACAGTACACACACGCAAAATGCTCACTATAGATCTTTTCATCATCAACAGTCATATCGACGACCGACATCATGCCTTCACCCAGGCCAAGAGCTAATTCAACAGAGTCAGAAAGACGAGTCATGTCCTCAGCCTCGTATTTCTCTTTGGCCACCAAACGATCTACGACCACATCAATAGAGTGCGTTTGATTTTTATCCAGTGAAACTGCATCAGAAATATTATAAATCTGACCATCCACACGCATACGAATAAAGCCACCTTTACGAATCTGATCGAATACTTTCATGTGTTCACCCTTGCGATCTTTGACCAGCGGAGCCAGCAGCATGAGCTTATTGCCTACTGGCATAGAAGCGACCTGATCAGTAATTTGTTGAATTGTTTGCTTAGTAACAGGGCGACCACAATTAGGACAATGTGGTTGACCTACTTTGGCAAACAACAAACGTAAATAATCATAAATCTCAGTCACAGTTCCTACTGTAGAGCGGGGATTACGAGAAGTACTCTTTTGGTCAATTGAAATAGCAGGTGAGAGACCATCGATTTGATCCACATCCGGCTTTTCCATCAACTCCAAAAACTGACGGGCATAGGTAGAAAGACTCTCCACATAGCGTCTTTGGCCCTCTGCATAAATAGTATCAAACGCCAAAGAAGACTTACCTGAGCCTGATAGTCCAGTCATGACTATCAGCTTCTCCCGAGGCAATTCCAAATCTATATTTTTAAGATTGTGTACACGTGCACCGTGTATCACTATTTTATCTGAAGCCACAGCAAAAATAGGTTATTTGTTACGATTCAGACTAATAGGGACACGATTGTTCGTCAAGTTTTGTGCACACAAATAAGCTAAAGAGCACTATCCGATTAAAACCTCTGACCTCTAATCTCGTATCTCTGACCTAATTTTCAGGCACTCATATCCAACCCATTCCGCTGTATCCTTTGCCAATCATATGACAAACGATGGGTCTCCATAGCTCGGATAAGAGCTGCATAGATAGACCAAATTGTATTTTCTTGGTAAGAAAAAGCATTTCCTTCTTCTGATACAGGATCATAATCACGGACCAAAGTTTGATCGTCCTGTACTACTGGTATCAAACCATAGCGAAAACAAGCAGCTACCAATGCATCATTGGATTGCGCTGGTAAGACGAGTACATCAGCAGCACCAAAAAATAAATGGATATGGTCAGGCGTATTCACCATTTTCTTAACTTTGCTGTTTTTTGCCACCACCAACTCTTTATCTGCCCCGATCAACACCAGCTGCAAAGGCAGTGCCAAACTAGCTTCTACAATTTGTTCCAACAGTTTTAATTGTTTTTTGCTAAATCCACTCACGATCACACCTACTATTGGTAATGTAGTATCGAGCTTGAGTGCTTCACGCAAAGACGTTTGGTTCTTTTTTCTTTGCACAATGTTTCGGGCAGTATATTGTGTTGGTAAATACGTATCCTCCGCAGGAGACTGCAGCGGAAAGTAGAAATCGCTGGCAGTAGCCGCGAGTTGAAAACGAACGGGGGACACATCTGTATCTGAGGAGGTAGGGGTAAGTGGTGGCATAGAAAGTTGCTATCGAATTATTCTAACACAACAAGCATGCCTTTACCCATCCCTAATTCACTCATTTGGCTATAAATACCCCACTAGGCATTGACAAAAACAGATAAAGCAGTTAAATTCTCACCTTTACTTTTAAACCATATTTATGGCAAGTAAGATCAGCACAGCACATTCCCTCCGCGTTTCACCTCGTCATACCCCCACCAGTACAGATAGTAGATTAGCTATAGCAGCTCTCGTAGCCGGTTTGAGTGCAGCAGTTATTGCAAAGCCAAATACGGCTCACGCACAAACTCCAACACATGGTCGCTTGCGCCCAGTGTATGTTGTTCCAGTTGATTCAACAGCAGGTAATGCAGTCACAGCAATAGTAACTGCGACACCAGCAACTCCTACCACTAACAATGGCAACATGGATTTTTCTGGTAGCCGTACAGCACTAGTTCAGCAACCAGCTGCACCAGCAGTAGTTGCTCAACCAACAGTTGCTGCTACTCCTACTTATGTAGCTCCATCAGACAGTATTAACTACCTACAAGCAACTCCAGCTGCTCCTATTGCAGAAAGTACTAGTGGAGGTAGAGAAACTGGTTGGTTCGGTGGTGTAGGTCTTACTACAGTATTTGTACCAAATTTATTCCGCGATCCTGAGGCACAACAAAACAATCTCGGTGTCTCAGCTGGCAACTGTCTACCTGAACGTAGCGCTACTGGTAATGCTGGTGGTCGTTATATTTGTTCATTAACATTCACTGGCGGCAACAATCAATATACTATTACTCCTAGTAATGGAGCTGAGGTCACTGCCGCTCCAGGAATGGGACGCAATGCTACTGTGGCTATCCCAGGCAACAGCTTGAGCACACTGCAAGTTACTAGCAATGGTGTTAGTCGTACATTCAATGTTACCACTCGTCCAGAAGGTATGAATCGCACATTTAGTTCAGCTCAAGTCGGTGAAACTAATGCACCAGAAAGTCCAGTACGCGTTACTGTGATCCCAGCAATTGAAGCACATCTTGGTAGACATTTTGGTCAACACTGGAGCATGCTCATGAGCGCTAGATTGGGATCAGGTGTTACTTTGAACCGTCCAGATCTTTGGTATGTTGGTGGTCGCATTGGTGCTGAATATCAAGGTGGCCGGGGTAGTATCCTCCGCGCTGGCTTCAGAACTGGTGTCGATGCATTTGTGATCGAAGGATCTACAAACCGTACAGCTGTTCCATTTGAACTAACAGGTCGCATTTTGACCAATGGCAACCCTCGCCGTGCAGCAGGTTTCTTCGAAATCTCAGCTGGTGCATCAGTACCAACTGATGGTGCTACTACCAATTTCATCGGTAGCGTAGGCGCAGGTTTACTTGTTCGCTAATCCCTCTTTACTTATTCACTTCATACTCAATCTATGCAAAAAAATAACCTGTGGAAAAAGATAGTGGGATTGAGCCTGGCTCTGATTGTTACTTTCCAAGTACTCGGACTAGATCAATGGATTAGCTCAGTAGTACCGACTACCCAAGCTGCTTTCTACAACACTGGCTTTATCAACCTCCTCGATGGATCAAAGAGTCTAGCTTCAGAAGCTACAACTATCGATAGTTTGTTTCCATTGTCTGTCAGTGGTGGCAATATCCGTACCTACGATCCTAGCTTTGGTGGTTACAACCGCTCAAACGACGCTCGTGGTGTCAGCAGTCTGACTGCTCCAATCACTCTCAATATCAATCTTCCCGCTGGTCAATATGATGTTGATCTCAATGCCCGCTATGGTAACCAATCCAATGCTGAAGCAAACGAGAACCTTGTCATCCGTGCAGGTAGCAGTACTTTCAATATTCCTGACCAAGGTGATAGTGCGATTTTTGATATGTATCACTTCTCTGGTTTCACGCTCACCAGCCCAGTTACTAGCCTGCAAATTGCTGGTACAGGCGAAGGCGAAGTGGAATTCGGAGGTTTCCGTATCGTTGGTCAATCAAGTGAGACAAACAGCAATCCAGTACTAAGTGCATGTACACTTGCTACTTCAGCTGCTCAAGTCAATCAACCAACTACATTTACGGTCACTGCAGTCGGTGGTAGTGCTCCATTTACTTATGCTTTCGACTTCACAGACAACGGTTCATTTGATAGCGTAGGTCAAACCAATAGTGCTCAATTTACTTATACTGCAGCAGGTAGCTACGGCGTTGGTATTCGTGTCACTGATACAGCTGGTGGTTATGTTCGTTGTGATAGCACAATTACAGTCGGCGCCGGTAGTACAGCAACTCCAACTGCTACACCTACTGTGACTTCTACTCCCACCGCAACAAGCACACCTACTGTGACTAGCACCCCAACCGCTACACCAACTGCTACTAGTACCCCTACCAATCATGCACCAGTTTGTACTGCTATTACTGTGTCCAATGCTATGCCTCAAGAAGGTGTAGTAGTGACATTCCAAGCACAAGCAACTGACACTGATAGTGGAGATAGATTAAGCTATAGCTACAACTTCGGTGATGGTGCTATGCGTGCTACTAGTGTACAAGCGCAAGCTGCTCATGATTATATCGCCCCTGGTACCTATAGCATCACAGCCCAAGTAAGTGACCGTGCTGGCCTCACAGCCAACTGTCCAGCTCTTACTTTGAATGTCAGTCGTTTTGGTCCTACTAGTACGCCTACAGCAACCAGTACACCAACCGCTACTAGCACTCCTACTGCGACTAGTACGCCAACAAGTACAGCAACTCCTACCAGCACTCCCACTGCTACGAGCACACCAACAGCAACTAGTACTCCTACCGCAAGCAGCACTCCAACAGTTACCGCTACTCCTACTAATACAGCAACAGCTACTAGTATACCTACTACTAATCCTACAACTGGGCCCAATTTAGCACCTACTTGTACTATTACTACTGACAACACTAGTCCTTATACTGGAGCCATCGTTACCTTTACTATTCAAGCAACTGATCCTGAGAATCAAGCACTTACTTATGCTGTAGATTTCGGTGACGGCAATAGCTATATCAGTACAGGGCCCGTAAGCTCTCGTACCTATACCACTGCTGGCAACCGTTTAATTCATGCTCGTATTTCAGATGGTATCAATCTCAGCAATTGTAATGATATCCAACTCACAGTACGTACCAACAACCATGCTCCTAGCTGTACTATGAGTATCGCTCCAAGTAATCCAACTACCAATGACGTCGTTACTTACACAGTAAATGCGACCGATCCTGACAGTGATGCCTTAGTATATAGCTATATTTTCGGTGACGGCAATAATCAAGAAACAACAAGTGCTACTACAACTCATCGTTATTTAGTAGCTAGTACCTATCCAATCACAGCAAGTGTCCGTGATCCAGGTGGCTTAGTCGGACAATGTGTAGCGACTGGTACCATCAATCCTACTATCACTGTGGTAGTACAAGTACCTACTACACCAGCACCAACTAACCGTGCTCCAGTTTGTAGTTTTGTACTCAATGCAACAGCCAGCACTACAGCAACTGATGTACTTTTCACCATCAGTGCTAGTGATCCAGACAATGATGCTTTGACTTATACTTACAACTTCGGTGACGGTAGCAGTAGTACGCTTACTACCAATACCACTACCCATCGCTACACTACAGCAGGTTCATTTGTAGCTACTGTATCAGCTTCTGATAGTCGGGGACTCAGGACAAACTGTACCAACACCAACACAGGCTCAGTTACTCCTCCTGGTGGCACAACTCCTACAAATATCACTGTAGTTATTACTACTCCTAACACAACCAACCGTGCTCCAGTATGTACTTTCGTAGTGAGCACAATTACTGGTTCAAATACTACCGACATTGTATTTACTGTCGCAGCTAGTGACCCAGACAATGACGCTTTGACTTATACCTACAACTTCGGTGACGGCAATAGTCGGGATTTGACCACAAACACTACTACTTATCGTTATCCAGCCAATGGTGCATTCAGTGCTTCAGTAAATGTACGAGATAGTCGTGGTCTCAGTACTAGTTGTACAAACACCAACAGTGGTGTGACCAATCCAACTAATCCAGGCAATCCTACAGTTACCACAATTACTATTAGTATCACCCCTGCTTCTCCCACTAATCAAGCTCCTCTTTGTCAAAATTTGAATATCGCACCAGGAACTACACTGACAGTTAATACAGACATGGTCCTCACTATCACCGCCCGTGATCCAGAAAATAGCGCGCTTAGTTATACTGCTCGCTTCAATGACGGCACAGCAGATAGCATTGGTACCAACAACGTCATCCGTCATACCTATACCAATCCAGGTACCTATGTACTCCGCACTAGTATTAGTGATGGCAACCGTAGCACCAACTGTGCTGAAGTCACCTTCACCGTCAGTGCAGCAGTACCGCCTACAGTTCCTCCAGTAACCAGCAACCCGACTAACCGTGCTCCAGTATGTACTACTGTCAGCGTACCTACTACTGCTGTAGCGGGATCTCCAGTTGGAATCACTATAAATGCTACTGATGCAGACAACCAAGCTTTGACTTATATAGTAAACTTTGGTGACACGACAAATCAAAGTTCTGGAATTAGTCCTGTCTATCATACTTATAGCAATGCCGGTATTTACACCATCACTGCTCAAGTACGAGACACAGCGAATGTCACAGTCAATTGTGCAAATACAGCTACTTTGACCGTGAGCCCTGTTGCCAATACAGCACCAATTTGTCTCAGTACTGAGATTACCCCAAATCCAGTCACAGTCGGAACTGCTGTCAATTTCCATGTAGTAGGACGAGACAGTGATAATGATGTTCTTACATATACTTATTTCTTCGGAGACGGAGAGAGTGTAAGCAACACGACAGGCACTGGCAGTCATGCTTATATCAATAATGGTGTGTATATCAGCCAAATCCAAATCAATGATGGCCGCGGTGGTATTACCAACTGTGCCAATGGTGAAGTACGTGTTCAGGCTCCTAATACGAGTGGGCAGGTATGTCGTGCCCTCCGTGTAGTGACACCAAATCCTACTGCAACTGTACAATTTACAGTAGAGTTTGTACCCGAACATCCTGAGAATGGTCCATTCTGGGGTGCTATCAATTTTAACAATGGCTATACTAGCCAAGGATTCAATGTACTCCAACGTACTGCCTACTACTCAGTACCAGGAACATACCGTATCAATAGTGCATTACAAGATCGTTTCGGCAATCGCACCGATTGTCCTGATCTCTTCGTCACTGTTCGTTAATCCTGCCATTCGTCAAATTCAAATGACCTTAAAGGCCTCGGGAGATTTCCTCTCCCGGGGCTTTTTTGTATACTGCAAGTAGACACTAGTTATTTTATGCACGAATTAAAACAACAACTCACCGACCTATCCACTAAGATCTCTCGTCTGAGAGAATATCTTTGACGTCCCAACCTTACAAAAACAACATGCAGAGCTAGTACAGACCACCGAGAAAGAGACTTTCTGGTCTGATCCCAATGCTGCACGTAGCACAACCCAAAAGATTCATCATCTAGAGAAACTGATCAGCACAATTGAAAGCTTGACTGAGAAGTTTACTGAACTACAACAATTAGTAGAAATCACTTCCACCGAAACCGACCCCGAATTAGCCAAAGAACTACACCAACAAGTACCAGCCTTGGTTCAAGACTTTCTGCAGTTCGAAACGATGACTCTGCTTAGCGGCCGTTATGATCTCAACAATGCCTTGCTCACAATTCACGCTGGCACAGGAGGAGTGGATGCCCAGGACTGGGCCAATATTTTGTTTAGAATGTATTCCCGTTTTGCCGAAAACAATCATTTCAAAATCCAACTACTAGACCTATCACCAGCAGAAGAAGCTGGCATCAAGACTGTAACTATCGAAGTAAAAGGGGACTATGCCTACGGCATGCTCAAAGGGGAGTCCGGAGTGCATAGACTAGTACGTATCTCACCATACAATGCCAAACACTCGCGCGAGACATCCTTTGCGCTATTAGAAGTAATTCCAGTATTAGATGACACTAGCGGTATTGAAATCAATCCTGATGATCTGAGGATAGACGTCTTCAGAGCTGGCGGACATGGCGGACAAGGTGTAAATACCACAGACTCAGCTGTCCGTATCACTCACATACCATCAGGTATAGTGGTGCAATGTCAAAATGAACGGTCACAGCTACAGAATAAAGACTTGGCGATGAAGACCTTGCGGAACCGATTGATGGCTATTCAATTAGCTGAAAAACAATTAGAGCTAAAAGAACTCAAAGGTTCACATCAAAATAGCTGGGGACATCAGATCCGCTCATATGTCATGCATCCCTATACTATGGTTAAAGATCATCGAACCAATGTAGAGATGACTGATGTCAATAAAGTACTCGATGGTGAGATCCTTCCTTTTATCGAGGGGTATCTGCGTAATAAAGACTAAAGCTGGTTATGGAAGCAAATACTTTGAGTAGTGAGGTAGAAAAACAGTGTAAGCAGTACTTCGCACCAACAGATCATTTCATCTTGGCAATTTCAGGAGGTGTAGATTCGATGGTGCTGTTGGATATCATGACCAAACTATTTCCTAAACATTGTACGGTGGTCACCATTGACCATCATATCCGAGCCACCAGCCAAGAAGATACCCAACTAGTAGTGGGCTACTGTAAGACCAAACAGATTGAGTGCATTGTAGAACATATCGATATGCCTAGACTCTCTCCTGCCAATATTGGCTTAGAAGAAACCGCTAGACATGAGCGCTATCGCATCTTGGAAGCAAAAAGAGTGGCCTACAAAGCCTGTGCAGTTGTGACAGCTCATCATGCCCAAGATCAATATGAGACTCAGCTGATGCATTTGATTCGAGGCTGCGATATCCCTGGTCTGATTGGAATGGCAACTTTGAGTGGTCAAACACTCTTCAGACCCTTGCTCAAAAAAAATAAAGCGGAGTTAATAACATATGCACAGACAAACAAGATCTCCTGGCACGAAGATGAGACCAATCAAGATACAAGTTATTTGCGCAACCATATCCGCCATGATTGGGAGCCTTTATTGCCACTAACACTATTTCAATCAATCGGATCATTGGCACAAGCTATTAGTACTGAAAGCACGGTCGCTATTGCAGCATGGCAACAAGAAAGCTTCACAAAAGATAGCAAAATGACCAGACATGAGTGGCGAAAACTTTCTCTTTATCTTCGCCTGATCTGGTTACATGATTGGTTAAGCAAAAAGTGCAAAATTGAGGACGTCAGCTCAGCGTGGCTCGGTCATGTTTATCATTGGTTTGAAACAGCAAGAAGTGGTAGCAAGCTATCCTACAAAGGTAAAGAATTGTGTCGCTACGAAGCCCAGAGATTCTGCTTTTCTAACGATTTTTCAGGTCAAGCTTAGTCAGCTTGCGCAGTCAGGTACTCTTCCGTAGAATTAGGCCTGCGTAATTCTTAATTCTTTTGCATGGAACGCCCCAAAAAGACCACGAGTCGTAGTTTTTTTACTATCATTGTCATCGCCTTAGTTCTTGCCTTTTTTGCTGTATTTGTAAACAACGAATTTTTCACCGCCCCTAGTAAAGATGTCAGTATCAATGAGGTCTACAATCTCAATGCTGATAAAATCGATAAAATCGAAGTAGAAGGCGATAATGTCGTCGCTACTCTTCGAGATGGCACCGTACTTCATGCCATCAAAGAAAGTACTGATATTGTACGCAATCACTTCGACAAAGATATCAAAATCTTTGTCCATGATGGTAGCAATAGTGAATTCATTTTGAGTATACTAGGCAACTTACTCCCAATAGTAGCATTAGTATTCTTCATTTTCATTATTTTCAGACAAGCCCAAAGCAGCAATAATTCTGCTCTTTCTTTCGGTAAATCAAGAGCGAGACTCTACAACAAAGAGAATAATAAAGTAGTATTTGCTGATGTAGCTGGTGCCAAAGAAGCCAAAGAGGAACTGACTGAAATAGTAGACTTCCTCAAAAACCCCAAGAAATATCTCAAAATTGGCGCCAAGATCCCTCATGGTGTCATTTTGTTTGGTCCTCCGGGTACTGGTAAAACCTTGCTTGCTCGAGCTGTAGCTGGTGAAGCAAATGTACCTTTCTTCAATATCTCTGGTAGTGAATTCGTAGAAATGTTTGTCGGTGTCGGTGCTAGTCGCGTACGAGATCTATTTACTAAAGCCAAAAAGAATTCACCTGCTATTGTTTTTATCGATGAGATTGATGCAGTCGGTCGTCAGCGTGGTGCTGGATTGGGCGGTGGCAATGATGAGCGTGAGCAAACTCTCAACCAAATCTTGGTAGAGATGGATGGTTTCGATACCAATGCCAATGTAATCGTCATTGCAGCCACAAACCGTCCCGATGTACTAGATCCAGCTTTACTCCGTCCAGGTCGATTTGATCGTCGTGTTATTATCGATAATCCAAGTCTAGAAGACCGTATTGCAATTCTTGCTGTGCATTCACGAAACAAACCAATGGAGGATGGCATCTTGCTCGATAAGATTGCTAAACAAACTCCAGGATTTAGTGGTGCTGATTTGGCTAATTTACTCAATGAAGCAGCTATTCAAGCCGCTCGAGAAAATCGCGAAAAAATCAATCAGCATGATCTAGAATCATCAATTGAAAAAGTACTACTAGGCCCTGAACGCAAATCAAAAGTAATTACTGATGAAGAGAGGACGCTAACAGCTTATCATGAGGTCGGACATGCTTTGGTAGCAAAGATGTTGATGCATACAGATCCAGTACACAAGATTTCTATTGTATCTCGTGGTAGAGCACTGGGCGTGACTTGGTTCTTACCTGAGAACGACAAAGCACTAGAGTCAAAAGCACATTTCTTAGATGAACTCGCTGCTTCTTTGGGCGGTAGAGCTGCTGAGGAATTAATCTTTGGTAAAGAATATATTACTACCGGCGCAAGCAATGATATTGAGAAAGCAACTTCCCTTGCGCGTAATATGGTGACTCGTTTTGGTATGAGTGAAGCGGTAGGGACAGTAAACTATAGCAATCCTCACTCTTCAGTATTTTTGGGTCGAGACCTGGGTGAGCAAAGAAACTATTCAGAAAACATTGCTTTTGCCATTGACCAAGAAATCAAAAACATTATCGAACAAGCATATAGCAAAGCACTTAAGATCCTTACTACCAACCGCAAAACATTGGAAATCATTGCTGTCGCTTTGATTGAAAAAGAAACACTAGACAATGTTGAATTTGATCAATTCTTTACTGATATTACAGTGCCAGCCAAGAAAACCCTTCCTCAAGTCTAGGCGGTATATATATGAACTTTTACCCCCTACTCATTCAAAGTATTGATGACAGCAAAAAACTGAAGCTGTACTTGATTAGTAACTTGGCTTGGATAGCAGTAATTATCCTCACTATTATTGGTTGGCAGCTTTTGTGGCATGATTTCTTTGACTTAGTCAAAACCAATCTGACAGCCACCGCTGTCAACGGGGAGACAGTCAAATTACTGACTGAGAAGATCAAGCACATTGCTAGCCAACTATTACTTTTTGTCCCACTCTGGTTAGTATTCTGGCGTTTATTATTGCCAGTAAGTATTCATGCTATCGAACAAAAACCATGGTCACAATACTTAGCAAAAAGCGGCTTCATCTTTGTATTTGATTTAATAAAAGTGTTGTTGACTGTGCTTGTGTACTCCATCGAAAAGAACACTATTTTGAATTATCCACTACTCAGTGCTGGCATTTTGGTAGTCAGTATTTTTGTTTTCTCAATCGTGTACTATATCCAAATAGCCTTTTTCATTGAGAAACCACAGGATCATATCAAAGCACTATCCGCTGCCTGGTATCACCACTTACCAGAGGTATTGTTTCTGCATGCTATTGATATAGGGGTAGGATTGATTAGCTTTTGTGTACTAGGCTTAGTACTAGCGTGCTTCACTTATCTCCCATTGATTCTTTTTTGTCTCTTAGCGTTGCTGCTGATAGCTGGTCTCGCTAAACTTTGGTTGATCCGAAAGATACTTTGGGTACACTCAATCAGTAATATGCTTAAACTAACCACGCAATGAACTATCCAGAGATATTCAAACGAGCGTGGGCGATGACTAGTGAGAATCGGTATCTGCGAATACTGGGCACTATCGCTTCACTATTTGCTACTTTGATTGGCGTCTGGCGCATTCGCTACATCTTACCTACACCGGTGGGGACTGGAAGTGATGTCTGGCACTATTTAGTGACCAATACCAACTCACCAATTACGTACGCCATTTTATTGGTATTAGCCTTGGGCCTTACTTATTTGTTAGCTTTTGTTTTTGGGGTAATTAGTGAAGGAGGTATCATCAGTGCTATTGCCAAGATGTATGATCAGCATGTAGAGCTCAACCTCAGTAAAACAATCTCTTTTGGTATTCAAAGTTTCTTGTCACTGACTGAATATCGCGTTTTGACCAATGCTTTCCATATTGGTTCATTCATTACTTGGGTACTACTAGCCCGTTTCTACCTCAGGATTTATTTTCCTGATAGCACTTTGATCGGCGACTTCATGCCTGTGATTATTATCATTGGCATCCTAATCACTATTACTACAATCTTCCTCACCTATGCTGATTATCACCTAGTAATTCACAAAGCTCCGGTGATTGATTCAATTAAAAAAAGCACCACTTTAGTGCTGTTTCATTTCCAGGAGACACTTCTTATTAGTGTGCTATTACTTCTAATGGTAGTGCGAGCTCTACTTAACATGCTCTTGATCTTTGCTCTACCAGCTATAGCCGTCTATATCATTAGTTTTACCCAGCTCATTTTACCAGCCACTATTGCTCTAGCAGTAGCACTTACATTTATTGTGATTCTATTCATTTGGTCCGTGATAATCTCTGGTACCTTAACCGTATTCACTACTGCAGTTTGGACTATCAGTTTCATGGAATTAGAGAAGAAGAAAGAACACAAGATTTTACAAAGTGAACCTGACGAATAAACTATGGAGCTAAAACCTCTGCTGAAACGCGTACTGACTTCTACTAGTCTCTTCTTGGCAGGAGCTTCATTGCTAAGTAGGGCACTAGGACTGATTAGAGATAGGTTACTTACCCATACCTTTGGTGCCACTAGATTGGTAGGGAGTGTCAGTGAGCTTGATGCCTATTATGCAGCTTTCCAACTACCAGATTTGCTGTATCAGATCTTAATCATGGGCACAATTTCAGCTTGTTTCGTGCCATACTTCACTGATTTGTACAAAAAAAATCATGATCAAGCATGGAAACTATCCAACAATACGTTATCTAGCCTAGTGATCGTAATGCTAATCCTGGTGAGTGGTTGTTTTATGTTTAGCAAACAACTAATCAGTTTATTTACCGTAGGCATGGCTGCTGATGGGCAACAGCTGACACTGCAGCTAACCCACATCATGTTGCTATCTCCCTTACTTTTTAGTCTAAGCGGTGTCACAGGAGCGATATCACATAGCCTCAAGCGTTTTGCTGCTTTTGCCTTGGCTCCTATTCTCTACAACCTAAGTATCATTGTAGGTTTAGTCTTTTTGGCACCACGCTACGGCATCTACGGCGTCAGCATTGGCGTAGTGATTGGCGCGGTATTTCATGCTGGCATTCAAGCAATATCAGCTTGGCGCGGTGGCTTTCGCTTCCAACCTTTTATTGATTGGAAAGACAAAGTATTCTTGGCGATGGTAAAGAGCAGTTTTCCTCGTATTCTTTCAATGACAGTCGGCCGTATCAATATTCTAGTAGATACAACACTAGCTTCAATGCTTGTAGCTGGTAGCATCACTATTCTCAATCTAGCTCAAAATATTCAAAGCCTCCCATTGGGCATTATCGGGGTATCAGTAGCAGTAGCCAGTTTTCCTTTCATTAGTGAGCTCGTGAGTGACCAGAAGCATCAAGAATTGGGTTCATTTGTGAACCGAAAAATCGAAAAGATGCTTTATATTCTGTTGCCGGTCACTTTAGTCACGATTCTTTTGCGCACTGAGATTGTGCGACTGCTTTTTGGTAGTGGCAGATTCAATTGGACTGATACTATTACTACTGCCGACACACTAGGATTGTTTGCTCTTAGCTTCATTAGCGAGAGCATCCAGCCCATCATCACCCGCACGTTCTATGCTTATAAAAACACCCGAGATCCATTATTGATTTCACTCTATAGTATCGTGATCAATATCATTGGTAGTGTGATTCTAGTATTTGTTTTGCATGGTTCAGTGATTATGCTTGGTTTGTCATTTAGTATCGCCAGTATCTTTGAACTCTCAATGCAACTTTACCGTTTAGCAAAGAAGCACAACTTACCGCTTTGGCAGTATGCCAACTGGACTTTTATTACCAAAACCATTATCGCCACGATCATTACTACGATCGTAGCCCAAGCCAGCAAATTCACTTCTGCACTCATATTTGATCCGCTAGATAGTGTACTAAAAGTAGCGGGCAAAATTAGTTTTGTACTAATCTTTGCTACCGCTACTTATTTGATCTCTCAATATTTACTAGGCAACTATCTCACCAAGGTACTTGATCTTGCTCCTACTAAACAACCGGAGAAATATTAACAAATGTGCGAGCATAAATATTGCCATCAAAACGTTTGCGACGCTTTTGTTGAAAAGAAACTACACCATCAATCAAAGCAAACAAAGTAAAGTCTTTTCCTTGACCGACATTTGTACCAGCAAAATATTTGCTACCTTTTTGACGTACAATAATACCCCCAGCACGAGTTGTCTGACCCGCAAAAAGTTTCACACCACGACGTTTCGAGTTCGAATCACGGCCGTTATCCGTCGTACCACCAGCTTTTTTCGTTGACATAGTAAATTATCCTTAAATATTGCGAGGGGATTATAGCATTAGTTTCTTTGCAAGCAAGCGATATGCCGACCAATAAATTGATTCGAACGAGTATAATCAGCACTAAAGCTTATTTCCCAGCCTTGTTTGAGCAGAATATCCCAGCTTCTTTTAGCCAAACGTGAATTATTTTCAGCCATTAAAACAATTGGTGTAGCCAAAACCATCTTTTTAATTTTACTCCTAGCTAGCTCAGTAAAAAACTTTTGGTAGAGTGGTTCTACTTTTTGCCAAAAAGCACGCAATCCGTCCCCCACGGTCATCGCTTTATTTTGAATAGGACCAAGGTAGCCTTCAGCCACAATTACTAGATTCTCATCATCACAGGGCAGATGCCAGGTCTGCATAATATTTTGTTGCCACAACTGTTGAATAAACTTTTGGTGATCAAAATCCAATACACTAGCGATATTGTTCTGAGTCTCTCGAATGGCGGCAGTTTCATTGTCACTACCGATCGAGGGAATGTTCATCAGAGCAGCCTCTACCAACACAGTACCAGTACCACAAAATGGATCCCATAGGACTTGGTCAGATCCAATGCCAGCACCATTGATCATAATCTGAGCGAGTTTGGGAGGTAGCATTCCTCGCTGCATCGAGCGAGCTGGCTTATCATAATCTCTCTGGGCATAGGCACTAATAGTTTGTTGGGTAATGCTATGGCCCAACCAAAATTGACCAGCTTGATCTGGAACAGGTAACCACCACAATACATTGCCACCATTACCTACCAAATAGGTTTTATTGAGTCGGAAACGCAAAGATTTACCAGTACGTTCATGCCAATATCGCTTCAAGGCTAGTAGCATATGTTCACGTTGCTTCTCATCACAACTTGGCGCTTGCAAAGTGATTTCTTTTTCGCCACCAATCCACTCATCACGCAAACTCATAATTGCTTTTTCCCACTCTGCAAAAGACTGGTCAGTATGGTGAATAATTTCACGCAAACCACCAGCTCGCTTTTGAATTGTCGGTAGATCAAATGGTTGAACAGCTTCATCAGCATAAGAAATACCGTAGGTTGATTCTCCCGCAGGCGTCACTGGTAGGAGATTACGCAATTCCCAACGAGAAAGCTCCAAATTATTACCTAGATAGAAAAGATACATAAGATGTAAAACATGAAAATTTCAGACTTTTTTCTGGAAATAACACTACAATGCTGTCTACTCAATCACAACCAATGTCACAACTTGCTAAAAAAAGAAAATATTACTTTTACCACGGCTTGGCTCTACTGATCAGTCTCATCTTTAGTATCACCAGCTTTTGGATCGGTAGGACAGAAAACCTCAGTCATCAGTCCTGTGATCCTTTTCGCTTAATCAGAGATACTTTACCCACACCTATTCCTACTATTAGTAGCTTACTAAAACCAATAAAACCTTAAATTTCTTTTTGCTTAGCCTCATAGTGACTACGAGTCATCTTGTCGTAGCTTACTTGATCCAATTCACATTCTGGGATTTTGTTGAGCAAGAAGGTAGCAATCTCATCTCTGGGCACAGTCTCCCGCTTACCAGTAGTCATATCACGCACAATCACAATATTCTCATTCACTTCCATCCGTCCCACTAGAAGTGCATAAGGAATGCGGAATTTATAAGCAGTATCCACTTGTTCTTGCATACTACCTTTGCCCATACTGGCAATAGCCTTGATGCCTTTTTGACGAAGACTATAAAGCAATTCTAAGCCGTATTTCTTGGCATCTACACCGAGCTGAGCTATATATACATGGATATTATCTTTGTAAGGCACAAACACATCATGTTTCTGCATAGACATGATCACTTCTTCCAAATTGACAAAAAGTGAACGACCAGAGACCCCAGGGAAACTCTCATCAGTCAAAAGCTCTGAGAAATGATGAATAGTACCCAGTTTTTTATCATCTAAGAAAATCTCACCATAGAGCGGCTCATAGATATTCATATCTTCAGGATACAAATACTCTTGCCAGACGAATGGCACTTTCAAAATATGTAGATACTCTTCAAGGTTTTGATAAAACACCTTGGTCTCAGCATCCAAATAGGTTTCCAACTTGGGAGCTAACTTCAACAAAATCTGACAGTCTTCTTCCTGACAAGTAAGCAGTTGGAGGGGATCAGTAGCCAAAGCCTTGGCACAATTAGGACAGAGCGATCTCTCTTTGCCACTATAATAATGCGCAAAATCTACTAAAAACTGCTCACGAGAAGCAACTGTACCGATTTTAGCCAAACGAATAGAAATAAATTGTTCTAAACCAATATCAGTACAAATTGTATACCAAAGTTTAATAACTTGAGCATCCAAAACAGGATCATTTTCACCCAATACTTGCAAATCAAAACCTAAAAACTGTTGCAACACTGGTTGATCACTATCGCCCCAATTTTTAACTGAGCGGAAGCACATATCAAGTGAATATAGCTCAACAGGTTGAGGACCTTCATACATCTTGTGTGTGATATATGTACGCAGAATGCTTAACAAAAAGTTTTTGCGTAGAAGCAAATTATTTTGTTCACCATTTTTATATTGTAGCTGAACTATTTCTCCCCAGTGTGCTGGTGGAAGATTATCAAGAATCACAGTACGTTCAAATATTGGTGTACTAATACGCCGAATACCAGCCTGACGGCATCGATACCGAATAATCTTTTTCAAATATGAAGCCACACTGTGATCTGCAGGTAAAATGTCTCTCATGCCCCGAGGTAGACTGAAAAAAAGCTTTTTCTTAGCCACAATGTATGGAGTAAAGAATAGAGGAGAAGACGCTATTATTAGTAATAGCGATATACACTGTATATTAATGCCAAAGTTTGGCCAATTAAGCAAGGAGATTGCAGATCAAAGTAAGAGTAACTAATATGTAGCTTGACCGTACTTGATTAAGTAAATCATCTTTTAATTTGTCCATTTATTATGCTACGTCGCTTTCTTCTGATTAGCTTGCTGTTGTTTACACCATTCACAGCAATGGCTGCTACTACGGCTACACCCACACCAACTAGTGTAACAACCAGCACACCAAGCCCTACACCAACTAGTACGGTGACTAGTGCTCCGGAGGTGATCTTCCGAGACATCAATGAGCAATATTGGGCCTATGATGCTATTCAAAATGTGGTAAAGAAAAAAATCGTCAATGGCTATAGTGATGGTAGTTTTGGACCAGACCGTCCACTTACTCGAGCAGAAACAACCAAAATAATCACCTTGGCTACCAGCAACTATCGCCCTGTCACCCAAAGCGGATCAGTGACAGTACCTTTTGGTGATGTAGATAGTAGTGATACTTTGTTGCCTTTCATTAAGTATGCTTACGAGAAAAAAATGGTCAAAGGTTATAGTGACCGTACTTTTCGTCCTACCAAGTCAGTCAGTAGAGCCGAGTTTTTGAAAATCTTTATTGTTGCAAGCAACAATGAGATCAAAGACTATAATATTGGCGAGGCATTTCTCGATGTGTCTCCCAACCATGAATTAGCCCCTTATATTTATTCCGCTCGTGCTTTGGGCTATATCAAAGGGACTAGCAACGGTTTATTTTTACCCAATACACCAATCACTCGCGCTGAGGCAGTGAAGATTTTAGACAACTATCTCCAAGACAAAGACACCACTTTTCCTGCTATCACTGACCTAGAGAGAAGCATGCTAATTGCTATCAATGAGAAACGGGCCACTGAAAAAAAAGCTCCTCTGGTAATTGATCAAAAACTTTCTGGTATTGCTAGAAACCAAAGCCAAGAGCTTTATGACCAATGGCATTTCTTGGATAAACAACAAAAGAAAGAATACGAGACTAGCCATGCTAACCTCACCGAACAAGAAAAACGCCGACCATGGACCTCCCACCGCAACGTCAATGGTCAGACTTTTGATCAATGGTTTGCATTAGCAAGTAAGAAATATGACATTAGCTACAGTGAAGCTACTCAAAACATTGCTCATGCTTTCTTTGACAATGCTACTCCAGAAGACCGCGTCACTGACATTATCAATAAAATGTTTGAAAAAGGGGACGATGGCAACTATCTCTACTCACATGCTTTCAATATTCTAGGAACCTACATACCCTATACTCATGTAGGGATCGGGATTATCGTTGGTGAAAGTCCAGATGAAATGTATGTCACTCAAATCTTCACCCAGTAAACTCGACATTGACAGCAAGAGTATCCTAAGATATCAATTGCAGGTGTAGGCCAGTATACTATTTTCCTTCTTAAAATTTTTTATGGTTAAATCAAGCAGCGCTAGCAAAAAAGCAGCTCCAATCAAAGCCAATAAGGTCATGAAACCAGTAAAAGTAGCAAAACCTACTAAGACTCAGACAGCTGCTCATGAGGAAGAAGTATTAATCACTCAAGATGGTCTTGATGCGCTCAAAAAAGAACTCAACGAGCTCAAAACTACTCGCCGTAAAGAAGTAGCACAGAGACTCAAAGAAGCAATTAGTTATGGTGATTTATCTGAGAACGCTGAATACGAGGAAGCGCGCAACGAACAAGCAACTGTAGAGGGCCGTATCGTAGTACTCGAACAACAAGTGAAAAATGCCAAGGTCATTTCTGGCACCAATAAGCATGTCAAAACTGTACAGGTAGGACATACCATTACAATCCACAATATTCAATCAAACCAAGATGAGACCTACACGATCGTAGGTTCTACTGAAGCAGATCCATTGGCTGGTAGAATTTCTAATGAGTCCCCAGTAGGAAAAGCTTCACTAGGCAAAGCTGTCGGTGAAAAGCTGGATGTAGTAGTACCTGAAGGTCGTGCGAACTATGAGATTACTAAGATCGACTAATTAAAGTTGACTGGATAAAAGCAGGTTAATTAAAAAGGCTCAGGGATTATCCTTGAGCCTTTTTAGTAGTTGACCATCAAAACAAACTTGCTAATAGTTTTAAGGTTTCTTAATCAAACTAAGTCCTGGATCATTGGCATCGATCACCTGTACATCTTGGATCAAAGCTTTGCGATTGTTGGTGATATTCACCAAACGCTTTTCAGCCTGTGTAGTCAAAGGACCAACCTGACTCAAGAGTTCATTGAGAGTAGCTTGTTCCAATTGAGTAACATTACGATCGCGGAGAGCTTTGAGATAATTGTGATAAGCATCAGTTAATGGTCCCTCTGCAGCGCCATTTTGTAAAATTGTATTGAGCTGAGCCAAAGTAGTTTTCACTGACTGATCAGCTTCTCGTAAAGTAATAACCAGCTGAGTACCTTGATCGACTAAGCCAACATCTAATTGCTTCACTTGAGCCAATGTAGTAGTGAGCTTTTGTTGATATTGGTCCAATGCTTGTTCTCTATTTGGCTGAGTGGCGAGATGAGCCAGCAAATCGAACTTAATCGTTTCTTCAAGTGTATTGAGTGCTTGCATCAGGGCCACACGAGTATCGTTGGCTGAGAAGATATTGGGATTGTCCAAAGAAAAGTAAGGCTGCAAAATTTTGTTGTAGTCACCAATACCAAGCCTTACTACAGCACTTTCAGCTCCCCGAGCTGCTACTGACTGATCAACAGCACTAATGGTGGTTGATGTAGATGTAGTGACTGTAGGAGTAGCAGATGAATTGCGATTAAAAAAGTAGATAATGGCCCAAATTAAAAGAAACAAAATGAAAAAACCAAGAATTATCTTACCCCAAGGAATATTGGCAACGAATTCTTGAAGACGCGACTCTTCTTCGATCGGTTGCTCAGGTACTTCTGCTGGGTCGTTATTGTTATTAATGGCGTTATCCATAAGACAAATTATTACAAAACAATCATATTATACTGTCAAATATTGCACAAGTGCCAAACCTCTTCTATAGTGCTGTCGCTTTTGAGAGCCGAGGTAGCTCAGTGGTAGAGCGAAGGACTGAAAATCCTTGCGTCGTGAGTCCAATTCTCACCCTCGGCACCAATTCCACATACACGCAATTAGCAAGCGATCATTACCACTCAGGGCGCGTGGTGAAATGGCAGACACGCAAGACTTAAAATCTTGTTCCTTCGGGAGTGTGGGTTCAATTCCCACCGCGCCCACCACAGGTATTTTGCTTCACTAGAAAGGAAAGGTGATCATTTTGTAGACTTTCAGTTTTATCATCATTACTATTCATCCAGAAAGTAACTGGTTCACTATGGCAGTCATACTAGCCTTTGGAGATAGTATTACTTACGGTTCTTGGTCTCCCGGAGATACTAGCTGGTGCTCCTTGTTGCGCTCGCATATGGACAAGAAATTTAATGGCGACTATGCGTCCTACGGTAGAGTCTATAATTTAGGTATCGGTAGTGAGACCACCAATGAAGCGATAAAACGATTCGGCGTTGAGACACAAGTACGTTTACGAGGAGAAGAGGAAATAGTTTTCATTATTGCCTATGGAGCAAATGATGCTTGTTTTATTCCTCTTGAAAAGCAGTTTAAAGTCACCGCTGAAAAATCTAAAAAGAATATTGAACAAATGATTACTGAGGCGAAACAGGTTTCTAGTAAGATTATTCTTCTCAACATTATCCCAGTAGTGGATAAATCTAATTTTGATTCTGAACAAATTCGGGCAAATAAATACTATGAGCATTATAATCAACAACTAACACAAATCGCTCAAAACAATTCACTCACTTTGGTAGATGCTAACGCTGCTTTTCAGAAAACTGATTATGCCAATCTTTTAGGTGAAGACGGACTTCATCCTAATAAAAAGGGACACCAACTTATCTATGATTTAATTAGCAAAGAAGTAGATAAGCTTTTAGATAAATAGAAGTTTTCTGTTATGTTGATGTCTTCAATAATTATTTCTTATGACAATCGAAAATATTATTTTTGAAACAGATAACTATATTATTGATGCACCTGAAAAGCCGTTCATTGATCGTTTGGAAGGCGGACATATTCGTCTCTCACCCAAATTTAAAGTATCAGATAGGACAAAACTAACCCCGGCTCAAGCTAAGGAGTACATAAAACTCTCTATGATAGTTGGCGAAGCAATGAAAATTGGATTAGGAAAACAAGGTATTGATATTGGAATCGTGAATTATCAAGACATGGGTAACTGGTCTGTATTCAAACCAGAAGGTCCGACCATGCACATGCACATCTTTGGAAGAGCAAAGACAGCCACAAAACAGAGATATGGAGAAGCAGTTTTACTCCCACAAAAAGCAACAGGATTTTACGATGCATTTGAAAGACTAACAGATGAAGATATTAGGAAAATACTGAAAGAAATTGAAAGACTCATTGCATCAGACCAGTATAAAAACTTCTAGCTAGATATGCGTACTCATTTTACCGCGCTGCCCAGTATTGCTGAACTAAAGAAAATAATGGCAGTTGAAACAGTAAGAGATATACCTAAAGCTAAAGAAAGACTTCACTATGCAGATTTTTCATTTGCAAAGGCGCTTCTTAAACATTTTCATTTACCTGAACACTATTTTGACCGTGATCTTACATTAGCTGATGTAGAGAAAGAAAACTTGCTTGAAGTAATCAATACTATTGCCAATGATTTGTTAGAAAGAATCCTATCATCACCACCAGAAATAGATCTATACAATGCGATCTATGACTACTTATCAGAAGAAGATATTCCCCAACCATCTGAATTAATTTTTGTTTTCGGTGCCAAGACTCCCGCTAGAATAGAGACGGCAATTGAACTTTATAAAAAAGGTTTAGCACCAAAAATGATGTTGAGTGGAGGCAATCCATTTTATGCACAAAGCCATATCTCTGAAGCAGAACAGTATCAAGAGATTGCTATTAATCATGGCGTCAGAGCAGAGGATATTATTATCGAACCCAAATCAGTTACTATTCCTGATAATGTTGGCACTTCCTTAAAACAATTAGCTAGCATGGGGCACACAGTAAAAAGCTTTGTTCTCATTAATTCTCCTTATTCACAAAGACGAGGGTGGTGCGTATTCAAAAAGCATACCCTTGAAGAAGTAAAACTATACAGAGTGAATAGCTCTACTGGAGATCAATATAGCCGCGCAAATTGGTATAAGAATCCTGAAGGAGTAAAAATTATATTCAATGAATTAGTGAAATTAAAGCTGACAGTAATTCTCAATACAGCATAAATGCTATACAAATAGCCTATCTTTCATTACGATCTTAAAAACTTTTTCCTATGAACCTACCTTCTGAATCGAACAAGCAGATTGCTGAAATTTTAAAAACAGCTTTTGATGGTGAAGCAAAAATATTTAGCATGAAACATCATGCTGAGGATCTAGAAATAAATATATTAGAAACTGAAGATAGCCCTGACGCTGAGCTTACTTCTTTTGGTACGGTTGGATTGTCAGATACGATGATGCTCCAAGATGGTAAAGATTTTGCTACTAGAGTAGAGCTAGTCGCTTTTGGGCAAACCAAAGATCATGATACTTTTCAAGATTTAATTGCAGCAGCATCTTTCTATCTGATGAGAACAAATGCACTGCTACATCCTGGCTTCGTATTGCCAAACTTCGTCAAAGAATTCGAACCAAATACTACCGTACCTCACCTTTATTTTTCTGCACCAGCTATGTGGGAAAACTTGCTTGATACTCAATTTGACGACAAACGCGTCAACTGGCTATGGATACTACCTATTAGTGAAAAAGAATTTCAGTTTCTTCAAGAAAATGGTGATTACGAATTAGAGGTTAAGCTCGAAGAAAATGAAGCGGATGTAACTGACCTAGAAAGAGGGGACACGGTTTAAATAAGTTCATTGCTTCCAAAACATATTGTTTTCACTAATCAAATAAGCTAAAATCTCATCTTTTGATTATTCAAAACGATTATTGTGAAAGCATTTGTCTTTGCCTATCCAATTCCTGAATATATTGATCACAGCATTGAAAGTGCTGGCTATTTAGTGACAAAAAGAGTGACAGCATATTTAATGAAAAGAGACAAAATCACCTTATCTGAATTGGCAAAACAGACCGAAGCAAATACAGATTACATCAAGGCAAGAAGACGAGAGCATAAAGCCTTCACTCGCCAGATATTACAACAACTTTTCTATGGCAAAATGAACCGAGCCATTGATGAACGCTATCGTAGTGATGGCTACAAGGTACATTGGGTGATATTTGCTCAACATCAGTTTTCACCGCTAATAATACGTGACGCTGAGGATAAGATAATAGAAGTAGATTTAACATTTAAACAGCATACAAGCAAAAGAGCAGATGACACATATCCTTACCCCAATGCTCAAACTATAGTCGAAAATTTAAGTGGCTATGATGAAGTTGTGGTAGCAGGTTATCATGCCCATGATTGCGTGGATAAAATTGCAGCAGCCGCTCATGCAGCTGGCCATACTACCTTGATAGATGAAGAACTAACTCACTTCTTTCTTCCAGATGCTCATGATCCTGATTTCAAAGTACATCAATACCCCTCAGTAGTGCATAAGTATCTCAAAAGTACTAAACGGTATGACAGAATTAGCAGAGCTCATCGCGCTTATGAGCAAATCGCAAGACCATGGTTATATCAATGGCCAATCAAAGAAAAACCAATCAATGCTAATAAAGCACGATAAATCAGCTTCTCTTTCTGTTTATCCACCATTGATCACTTTGGTCTTCTAGATACCACGCATCTGATGGAGTTGAAACGATCATGTGCGCTAATTGTTGCGCCACAAGTGACTTCAGACGTTTCTGAGCGTTGAGCAGCATCGCCTCAGCTCTTGGGTTTCCTAAATCTAATAACTCCTTGAGAGAAAGTATCCACTCCAAATTGTCAGCATCTTTGGCCAAGATCGCTTCAGGTGTTTGACGATCATGGTATTCCAGCAGGGCAATTTCAATCCTCTTACCAAAAGGGGTCTTGGCAATAAGTCCTGCAAGGGCTTTCTTTTCATCAGCTTGCACGTATTGTTGATGAACATAGTTCAAATCACTAGTACGAGCCTCAGCGATATCGTGGAACAAACACATCTGCATCACCCTAGCTGTATCAGTAGTACCATCTAGCTCAGACAACACCATCCCCACATATGCTGTCCGATTGAGATGCTCAGCTACGGATTGCTTCCCTGTGCCCAAGAAATAAAAAGCGCTCCGAGGAGTTTGGGCTAGCATACCGACTTCAAATAAGAAATTAGCAGCAGCATGAAGAGTTCGTTGAGCATTGTTATTCATAAATAAAAGTTAAGATAAATATTAACCAAGCCCCAATCATCCCGAATACAAAACTCAAGATGATCACCCAATCAAAAAGAAGGAATCCATAAAGAGTCCACAGTGTAGAACCTGAAGCAAAAATCAGCATGGCTATTCGAGACACACTGCTAGCATCTCGCAAAATGTAGATTTTATATGCCTGTGGTAGTAGCCGAACGACATCAACATACCGACGAGCGTAACTAAAACCTGAAATAGGTGCATAAATATTGTTAACAATGTGATGATAATTCATTCCCGATATTAGAATTGTTAACAATAAAAAACACACAACAATAAATATGAAATACGCAGAATACAAAACAAATAACTGTTGCAATAAAAAGACAACAATTATCAGCACACAACAAAAACACCACAAATAGTTATACAAAGACTAGAAGGATCAATTTTAACCTAAATTCTTCTGATAAGGTTCGGCAAGATTCCACAACATCTCAAATATTGCTCGCATCATAGCACCAATGATCTTGCTCTCTAGCACCACCGCTATAGTAGTTTCCTCAAATGAGTAAAGAATCACCTTTTCTCCCACCACATCAAATCCGCCAACAATCCCTAAAGCAGCTGGCAAAAACCGTATACTACTAAAGTGCTCTTTTGCGCTTTTCTTAGTAGCCAATGCCTGAATAGATTTAAAAACATCAGGACTGGCTTTGAGTAGTAAACGCGAACGGATACCAAATTTGGCACGCTCTTCAGCATAATGATCAGTCCAACCAGGTACCGCTTGTTTAAATGCATCGCCATCTCCATAAATACAAACATCCTCACCCAAAGACAAAATCATCTGAAGTACTTCTTTCAAACCTTCTTTGCCCTCATACATGCGGACGCCAGGCTCATGCTTAGCTACTGTAAATAAATACTTCAACTCCTCAATGTTGCCAGCCAGTAGATCATAACGTTCCTTTTGATTACGCAATAAATGCTCTGGATCACTAGGAATCACCATCAAACCACGTGATGACTTAATGGTACTAATCAAGCCTTTCTCTTTGAGTGACTCCATCACTTCATAAGCTGCACTACGATTAAGATCAGCATCCTGAGCTATCTTACTCACAAGTCCTTTGCCCAAAGCCAAAGCAGCAGCATAAAAAGCACTCTCTCGCCGATCCAAACCAGCCACTTTCAAAAGTGCCAAAATATCTATCTTTTCCTTAGCCATTCGTACAATTACAACAATCAGATTGTAAACCAAGAACACCCCCTCCCACAATTGTTAATTGTCACCTGTAAATTGTTAATTATTTTCAGTATAGTCTGCTTAAGATTACTCGATCTCACCATGTCTCAATGCAAACAGTGTGGAAAAGATTTTCCAATTCATGATCGCGATAGAGCTTTTTATCACAAAGTATCGCCATCAATAGCAGGACAAACCTATGAGCTACCAGCACCAAGTCACTGTCCAGAGTGTCGACTAGTGAGACGATTAACATGGCGCAATGAAACAGCTTTGTATCAAAGGAAAAGTGACTTCACGGGTAAAGATATTATCTCAATCTTTTCACCAGACAAACCATACAAAGTGTATGAACTAGGATACTATGACAAATTAGACCTCCTCCAGTGGGGAATAGATATAGACCCTACTCAAGCAATATTTCCTCAAATGGCTAGTTTTTTGAAACAAGTGCCCAAACAATCATTGGTAAACTTTGGTGAGAATGAAAATGGCGAATATTGTAATTATAGTTTCCAATGCAAAAGTTGTTACCTATGTTTCTGGGGAGATTATGGCCAAGACAGTCTCTACAACTACGCCTTTGTAAATCTCAAAGATTGTGTAGATACATTTTGGCTTTTTGATGCTGAGCTTTGTTACGAAATGGTGGACTGTAATAAATGTTTCCGGAGTAAATACTGTCAAAATTCTGACAACTGCAGCGATAGTGCTTTCCTTTTCAATTGCAAAGACCTCAACCACTGTATGTTTTGTGTGAATTTGAGTCACAAAGAATATTGTCTTTTTAATCAGCAATACACTCGGGAAGAGTATCTAGAAAAAATTAAAGCCTGGGATCTGGGCAGTCGTGCCCAAGTAGAAAAATGTTGGCAAGAATTTCAACAATTCCTCCAACCATTTCCGATTCGTAATCTCAACCTAGTCAATGTGGAAAACGTAACAGGGGATGTGAATCGTAATAGTAAGAATTGTTTTGATTGTTACCACATGGTTGAGTCAGAAGACTGTAGCTATGGCATCGACCATATCAAGAATCACGACGTATACGACTCCTATGGCTGCGTCGAGCTCAGCAACTGCTGTGAAGTGCTCTGTGCCCTCAATTCCCAAAATATTTACTTCTCGTTTGATATTTATACTTCCTACAATTTATTTTACTCAATCTCATGCCGAGACTGTAAAGACTGTTTTGGATGTGTAGGACTCAGACACAAGCAATACTGCATCTTCAACAAACAATATACCAAGGAGCAATACGAGGCACTGCTCGCCCAAATATTAACCACTATGACTGCAACCGGAGAGTGGGGCGAATTCTTACCAGCTCAGATCTCACCATTTGGCTACAACGAAACAGCAGCCCAGGAGTACTTTCCATTGAGCAAAGATCAAGCCTTAGCAAAAAACTACCTTTGGTCTGATTACCAAGCGCCGCTACCACAAGTAAAATCAGTATTGGAAGGCACGGCATTAGCAGACAATATTCAAACAGTAGATGACAGCGTCTTGGACAATGCCATTAGCTGCAAGGATTCAGGGAGATTGTTTAGACTAACCAAACAAGAATTAGCTTTTTATCGTACTTACAACATCCCTCTACCTCAGAGACATAGTGATGAAAGACGCCATGTCCGAATGCGTCTCAAGAATCCTCGTGCCATACATAGTAGTCAATGTGACAAATGTCATAATGAAATGCTCACTAGTGTACCTAGCACCAATACCAGACCTGTGTACTGCGAGAAGTGTTATAGCGAATTGATGTATTAACCAAACTCTCATGCAAGTTAAAAAAAGTATTAGTTTCTGCATGGCCCATAAACTCACTAATCATCGCGAGCTACATGGCCACAGTTATGAACTAGAAATTGTATTGGAAGGGGATATACTCAATGACCCCACTAGTCCCGATGATGGGTTAGTGATGGACTACAAAGCTGTTGAAAAGATTGCTAGAGAAACGATTATCGATAAATTGGATAGGAGCTGCATCATCAGTGAGAATGACCCAATTGCTCCTACATTGCGGCTCATCCAAGATCAAATCAAAATAATTTTTGTCCCTTTTGTGACTAGCTCAGAGCAAGTGGTAAAATGGATCTTTGAGAAGTTGGCATCGGCTTTCAGCATAGAAACTAACCATCGAGTAGAGCTCATAGAATTAACTCTACGTGATAGCTCTCACACAGCAGTTACTTATCGATCTAATTAAACAGTTTTCGTAAATTGTTGCGAACCTGACCACTCAACTCACTGTGAGTTAGTTCCATTATCGACTCAACCACATCTCGCATTGATAATGAATGTGCCAATGGACTTAGTTTTGCTAAAGCATTTAAAAGACTTGCCATTAATGGTGGCATTTCTTGGACAGCAGCTTGGCTAGCGGTAAGAAACTGATTAATGTTTTTACTAAATGTTCCAGGCTGCAGCTTGACTGGCAAAGGCTCAGACCAGCCCAAATCCAATAGAGCCCTAGCCATCTGCTTATTTGCACCAGTAGCTAAAGCAAAAAGCAGCTTTTGCACAGCTCTAAGTTGAGCTTCATCCAGGTCTAAATTCATGCCTAAATCGATCATTGTAATATCAGTATTAGGGGCAATGAAAATGTTACCTGGATGTAAGTCAGCATGAATCTTTCCAGTAATAGCCAATTGCTTCAAAGCTTGTTTGAAAATTGATCGGTCAATTTTCTTCTTATCTATCGTTTTATAAGCTTCAGCTAATAGTCCTTCTTTTTGTTGATCTTGAAACTCGCGATAGCTAATACCGGCAGCTAATGTCTCAAGCACTATATCTTCACATGAAAATATAATCTTAGGAATGCCAATCTGATAAGGTCCATCAGTAACTGGCAAATATTTTCGCAATTCATTAGCAAAAACAACTTCTTCACCAAAACGCAATTCCTGAAGCACAGATTGCGTAATACCTTGTTCAAAGCCGCGAGGGACAGGACTGCCTAGTTTTGCCATTGATTCCACCAATGTATGAAGGACATGCAGGTCATGATGAATATTGTCCTCTTTTTGAGCTGATGGCCGCTTAAATTTACCAACTACTCGGTTAATTCCCAGTGGAAGGCCAAATTTTCTATCGGTAATATTTACAGTTAAAATAACAGCTTGTTTATTAGAAGCTGCACCAAGCAACTGATCAAAAGAGATGATTTGAATACCATGGGTATCACTGAGAAGGCCGTAACTATCCGCCATCTCTGCCATCGCCCGCTTAGGAATCGGATCAGCATCTTTTTGCGCTGTACGCAGTTCTTGACGGTAATTCTCTTCTACCCAATCTTGCTCTGCCAATGTCTGAGCTGACTTCTTACCCACTACTCCACATTCAGCTAAAACCAATGCAGCAATCTTTGCAGGTGTTAAAGACTGACTATTTTTCTTAGCTTCAGCAATCTTATCTGTTAGTTTACTCAACAATCTAGCACCATTTGCAGGAGCTAAATCACTCAATAAATCCACAAAAAGCTGCTCAAGTTTTGGTTGATTAGCACCAGCAAGAGCGCCACGAGCTAATGCTACAAAGAATTCTTTTTGCTCTTGAGCTACTAAATCTTTATCTAAGACAGCAGCGCGATCAAAGATACCGTCCACCCCCAAAGCTAATCGATTGATGAGAATAGTTCGTTCAGGCGGTGTTAGTAAAGCAAAAGCTTTCGGAAAACTATCAGCATGACCATACAATGATTCTTCTGCATTCTTAACAGTTAAAGGTTTATCTTTTTCTAAACCACTTAACCATAAATACATATGCATTCTTTCTTTTCGAGAAAGTTCTCCTCCCATTCTAAAGATAAATACCCAAGGAGAGTTCTCACTGATATCCTTTTGTCCTTCAGGAGTTATCCGGAGCTTAGTGAGAGATTTGAGCTCCTCAGCAGTTAAAGAGCACTCAGATTCTAAACGATCCAAGTAATAGTTCCTTGCTAAACTATGGTTAGGAAAATAACTTAAAACCTGCCCTAAAGCTTGATTATACCCACTAGTTTTAGGCGATTCTTTTTGCCATTTTGCATTTAAAAGAGCATGGCTTAGGGGACTAGCAACAATACTATTAGGGCTAAAAAGAGCTAAAATCTGAGATCCAGTTTTTAAAACATTGGTAGAATCAGGTCGTTGGTCTAACCAACTGTGCATAATTCTCTCGACATAAACATCACGCACACCTGATGCTGCTGGTACAATTCTTACTAATTGAGCACATTGCTCATTTACATCTTTTAAATTCCATATACTACTTTCTTCCCGCGCTACTTTTGTAGCCCAGAAACGCTGGATAGGCCGAGCATATTGATTATCTTTTTCATCTTCTTCAATAGAAACGTAATCATATGTTTGACTATGACACCAACCTGCTTGAGTAGGAAAGGACATACGTCTGGTCAATAAATCTGCAAATTGTTCTTTGACGATACCAGTGCCTTCATAAGGAGCGATGTGTTCGTCCCAAGCCATTTTTTTAAGCTCAGTTAATAGCTCCTGCTGATTAGTATGGTCCAATAAAGCAAACTCTTTACCGTATTTTTTCTCAATCCAAACTTTATTTTGTCTAACCATTGATTCGTCTGTATAAGTAGCAAGCTCATATTCACTGGCGCCATGCATACGAAAACTGATCGTATTTGGTAAAGGTGATTTCCTTCCCCCTCTATTATCAGGTGATTGATTAGAAAAATAGGGGAGTAACCAAACAAGGTTCTTTTCATCGTCAACTCTAGGTAAAGTTTCCCAAATACAGACTAAGTATTCATCACGCAAGCCTGCCTGAGGTAAAATAGTGCTAATTAAAGCTACTAATTTCTGAGCTCCATAAGAAGATATACATTGATCAATAAACCTCACAGGAACTTTACTTTCCTGCATACTTTCAAAATCATCTATAGTTATTTGAGGGCCAAGTAACGCTATATCCATAACTTGTGCCAAGGTAGGACTTTCTACACTGGATATCGTCTCTGCTAGCTCATGCAGGCGAACCTTTTCATTTACAGATAACTGCGCAATTTCTTGCAGAAGGTATTTTGATAAATATTTAAATGAAAGCTCTACTCCTTGTGCAACAACATCTTCAATAATAGTTACTAGAGACGCGGTTTTATCTTTCTCGCGTTCAATAGCAACAGATATATCTAAAATTTTATTAGCAATGGAAAGAGGAGATATGTCAGTTCTGTTCCTAGGACTGGCAGTAGCAATCGGATGATCGACTGAGAGCCTGTACATATCTTTAAGAAAAGATGATACAGATCCTTTATCTTTGATTGAAGATAAATCGCCGCCAACCTGACTCGAAGATAAGAATTCTCTTAGATGTTCCTGGGTCTCTTCAGCAGACCAAGGACTAATTTTTATAAAAGCAGCAATTTCAGCCCAAACCAACTGCGGTTCATGGTCATAAGATAAAGGAAAACCTCCATGCTCGACCAATGCCTGCCAAGCTGGCTGTCCCATCAACTTAGGATCACCTCCAACTTTTAAAAACTTTTGCAAAGCATGATACCTAAACTCTTCAAACATCGGTGAATGCTGAAAACTACCAATAGTCACCCATTCATCATCAGTAATATCTAGTTCATTGGGTCTCTTATAAGAAACAAAAGTTTCGAAATAATCTGCAGGATATGCTCTACTATATATTTCCCAAGCAACTTGATAGCTAAGTGCATCTAACCCATGCCCCATATTATCAACCCCACCACCACGGAAATGATGTTGATAATTGGTACTTAATGGTTGGATTTCGCCATTACCATAATTATTTCCTTCTGAAATTGAAAATGCGACATGAAGCTCTCTAAGTGGTGAAGTTTTTAGAATCGTTGTATTTTTGTTTTGGAAACGCTCAACATCAGCAATGACTCTGACAAGATTGTCACGAGCAAGTGTTTTCAAATATGCTTGCCAACCTGGCATATCCATCTTCCCAAACCTCCAAGCTGTTAACTTCTCAGCAGTTAAAGGGTCACAATCTAACTCTGAAACCAATAAGGATTGAAACTTTCGTTCAATTTCTTGTTCCTCCCCAGGACTAGAAACATAGTAGTTAGCAACAGAAAGCTTACCAGCTGTTTTTAATTCAGCTAACACTGCAGGATCATTTAAGTCCCAAGTAAGTTTACTTTTTTCTGATGCTCTACGACCACTCTTAGCCAATGTAGAATCTTTTTTCCTTCTCTGATCTTCAACATAAGCAGTGTCTAAACCTTGGTAGATAGCTTTTAATAGTTCATCTGAGATAGCTCGGATACGAAATGCCTCTTTAAGTTTTTTTAAATAAGCTCCCCAAGGTTGCCCATCGATTAGTAAGGCTGTGAGATCTGGATCATCTTCAGCTAAAGACAACTTATCAAGTAGTTGCCCTAGATAGTTATGATAAAGCTCAGTACTTAGAGCAATACCTGAATCAAATACTGCTTGCTTATCAGCAACTAAAGGTATGGTCGACTCATTTGATTGAAATGGCAAAGCACGTAAACCTACCTGGATATGGTGACTATCGACTCTAGCTTCAATGTTATCAATCTCCTGGGGCTTGGGTAATTCGATATCTGTAAGCTTCAAATGCTCCAGAAGCTTATCAATATTCTTTTCAACTAAGCTATCAATCCAAACCCTATGATCATCTTTGCTACTTTTAGCTTCTTTAAAAAGCTCTACTAAATTATTTGCAGCTCTACCAAGAACACTATCAGTCCATAGTTCAGCTACCTTCAAATCTTCAGCAGCATATTTTAAACCCGCCAAAGCTTCTTTATGTCGCTTAACTTTAAGCACTTTATTAAATCGATCTAACGAATCAGCAGACTGTAATTCATGTCCAAGAGCAATGGCAGAACTAGCTAAGAGATTTTCAGTCTCATCATAAACGGAACTAAGTTCACCACACCATTTCAATACTGCAGCTGGTATAACTTGATACGGCTGAGCAGTACGAGTCACTGGGTGTTCATCATCAGCAAAGCGATTATCTAAATGATGAACTCGATCCAAAATCTCAGGATGAGCCATATCATAACGTCCACCAGTTAAACCAAATGAAATGAGCATCTCACGCATCGCTTTAGGGTTGAATCCCGCTCTAGCCATATCTTCCATTCCTTCAGCATCAGCTCGAAGTTCTTCAGAAGGCGAATGGGTAGCTAAATAGGCCTCTCCATTATCTAAGTTTTTAACAGGCGTTACCTCTTCAGCTAAAGCATGCTGCTTTTCATGAGCCAAAACTGCCCCAATATGATCACTGCTAAACTCTTTAATGTTTAACTTTAAATGCCGTAATAATCCGCGACTAATAACAATACGATTAGCATTGGGATGGAAGTACCCAAGAAATTGTTCAGTATCTACACAAAGAGTTTCTACGCCAGCTGGATAAACTAATTTGCTTACTAAGCTTGCAACATAGGACACGACTGGGTGACTTTCAGGCATTATTTCACCCATACTGGCCAGTTGCTGATCATGTCGCGACCTGGCTACTTTTAATGCTTTCTCTTCAGGAGTAATACTACTTAGGACAGCCTGTAATATATCCGCTTGCTGAGCCATCGATTGCTTCCATTCCACAGACCGTCTGAGAGGGGCAGACATAGTAAATTAAGATAATCTTTCAATTATACCTGATTTACTATCCGATAAGTAGTGGGAACTAACTGGCGGCAACAAAACTCTTCACGGCAGCCTCCACGTCACTCACATTAGTAATTGTATCTTCAATAGTAGCTGTAATTGTATAAAGAACGCCTTTAGACAAAATCATAGTCTGACGGAAAGAGACTTTTTTATTCTCAGCGGCAGTACGGTCATATTTCCACATAGTAGTATCTTGATTAGATACCTTCACTTTATCAGTCTGCATATTTTGATTCACAGCAGTACTTTGCAATGAAGCACTATTTGCTGCGATCAAGTTGGCTAAATTTGTTTCAGTAGTAGCCTGAGTCTGCACCATCAAGATGCCATCTACACGACGAGCAGTACGGTTGGCATGTGAAGCAGTAAAAATACTAGCAGCATCATTGGTAGAAGCAATCCATTCTTGAGGATAACTAATAGTAAAGCTATCATTTTTGAAAGTCTGGAGATTGGCACCACAACCAGCGAGGACTAAAGGCACAGCTACCAAAACAAGCATTTTTTTGAACCAGTTCATAAAATAATGATAAGACAACGTCAAGATCATACTATGATTAGATCAGAGATGCGAGAGCAGAGATCAGAGAGATGGCCGCTCATTCGAAAGGCTGACCTCAATACTTATCCTTCAAATATGAATAATCGACTTATTACAAAAAATCATCTTTAACCAAATGGATAAGGATGATAACTAGAGCCTACTATGATATTTGGAGCGGGAAACGAGACTCGAACTCGCGACCTTCTCCTTGGCAAGGAGACGCTCTACCAACTGAGCTATTCCCGCAAACATTGAAATTTACCGCGGCCAGAAACAATTTAACTGCACTACCAACCCCGAAGGGGCCCCTTTGGGGCTGAGCTATTCCCGCATCGCTCTATATGAACATGCTTTTGTAAACCAGCAACAACCTAAAAAATAACCTCACAAATGTCAAGGAAAATCACCACAAAATCTCAGTTCAGCTACTTCAAATGGCTGTAAAAGTAGTCAATTGCCTAAGATGTTTAACCTCACTTTGAAGATACTGGCTTATTAAAGCGCCAGACAAATAACATATCTAAATAACAAACAGACAGCACTAAAAGATCTGAAAATAAATAATAGCCGCTACTAGAAAACACAAAGTAGTCACCAATATATCTAAAGAAAATCACATTTGTTAATAATGCTGATAGTATAATTAGTCCTAGTCTAAAGATCCGATACCAACGCAAATTAATCGACAAATTGAGAGTAAGTAGAAACAGCTGAGAAATTGGTAAAAACACAAAGTAATGAGGCCAAGAAGTACTAATTACTAAAGGTATACTGCCAAGCAAGAGACAAAAGATATACCATGAAGCTGAAACTACCTTCTTGCGAAGGTAAATATATCCAAGCACAACATTGGCTAAGCCAAGAAAAATACCAGCTGAAATCAAATATTTATGAGCTTGCACAATATTTGTTGGATCGCCAATAAACAGCCTACCTATTACCGCACTGAATGATTGAGAATTGGCATCAAGTGTGGGATCAAGCGCAGATAGAGTTTGTTGTAAATGCGTATAAAAATTAAGTGTTCCAGTGATTCCTAAAAATACAGATGGCACAACGAAAATCAAAAAAACGCTCAGTAAAAGGACATAAACAAAATACAAATACTGCTTAGAGATCAAGAAAAATGGCACAAGTATCAACAAATAAAATTTAATAGAGATAGCTACCGCCAAAGCTATCAAAGCACTCAATATTCTTCTTTTTGATAGAAGATAAAAAGCACCGATTGCTAACAATGTCAGCAAAGTACTTATTTGTCCCCAACGGAAGTTATGCCACAGAGGGACACTAGCAAAATAAAACAGAGTAAAAATAGGGAGATAGCGGAGTGAGTTCCCTCGACAGAATATCCCAGCAGAAAGTAAAAACAGCCCAACAAGAGTAAAAACTTGTACCCCTGCCCATATAAATAAGCCAGACGAAAGATTAGTAATTGGATACAAAATAATCGCAAAAAAAGCCGAGTAGTAAAACCCCCAACTTGGTAGTTTAGTAATGAAGATTTCTGCGCCCATCACTTGATAGTGATTAATATAGTCAACAAATAAACCTTGGTGATGATCTAGGCTAAGTAGGAAGCCATTGATGCTGCCAAAAGCCATCTGTAAATAGATCCCAATAAGCAAAGCCAGCACAATAGAAACTCCCACCATGTATTTCAACTCAAATAAAGATTTAAGCTGAAAAAAAGACCTATTTAGCATAGAGACAATGATCAATAACCTAAAGTATTAAACTGTAAAATCTTTTGCCAACGTACCGGACTAAATAAAGGATCTTTAATAATGATCTGCACGTCATCATACATCATAGCCAACTTAGGATCAGTGATCAGATTAGTATTACTTTGTTTACTAGCTTCATAACCAGCAGGCAATATTCTGCCATAATGTCCAACTCGCCACTCATTGGCCAAATTAATCGGCAGGTGTGCTAGGAAAGGATCAACTAGCCCTAAATAATCAATTAGATATACATTAGGACCACCAAAGTATCCCAACATACCAACATTAGGGAAATCAACGATATGACGACTTTCACCAGCACTAGCAGCTTTAGTACCTTCGCTAGCACCATAAAGCGCCCATGAATGAGGAGGCGTAACTTTACTACGAACAATGTTACTCAAGCCATTGGTAGCGAAAAAGAAACTACGTTCATCAGTAATGCCAGTTGGTAAAATTTCCGGGTTTCTAATAAGGGGCGCGCTGAGAACTAGTAAAGTTGCTATGCAGAATAGACTGACACTACCGAGCACAAGTTTAGTTTGTTGTTTTTCAAATGAAGCTAAGCAGAATTCCAGTAATGGAATCAAAGCGACAATCGCTAATAAAAACGGCGCAGAGAAAAAACGCCCTGACATAAAATCTCCACCGACACTCACTACATACAAAATATAAAGAACAGATCCCACCCCCAAAAGTTGTGATTGAAACTTACGAAGAATAAAAGCTAATATCACACAACTAATTATTGTCAGTAAAGTAGCAGGGTCGAGTGTAAGGCTATTGATGACATAAATAAAACCTTGATGTATCAGCTCCATTAAAGGAATACCAGTAGCTACCTTTGCATAATAGGTATTAGGGAACAAAAATCCATAATAAATCAGAGCAAAAGTTTCCCAAATAACAACAGGGAGCATACCAAGGATGAGACATCCCAGCCTTTTCCAGGAAAATTGGCTAAATAATTCCACTAACAACACTGGCAAAAACAAAATTACTGTATCCAAGCGATTAACAGTAGCTAGCCCTGCTAGCAAAGACATAATAAAAAACTTTTTATTGGCTGGAAGTGAATTCCCTAAATATATCCACCCGAAAAGTACGATCAGAATATGGGTAAGTACATTTTCTAGGCCTGACGTAGAGAAGTCAATAAAAGCATGTGATGCCAAAAGAACAGTGCCAATAACTAAAGAAACTGATAGTGAATTGGTAAGCTTGGCCATCAACCAATAGACAGTCCCCAAGCTGATCAGGATGGAAAAAAATATAACTGTAAAATAAGCTTCATGGGTCAAAGAATATGGTAATACCAAAAGTAATAACCACAGAGGATGGGTGAAGGTCTGTACGCGCTCTCCAATATTCCAAACTAAACCATGACCATGAATTAAATTATCTATTGTGCGAAAAGTAATAAATGCATCATCACCAAGCCAAGCTGTCCGAATAAAGACAGCGGCAAAAACAACCAAAATAACAGCAAAAACAAATTGGTATAAAAACGTGTACTGGTTAGATTTGGCAAGCTGCATAAAATAACAAAAGAAATAAATGACTCATTAGTGCTAATAGCTAACGTGATCTTCTTATACCTGAACTATGCCTTTATCAAGACAGGTGAGTCGTTATTGGGTTGCACAAAATGATCGCTACCGTAGATTGCATCTCAATCATAACCTTTATTTCCTGTTGCCTTTTTCAAGGAATTTGATTATGTTCTTGTCGCTTCCGTGTTTATATATGGGATTGTAGCTCAGTTGGTAGAGCAGTTGCCTCTTAAGCAAACGGTCCCGGGTTCAAATCCCGGCAGTCCCACCACGATCGCGGCTAGCAATCGTCTTATCCTAATCCGCATCCTTAACTAAAAGGGACTTCTCCAAGTTAGGCTTATTTTAGCGCGATCGAAGAATAAAAATAATGATGAGAATGAGAACTACGAGTAGGCAAAAAAATCTCTGACCTCTGCTCTACTTCTGAGCCAGCCACTTTTCACAATCCAGTGCAGCCTTACATCCATCAGCTGCAGCTGTAATTGCCTGTCTATAGGTATAGTCTTCTACATCACCGGCAACAAATATACCCGGCACGTTGGACATGCTTCTTTCTTTTGGTACTAAATAGCCATTATCCAACATATCCAATTTACCTTTTACAAATGCAGTATTGGGATCATTACCAATCGCAACAAAGACACCATTGATCACAATTTCTTTTTTCTCATGGGTATTAACATCTTCTACTATTACTTTCTCTACTTTCTTTTCACCTACGAACTCTACAATCTGAGAATTCCACAAGACAGTAATCTTGGGATCGTGTAATACACGATCTTGCATAATCTTGCTTGCTCTAAAGGAATCGCGACGATGGATCAGAAGAACGGAGTCAGCCATCTTGGCAAGATGATGAGCCTCTTCCATCGCACTATCGCCACCACCTACCACTATTACATGTTTGTTGCGATAAAAAAATCCATCACACGTAGCACAGGTATGATAGCCCCGACCAACATAACGCATTTCATTGGGCACACCCAAGTAGCGAGCCGATGCGCCTGTAGCGATGATCACAGCATCTACAGTGTATGTACTCGCATCACTAGTAACTACAAACGGTCTCTTTTCCATGTCTATACTCATAGCAGTCTCGTAAACAATCTGAGCTCCAAACTTTTCTGCTTGTTTCTGCATATTGGCCATCAGTTCAGGGCCCAAGATGCCCTCAGGGAAACCAGGGAAGTTTTCAACTAAAGTAGTAGTAGTAAGCTGCCCGCCAGGTTGAGGGCCTGCCAATAATGTAACATCAAATGCAGCACGAGCAGCATACAAAGCAGCCGTAAAACCGGCAGGACCGGCACCAATTATCAATACTTTTGGTTTGTTCATAAAATTCCTAAATGTATCTTATCTTATACATAAGTTTTGTACCTTGGCCAAGCTGGTTATCAGGGGAGTGAATAATGAATAATAAAAAACGAATAGTTTAGTAACAACCAATTGCCGCTAAACTTTTCACTATTCATTATTAGCTATTCACTAGAAGAGAAAGGATGACAAAACATCCAAAAGACTCTATCTTGGAAAAGAACTTTTGTTTGTATTATGACTGATCAAAATCACGGGCAATCAGGATTATTTGTAGCGTTGAGCATTGCAGCAGTAGGTTTACTCGGGTTTGGTGGATTCTTTATGTTTCACACCACCCAAGCGATATTTCAAGGGATTAAAGATCCAGTCACTTTAATCGAAAAACTACCCGGCAACGAAACAAAAAAAGATGAAAATGGCTGTAGCCATATTCTCTTGATGGGCGGGGGAGGCAAGGACTATGACGATGGATCGGAACTAGTAGATAGTATTATGGTAGCGTCAGTCTGTAATGGCCCCGATCAGGTAATATTCACTTCGATTCCTCGTGATTTAGTAATCAAAGTAGACAAATTCGGTTACCGCAAAATCAATACTCTCTATATTTTAGCCAAACATCAGCTCGGTGAAGCACATAGTGCTGACTTGATGCTTGAAGCTGTTACAAACATCACAGGACTGCCTGTTCAATATTATGCGTATGTTGATTTCAACGGCTTCATCAATATTTTTGATGCTTTATCTGGTCCGAATGGTCTTGATGTTAATGTCAATCCAGGCTTTGTCGATCGTGAATTCCCCGGAGCCAACTACTCATATATCACAGTACGTTTCGAAGAAGGGATGCAAAAGATGGATGGCAAAAAAGCGCTTCAATATGTGCGTTCACGCCATGGCGTCAATCTCACTACCGGTGAAGGAGTAGCTTCAGATTTTGATCGCTCCCGTCGCCAACAAGAAATTATTGCTCGGCTCAAGGATCGCATCAAAGATGTCTTACTTGGTAGCGACATGACCCCCCTAGTAGACACTGCCAATGCTTTACAGAAAAGCTATGAGACCAATATCCCAGTGCGCGACATGTTGGATTTAGCAGCACGTTGGAAAAAAGTAGACAAGGATCATGTATATGAAGTAGTACTCAAAGAAGGTCCAGGTGAACTCTTGTATGTACCAACACTGGAAGTGCGTCAAAGTCTGATCGGTGGAGCCTGGTTCTTATTGCCAATTGGTGGAGACTTCACAGCTATCCAAAAATATGTAGCTCGCGTACTAGAAAATCCTGTTCGAGCACTCAAAGGTACTGTACCAATCGAAGTACTCAACGGCACAAAAGTGGTAGGTCTAGCTGGACAAATCAGTGAGAAATTTTTACAAGAAGGCATTACTATTTTGTCTCAGTATGGTATCCGAAACACCTACAACAAGAAACAATATCCCAAGACATTGTTGATAGACAATAGTGGTGGTGGCAATTTGGAACTACTAAAAGACGCCCAAAGAGTGCTAGGCAAAGGCGAGATTGTAGCCGAGAATCCCGAACCAAAAATGTATAGCAGCGTCGGTATCACCGTCATCTTAGGAGCTGACATACTAACTGCTGATGACAAAGCAATTGAACCTGCCAATGTGGATATCGAAAACTATAACAAAACTCCACAATAACTATGTGGTCAAAACTCTGGAGCATCATCCGGATTCAAATGGGGGTCAATTTTGCTTATCGGGGCAATATCTTGTTTTGGCTCCTCATTCATTTGCTTGGTTTTGTAGTACTCTATTGTTTTTGGGTAGCAATCTACAGCGATAGAACTCTTGTACAGGGGATGGCGTTCCCTCAAATGATTAGCTACTTGATAGCAGTCAGTATGATTAGAGAGTTTGTACTGGTGGCCCCAGAGTATGAGATCAATGGCACAATCAAAAGTGGTAAACTATCTTCATTCTTAGTGAGGCCATTTGCCTATCCTATTCATGTGCTGCTCTCGAGCAGCCTATGGCACATATTAGAAACTATTATCGGCATAGTGATCTACTTAACTATTGCTCATTTCCTTCTGCCAGACATGGCGTGGCATTGGTCATGGAGTATTATTCCATTAGTTGCGCTAGGCCATATCATTAGTAGCTTGCTCTCGCTTTGCTTAGGTACATTAGCTTTTTGGCTAACCGAAGCATCTGCTTTTTATTACTACAAAGAAATCTTGGTTTTCATGGCAGCAGGTATTCTCTTTCCTTATCAACTGATGCCGGTCTGGATTCAGAAGATTATGAATGTCCTGCCCTTTTATCCTAGTATGGGGCTTCCAGCAGAAATACTGACAGGCCAAAGTAGCAGCGGCCTGTATTGGAACTGGGTGCTACTACTGACCATTTGGACTATTGGATTAATCGGACTAGGAATTTTGCTGTGGAAAAAGGGGATTAAGCATTATGAAGCGATTGGAGGTTAGACTGTAGCCTCTACGCGTTCATCTTGTACTAATTGTTGCTGGACTCCACGTTCCACTTTAGCTGCAATAGAAGCAAAATCTCCAAAAATAGTAGTAGGAAATAGATCTTCGAAGGCTTTCAGATTGACTGCCTGACGAACCTTGTAATTATTGTGTGAAGCTTCACCTTCTTTTCGCTCTGCATCAAGCTTCATCCTCAAGGTTTTGAACTGCACCTCAACTGGCACACGCACTTTATTAACTAAACGGTAAAGAATCACCTTCTCATTCACAAATTTTGTTGATGATGAAACATTATCCACCACCACAGATTCAGGGCTAGTAATACCAGTATAATCCTCAGCAAATTCATTCACACCCCACAACTGCTTAATATATTCCTTGAGATCTAAGATGGTCTGCTTCAAGGCATTTTGATCCATCTCTCTATCATCAATGATGAAATCAATCCCCACTAGATCTGTTACTTTTGAGATTTCCCCTTTATTGAGTAATTTTAAAACAGTAGATGCAGCTGATTTACAGCGGCTATCTACAATCACTGATTGACCTTGAGGAAAGAGAACTTTCCCTTCTCTTTCAAATTGAGGAATTAATTTGGGCTTTAAGCGGAGCGCTTTGATACCATCATAAAGTGCACAATATTGATCATTGTGCTCTAGACTCTTATTCCCTTGCACATCCATGTAAATTCCTTCCACCGGTTTAGCATCACGACCTTCAAGCGAAAAGTTCAGCTCATCATGCAGTTGTCTGGCAGCTTCAATCGCCATATTAAAAGCTGGGAAACGATGCACATAATCATACATTAAAGTCAAAAACATAATTTGTTGTCCCACAAAACGCCTCTGGGCACCAATAGCGTACTGGTTAGGATAAAAAACCAACTCAGCTAAATCTGAAAAACGTTTAAATACCAATTCTCTTGGCATTGTTGCTGATAAAATAGCGGGACATGGCCCTCGAGTTAAATGATCGCTGTTTTGCCAAGCATTAACGGCTCTACTTTGGTAGGCGAGCGCGGCTTTATGAATCTCTTCGATAAAAAGTACGGCCTCACGTTGATGTCTATCAATGCGGTCACTCATCTGATCATCAGTCTCTTCTACAATATCGGCTCCAGATGGTAAGCCACTCTCTTGAGCGCTGTCTACTTTCTTCTTACGAGGAACAAGATATGTCTGGCGCATATCTAAAGCGTCCAGTAGTTTCACGTTGGCTTTTACAAAAATCTTTTGAAACTGGCGAATAGCTAGTTTGATAAACTGATTGACAGTGTATTCAGCTTGTAAAGCTGAAGGATCTTCTAACTTAAAGACTTTTTGCACAAAATCTTTGGGATCACGATTAATATAAGCTTGAAAATCTTCTGTAGCCCAGATCTCGCCAGATTTGATTAAAGCCACGATCTCAGGTGGTAATTTCATTGGAATTGGACAATCAGGAGAGCTAATGAGAGTGCTATATTCATCACAAAGTCTTCCCATAACATCGGTATAGGTTTTCCTAATCTTTTCCAGTGACACATTCAATCCTGGTAACAAAGCAGCATATTCAATGCCTAGTTGCGTCATCAATATTCCCCTATTGTTAGCAACCTCAGAAGCTAACAATGCTTCAACACCTTCACCACCAACAGTCCCCAAAATTTCTTTGAAAGCTGCACGTGAGTGAGCAGTAAGCTCACGTTCAAATATGCCTAGTTCATGATCTGGAATATAAGGGGTTAGTCCAGGGATGGCTGCTCTACCACCATCTCCCGCATTAGGGTTTATTAATTTTTCAGTCAAAGTTCGACGTCCATTCCCATTGGTACTAGTATCTGGTTTGCTTGCCATACAAAATGCGAAAGTTATTAGCTTTATTAAAACTCAGCCTGACCAGAGATATTATGTATCGAACTAATTTCTGGACTACGATTTTGTCCAGAATTGGGTTCCTGATCATCACAATACTGTGGTTTACTATTATGTATCAGACGCTCCTGCACGTCAAGGAATGGGGCTATAGCCAAACCTTGTTTTTCCTCGCTACTTTCCAATTGATAGAGACTATTACCGTGGCGTTATTTGGCAATAGTTTTGGCACCTGGCATGAACATATCAAAAGTGGCTCACTGGATACATTGATCACCAAACCGCTAGATATTCAGCTTACTCTTTCACTCCAAGCAATCTCACTGCCAAACTTACTGACAATTGCGGCTCCAATTGTGCTAATCGGCAGCTTAAACTACCAATCAGCTTTTATTGGCGATATCCCAACCTTACTAGTGTATATCCTCAGCATCGGCCTAGGAGTAGCGATATTCTATAGCGTGTGGCTTTGGCTCATGACCATTCTCTTTTGGTTTGTGGGAGTAGAACATTGGGCCAATATTTTTCATAGTATGACTGGCTTCATGCAAGTCCCACCGATTGTCTATGAAGGTGTGATCAAAGTGCTCTTTTATTACGTACTCCCAATTTTTGCAGCTGTGCTCTTGCCTGTGCAGTTTATCTTTACCAAAGACTGGCACAGCATCGTATATTTAGCCATCATAACAGTGATCAGTCTAGTAGTTTCCCGACTATTCTTTTTATTTGGCCTCAAATCCTATAGTAGCGCTAGTAGCTAAATGGTATAATTGCTGGAACACAAAACAAAAATACATGTACAAGTGGGTAGGAGGTCTAGTGATTGCTTTACTCTGTTTGCAAGGCATAGTAAGCACAGGAGCTGACCAATACAAAACGAGATTAGCCCAGGCACAAGAGCTCTTACAGCAAGACCATGTTGAGCAAGAGCTCCTTTTGAGTGTCGCCAATAGCAATGCAGACACCTTAAAAAACACTCTAAAAAGTCTGAAAGCTGACTACAACCTAACAGCAGTGGAACGCTTACCAACTAGTGATGAACAATTCCGAGTACGTTTTGCTACTTCACTGGACCTAGCAGGAGTGATTGCTGCACAGGATCCTAATCTAACAGTAGAACCAAACTACATCATGCGTGCCACCGGCATGCCCACCGATACTTATTATGCTAGCGAACAATGGTACTTGCATAATACTGCTCAGAGTTATCATCACTCCAGCACTGTATCGCTGCCTGGTACAGCTGGTGTAGATATCAACTGGCAACCAGTATTCGATCAAACATCCTTACGCGGGGAGGGGACAATCGTAGCGGTAATCGACAGTGGACTAAATAGCAATCATCCTGATTTACTAACCAACCTGTGGACCAATCCCCAAGATCCCAGCATTGATGGTATCGATAACGATTCTAATAACTTAGTAGATGATGTGCATGGTTGGAACTTCATCAACAACACCAACCAATTTGGCGATGATCTTGGTCACGGTACTTTGGCTGCCGGATTCATTGGTGCAGTAGACGACACGCATGGTGTTGTCGGTGTAGCACCACATACCAAAATCATGCCCCTCAAAGTACTAGATAACGTAGGAAATGGCAGTACAGCCAATGTCATCAAAGCAATCAACTATGCTGTCTCCCACGGAGCCAATGTAATCAATATGAGCTTTGGTGGTCCAAATGCCTCAACCACCCCACTGATTACTGCCTGCAATGACGCTATCCAAGCTGGCGTAGTACTGGTAGCTGCGGCCGGAAACAGTAATCAAAGTATTGAAGACAACGACTTCGCTCCTGCCAATATCAATGGCGTGATCGCAGTCGGTAGTATCGATAGTAGTGGAACAAAAGCTTCTTTCTCCAACACTGGCAACAAACTATCCGTAGTAGCGCCAGGACAATTCATGCTCGGAACTCGAGCCAATACTAGTCAGGAGAATACTAATACTGTGTTGAATGACGGTTCGGTAGCACCAGATGGCTACATTATTGTCTCCGGTACCAGTTTCTCTGCCCCACTAGTCAGCGGCGCGGCAGTACTACTGCATCAGCAGAATGCCAATTGGCCACCTGCACTGATTCAAACTCAACTAGAAAATACCGCCAGAGATTTAGGTGCACCAGGTAAAGATACTCAGTACGGTTATGGACTGATCGATCTCCAAGTGGCACTCAATATTCCTGTCATCACGCCACCAACCAATCTGCCCCCTCAAATTATTAGTGCAAATCTCAGCAAAACGAGCATCAGTAATGATGATCAAGACAATACAATCCTTACGGTGACTACCAATGATTCAGAAAGTGACGAAATAACAGTTGCTGCTAGCGCTACCACCCTGGGGCTAAACACAATTGCCTTCACTACTTTAGACAATCACACGTTCACATCATCCCCAATCCACACCCAAGTAGTAGCAGGGAACTATGCAATTCATTTGGTTGTAAATGATCCCAACCATCAAGTAGAGCAAGAAATAAATCTGGTCATAACCCAAGCACCACTTTCGGTAGCAATAACTACTCCCACAAGTGATAGTCATTTTGTCACCACTGCCGATCAAATAGGACTAGGTGGCACAGTCAGTGGACCGATCCAATCAGTGGAGGTCAATAGTACTCCGGTAAATACCTTTTCCCCTGGTCAAACCAACTGGATTAGTAATCAACCGCTAAACTTGGGTAGCAATATCTTCAATGTGGATGGTTATACCTTTGGCCATCGACTAGTGACGAGTACCACCCTAATAGTAATTCGCAATCTACCCGAGCCCGAACAAACTGCTACGCCTACACCGTCCCCAATACCAACACAATCTGCCACTCCAGAGCCCTCAGCTAGTCCAACTGTTTCCAGTACGCCTACACCGGAGCCATCCAATACCGCCACCAGTACACCGACACCAGAACCCACTATTATAGTAACCAGTACCCCAACGACAGAAAGTGCTAGTAGCTCTAGTAGTAGGACCAAAAGACGCAGAGTGAGCGAAACAGTTTCTGCAACTGTAAATCCTACCGCTGACTTTTACGACATTCTTCCAAATCACTTTGCTTACAACCAAATCAATGACCTGCATAGTAAAGGCAGCATTCAAGGCATCAATGGTTTTTATTTCCCCAACAATACAGTTAGCAAAGGGGAATTTCTTAAAATAGCATTGCGTGATGCTGGCTTAGTGACCAACAGTTGTACTCAAACAACCAGTCCATTACCTGGTATCGAAACCAGCAGCCTCAATCAAGAACTACGCTGCGCTTACTATTATGGATTACTCAAATACGAAAATACTAGCTTTAGTCCTAATCAACCTATCAGCAGAGCTCAGGCAATGGTGTGGTTGATCAGTATTCGCCAAACACCAACCATTGCTTCAAACACAAATTATTTTAGCGATGTACCAGTATCTAGCTGGTCACCGTCGATCAACACTGCTTATCAGCATCAATGGATTCAGGGTTTCCAGGGGTTGTTTTATCCGAGCAACACACTCACTCGCGCTGAAGCAGCCAAAGTGATTGTCAATTCTCGTAGTTGAGTTAGACTAGCTGGGCATTAAGCTTGGCTGTGAACATTGTTGCTCAAAATTTATCTAAAAGCTTTCCTACCTTTCACAAAAACCCTGGCCTCTGGGGGAGTATGCAATCGCTTTTTTATCGTCAGAAAACAGAAAAGAAAGCACTGAGCGAAATCAATTTCACTATTCCTGGAGGTAGTATGATCGCCTTGCTCGGTCCCAATGGTTCAGGAAAAACTACATTGATGAAGATTATCAGTGGTGTTTTATTGCCTAGTAGCGGCCAGCTAACTGTAGGAGACTTTGTACCAGGCCAACGGAAAAAGGCATTTCTGAAACAAATGAGTTTAGTAATGGGCCAACGTAGTCAGCTTTGGTGGGATTTACCTACCCTAGATAGTCTGCAATTCTTTCAAACAATTTATGAAATTCCTTTAGCTGAATACAAACTGAGGTTAAAACGATACGCTAAGCTACTCGACATTACGGATTTGCTACGTCAGCCAGTGCGTAAACTTTCTCTTGGACAACGGATGCGCTGTGAATTCTTAGCAGCAATCATGCATCATCCCCAATTGCTACTTTTAGATGAACCAACTATTGGTCTCGATATCATCTCTCAACAAACTATTCGACAGTTTTTATTGGAATACCATGCCACTACAGGTAGCACTATTATCCTGACTTCTCACAATATGCAGGACATTGCTAACCTGTGCCAAAGAGCACTGATTATGCAAAAGAGTCGCATTGTTTTTGATGATGCAATTACCACCCTGCACACCAAGTACAGTAAAGAAAAACGAATTAGCCTCACTCTGGCTCCAGGAGCAGACTTGCCGCCATTACCAGCAGATGTGCAAAAGATAATGCATCCCAATCTTGTGATTGATCTGATCGTACCTTACAATGCGGTTGCTTCTGTAGCAGCTCAAATACTCAATCAAACGCAAGTTGAACGCTTCACTATCCATGAGCCTACCCTGGAAGAAATTATCCATCAGTTCTTTTTAGATACAGCTACTCCACTCACTACTTCCCCTTAAATGTTATGAACAAGAAAAAAGCTCTCACTAGCCAAAAAGAAGATTTTTCACAGTGGTATCTCGACCTAGTCGACGCCGCTGAATTAGCTGATTATTCAGCTGTCAAAGGTTGTATGATCATTAAGCCATATGGCTATCGTATTTGGGAACTGATGCAGGCTGACCTCGATCAAAGAATCAAAGCAGCTGGTGTCCAAAATGCCTATTTCCCTTTATTCATTCCTGAAAGTTTTCTTAAAAAAGAGAAAGAACATGTAGAAGGCTTTGCCCCTGAAGTAGCAGTAGTGACTCATGCTGGTGGTAAAAAACTAGAAGAAGCCCTGGTAGTACGACCTACATCAGAAACCATTATCTATGATACCTATTCCAAGTGGATCCAAAGCTACCGCGATTTACCACTATTGATTAATCAATGGGCCAATGTTGTCCGCTGGGAAATGCGCACCAGGCCATTTCTGCGTACCACTGAGTTCCTTTGGCAAGAAGGCCACACTGTGCATGCAACTGAGTCTGAAGCAGATGCAGAAACCCTGAGAGCACTCAGCATGTATCGTGACTTTGCTGAAAAAACCTTGGCACTCAAAGTACTGACCGGCTACAAATCTGACAAAGAAAAATTCAAAGGAGCGCTCTATACTACTTGTATCGAAAGCCTAGCCAAAGACGGCAAATCAATTCAGTTTGGTACATCACACAATCTAGGCCAAAACTTTGCTCACGCTTTCAATATCCAATTTTCAGACAAAGATGGCGAGAAAAAATTCCCATGGCAAACCAGCTGGGGTGTCTCTACTCGCATGATTGGTGCTTTGATCGTGGCCCATGGTGATGATGACGGACTAGTATTGCCTCCACCAGTAGCCCCTATCCAAGTGGTGATTATTCCAATCGGCAACGATGAAGCAGTTCTACCAGAGCTTTATGCTATCTGTGATCAAATCAAAGCATCATTACCTAAACATGTTCGTGTCCATATCGACAACCGAACAGAACAAAGCCTTGGCTTCAAACGCAATGAATGGGAGTTGAAAGGTGTTCCTGTTAGAATTGAATTTGGAAAACAAGAACTTGCTGAACAAAAAGTGGGCATCGCCCGACGTGACACAAAAGAAAAGTCTACTATGAGTATTAGTGACTGTGGCACAGCTATTCCGGCTTTACTGGACCAGATCACTAACGCTATCTATCAAGGCTCAGCAGATAGACTTAGCCAATCAGTCACTGAAGTAAAGAACTATGAAGAATTCTTAGCTGTAATTGAAAAAGGCGGTTATGCTTTAGCTTATTTCTGTGAAGATGGAGCTGTCGAAAAAGAAATCCAAGAAAAAACAAAGGCGACCACACGGTTGATTAGCTTTGAAGAAAAAGTCAAAGAGACAGAAAGCGGTACTTGCTTCTACACAGGCAAGCCTGCAAAACACAAATGGTATTTTGCTAAATCTTACTAAGCATGTTTGGAAATTTATTTGGTGCATTCTCACATGATATTGGAATTGACCTAGGAACTGCGAATACGCTGGTTTTTGTGCGTAATAAAGGAATCGTCATCAATGAACCATCCGTGGTGGCGATCAATGACAAAACGAAACAGATCTTGGCGATTGGTGAAGCAGCTCGCCAAATGGTGGGCCGTACCCCATCACACATAGTGGCAATTCGCCCTTTGGTAGATGGGGTAGTGTCTGATTTCGAGATTACTGAGCAGATGTTGCGCTATTTCATCGATAAAGTGCATAAAGAATCATTCACTCTTTTTCCTCGTCCTCGCGTAGTAGTAGGTATTCCTTCAGGTGTGACAGAAGTAGAAAAAAAGGCAGTAGAAGATGCTGCGCGCAATGCTGGAGCTCGACAGAGTTATTTGATCGAAGAACCGATGGCGGCAGCGATTGGGGCCAATCTGCCAGTACAAGAGGCCACAGGTAGCATGATTGTGGATATCGGGGGAGGTACTACCGAAGTAGCGGTCATTTCCTTAGGCGGCATTATCACTAGCAAGTCTCTCCGTATCGCTGGTGACAAACTCAACGAAGATATCGTGCAATATGCCAAAGACAACTTCAATCTACTACTAGGTTTACGTACAGCAGAAAAAATCAAATGGGAAATGGGTAATGTCTATGAGACACGAGAAAGGGGAGTATTCAATGCTCGAGGTCGTGACTTGGTGACAGGATTACCAAAAGAAATTCAGTTTGATGAGCGCATGATTAGAGAGGCGCTAATGAAGTCAGCTATGATTATTGCAGAAACAGTGCGTCTCACCGTCGAACAAACTCCACCTGAGCTAGTATCAGATATTATGGAACGAGGCATCATCTTGGCAGGTGGTGGAGCATTGCTGAGAGGTCTCGATCAATTGATTTCTGCCCATGCTCACATGCCGGTATACATTGCTGATGATCCTTTATCAGCAGTGGTGCGGGGTACTGGTCAAGTATTAGAAAATATTGATACACTGCGCGATGTCTTGGTATCCACCGAAGACCGATCATTATTACGTTAAACTCTATGCTTATTGCTCGCTTGGTGTGGAATTGGTTACTCAATAGTTTGGTGTTAGGTCTAATTACTATTTTGCTCCCTAGTATCCACTTTGCTACTGCTCTCGATTTGCGTGGGGAAATACGAGTAATTTTATTGGCCGGTCTTATTTTGGGCATTCTTAATAGTATTATTAAACCTTTGCTCAAGCTTCTCTCCCTGCCTTTGATCCTAATTACTGGCGGATTATTTTTGATTGTGATCAATATTATTATTTTGATGCTAGTGACTTGGCTGGTTCCTGAATTGATAATTCCTGACTTATGGACTTATTTAATCGCTGCAATTTTGCTGGGAATCCTCAACACCATTGAAAACCTCTTTTTCGTCTAGTACTATTACCTCGATCATTACACTTTATGAACATCATCAAATATCTCTTGATTGGCAATGCAGTTTTATTAGTTTTCTTTATTCTGCTCCAGTCACGAGGCGTAGGACTATCTAGTACGTTCGGTGGCGATGGCGCCTTCTATCGCACTCGTCGTGGACCTGAAAAATTGCTTTTCAATCTCACTATCTTCTTAATCACTAGCTTTGCACTACTGAGTTTGGTCATGCCTCTTTGGGATAGCATTACGGCTTCATTCCGTTAAGACATCACATGTCAGATAATTCTCGGGTACCATTTTTTGCACGCACAGAAAGATTTTTAGTGAGCATTCTCCTAGTAATAGCCGTACCAGTTAGTACGGTATTTCTAGGGAGTGCTTTGCTCAATACCCGTACAATGACTCAGCCTAGCAGGGGAGGCACACTGACTATTGGCGAGATGGGAATGACTGATAGTATCAATCCTCTGTATTGTAGTAGCACCACAGTGAACCGTACGGTGTGTAGCTTGATCTTCTCAGGTCTGACTAAGATTGATCCTTTTAATCATGAGGTAAAACCAGACTTGGCTCAAAAGATTGATATCAGTAATGATCTCAAGACCTACACAGTCACTCTCCGCAATGCTTATTTTCATGACGACCAGCCAGTAACTAGTAGTGATGTAGTTTTTACTTATCAAAAACTACTCAAGGATCCAGGATACGATGGCCCATACAAAGGTGCTTTCAATGGTATCACGATTGAAGCTAAAGATAGCAAAACAGTTACTTTCAAATTGCCTGATATCAATGCCTTCTTCCCCAATAGTCTCAGCATTGGCTTAGTGCCGGAACATATTTTAGGTGAAAGTACTAATATCGCAGACTTTCTAAGCCATCCTTACAACCATAACCCAATCGGTACGGGCATGTACCAATTCACCTCACTCAATAAAGACACACACACTACAGAAGTAAGCCTCCGCACATTCAATCACTATTATGGTCAATTACCTTATATCAGTAATATTCATCTGACTGGCTACAACGACAGTGGCGAATTACACAATGATGCTACAAGGTATGATGTGATCTACCATGACAACGAAACCCTTGATCTCGATCAAGCTGCTTATGCAAGTAGTACGTTTATCTTGCCTCAATTTGTAGGAGTTTTCTTCAATACGAATAGTGCGCATACAAGCGAAAAGAATGTGCGGTTGGGTTTAAAGGTAGGTACAAATAGACAAGCAATTGTAGACAAAATTCCTAACAATGTGATCGTAGATTCTCCACTGCCAGATATTTTGGATGCTAAAATCACTTATGACCTAGAGAAAGCAAAGACGTTATTGAAAGCAGCCAAGATTACGACTGATCAACCCATCACTCTCAAGGTAGTCTATAAAGATGATCCTACTTTGGCAGCAGTAGCTCAAGAGCTACAAAAACAATGGGCACCGTTAGGGATCAAAACAACTTTGATTGCCCAAGACTTTACTGATCTACAAAATAACTTTCTCAAAACACGAAGTTATGATGTACTACTAATCGGGGAGAGGATTGGTGCAAACATTGATTTGTATCCTTATTTTCATTCTTCTCAGCTCCAATATCCTGGTTTGAACTTCCCTTTATACAAAAATGTCGCAGTAGATAATCTTTTGGATAAGATTCGTCTCACGATCGATAGTACTGCTCAAAAGAAGTTTTTAGGGCAAGCCTATGAGAAAATACTGGCTGATATGCCGATGATCCCACTCTATACTCCCGAGAACACTGTTTACATTAGTAAAAGAGTTAAATCTGGCTTCACACCTAGCTTTCCCGCTACCCCCGAGCAGATATTTTCGCTCATTTCATCTTGGTATATTGCAGAAAAACAGATCTGGATATAAACTGCCGGAGACTTATTTAGCAACTTATGAAGTTAGTTTTGATTCGTGATGTCCCCACCCTTGGCAAAAAACATGATATTGTCGATGTCCGCAGAGGATATGGTCGCAATTTTCTTTTACCTAATGGTTTAGCTACTCTTGCTACAGCAGGTTCAGTTGCTCAGCTAGAATTGATCAAGCAAAAACGTGAAGATCGTCGTACAAAGATGCAAGCACAAGCAAAAGAATTAGCACAAAAAATCAAAGCTATTCCTCTTACCTTTGAAGAGCGTGTCACCAACAAAGGAATCCTTTACGGTTCTGTTGGAGCTCATGAGATTGCGGATGCTTTGTCTAAAGCAATTGATTTCAGAATTGATTCTGATGATATCGCTCTTGCTTCACCATTACGTACTCTCGGTGAACATCGTGCTAGTATCCGTCTCAACGAAGACACACAAGCTGTAGTACATATCACTATTAAGAAGCGCGCATAAAGATGGCAAAATCAGACTACATCAAAAGTGTCAGTGTGACTGACACCGTGGTGAATGCTATTGAAGGTCGTACTGTCGCAGTAAACCGCAGTACGATTGGTAAGCTAACCACTGAAGATGTAGAGATTCATCAATCGGCTCTCTGGCATGTTGCTAGTGAGAATGATGCCTTGGTCAGTCATTCATGTGTCGGCAAGGTAACAGGAAGAATTGTTAAATGCCAAAAAGGCGTTAGTTTGTACACCAAAGCAGAAGTGATCGAGGGTAGCCAATGGTTTTCTCTGATCACCAATGCTGACCATGTACAGGGGAGTCTCAAAACAGTATTCACTACCAAATCAGCTATTGTATTTGCAGGTATACTATTATTGGGCTATAAGCTACTCAGAAGAAAATAATTGGTGTGCATATGAAAGGCTTTGTTGCTCTTGTCGGTAGACCCAATGTGGGCAAATCGACTTTGTTTAATAGTTTAATCGGAAAGAAGAAAAGTATTACCCACTCCCAGACTGGTACTACGCTTGATTTGATTTTTGGTGAACTGCCAGTGAAAAACCGCGTAATGCAGCTAGCTGACGGACCGGGTATCTTTGAACATTTTGATGACGCTCTCAATAATCAGGCACAAGAAAATGCCATAAACCTCTTCAACCAAGCAGGTTTATTAGTTTTTGTGATTGATAGCACTCTTCCTATGACCAAAGAAGATAGAAATATCTTGCAATGGTTACGCAAGCAAACCGTACCGTTCATTGCTTGTGCTACAAAAGCAGATGCAAAAGATTCAGAAGACAATATCGAGGTAGCTAGTAGATTGATTGGCAAAACTGTTTACCCTGTAGCTGCACTGCAAGGTCAAGGACTGCATGAGCTGACCGTTGCTATGGCTTCAGCCACTGACGTGATCCACGATGCCCCAGTACACAAGGACGACAGCAAACCAATCAAAGTAGCGCTGCTCGGTAGACCAAATGTCGGAAAATCTACCCTTTTCAACTTCTTAGCTGGAGAAAATCTCTCTTTGACTTCAGATGTCCCAGGTACTACCAGAGATCCTGTCGACACAGTACGAGAGTATCCTGAGCAAGATATGACTATCCAGTGGATTGATACGGCCGGTCTCCGTAGAAGAAACAAAATTAACGACAATCTAGAGTACATTACTTACCTCAAATCACATCGAATTATTGAATCATGTGATGTAGCAGTATTGATGCTGAGTAGTGAGGTAGACATTGTGCGCCAAGATGAAGCGATCATTCAGCATATCTTGGAAAGTAAAAAAGCCCTGATACTAGTACTGAGTAAGATCGATATTTTGAATGAGCTAGAACTCAAAAAATGGCAAAAAGACTCCAGAGCATGGTTGCCATATGTAAAATGGGCGCCGATTTTACCTATCTCAGTTAAGAAAAAGAAAGGCATCGACCAGCTACTCCATCACATCAAAAAAGTAGAGCATGAGTACAATAAAAAGCTTTCAACACAAGATATCAATCGCTTCTTGGAAGCATTCCAAAATGGCCAAGTATCTCCAATCGTCAAAGGCAAAAGAGCCAAAATGTACTATGGAGTGCAAACTGATGTACATCCACCAGCATTTACGATATTTACAAACAATGCTGACTTGTTCCGTTTTTCTTATGTAAGAGCCCTAGAAAACAGCATGCGTGAGCATTTTAGCTTTGCTGGTACGCCAATTACGCTTAGTTTCAAATCTAAAAAAGACACGAGCCCTAATCCTTATGCTAACTGGGGACAAGAGTACTAGAACTAATCTATGGGTAGGGGAGTTGGTGAGCGAGTGAATAGTGAATAATGAAAAACTAATAGTTTAGCGGCTGTTTGTCCGCTGTGCGGAAAATCCAGCCGCTAAACTTTTCACTATTCATTATTAATTTTTCATTAAGCTTGAAACTCAATTCTCACAAACCTATCTCGCTCATTGAGATCCTTTATATATTCAATTTGTACAGTTTGATCAGGGAATAAAGTGGGGATTGAGTCTTTTTGTTCGGGACTGATTTCCCACCATAGTTCTGGATATGGCTTGTTTTGATAGTACTGATAGATTTGTTGCAATAATTTTCGATAGAGATCTAGACCATCAGGTCCACCATATAAAGCTAAGCGGGGTTCGTAGCTCGCAACACTAGTTGGTAAATCAGAATAGATGGCATCAGATATGTATGGCAAATTGGCAATAATTATTTGAGGATAGATTCCATCAGCAATTACAGGAGCTAGTAAGTCACCCTGGAAAAACTTGACATTACTAAGTGATGATTGGATTTGATAGTTATTTTGAGCTACTGCTAAAGCTTGTTTACTAGTATCAGTCAGAACTAACTGAGCTGCTGGTAATAATCGAGCTAAAGTTAAACCAATACAACCAGATCCGGTCCCAATATCTACTAAGGTTAGTTTTTCTGAATCATGGTAAAGATTAGCTAATTTCTGCACTAATTCTTCCGTTTCTTGGCGTGGTATAAGCACATGATGGTTAACCACAAAATCGAAGTCATAAAATCGTTTATAACCAACAATATACGCTAGGGGTAGGTTGGCAGTCAGCTGGTCATAAAATCCAACTAGAGACTGGAGGTGATCATCACTCAATACTGTACCACCATGAGTAAGTACCCATAAACGGTCCTGCTTGAATACATGAGCTACTAATAGTTCTATTTGGTGACGCGGCACATCAGTATATTTCAAATACAAATCCTGGATTGTCAATTTTTCTAGTTAAGCGGCCCCACAGTATCAAAATACAGAAACAAAAAAAAGCTCTTGCAGAAGGGCAGGAGAGCTCACCGTGGAAAACTATGAGCAAATCTATTACTATGCACAATGTATGTTGTACGTATTAATACATGATGTACAAGTTTTCCACAGACCATGGAAGCTGAATATCAGTTAACAGTTAACAAGTGACAATTTACAGTTAAATAAGCCCAGCTGTACGGATTCCAACTGTTAATTGAGAATTGTAAATTGTTAATTAGTTCTTTGTTTCTTAACTACCAAACTGATAGGTAGTAGATCCACTCAGTAAAGTAGATCCCAATCCCTCGAATTGAATAGTAATGCTATATGAAGCTTGATCAGCCCCTACTGAATACTGATATTGTTGGGTTGGGAATAACGGATCTTGTACGCGTCTTGTCAAGTAACGACTACTAATCAAACTATTGAGCAAACTATTGTAACTCGTAGCATTGGGATACTTAGCATTATCAGAGAAATAATTAGCCAAAGCACTCCTCAGATCAGCAACATCTTTTTCACGTTGTTGATCATTGGCAGACACACTCAGCGCTACTGGTGTACTGGTAACTAATGGTTGTGAAGATATCGTAGTAGTAGGTACCGGTAGTGGCTGAGTAATCAGACTCCCCTGTTGACTTGCTCCACCAAAGATCAAACGGTAAACAAAATAAATCACACCAATAATCAAAATACCAATCACTACTAGTACCGTGATCGCCAACCAAGGACCTGAGCGAGAAGGATTCTCCATACTCTCCCCTGCTCCACTAGTACTATCAATGGAGTCATCAACGCTTGGCAGGACTGCAGGAGTTTCATTATGAACAGGCATAGTAGCCTCAGCTACTTCTTGATCATTGAACTGAACATCCACTCTACCTGGCACCACATTCTTCACAGCCGCTTCAGTCGTAGCATTATCTAAATAACTAGGCTCAGCTACAGGTTGATAAGTAGGAACAGTGGGTGGAACATAAACTGGCTCAGGTTGAGGTGAAACATAAGCTGGCTCACTAGCAACTTGAGGTGCAGCAATAGACTCAGTTACAGGTTGCACAGGCAGATCAGCAGTAGAGTCCAAATAATTCTCTTCAACTGGAACACTGACTGGTAGTGGCTCTGCAACTACAATTGGTTCTGCAATTGGTGCAGCATGTGAAGCTTCGTTGATAACCGGTAGCTCTGGCTGAGTAAAATCCATTGAAGACGCTGCAGGTGTTGGATTGTAAGCTGGGTAGGTAATCGTAGTCTCAGCAGGTGTTTCTTCAATCTTTTCAGGTTCGGGAATAGCGACATGATTGAATTGCACTTCTGGTTGAACTGCGGGCACAAATGCAGGCTCAGAAACAGGAGCGGCCACAGTAGGAACTGGAGCTAAAGCTACCGAAGCTTCAGGTGCTGGTAAAACTGGCTCAGCTACTGGTGGCGCAATCAGCTCTTGAGGAACAGATGGTTGTTCAAGAGGAGTACCACACGCAATACAATGGGTACGGCCTTGAACATTTTCTGTGCCACAAAAAGAGCATTTCATAGATTAGACGCGATCAAGATATACAATAAAGCGATCCTTGGAGGTCAAATATGGCCAACAAGTAAACAATACTAATTCCTCACGACCATAATCAGTCACAATACTAGCAGTTGTGGCTGGTACAATTTCAGTTTTCTTGACCACATAATTGATCCGCTTACCTTTATAATCAATATAGGCAGTATCTCCGGCCTTGGCATTATAAATTGGCTTGAATATATAGTTATATAATGACTTCACATAGGCATAGTTTGATGAATGACCAAATATGACAGTCTTGTGACCACTATCAGGTGGATAGAGCAGTTGACCTACACCTTTGATCAAGGTGGAACGCCAGAGCTCATCATTGGAAGCATCAGTTGGATTCACAGGTACATTGCTCAAGCCTAGTTTTGGGTAAGACAAGTAATATGTTTCTAAGTTGTCACTTTGCACTGCTTTCATGATTGGCCCACGCAAGCCACTACTTGTAGCGGTAGAAGCTGGAGCCGCAGGAGCAACAACCGGTGCAGCTGTAGACACTACAGTCCTAGGAGTAGCAACAGGTACTGGTGTAGGAACAACAACTCTGGGTGCCACTACAGGGCTAGATGTCGGTTTAATCGTAGCAGGTGGTGCAACCACTGGAGGATAATAAGGCACAGTTGATTGGACTGTGCTAACTGGAGTGGGCGTAACATTAAGTTTTACTGGAGTTGGTGTAGGTACTGCTGTTGGACGAGGTGGAATATACAAAGGAACAAGTGAAGGTACTGCAGTAGGAGTAGCTGGAGCCACAACTTTGGGCGGTACTACTGGAGCAGATACTGGAGCGGGTACTACTACTGTCTTTGGAGTAGTAACAACTGGTACCGCAGGTGCGCTTGGCAAAGCAGGTAATACTGAAATACCGATACCATTGGTAGAACCAACAGGAGCAGTACTTACAACTAGTTCAGGAGTTGATGCCACGACAGGTGAAACAGGCGCAGCAGTAGGAGCCAAAGGCAAGTCCTCAATATCTTGATTGAGAGCCAACAACTGATCAGCATTACTAGAAGCCAGAAATGCATCACTCAAATCCGGTAGAGACTCAGGCACACTAAGCATACTGACGGTAGTAGCTGGTGCAGCTGTGGCATAAGCAACCATCATACGGGTAGCATTTTCAGTCAGTGCCAAAGGGACACTCGATGACCAATAAGCGCTCAAAATGTAGGGGAGAAGCAAAAATGTCATAGAGAAATGATTCCTATAATTATAAAACAGCTAAAGCCCCATGTCAAAGGGTCCAAATTAGGGCAACCAAGTAAGCGGATCGATCGCTGCTCCATTTTGACGAACCTCAAAGTGAAGATGTGGGCCAGTGTAATAAGGACCAGTACCGCGAGTCCCCGGAGCCCCACCAGTCAAAGCAATAATATCGCCCTGACGTACCACATCACCTTTGTTTACAAAGATCTTGGGCAAATGACCATATACTGTAGTGATATCTTTACCATTGCTATCAGTGCCATGGTACAACACCACATAGTTGTAACCACCGTCATCACGATCAACAACCTTGAGCACTACACCATTGGCTGGAGCACGAATAGGTGTCTGTGCTGGTTGTGGAATATCGATAGCGGCATGAGGAAAACCAAAGAATTTCAAGTAACCGGAATCATTAAAGTAAGCACTAATACCTTTGTAGGAAGCATCCACTGGCCAGATTGCGCCATTTTCTGGATTGACCAATGAAAACTTGTCACCATATTGCAAAGCAATCTTGGCTAATTCATCGCTACTTTTGAATTGAGCAATATCAGCACTGAGACTTTGAATATCTTGTTCAACTTGTTGAGCCTGAGCTTTGAAGTCCAAAATCATATTCTGATAATTCTCTTCTTTGCCGGCAGTTTTTTCTAAGAGAAAACGCTTATCTTGTTGTTGTTGTCCTAAAGTGTCTTGTTGTTTCTTGAGCTCTACCAGTAAGCGTGCCAGACGAGTTTGTTTGGTCTGAAATACCTCCTGCTGACTTTTGAGCTCAGCATTAGCAGCATTCATACTAGCAAAGAGTACTTGGCCAGTTGATTCCAATGACTGCACATTATCAATATCACTGAGAGTATCAGCAAAAGTTTGATTCGACAGCAGTAAATCCAACACTGATACATCCTTCTGACTATATACAGCTTGGACATAGGCAGAGACCGCTTTCTTTTGCTCACTAATCTCTTGTTGCTTCAACAATACTTTGTTGTTGATTTGGTCGATCGCATTCTGAGTATCAGTCGATTCCTGCAAAACACTATTGATAGTCTTGGTAGTAGTAGCAATCTCATCATCAAGTGAACTCAGCTCATCGGAGAGTGTATGCTGTACTTCTTTGAGCGCTTGATATTTGTTGATCACATCCGTAGCCAAAGAATCCAAACGGTTCTTTTCGTTTTGGTTGTCAATCAAAGCCTGAGCACTAGCATTTTGTTTAGCTAGCGCATCCCGATCAGCATCAGTCACAGCCGGTTGGCCGCTCGACCTTGGCCTAGTGACAACCTTTGAAGCAGCAGTAGCTGTTACCGTAGGTGTAGGTTTTGAAGTAGGCGCTTCCCAGGTCTGTACAAAATCGGGATCGACAGGTAAAACAGCCTCGTCTGCCTGTGCAGTGAGTGCCACTGAACTCAAGCTTGTGCTTGCGATCACCAATAAGATGTAGAATCGGAGTCTCAGTCGCATAAAAATAGTTCGTAATATACTAGCAGAAGAAGGCACTTTACACAAGTTGCAAGCCTACTTCAAGATACAAAAACAAAGATGAAAATATTACAGTCAAAATAAAAAAAGACCAATAAATGTTGGTCAATAAAATTGAGGATTGGAGGCGACGACCAGAATTGAACTGGTGTACGGGGTTTTGCAGACCCCTGCGTAACC
>CAZERA010000003.1:0-116263 GCA_964514565.1 uncultured Candidatus Peribacteria bacterium | reverse complement strand
CCACGGGTACTACCGTACGCGTACAAGGTGGTGATTTTGATCAAGTAGTCTCACTCGACGAAAATGGTAATGTCGGTGGTGATGTTTATCCTACTACCTATACCCTTACTATTATTAAGCCTACCGGTACGACCATCACTGGCGGTGGGAATCCTATTCATGTCACAATAACCGATGGTGACAGCGTCGATGCCGGTAGCCGTGGTATTTTCATTACAACCTCCGGAGGTAGCAGCGGTGGAGGTGGCGGCGTAGTATTTGGTGGTGGCGGTAGCGGCGGTGGTAGCGGTAGTCAAAGTAGCGGTTGGACTTCAGGTAGTTCAAGCAACAGCAGTAGCAATAGCTCATCTAGCTCTACAAAACAATCACAAGTAGCTGAGACTCCAGCACCTCAACCTCATACATTGCCAGTAGTTACTCCTCATGAAGAAGCATGTCTTCTCACTGGTGGAACAACACCAATCAATTTCTATGATGGTAGTACACCAGATACGGATTATTTGAGTGGTATTATTTTCAACCACAATGCTGCCAATCGCTTAATTCAAGGAGACGGCAATGGTCACTTCGCTGGCAACTTACCAATGACTAGATTTGAATTGCTCAAAGTAGCAATGAGTAGTAACTGTGTAGCCGGTGGCAACTTCAATACGCCAAACTCACACTTCTCAGATGTAAATCATGATCAATCTGAACAGTCTCGTGTGATTGGTGAAGCACATGCCCGCGGTATTATTACTGGTCTCAATGATCAATTTTACCCTAATCGTCCAGTCACACTCGGTGAATTAATGAAGATCTTATTGGGATCAAGTGCTTATTTCCCAAATGGCACACCAGCAGCTAATCTTCCAGTCACTGAGACAGGTATCACTGAACCAAGCTTCGTACAACCAATCGAATACGCAAAACTGCTTGGTATCATTGGTGAAGATGGTAAACCAATCGATCAAAACCGTGTGGTCACCCGCGATGAAATGGCAATCTTGATTGCTCGCTATATCAAAGCAATGAGCAACTTAGTAATCACAAATTAATTTTTTAGTTCAGCAAAAGCTTGGGCCCGATGGATGTTGTTCCATCTGACTCAAGCTTTTTTAGTACAATAAATTTCAGGAGCCACACTTATAGACAATACTTAATTACCATGGTAAATTCTCAAGTCATAAAAATATGTATCATCGGTCCAATAACTGTTTTGTATGAAAAGTGGTGTATATGAAGTTCCAACAGCCAAGCAACGCAATATAATCACTCTATTTGATTTTTTAAAACAGGCAGAGCAAGCGCTGGGAGTGCAAAAACCATTAGCCACCAGTGAGAGTGACCATCCTGAAGCAGTGTATGACACATATTTACGAACATTTGTTGAAGAGGTTTGGCACAGATTGCATCGCAGGTTGGGTGTCTTGGTAGTAATCAATCGTCAGCAAGTCGAACGCCCCCTTTCCATTGAAGAAGCTTCAGCCCAGAGTGAAGTTTTATTAGCAGAATCAATGTTTGGTGAGGAAAATGTGATTGATCTTTTCTTCAATGGCTATAGAGCGAATGTGATGAACACCTTACAGAGAACTTTTGCTCAGATCAGTCAGGATCCTCAGGCATTAGAAAATTTAATTGAAACACAGAAAGCACTAAACGATAAAATAAAAGAGGTCCCGCATGGCGAACATCCCTTAGTAATCCATTCCATCGAAGCGGGTTTAGAACATGCACTCAAAGTCTGTAAAAAATATTTGCAAACAGGTTGGGAAAAATTGAACAGCCAAAATCTCTCCCAGAATGACCGGTCAATATATTGGAATCAACAACTCGTGGTGATGAGGCCTGCAATTCTACGACAAGCACAAACACATTGTATTATTGATGTGTGGTTAGATGCATTATATCAGCAGGGCGCAGATTTGCTCATTGAACCAAGTAGCGATGTTCGATTAAGATTGCCAGCGAATATTCTCATAACTGATAGAGAACAAGTGAGAACCGCCCTGTGTACAGTGGCGAGACAAGCGGTTTCCAGTGACCAAGAAGCATCGAATTTGCTCAGTAAACCACGGATACGCTGTCCTGCAGCTCAAGTCCCGCACGCTTATCCAGCTACAAAAGAACTATTTGATCAGGTAGCAGTAGATTTTACTCATTTTATGTTTGGAAATAAGGAATGCTCATAGCTCTATATAGCAGCACAGATTGTTATAATCAGAATAGTTCTAGCCCCTCAACTCAAGTGAATAATGTTACAATGATAAGCGTCCATATTAGTAAACATCAGAATGGATAATAGTTTACCAAGAAAAGTGCCATCATGGCAGGTTAGTAAAGCACCTAGTACAAAAATAGCCACTGGTTTACTGATAGCATTCATGGTGCACACGCCTCTCATAGTCAGTAGTAATCGCCATGCAGTGGGCTGGATACTACAGCAGGTAGACAAACAGGTTGGTCCCTTTTTACGTGAACGCGCACGAACGCAATTACTACGGGAAGCACGCCAAGAACAAGCTAATCATCAATTTCGGCCAGAAAGATTTGTGGTAAGGGCTGAAGCGATTGAAAGCTCACTAGCAGAGGCAAGCATTCCACACTATATACAACAACAAGATGCCCTGTTTGCAGAGACACAAAGAATTATTCGAGAAAATCATTTAGCTGACCACGATGCTGTGCGTTATGTAACAGCACAAAAGTTTCGTTACGAAAGTGGTTCAGGGCGAGTAACAAGAATCCAAGAACGAGAAGCAATCAACTGTGAAGGATTTACTTTGCAAGCAGCAATTTTATTTCTCAGATTAGGCACACACAATATATACTTTGAAGAGTTTAGTCCGCTGGGTGATCCCCCAGTAAATCATGTCACATTGGTAATGCATTACCATGGCCATTGGTATGATATTCGAGATGGCAAAAGAACAACAGAACCAGATACCACAAAACTCGTACCAATTGAAAACTTACTAGATTATTACGTGGTCACTGATCAAGGGCAAGATAGGATGATTGCTGAATCTGAACAACGACTTTTTCAATTTCCCTTACAAAGTTTTAGTTACCCTGGAGGAATTGTATTTCGAGAACCTCCTGCTGGTAGAAGTGAATGGAATACCCAATCACAAGTGGGTGCACCAAGTACTCCAATAGCTCCTACTGAACAACCACAAAACACTACAAGCAACGCTTATTTTCTTTACCATATGCTAAGAGTGTGGGAAGCCGATTTTGTTCATCATCAATTAGCACCAGTAGCTTATGGTAGTAACAACACAATACCAAGTCGAGAAGAATCTACGGACGGGGCAGTAGAAATTACTCAAACAATTGCAACTGCTCTTCCCCAACCATTGCTACGAGTAAATTCATCGGATTTACCTCCAAATCCGCTAGAAGCCACTGCCGAAGATGCTAGCGGTTTTGCCCGTGTTTTCAATGAAATTATTCATAGACGTGACCAACCTGAAACGAATGATAATACCCGTGCTGCTATTCTTACTCACTTTATTCTCGTAATTGAGTCACGTCTCGCTAGAGTCCCAGACTTGTCAGAAGCTGAGCGCAGCTATTTAGAAACAACAGCTGAGAGAGCCAGAGCATCACGCGCTATAATAGCAAATCGACCAGTACCGATTAATGAACGCATACCAGGAGCCCCAAACAATGATCCAAGAGGATTAACTTTTAGTTTCGATATTCACAATTTCTTACTCAATCATCCAGAAAAACGACTAGAAATATTTCACCAGATAATTGGCAATGGTGACACAGTTAGCACTTTTAATAACACTCCAGGTAATCCCCATGATCTGCTTACCGTATTCCTTTTCTTACCAGAAACTCGACATGCACTACTGGAATGGGCACAGACTCAAAGTCCGACAATACAAGCTATGCTTGTGGTTGGATTACGAACTGTATTGAAAAGGAGTGTTCAAGCTGATGCAGATTTGGAAAGACGGATATTGATTGAAATGAACTTGGGTGATAATCATATTTGGCAAGGACTTTGGAATCAAGTGGCGACAGTCCCAGTCCAATCCTATGATGCTTTTAGAAGCAGTGAAGCAATTATCCACGAAGTAGAGCCTCTTTATCAAATATTATCGCGAGGGGGACATTTTAGTGCCGCTGAGAAAGCAGCTTATACCTTCCAGGTAGCAGCCTTCCTTGCCTTACCTGACCCAGGTACTTATGTCGATAGAGCCAAAGAAATAATCTATAGCGCTTGGTACTATGCGATCGGTGGCGAACCACCTGATGAAGCTCAGCAAACATTAGACCTATGGGGCATAGTGGACACAGAAGATCCACAGATTGAACAACAAAACTTAGCGGCAGCTTGGCAAGAAATACAGCGATCAATGAGAGCTCCAACGCTACCAATACGTTAAAGAAAGGGGCAATTGTGCCTTCCCCACTTTTTACCTTTGCGATTCAAACCATGCACTAGTTCACCATTACTGTGCCACGCATGGCCCTGATGAAATTGGCTAGTACACTGATCATTTCTTGTCTTGTTACCAAGTGATCTTGAGGAAATGGTGTTTCATTGGGAAATGGTAGGATATTCAATCTTTTGGCGTATACCACTGTCTGGGTGAATGATTGGTCAGTGAGTCCCACAACATTTTCGTCTAGCTCAGCTATTGGCTTGCCGTCTTTGAAGTATGCACTGGCACTAAAAAGTATTTTGATCATTTCGGCGTAGCTTACTGGTTGGTCTGGGTAGAACTTATCATCCACACCCTTGATGATACCAAGGCGATAGCCCTCTCCAATAACACGGGACTTTTCTGAATCATCTGTGGGGACATCAGAGAAAAAAGTGTTGGTAGTAGTGAAGGCTCCTCCACTACCAGCACAGTTGCTTGAAAGCGCTATTTTGAGGAGTTCAAAACGCGTGAGCTGCCTGTTGATACCGAATGTGCCATCTCCATAGCCCTTGATCAAATATCTTTTTGGTTCATTGAGAAAAGTAATGCTGGTAAGAAAATCGACATCAGCATTGGAGGATATATCTTGGAAAACCAGGGAGACTGACCGGCCTGATACTAAACATGGACTATAGGTAGCACTAATCTTTGGCAGTGTGTTTTGACTACGGGCAAAGCGCATTCCCCCACCACTTCCTCCACTGCTCGCACTCCCGCTGCCACTACTGGTACTGCCACTACCACTACTAGTACTAGTACTGCCACTACCGCTGCTCTCTTCTTCCTCACTTGCCAATAGCAATCCGGCATCAACATTTTCTACAACATCACCAGCACCAGCAAAAAGATTAATGGTATCTCCGTTTGAATTAATGACGTCACTATCAATTGTAGTGTCTACTCCGATATTTGGATCAGTGAATACTGCTCCACTTGGCAAATTATCAAAGTTAGCAACTACATTAATATATGTGAGTGTGAGGTTGTAAACCATAACCGTATCCATCACTGGTTCGAGGTTCTGCACCGTAAGATTAGCCGTTCCGGTGCCCAATTCAGCCGTACTAAAGATAAAACTATAATTGGTATTTGGTTGGAGGTTGCCAAAAAAGTCACAGCTCTCATTATAGAGCTCAGCGCCACCAGCAGTGGTCAGCACAAAGCTTGTTGAGCCCATCTCGCAATTCATCCCCGTAGTAAAGCTGAGTTGGTAGTATCCACCAGCTTCTGCCACGGGACAATGGATACTGATTGGACTATCTTGTTCTAGTGATGCATGTTCGCTGCATGAAGTTGGATCGACGCTCAACTGATATTCACCATCGGAGTTCGTAGTAGTAGCTGCGATACTCAACATAGTTTCACGGTTGATAGCAGACACTTGAATGTTATTTACGCCTGGCTCACTTACGTCTTCGACACCATTCTCATTGAGATCAGTGAATACCCTTCCTCCGATAAGAATATTAGCGCGGTACATTCCCACATCTAAATTTGTATGAGTGGCAGCGTAGGTAACCGTAACTGGAATACGACCATCACTACCAACATCACTGTCTCGAGCCTCATCTGCTCCCACATCTTGCTCTGTGAACACATAGGGGGTGAAATACTGTGCAAAATCTAAATAGTAGGTACCGGGAGCAATCACACCACTGCGCAACTCATAGGAACCTGACAGACTTGTTTGTAATGGTCCAGCAAGTATGTTTCCTTCGCTATCTTGTAGTGTTAACTCAAGGTTAACGAGAGGTGCTTCCCCATCCTGGCGAACGCCGTCACGGTTAAGATCATAGAAAGTAGCGCCAGAAAACGAATTTTGTTTAAACAACCCAAACATACCTCCATCACGTTCTTCATCAGTAGCAAGGCCAGCAACATACACCCCAAAGTCTCCTTCAGTGAACGTATCATCAGCGTCATTGAAGACATACAAATAATAGTCTGCACCAGGGGAAATGGTTGAATTCTGGGCATTGAAAGTAAATGTGCCATTTACCGTAGTGGTGGTTCCAATTTGAGTAAATGGTATGGATGCCTCTTGTAGCAATACCATTTGACCATCTCGCCCGACATCTCCAGCATCAAAACTCGAACTACCATTGATATCATCATAAACAAATCCGGAAATCTCTTCTTGCCCATCAGCATAAGCCTGTGGAACCAGTATGCTGTTGAGAGCTGGAACCTGGGGGGCTAGCACTACGGTCAGTACCAGCACTAATGATGTAAGGAGAGTACTTTTTCTCAAGCCGCTGAATAAAGTCTTTTTCATGTTTTGCGTGAATATCATTTCCTGAAACAACCTAACATACATGGTTTATTTTTCTTTCCTAGTTTCTTTTTTCCGATTGTCTTTCCACTCAATTGTTGCTTACCTATGAAACTACACCACCTTTATCTCTAGTCCTTTTAGAGATAAAAGCTTGGCAAAAACTTGCAGGACTTTTTAAGTAACTTAATCCTTCATGTTTGCGGTAACAAATTGTCCCCTTGGGACAAGCAGTTAATTCCTAATTCCTTGTTCCTCGTTCCTTGATCTCGCGAAAGTTACCCTGGACCAAAAAGGCAGGAATAAGGAAATAGGAATAAGACTACTCGCCTAAGACGAGATCGTTGGTGGACGCTTGTGGATGGATTTTGAACGGTTTGCATTATCATTCCACTGGCCTCGAGAAGATAAACATATCCAAAATATTTTAGCGTTAATAACCCTCACTCAAACACTGATGGGTTGATAGCCCGTTCACAGAAGACGGCATGTTGTTCCTTTATTCACTTCGACTCTCTTGCAACTACAATTCCCGTCTCATTAAGGTAATATTGACAAAAATATCTAATATATTATTATAAATTTCATATAATATTAATGCGATTCCATGAATCATCACATTGATCAATCATTAGTCAACCCGATTCAAAAACACGCCCCAACTAGGGTAGATGTTACGCGAACCAAAGTTGATATTAGAAGTAAACTAGCCTTGGTACTAATCAGTGGATTAGGCGGAGCATGCATAAATAAACTAAAACTCGTCGACGATCAATCAACAGCAATTAGCGCTATTGAAGTAACAAATACTGAATTCCAAGCTATGACGGGATTCCCAGCTTTAGTGAACAATGGACGATGTGTCACTCCACCTCCATCCACTGAAGATTTGCCAATGCCTACAAGTCCAGATATTCATGTTTGGCTCACACGATTAGAAAGAATCAATCTATCAATCCTCCGTCTTCGTCAAGGACAGTCCGCTATGAATAGAATCATCACATACGGCCAAACACCATCACCATATTTCTTGGAACACGGTACAATAGACTGCTTTACTCAAGTACCAGCTCATTATATTCCACTTTTAATTCGAGCAAAAAACACGATTGAAGGTCGCATAAATAGAACTGTTATTAGCCAATAACGAAAATCTCATTTTTACTGGCAACTAATACTTCATAGCGCATGAAATCTCTTAACCATACCTGAAAGCATTTTACTAATTTCAGTAAAATCCAGATACAACTGATCCACAACTTTATCATCAACAGTTTCTGTCCTCAGCAACTTGATAATTGCCATACATTCATAACAAGACCCTCTAGCTATCAAATAAAAACTGGCCTTTTCTTTTGGTGTGTGTCGTCCACTACCCTCGGCTATATTTAGCAAAATACTCAGACTAGCTCTTTTAAGTTGGTCTGCTAGGTTTTTATCTAGTTTTCTATTTTGGATCAACTGCTTAATTGTCGACTGGATTTGCTCAGTTCTTATATAAACAGGAAATTGTTCAAATATAAACATAACTGATAGTTAGATTCTCTAACTCTAAACAATCAATTATGAAAACTCTTCTTATTCTTATCTTTACTTTTACCATTACAAGTCCAAATGACTCTCAATAAACACTACGAATGTACCTGAAGAATAAAATCAAAGGTAAGACAAGTCCTGTGGACTTGTTGGTGGGCCCACCTGGATTTGAACCAGGGACCAATTCGTTATGAGCGAACTGCTCTAACCCCTGAGCTATGGGCCCGTTGCTTGGAAGCAGCTGTACTATAGTGAACTTTTTTGAGAATGCAAAGTGCACGACCACTAAGTGGCTACACTAAGATTCACGCGTCCAAACAAGCCAATCTATACTCCAAAACCGGACCAATAAAAAACTCCATGCTACTTTACACATTGTAATCATTACTATATCCCTGCATGTCCAATGCTCTTTCACAAATGAAGCAGACCAAAATAAGTCACTATCTTGCCATAACTGCAATCTTGTTTACAGCACTTTTTTACTCGCAAAAAACATTTATCCCTAAAGCCTTGGCGGCTGGTGATGAACAAATAACCGGTTTTGTATACGAGGATCTCAATGGCAATAGCAGCTTCGATTCTGGCACAGAGTCAGGTGCAAACGGAATAGTAGTGACTCTTTATGATGGTGCGCTTGCAGCGGGAAGCACAACTACTGCCAGTGGAATATTCACATTTTCATCAGAAAACTCAGACATTGGACCTGGTACTTCCTATACAATGATCATAACACCACCGTCACTATCGGGGTACATTTTTAGCCAAGGCTCATATAGTCGTACGATTTCCAGCTTAGGACCAAATGAACATCGAGATACAGGTAATTCCGGCATTTTTCATAGAAACGTATTTAGTGGAAGAACCTTTTACGATGCAAACAAAGATGGTATTGCTCAAGAATCAGAGCAACCAATACATGCCGGTGAAGTAGTATTAGAAAACAGCAGCCATGTATTCGTAGCAGGTCCAGCGTCAGTTACTAGTGGCTCATATGGTATTTCTGGGGGCATAATCCCAGCTGGCAATTATTACTTGCACTTTACTGGGTTGCCTACTTCTTATGTTTTCACTGATCAAAATGTGGGAGAGGATGACACAACAGATAGCGATGTAGGAGCTGATGCTATGATCCCAATCACGGTAACGTACGGTACAGATTATAATAATCTAGATATCGGTATGTATTTAGCGAATGTATTAGTAGGAGGAAGAGTATTCAATGATCTAAATCACAATGGCACAGACGAAGCAAGTCCTGGTAACGAAGTGGGTATGGACAATGTCACGGTTCAAGCAATCGATCTTGGCACATCAAGCATTCTAGGTACCACAACATCTGATCCCGAAGGAGCCTATCAAATAAGCTATAGTCCTACATTATGTGCAGAAAGTATGTCATGGACCGAGGGCGCTACATTTAGCATCGATTGTCCAATACTCAATGCAGGGGGGCATTATCAACTGACATTCACGACCGCACATAGTTGTAATTTTGCCGGCACGCAGATAGAACTTGTAGCAGCAAATGAACAAGTAATTTATCACAATTCATGTAGTGAAGGTGGTACTCTCGCTAATGACACCTCCTACTCTTTTTTGATTGATACACAGGAAATGGGACTGGGGACTGCCCATTTAAATTTCAGTAATATTGATAACCCATTTATTGATGGGGAGATATATAACATCAACCTGGTTTATCTGAATGTAGCACTTCGTTTTACTACCTTGCCAAGTGGATTTCAATTCACTAATTCAGACATTGGATCAGATGACAGTATTGATAGTGATGTAATTGATCCTTCCGGATACACAGCACAGATAGTAGCTGGACCAGGTGATGTGCTGAGTAACATTGATGCGGGAATTTATTCCTCGTCTGGAGGTGGCGGTGGTGGAGGAGAATGCTCAAGTGAATGTGGCGGATTTTTAATCCATATTTTCACCGATACTAATGGCAATGCAATCCAAGATAGTGGCGAACCAGACAGTGCAACCGGAGCCACAGTGACACTAGCTTTAGGAGCTATAACTCAAACAGGCTCACCTGATAGTCATGGCAATTTAGAAGCAACCGTTGCAGCAAACACATATACACTGACTGTCAATCCTCCGCCTGGAGCAATAGTTACGGGTGTCAGTAATCCCACTATTTTTACAGTGATAGCTGATACGGGTGTTGATCTAGGATCACGCGGTATTTATTTCCCACCATCTCATAGTCCAATAAATGGCAGTGGTGGTGGAGCAATTGGGTCAGGCATATTGGTAGAAGCTCGCGGAGTGCTTTTGTATGCTCCTCCACTCAGTGACCATCTAGGTGAAGTAAAAACCGAATCACACCCAGTAGTTTTGAATCCTCGACTCCCCTGTCTTGTGTTTGGCGGATCTGCTGCTCAACAATTTGCTGATGTCCCAAGCAATGCAAATGTGAATTTCCTGAGCACAATCATCATTGCCAATAATCAGTCACACTTAATTCATGGATATGGTGATAATAACTTTGGCCCCCACAAATCACTTACAAGATTTGAACTCCTCAAAGTAGCCCTAGCCAGTAATTGCTTAGGTTCAAGCAGCTCAAAGCCACGTCCCAATACTACTTTTTCTGATGTGCCTAAGGATAATTCAGAATTGTCTTTAGTGGTGGGTGAAGCTTATGCTCAGGGAATCATCAAAGGAGTGGATGGTAAGTTTTTCCCTAACAGATCAGTCTCCAATGCCGAGATGATTAAAATATTATTAGCAGCTAGTATTTACTTCCCAAACGGAGAGCCTGTAAGTCCCCTACCACTCACTATCTCAGGTGTAAAAGATCCTACCTTTGCCCAGTATATTGAAAAAGCACATCAATTAGGTTTATTTACTTTACCAGCACAGCAAAATTTCGATCAGAATAAAGTAGTGGAACGGATAGAAATGGCTGACATGTTGGCTAAGTTTATCAAAGTGATTCAACCGAATGTCGCTTTGCAATAAATAAGTTTTTAAACGCCAATACCGAGATAACACTCCTCACAGTACACAGTTTCTTGGCTTGAAGGAGCATAACTAGTAGTAATAGCTTTCTGACATCTTTGGCAGTTTCTAAGCCAAAGATGTTCAGGTAAGCGCAGTTTCATGCGCTCCTTATGTCTCTCATCGGGAGTATTTCGAGGTAAAGAGATATTATATTTTCGATAAAAAGCTAATTCTTGTTTTGTAATGCGAAACGGTCGATCAGTCCCCTCTGCCAGAATTACTGAAGCTAAGATGCTATCCTGAACTTCAACAATAGAGCGTGGAAGGGTAGCAGCAGGAAGAAACTGATTTGATTGGGGAATAGGAGATTCATAATCACACCAGTTAGCACCTATTTGTAGCGCTTCGGTCTTGGTGAGTGGAAAATATTCTTGAGCAGCTGTTTCGTTGTAGCCGAAGTGACTGATATTCATAGGAAAGAATTCTCCCCATTCTTTATTGGCAGTCATCTGCTCAATGATACGGGGAAGCAGAGCGTCATATTCTTCTTTGGAATATTGCTTGTTGAGGATGCAGTATTGATTGCGACGCAAACCAAAACAGCCAAATAGATTGCTAGACCAACGACAAAACTGGGAGTAGTAAAGTTCACTGACATTGTCCCAACAAAAAGAACAAAAAGCGATATTGTGGGCCCCACTCCCCGTCTCCTGACATTCGTAATTGAGCTCCGTATTCCAGCCCCACATATCACAATCATAACAATCCTTGGCATCTTCGAAGATCCTCACATACGCACAATCTTCCAACTTGGAAGCATTGAAAACCTCTTCACAATTTTTGACATTGTACATGTAGTTGCCAGTAGAATTTTCAATACTATTTCCTACATAATACTTCCGTGGTGTAGAAATATCACCCACAACTTTCTCCAAAAAGTAGGCCTTAAGATCAGGAATTGAGGCCTTGAGTCTCTCCACCTCAGTAAAGTAAGTTTCCCGAGTAAATGGTTGATTGAGAATATAATATTCCTTTTGTTCGAGGTTGTGACTCAAGAAACAATGCGAACATGAACGAAGATTAAAAACGTATTCGCTACTATTGGTATTGCGACACATCACTCCTGTGCGGAGCTCATAACAATTCTGACAGTACACACAGTCATAGCAGTACGATGAATCATGCGTGTAATCACAGTCGACACATTCAATATCACGATACATACCATGACCATAGAGACAGCCCTCACAATCCCCTGTATCAAAAATCAGATAACAATTCTTGGAAGCACCAGCTAGATTGATATATTCAGAATTGATATTGGGTAAATAGTCGGTCACCAAAGCTGGTTGTGGGACAGCTAGCATCAACTCCCGATACTGTTCAAAAAATGACCTAGAAAAATCATAAGGTCTACCATAACTCAAAGGATCCCAATCATCACTCCACCAGACCGGCTCACTATAAACTGTAAATGGCTTGTCAGGAGAAAATACTGAGATAATAGCCTTACCAGTACGATCACAGACATCTGGATAGAGCTTGCTTTCATTGCGCCAGACCATACGACGACGTTTCCTTTCATCAGGGTATAAGGTGGGAGCAGGAATCAGGTATCTCTTCCCTTGGATCACTGGACTTACCTTGGTCAAAAAAGCTTGATGAGCAGCTGAAACTGTAAATGGTTTGCCGGAAACGCGACAGATAGATGACATAAATCAATCAATGATTAAGCTCAATTATGAGTAAAAATAAAAAAACATCAAGCTTATTTGATGACGATATTTATGATAGAATTAACTAGTAAGAAAGCCACTATAAAAAGACCATGTCAAACTTCTTTGATAAAGACCAACTAGAAAGTATCCAAACACAATTACAAAAACTGGGTTTAAGTGCTCATCAATCTGCTGTGTATATTTCCTTGCTGAGCTTAGGCCAAGTGGGCAGCTCTAAAATCATCCAAATGACTGGATTACATGGTCAATATGTCTATCAATCTCTTTATGATCTCGAAGAAAAAGGTTTAGTGGGACATATCATTTTCAATGGCCGCAAAAAATTCCAAGCCAAGCATCCCAGTATCCTGAGCCAAATTGTAGAAACACAAAAAGACATTGCCACTAATGTAGTACAGCAGCTCAACAATCTTCTTCTCCTGCCTCCTCCACAACAATTTGATATCTACCAAGGGGAAGAATCGTATGTTCGTTATGAGTTCCAATCACTGATGAAAGCAGAAAAAGGAAGCTTGCTTTGCATCATAGGCGGTGATGGCGACCACTTTGTCAGAATCATGGGAGCCAGACTGGCAGAATATGAACGCATTCGAAAGCGTAAAGAAATCCAAATCCATTATCTTGGTAGTATTAGCCAGAAACACGAGCTAACCCAGATGAACAAAGAACGAGCATTCTTTGACTATCGCCTCTTGCCGGGTTTATTTACAGGGCTCGTAAATACCAACATCTGGGCTGAACATATTGGTTTGAACTTATTCGGCAATCCAATTGTTTGTTTTACTATTAGCAACCGACAAGTGGCGGATAGTTATAGGGGATTTTTTAATACGTTGTGGCAGATAGGAGCTCGATAGATAAAAGGAAAGATGGAAGAGGTAAGAAATGTATGAGCTTTTTGGGGGAGGAGTTAATAGCTAATAACGGATAGTGAAGAGTTTAGCGGCTACTTTGTGCGCTATGAACTTTGTACCTTTGCATTATCAGTTTTTGCTCACACCAAATATGATTACGAGACCAGTGACTGCTTCATAATGAACAATGCGAAGCTAATCGATTATATGACAGTCGCTAAACTATTCATTTTTAATCATTAGTTATTCACTAGGTTGATCTCCCTGCCATTCTCAAACACCTCTTACAAACCCCACTAAAATCAAAACTTCGGAACTTAAACCCTGTCTTGGTTTCCCAATCTGCTGTCATGTGTTCGAACTCACATGGCAAATGGTAAATTTCTTTGCATACCTCACAACGAAAATGATGATGATGATCTTGTTCGTCGCTCAACTCATATCCCTTCTCACCATTGGCTAAAAAAAGTTCACGAACAAGACCTGCTTTGAGAAAACTATCGAGAGTTCGATACACAGTTACTTTGTCCAAAGTCGTGTCGAAGGCCAAAATATCCTTGGCGGTGAGGAGACGTTTCTTGCGTTCAATATAATTCATCACTCTGCGACGAACTGGAGTCCATTGAATTTCATCCATAAATCTAATATTAGGCATTGGCTATAATATGCCAGAAAAAACCAATACTCGCAACCAGATTGCAAACAAATAAATCAAACCGACAAAGCAACACAGTTGCAGCCAAAGCAAAAAGTCCTATTCAGGAATATTTAATCAAAGTAATTATAAAAACCTATGCTGCTAGAAGAGAATCATATGCCGCAGCTGTCAACTCACCATCACGAAGCATTTTGGTAAGATCACTAGGTTTAATCGCTTTCTTTTGTACCATCACTCGACCGAGTTTTGGTGTATGAGCCACAATACATACAGTAGCACTTCCCACGACAGTTTTAGGCAACACCCCCAACTTCGATCGAATCCAATTATGCAAGGCCAACTCTGCTTCTTTGGTGATTGTATCTAACCGTTTTTTTGACGTTTTATTAGCGACATTAACACAAGCCTCTACTTCAATAATATCACGCCCAGGCATACCATCAGCCAGTTGATGATGACAACGACTAGTATCTCGAGTCACAATCAACTGAGCATGATCAGTCAAACTTCCTAAGTTCCACTCTTTTCTCTCTGTGAGTACGGCTAAACAAACACCAAGACCTTCTTTTCTTAAGGCTGCCGTAAATTGCTCCTCAGAACGAATAGCCTTACCCAGCTTCAGATGATCAGCAATAGCTTTAATTGTTTCTAATTCCTTTCTACCGGTAGTAGCGGGCGCCTTGAGAGTATATTCAGTCGGACGATTACCCCTTAAAGTATTGAGTAACTTTAATCTGCTCATAGTTTTAACAGCCATTACTTTTTGGACATCCAATTCAGTTGCTCCAATTAATCTGGACCGCAAAGGAGTGTTTTGACTACGCAATTTCACAGTCACGGCTGGTACAGCTTGGTCAATACTAAAATTAGCGTAGATCACTTCCTTAGTAGGACTAGTACCTCCGACCAAACTAACCAAAGCATTATCAGGCAAATGGGAAACTCGATAACGATCCTCAATTTCTACTTGCTTCATATACCTTCATGCTTAAGGAATAAACCGCACATTAGCACCGACCAAAGTAGTATTACGGTCTTGATTGGTAATCATATCATGAACCCAAATCTCTCCGCCAATCAGCTTGGCCTGATAATCATTCCAACCACTGAGCACATAGCCTTTGTTTTCATTATAAAAACGCAGCCAAGCAATCATCTGGCCATCAGGACTAGCGGTAGGCACTAGATCAGTCGCTCCATCACTACTAGCCAATGAACTCAGCTTCTTAGTCACATAATCAAACAAATACAAATGATCATCACGCACATTGCCGATCGCCTTTTCCATAGTCCAAATCAGCTGCGTAGTACCGGGAATAAATTGCATATCAAAATTACTGCTATCGGGTACTGGAATCTTGAGCTCTTCACCATCACTGCCTACCAGTACAGGAACATTGGTCAGATCAAATGTGCTCACACTGCGAGGAGCGATATAAGCTAAATATTTACCTTGATCATCAAAACCAGAAATATCAGTAAAAGTAGTAGCAACGAGTGCCCCATTGCCATCAGGGATACTACCCAGAATCAAAGCTCCATTGGTATCTATATAAGCCAACTGACTACTATCTGGCGAAAAATAATAAGGATACGCACGAGCTTTACCGTCAGCAATTTTACTAACCTTTCCAGTAACAATATCATAGAGAGCTATCCCCTCAGTATTACCAGCACTAGCCACATAAGTAATACCTATTCCCTGGCTATCAGGGAGCCAACGAATATTATCCAAAATCCAAGTATCTTCAATGGCAATAGCCTGTTTTTGTGCGGTTTCTAAATCGTAGAGATACAATCGAAATAATTTACGGTCATGCAGATCTTCACTAGTCTTTGCACCGAGAAAAGCAATATAGTGACCGTCAGGAGAGACTTCAAAAGATTGCACGAATAAACTGTCATCCGTTAAAGATTTAGATGTAGCCGTATCTAATTGATATTGCCAAATCTTACCCAACTTATTGCCATCTGTCCCCAAGTAAGCAAGGTGTACTGGTGAAGTAGCTACAGTAAAGCTTTGAGTTGGCATACTCCTCTGCTCCCGGTCATGAGCTCGCGCAAAGGTAACTGTATACTTTTGATGATATCCCATAGTCTTGTCTGGTGTATAAGCAAAAGTACGCCCCGACCAGCTCATCTTTCCAGGTAACGCAGGTACGATACTGACACTGCTCTCGACACTCTTCTCATCCATCAGTCGACTAAAACGAAAAAGGAATTGGCCCTTTTGAGGAGACAAAGGATTACCAGCAATATACTGCACTTTTGGTGTACCATGGTCCCCCGGTAATAATAGTAGCCCAATAAAAATAGCCAACAGCAAAATCACTTTGCTACTGACCTGACCAAAATGCGAACGGAAAAAAGTATTAAATTTCATAAGGATCGTCAGGTTGAGCTATTTGATTAGCACTTTCAGGTTGCACTACCAAGATACGTTGTCCAGCTTGCTCTACTACCTTCATTTTACCTTTGATCTCAAACCACTGATCATCCTTGGCTCCCTCTAGTGCTGCAGTTTTTTGAATAGGCAAACTCAGTACTCGGGCATCAGCAGCACAACATGTAACAATAAAGCGGGCAAGCAAAATCTGATCACTAGGAATAGCGGGATCATGCAAAATAAATCCTTTGATATTGACTGGCTGACCATCATAGTGCGATGGCTCCGGATTGGCATTGAGCGCAATCACCCACTGATACAGACTACGTTTGGCAGGATTGGAAGCAAACTGCATTGCATTGACCTTACGCCCAATCGACAACACGCCGCTATTGGCTCCTCGAGTCAAAGCCGTACTACTTGATAACGGTCGTAATGGAATAAAACTAACTACTACTACTGGTAAAAGTAAAACTAACCACCTCCATACCCCGACACCTTGAGCATGACTATGACGCTGAAAGAAAAGAGCAATGGTCAGAATACCCAGGACAACAGCAGCAGCCACAGCTAGAGGGATAAAATCAGGATGCAAAAACAAACTAAGCTTTTTCTGCCACCACAAAGTAAATAGCAAATAAGTATATGAAGCAAAAAGCACGATCATCAACCAAAATTTAGCTCGCATAAAGATTGAGTATCAAAGTAAGAATAAACACCAGCTGTAGCGTCAGAATAGTAATCACTGCCATGGCCTTGGGTTTGAAGGTAGATGACATCATCAATAAAGTTTTGATGTCGATCATAGGCCCAAATACTAAGAAAGCTACGATAGAACCAGTGGTAAACATAGGAGCATAGGCCAAGGCAAAGAAGGCATCGACATTGGAACAAATAGATACCACAAAAGCGAGGATCAACATCACCACAATCGAAATCACTGGCCCGGTACCCAGTGACACAATCCAGTCACGAGGTATCAGGGTTTGAGTGGCGGCTGCAAGTAATCCCCCCACAATCATCAAAGTCATCATCTCTGTAAATTCCGTACGCATGGTATCGAGAAATTCACTCCACTTGCTGTGTTTGTGTCCATCTTGATGCGCATGACCATGGTGATCATGATTGTGCTGACATAGGGTCATCACTTGATCAGTAATCACTTCTTTTTTGTCTCGGACAGTACTAAACACTAAACCAACCGCAAAAGCTGTAATAAAAGAAAATACCATCCGCCAGACAATGATCTCAGGAGCATCACGAAAAGCGGCCCAAGTAGAAAAGAGCACAATTGGGTTGAGTACTGGTGCAGCCAAAAGAAAAGTAATCGCTAAATAGGGTGGTACACCTTTGATCGTAAATTTGCGTGCCAACGGAATATTGCCACATTCACAAACAGGTAAGAGAAAACCTGTAAAACAAGCATACAAAAGAGCCAAAAAACGATTCTTGGGCAAAAAGCGAATGATCTGACGTTCGGTAATAAAAAGTGAAAGTAGACTAGAAAGTACTACTCCAAGCAAAATAAACGGGATTGCCTCTACTACCAATCCCAAGAAAATAATCAAAAAATCATTGACGACATTGGGTACAGTCCAAGCAAACATCTGTTCGATTAGTACTGGCACATACTAGCAATATTATCAGGAATTGAAAATTGAAAGTGGAAAGTGGAAAGAATCAAGAAAGCTATACGAAGTGGCAACTAGCGAGCACGATGGAGAGGTAACAAGTTCATTTCTAACAAACGCATACATTTCAGGAACTAATTATGATTACTTTTATTCTTTTGGGCATTATTGAGGGTTTTACCGAATTTTTGCCCATTTCTTCCACTGGTCATTTGATTTTAGCAAGATATTTCTTTGGCTTACAAACTACTGATCCGCTAGCAGTAGATGCTATCTTACAGTTAGGCGCTATAATAGCTGTTTATATTTACTTTGGCCCTGAGCTTTGGCAGATGGTTCAGGACTTCTTTCATAAAAAAACTAAATTGGTCTGGGCTATTGTGCTCGGAACAATCCCCGCTTTAGCGATTGGTTTGGTAGTAGAAAAATATATTGATCTCTATCTACGCACACCACAAGTTGTAGCAGTAGTACTAATCATCGGTGCAATTCTTTTCTTATTGGTAGAATACTTCTACAAAACTGGCAACAAAAATATCGAGAGTATTGGAGCCAAAGAAGGACTAACTATCGGTCTCGCTCAATGTCTCGCCTTCTTTCCAGGTTTTTCACGTTCTGGTGCCACAATCATGGCAGCGAGGATGAATAAGCTCAGCAGAGAAACAGCCGCCAGATTTTCTTTTTATCTTTCTATTCCAGTCATTACGCTTTCTGGTCTCAAGAAACTGTACGATGTCCTCAAAGTAGGCTTACCAAAAGGAATCGGCTTAGAACTAACCATCGGTACACTCGCAGCATTTGTAGTGGGTATTTTGTCCATTCACTTCCTACTAACATTCCTCAAGAAACACGGACTCAACTTATTCGCTTACTACAGAATCATTATTGGTGTAGTCGTATTGCTCCAATTTATTTAAGTTTTTAACAAATTACTTAAATTGTATCTCAAGGCAATGCGGGCAATAGCTTCTTCAGTGGCAGTATTATCACGTACATCAACTACCTCTTGATAGAGTACACGATCTTTCTCAAAAGCAGCCATTTCTTTTTCAATCCCAGCCATTCGACCAGCAATACTTGCAGGAGCATCACCTCGTTGTTCCATACGTTTTCGTAATAACCCAATATCACCCGGATTCAAAAATAAAGTAGTGCTCTCAGGATAAGCTTGTACAAACTGGTCCACCACAGGCGCGTAAACTAAAGCAACCGGAATATTGCCGTGATTCAGTACTCCTTCAATCAGCGGCCTCTCATAGCCATAGTGCTGACCAAAAAACGTGTTATCCATAAAGAAATTCGCTGCTGCTTGAATCTCAGCATAACGCTCCGTACTGACAAAACGCATATCTACTCCATCAACTTCAGCAGAACGACGGGGTCGTGTGGTTGTAGACAAAAGCATCTCAAAGATCTCACTTCTAGCCAGTAACTGTTGGGCTAAAAAGCTTTTCCCAACTCCTGAAGGACCTGCTATAACCAAAGGACGTTGTCTGACTACTTCCATATAAATTGCTAAGGAGTTGATTATCCCAAACATTCTCACTTTTGCAATCATCTCTTGTGTAGCTTCGCTTGATCAATTATGTTTAAGTACTATCAATAAATAAAGTGTTATGACTGAAGCAATTGAAGAACTACAACACAAAGATCAATGGACCATCCTCTACGGTCATGCTATAGAAGAATTACAATCTAAAATAGCTCCACTCAAAGCTGAATACGAACGATTAGAAATAGAATTAACAAGAGCTGCAGCTGAAAGCATATTGATCACACCTCGGATACCAAAAGCAATTGAGCCATTACAACCTGTTTCTGAACGAATGACTTTACCAGATGGGACAGGCACAATCAGCACCGCAAATCTGCCTGAGACCAAGCCCCTCCTGAGGGAGTCTGACAAGATGCTAGAACTAAGATCTGGATTGGAATTAGCCAAGGCAAAAAAGTTATATGCTGAGAAGTCAGTAAGAGATTTACAAAAGATTGGATCAGCAGATGCTGCCACAAAACAAGCTTGGATTCAAAAACAAGTGGATCAGTTTTTTCAAAAAGTGCTAGGAGAGTATACAGATTACCTAGCACAAAAAGCTGAAGATCATGCAAGGAGAAAAGATCCTACTGCAAAAGTCCACAAGCCCCCATTAAGCAATAACGCATTTCCTTCCTTACTAGCATTACAGCTCTTTCCCGATCTCTGTAGTGCTGCAAATCGCGATCAAGTAGTAGCTGCATTCATCGAAGAAAACAGAGCTGATCTCACAATCGCTAAACATAAAGTAGCTGAGATGATGATCCATCAAGCCCGCCAGTTGGGTCTACTACCAAACAGCCCTGAGGAAGTAGACCAACAAGACCGCAAACTAACAACCGTACTACAGAGATTAAATCCTTAAGCTGCTCCAACCAAAGGTGTACGCTGTGGACAAAGAATAAGGTCAATTAGTTGGCGCTCAGCAGTAGTAAGCATAGCCCACTCTTGGCCATGCCAAAACTTATCAGCAAAAAGGAGATAGGCAATCTCTTTTGGTAAATGGGTAATGCCAATGAGATTCTCAGGTTGCATTTTTGGATCTGGGATTGCCAGAGTCAAATCGATCGATGGATCTAATTTTTCATCATCAACCGCAACCTTGTTTCCAGGCTCCAGATAAATACGCATAGCCCCCAGTGCCACAGCAAAAGTATTGGTTGCAAATTTTTTGGTAAGCTCAGCAATAGCTGCCTCCACAGTAGTAAAACTAGGACGCATCACCACCCGCACCATACTGTGACCATCATCAGGAAACCGGGCGAGATCTTGATTAATCAAGTTGCCTGCATCACGGATAGCAATAGCTAGTTCAGTAACATCCCAACTACTATCTGCCAATGCTAGACTTTCCTGATACAAAGCATCGATGCCAGCCTTGTATTCAGCTACTTTGTTTTTGACGTTAGTTAAAGCAATTCCTTCTGGATTCATAAATAAATAGATATCTGATTGGATAGTATAATAATACATGAAAGATGCAAAGATAGGGCAAAGGTCAGAGGTGCGAGGGCAAAGGTTTTTTGGGGGGGAGGTGGGAAGGAGATCAGAGAGCAGAGGTCAGAGATCAGAGATTTTTTGCGGAGAAAGTTAAGGGAAATAAGGAGGTTAAAGGTTTAACAATAGCTGGTAGCGAGTTATGCGTTCTTGGTCGCTGTACTCTTTTGCTAGGGAAAGTGCTTTGGCTAGGGAGCCGGTGGATTCTGCTTGTTTGATAGCTACTGCGTATACCTGAGTTGCTTCAGGGATGCCTGCTTTGAGACAGATTGTTAAGGCTCTGTGGAGAGCGGTGTCTGGGTCGCTGATTGCCTTTGCTGCGATACGCTTAGCAATCTCGATTGCTTTTGGTTGATCAAATTCCCAAGCTGATTTGAACATACCTTCGTCGTTATCAGTTAGTAAGAAATAGCCATATGCAGCACTATATTCCCCTGCCAAATACGCACATTCCCCTACTTTGTCACGATCCCAACCTGTGAATGGATCTTTTCTTTCCAGTAACTGATCTTTGCGTTCGCGATAGAGTTTCACTGCCAAAGCACTACGGCCAAGCTTGCTAGCTAAAGTGGCAGTCATAAACTTCCGACCAGTTTTTAGCAAAGCATTAATAGCTACATCAGCAAAGTGCTCAGCACATTCAGGTAGCATAGCCACTGCTTCAAGATAGAGCTTTTCCAAACTCTCAGCCCGATCGTCATCTTCACCAAAATCAGACGAATCCCAACTAGCAACTTGGCTAAACTTTCCTTCCCATAAAAGTTTCATATGTCCAACATTCTTAAGTACCTGGGCAATTTGTAAACGGTCACGGAAAGTAGCTTCACTACACAGTCGAGGATCATCGCTCAGATGCATAGCCAAAGCCTCATCCAATAGCCGGCTCTCATAGTCATATACTCTACCACCAGCCTTAAGTTTTCCTAAACAAGTATCACTGACATACTGCAACATATATTGACGAAATGATGGCGAGACTTCCGATCGGTAGATATACTCGTTTACAAAATCCACAGTAAGCGGATACCAATTGGCAGCTACCATAAAGTCAAACAAAGCTGACCAGCTAGTAGGATCAGCTTCGGCGATCGGTTTTATCCTTTTGTAAATTGTTCCCCACTGGTCACAAGCTTTACCAAAAAGTTTCCACTGACTTGGTCGCGCATGGGTAATGACTAAATCAAATTGCGCCTCCGATAAACGAAATCGCTTGGCATATTCAATCAACAACTCTACTTGAACAGAAACTGGCAAAGTAGTCAGTGTATCCACTACGGCAACAGGAATTGCCAGTTTCTGCAAAGTGCCATCACTGACTCTTTCTAAAGGAATCTGCAAACCATCTTTTTCGATATACATATAAGTAAAAATTTAATTTACTAGCCAGTATATGAAAAAGAGGCTCACGATCTACCGAGGCCGCACTCGGTATTATTTTAACAAAGGCAGAATTGCTTTGGCATACTGATCAAACCCTTCTAAACTATTTAGTTCGTCGAGTGTGAACCAACCAAAATTATCATGCTCCTCATCAAGAGTAGGTGTTGTTTCAGTTATTTCTGCTACGTACGTTAACCGCACCACATGACGGTCTGCAATCCGCAAAATATCTTGCGCAGCAATAAGCTTTGGCTCACTAGTAATAGTCAGTTTAGTTTCCTCCAATACTTCGCGGGCCAAATTGGTAAGCAAAGGAGTACCAATCTCAATTCGCCCACCGACAATATCCCAACGATCTTTGACCTCTGGATATTTGCTAGCTGAACGTTCCAATAAAAGATACTTTCCAGCTGGACTGCGGAGATATACTTTGACACCTACTTGTAATTGCATACATGGATTGTTAAATCAGCTCCACTCTAGCTTAGCTCTCCCTAAAAACTAGTGAAACTGCTTTCTGTTGACAACTAAAAATCCTGGATCGTTTGTTTGTGCTCCCAGTAGAAAAGTGGCTGAGTACGGAAATCTGTGGTTTGGAGTGACTGTAAAAAAGGGACAAGATGGTGAAATGAACCAGGATGCTCCTGATGAATTTTAATTGCTTCAGCTAGCGAACACCAAAAGTTTTCACCATGTTCAGTACTATCCAGCAACACCCCTTGATACTGATCAGTACAACAGACATGAAACAAAATATCTTCCAATACTAGTAGACCTGTTTTATCCAAATTTACATTCCTCCACAAACCACAGAGGGTAAATTGACCAGTCAATCCTGTCTTCATTTGTAGTCGAGCTGAAGCAGCATCTGTCAGCATTTCTCCTTTATGGATTACACCTCCCATAATAGCCACCGTATTGAAGAATGGATGCTTCTTACGACGCTGCAGTAAGACCTGCAACTCCCCTGCTTCTCGGCGCAGCACAATAGTAAGCACATTAATTTTGAAACGATCGACTACGTCCCCTTGGAGACTAAGAGGATTTTGTTCAGCCACTTCATAACGCCCCAAAGCACTCAAGCTATATTCTTTGTCATGCTTATCTACTAGGCCCAGCTTCACCAAGTGTTGGAGATGGTAATTGAACAAATCATTATCAATCTCTGGCGAACGAATATCACCATAACGCAGTTTTTCTGACTTGAGCAGCTTGGTCAGTATCGCTCGCTTTACTGTATTTGGTGTAGACATACAAAGCTACATAATCCAAATCAAAACGCCCTTCCCCTTCTCTGCTGCCAAGCGATAAAAAGCTTGCAGCTGATCAAAGTAAGGTAAAACATACGCCACGATTCCATCTTCTGATTCTTCTAGCTCAGAGAAAGGATAGATATCTGATTCTTTGAATCGCTCACTGCGAAGAGCAGACTCAATATCTTCTAAACTCATTTGTTCCAATTGCTCAGACAATTTTTCTACTTCTTCATGCAACAAAAAAGCTGGTGGTCCAAACGCTAAATCAAAATCAATAATGTGTTGACCAACAATCGCTCCGGACAAAAGGGCATCACCATCAGGATACAAATCGCCCGCAATGGCAAAGTGCAAAGCTGCCCAGGTTTTATCGATCTCAAGCAGCTCATACTTGGCACAATCCTGATCAATCAATTCCTCTACAAGAGCAGGATCGCTATCCAAATGATGCAAGTCAGTGTCATCGATCATCTTGAGATAGCCAATCATGCTCATGAGAATTTGTTACTCACTCTCAGTATACCATCACGAAAATGAAATGGCACGAATACCAAGCTAAGTGGGAATTGTAAGTTTTAAAATCTAAATCGTAAATTCTAAATTTGGACGGCAATCACCATCAATTTAGAATTCACAATTTTCGATTTAAAGTTTACTGACTACCGGTTGAATACAAGTATCCTCCAACTAAGATAACGACGACGATGACAATCATCATTATTTTGTGACGGCTAAAAAATTGCAGCATTGTTTGACGAAGAAAATGATCTTGTCTATTACTACACTTTAGCGCTACAAATATAAGAATCTAATGTAATAATAAAACGAAATTATTACTGAATAGCTACTCTTTTGAAATTAATTTCTACCGAAAAATTATGACTATCTCTTAAACTTATTGACCATCTACCTGCGTCCCCTGCCAATCCGGCTCGAATAGTCATTGCGTAAGCTCCGCCTCCAAGGTGGGTAAATACTTTTGGATTGAGACCATCAATACCTAAACCGCGAGACTGAACATCGACTCCCAAAATAGTACTAGAGGCATCAAGTACTAAGGCTCCTGCCGACATAGCAGCATTTTCTTGATTGATTGCAATAGTTTGCTCGATTGGTACTACTCTGCCGCCATTATTAGCAACAGTACAACCAGCTTGATCAAAAGATTCTCCATTTGTAGTACCTGAATAAGGCATACAAGGTAGCCCATAACCATCTCGGGTCTGAGGAATTACTACGGCCATAAATCCTTGACCAGCAACTGGTGTTAAAACTGGTCTTACCACTTCCATATAGTAAGCATCAGTAAATACAGTAGCACGTGTAAATGAAGCAACAGTTTCACTAGAGACAGTTGGTAAATGGCCATCAACACTACCAATAATATGAATCACACGATCCGCAGTGGGCTCAATAGTTGGGGTTTGAAACAAAGCAATTTTCAAACCAGAATCCTGATAGCCATTAGGACAGGTGTCTGAGGTTATAGCAACTTGACCAACCAAACTAGTACTATTAGCTGGGCTCAACACTCTATTCATAGCAACAACATCATGTTCTACCACGATAGGGAAACAAATTGATTGCATGACAGGCCCATTTGGCAACGTAATATCTGGATCAGTTGTGAGACGAACTGTTTGACCTAGTACCAGCCGAGCCCCCTGACGAACGTCAGCCAGTACAGCGAAAGTACGATTGGCTAATACACGTGAAGCAGATGGCTGAAGATCTAAGCTAAATGGCAATGAACCAACATCAGCTACAAGCACATCAGGACGATCAACTACAGTTTCTTGATCAGTAGGAGCATCTACTTGATTCACATCACTATTTTCTGTCCCAGCATCACCAATAGTACCAGAAGCAGCATTAGCGCATCCGAGCAAAAAACTTAATGTAGCAGCTGAAGATTTAAATGATTCCAAACGCATATATTAATATAAAAAGAGCAGATTATAACCTAGCCCAGAAAAATAACAACCACAGCAAAATACAGCATGCTGTATTTAACCTCTGATCTTAACATAGTATCTACCTAGCTCCTTCGTACTCAAATAAACATCGACGATGTCGTCTTTCTGTACTGAAGGCATTTCATGCAAAATCTCACTGACAAAGATTTGTGATGTCGAATCATAAGGATTGAGCCACAGGCACTCCACTTGATAACCTGTGAGGATCTCAAATGACTTTGTGGTGTGTTGTAGTTGTTTGATCTCTACTACTTTTGCCTGCACTTTCATTGGTTTCTTTCCAAGCCAAACTGGATATTCCGCTGGCTTGCTACCAATCCATATGATCAAAAAGAAGAGAAGGATGGGAACGGCAAATGATTGAAAGAAAAGAGCACTGGGCATAGTGGTGAAGTGTATTAGTTCGAAATCAAGATTACTCTTACGGACTTTGATGGCCTGAACAGATACCAACGGTGAGTGTTGGTGGGTGGCGAGTCAATGTTGTAATTACTGCAGTTTGAATGACCTCTCCTTAGATCGAAGTGACAACTACACCTCCCCTGCTGGTGCAGGGATCGGTATGACGCCCCTCGGGCAATCCGAGGCAGTCCCGAAAAATCTCTGACCTCTGCTCTCTGATCTATTTTCTACAGTCTATATTGCGGAATATTATTAGTCACATTGTAGCTACTCACGAGATTATTAAATTGCTCAATTGCTTGATCAAGTGACCCCTCATGATTTTCAGGTAAAGATGTATTATCTCGAACTAAACGCCAGGTATCTTTACTAGCTGCGATGAAAGAATCCACTTTGTTACTGACCCCACTCCAAATACTATACTTAGTAGTATCATTTTTGAGCGACACCAAAACCACATCTTTAAATTTATTTTGAATACTGGTCAGATTATTAATACTTTCCTCAAGAGCACTACTATTCATTGGTTCTTTATAAAGCTCATGTAGCACAGCTTTGGATTGCATAAACATTTGCAAAGCCAGCAGTTGGTTTTTGGTAGCAGGATCTGCGCTTAGTGCTGCAATATATGCCTTATTATTGCTATCCTCTTGCGCATCTACTGCATCACGGAAAATATCGGAGGCTTTGAGATAAGCAAGTGACAGTGGAATCAACGCAGCATCTTTTGCCTTACCAAAAGTAAAATTGTCATCAAGGTAGTCTTTTTGTTTATAGTACGACGTGACATCTCTAAATGCAGCGACTATCGCATTACCTTGGACTTGGAAATCACGCAGAGCTTGATCTAAATCGAGAGTATTAGTTGCTAAGGACAGTGCGGATGTGAGAGCCTTGTCACACGCTTGCCAAGAAGCATCAGACGACAAACCCAAAAATTTGGTTTTAGCTGGTATAGCGAAATCAACATTGCGCTTATAAAGTGTAATAGTGTCACGAATAGATTCGTCAGCATAATTGATACAGATCAAAACGGTAGTCACTTTTTGCGCCGCATTATCTAATGCTGAATTAGTTTTGGTGGGAGTGGAAAACTGTGCAATTGGATTGGGTACATCTAATACTGTAGAAACTTTACCAATTGCCCCCTCGATCGTTTGCTGCAAATTATCTATTACTTGAGGATTACTAAAGTAACTCGTCCCCACTTTATAGCTCACAACCATTAAAACGATACTGAAAACCAAGAGGCCAAACGGTATAGCCACAACACCCAAAAGCCACTTAACCATACTACCAGAGTGAGGCGAACCAGAAGAACCAGGAGAGGTCGGAGATGACAGGTCATTGTTGTCCATGGAGGAAGGCGTTACGACAGAATCACCCTAGCAAATGCAGCTCACACTGACTAGTTGAAACACCAGATGGACTGAGAAGGATTTCCTGATAGAATGCGTTCCAATCATCTATATGAAAACCGCAGACACACAGGCCCCCATTGAACAACAGGTGCTAGCGTTGATAGCTAAGACCCTTGCAGAAAAAGAGACATTTGCTCACAAGTTTGATATGCCTCCAAGTATACACAGAGAGATTAATATCCAAGTAGTATGGGATCTGGAAGCATATGAATTCATGCAAGACTTTGAAGTGCTCACCCTGAGCTGGAGACATCTCAGCTTTGCCGAACCACTCTATGCTTTGCGCAGAGTCCTCACTGCCATTATCGACCGCGTCCGGGCTAAGAAAGCACAAGGTAAAAAAGGAATATATGGTTATGAAGTACGGGAAACACTGATCAACTCAGTGAACAAAAGATCTTTTTCTATTTTAGTAGCCACTACAGGAGAAACAAAAGGAAAAGCTAGTCAGAAAGTATTAAAAACAAAGGAAACAAGAAGTGTGATCGTCAACAACTACACCAAAGAAAAGCTTTTGGATACTGTAGCTGCAACCCTAACTCAATTTGATGACCAAAGCAGCAACATACCTGCAATCTCAGATACTGAAACATTGTTACTCGAAATGCTAGCAACTATTGAATCTAGATTGTTAATCTTGAGACCATTATCAGCAAGAAACTGCGAAAGCAAAAAATGTTCTTAAGCCAGACCTTAATTATTCACTAAAGTAGGCAGGAAATCGGTCTTTACGTAGTAGCTCTGTGGATTGTTGGGATCGATCCATACCTGAATAGTATCTTTGACATACTGAGTGGGATCAAACCAAATATTATCGCTTTGAAAAACTTGTACGGTGTTGGTAGCGTCGTCTTGCCATTGGGCCACGATGATATAAGGTGATTGGCCATTTACTTTGTAATGTTGGTTTAAACTCACTTCATTGACCTTGGCCTCGATCAATTTGCCATTCTCTTTGAGCCAATTAATCTTCTTCTGACGACGAGATATGCCGTAAAGCACCAAAGTTGAGATAAGCACATCTAATCCACCAATTATGCCCAACACCAACACACCAATATACAAATCAATCCAGGTATTGATGCTTGGCTGTTCTGGTTTTTGTGGGTCATACAAAAGTTCAACCTTGTCTCCGACACTATAAGAAGGTGGATTCGATGAAGTACTGGAGGTAAATGTATGCTCTAGACCAGTACGATCTTTATAAGTAATTACGGGTTTGTAGGTAAGATCATCATCACTATCTCTCACACTTTTCATCTCTACTACAGTACCAACTGCTTTCACTGATACTTTCAAAAATTGCTGAGTGCTAGCATATAAATTGTATGCAATAAACAGCAATACGACACCTACAATTAAAAAAATCCAAGGAATGAAACGCAACTTTTTGGTAGGCATAGAGTGTGGAGGATAAAGCTTTTTCGGAATCAAGTTAACACAACTTAATTACTGTGAAAAACTGTCCGCTACTTTTTATCAAGCAATCTAAAGTGTTGTTGATCGACTCACTATCTGCTACCTTGGCACCTGTCTATAAATTATTTTGTCCCACAAATGAGTGAGACCTCTTTTGCTACCACTAGGTTTGATCTACAAGACACGCCTCCACCAATGTCATTGGTGGAGATACGCTTGCGCGATTTGCTACACGCAATTCGCCGGCTAGCTAGGTCGGCGCTTAGTATTGAACGCGCAATAGAAGTAGCTGGCCTGATTGGCAAAGAAACTCCATTAGCAATTCAGTTCGATACTAGTATCGAAGCCAAAATTCCTGAGGCATATATCACATATATCAATGCTACAGACGGAGGCCGTTTATTCTTCATGATCCCCAAAGAGTGGACAGGATTGGCCCCTGATGGAAACTTCAGCATCGACACTGCTGTTGTATTACTAGAAAGTTTTCATCACACCATGCTCAATCCTGGAGCACCCACATTACACTTTGGCCAGCGATTAGAAGCCAGTACAGATGGAAACATGCAAAACTTCCAGCTAGCCGCTGACGATGATCCTACCGTGCCAGCACATATGCAAACATCAAAGCTCAGCTAAAAAATTTAGGGATAGATAAACCACACTATCTCCGTGTGTTTTTTGGAGTAACCCAAATACTCTTGCTAGTAAGTATCTAGCAAGTAGTTTATACAAAGCCTAACTATGAAATATTTGGCGACAAATAAGGAATTTCCAGGGAGGGCGCTCTTTCCGCCCGAATCAATCTCACACCGCTATGTGCTGTTCGCTCAAATGTAAAAGTAAAATCACGCCAAGTGTGTTCAAAAGTAGTATCACTAGCTTGATGCCATTTTCTTTTAGCAATCTCGTCACCAAAGAATTTGACACTATGCACAAATTCAAATACTAGACAAACTTCTTCACCAAACAATGACAACCGATTGAGAATACTGAGGTCATCAGCATTCAAATAAAAGCAATGAGCTAAATAAAGCTCAGCATTACTAGAAGGACGTGGTGTAGTGTGAAGCACCTTATGGACATCCTCTCGTAAACCTTGGAAACCATCTAAAAAGTAACTCAAATTTGTTCTCAGCTCACTAGTGGCCGCCTCACTATTAAACAAGGCATTGAGCATAGCGGCATTTTGAGTGTACCAACTTTCAAAAAGCACCATCGCTCGCGATGGACTAGTAATAGTTTCAGTTAAAACAACAATCAAAAAAGCTCGAATCCGAAGCCAAACCTCCACCATTTCAGGGAAGTCTGATCGCGTAGGATCAATTGGTAATAGAGCCCGTATTTTCCGTTCAAAAATCTCCGGCAAACTCATGTCATTGAAACTAATGAGCAATTAAAATAATGGAAATCAGCTAAAAAATCCACTCAGCCTAAAGAATCTGGGCTAAATGTTCACGAATAGCATGCGCACTCTCAGTAGAAAGGCCATTACACCAATTCCCAATGAATCTTTCTAACCTATTAGCAGCTAAAGCCTTGTGGTGTGCTTTATTTTCCAACCACCAACTACAAGTGGCATAAGAAAAGTTAACATGTAATACAAATATACATCCAGCTTATAATAACCATCTATTGGATTCAAAACTTTTACAATGAAGAGATAGTCAAATATCATAGCTATCAATGTCCATACTACTGCTAAGAATAAATAATTTCTCAAAGTAGTCATCTTCACTTTTTTAAGCAATACCCACAACGTAATCAGGAGACCAATAGGCATAATTACCCACCCTATTATTGAAGTTGGAAGTACAAAAAAGAAGGCTATTCCTAGAATATATCCAATAAGCCAAAGAAAAAATCCCCACCCTAAAGCATCTTTCCACAATAATGTATTCATAAATTTAAGCGACTTGGTACTTTTGTTATAGCATATTTTCTACTATGATAAGGATATTAAGCACAGCATAGGTCCTCAGTGCTATTAACTCCCTATCCAGTGAACAAAGTCACCAATATTATTCTCTTACTACTTATAGCTATAGCTCTTGTGGTAGGGGTAATTTTCTATCCCCAACTTCCTGATCAAGTGGCCTCTCATTGGAATGCTGCAGGAGAAGTGAATGGCTATATGACTAAGTTTTGGGGTGTATTCTTTTTGCCTATCCTGCTCGCTGGACTATTCTTGATTTACTGGATAGTGCCTCGAATTGATCCTCAAAAATCCAATATCCAATCTTTTAGAAAATACTACAATTATTTCTGGATCGTGGGATTTCTCTTTCTTTTATACATTTTTGGTTTGCAAATAGCTTGGAATCTGGGTACGCGCTTTAACTTTAGTACTGCAATCATCCCTGCAATGGTGGTTCTTTGGTACTTTGTCGGAATAGTAATTGAAAAATCAAAACGCAACTGGTTTGTAGGCATTCGCACACCATGGACTCTTTCTAGCGATGTAGTTTGGGAAAAGACTCACAAACTTGGTGGGAAACTCTTTAAACTTGCCGCTCTAATTTCTCTTTTAGGTCTACTTTTCCCAAGTGGTATAGCAATGTTATTGATCATTGCTCCTGTAGTGATCATTGCAATTATCACCATTGTTTATTCTTATGTGGAGTACAGAAAACTTTTTCATAAATCAAGTAATTGATATTCAGTGATTCAATTTTTATAACGTTGTAAATCCCACCACGCAAAAATCTAAGAAGCAGCGCTTGTAAGCCATTGTAATGGAGAAGAATGGAAGCAAAATCTAAGTATCTCTTTTACTTTGTGAAAAAGTCTTGATCATCCCACTGAGCATTTTATGGATTACTAAAAATGCTTCTTTCCATAAATTTAACTGCAGTTCAGAAATCACGTTTTGAAGATGAAGCAATCTCAAAATAGCCACACATTCACTTACCGGGGCTCGAGAGATTAAATAGTAATTCTTCTTTTCCTTTGGACTAAACTTCCCACTACCCTCTGCAATGTTTAACACAATACTAGTCATTGCACGCCGCAATTGATCCGAAAGAACTTTATCTTTGAGAGAAGGCAGAATTAATAACAGCTCAGAGTATATAGCTTCAGCCTTTTGATATACAGGAAATGTTTCGAAAATGAACATACTAAAAGTTACTCAGTCACATTTTAGTAACTAATTTATGAAATTCTCTCTGAGCGATTATTTCCTATTTCCTCGTTCCTCTGTCCTTGAGTCCGACAGGCTGTATGATGAGGAAAAGGAGCTAGGAGATAGGAAAGAGACTCGCCTCCCGCATGCGCGGGGGGACTCGTGGAGAAGAATGTAAACAAAGTAATTTTCTATATCACTTTCACGTCAAGCTCTTAAAGCAGCGATTTGTTAAGTGGAATAGTAGCAGGAATCAATGTGTCAATGAGGTGGTGATTAAAGAATGTAATTACAAGGTGACCACCAAATGAGGCTTCAAACCATAGTTCAGCGCCCCCCTCACTGTGTTAATTTTATTCAATAGCTAAGGTAGTCGTCTCTACTCCCCTTACTACCTAAAGAACACTAAGCAGAGTCTATATTCAGGTAACTATCTCCCAATTGGACTCGTTCCAAAAACTCTTGATGCAATCAAGAGAGCAGAATTTAAAAAAACAAGACACTAAGATCAAAGATTAACGATTCACTCTAACCACACGACGCAGATGAAGATTAATCTCCGGCATGCGCGGATAACTGAAGGTAAAGGCGACCTGGCCAAAGTAACAATGACCACTACCGAGAAAAGCTTCCTGGTCAGCTGCTACGACATCACTATTTAGTACAGTATGGGACTTCGAATCAATCATTACGCCACTAACCAATCCTTGCATTTGTAATCCTAAGTACGCCTGTGCCCCTGTTAAAATACTGTACCCTTGAGCCTTATATTGAGCCTGCAATGCAAGTACTTGGTCACCGGCCCTACCGCTCTGTACAGTTCTATCATAAGGAATATCTTCTCGACCATCAATAAACAACACCTGCCAATTAATGCTATCCTCACGCTCCCCATTATTCCATAATTGATCATCAGTAATTTCATATATAGAGCTATTGCTTCTAATACCATAGCTGTCCACTCGGCTATCTATGGCAGCAATCAGGTCCTGACGCGATGCTCTTACAACAATAAGACGTTTCTCGGGGAGCTTTTCTATCAAGCTTATCATTCGCGGTGTGATGCTCGCTTTGATTGCCTCCCAAGGAGGTGCATCAGTTCTATCCACACCAAAAGCTAATGCTGCTTCGGTATCCGCCTCATATAATTTGGCATACTTGCCATAGAAAATTTCCAGACGAGCTTGTTCATCTTTATGCAGCTTAATGGCATCAAGCATCCCCAATTCGCTTACTACAGACTTTCTCATTACCTCTCGCTCCAGCTCTCCATCTCGCATTAATAAACGCAGGTACTTCCTTACTACTGCATTGTGAATAGGAAACTCTCGCAAACTAGCCAGGCGCTCCATGAAAAGATGTCGCAATGCTTCACGCTCTTTTCGATCGCGCGTTGCTCGTAAGGTCTCGAAGTCTTTTTCCAATTGTTCTTCCTGTTCGTCTAACATAACGTTGATGTGTAACTACTGTTCTAGTAATTATATCACAACTACTCTTATACAGGCAGCCTAGGCGATATTAATAAGCTCATTATGAAACACAAAAAATGGAGAAGAATGTAAGCAAAGTAATTTTTTGTACCATTTTCATATCGAGCTCTTGAGACAGCGATCAGTGAGATGGAATGGCACAAAGAATCAAGGCATTGATAAAGTAGTGGTGAAAGAATGGAATTATAAAGAAGCTGCCTAATTAGGGCTTCTCGTCGTGGTTCAATGCTCGTTCAATATATTGAGCTACTTCAATAGCTGAGGTAGGAGGTAGAACTAAGCTTCTCTTGCATCCGCGCTTCTGTCTCTCTGAGCTATTTCGATGACTTTTCCAGTACCTGAAGTGAAGATGGTAAAATCATGCTCTCGATAACCTATTGGTTGGACATTCTTAAGGATGCGCTCCCCTTTTATTCCTCGGTCACGTCTGATACCTACTAACTGTTTGAGTAGCACTCTGAAAGCTTTGAAATTATGTGCCGCGTAAGATCCTTCTTGTACTGGAATAATGATGGTAGGTAATTTTAGGTTAGCGAAGGCACAAATAGAAGCAGCATCAGCTGTCCATTGCCTCTGCATTTCTTGAAGTAAATTATGAGTAAAATCATAGGTATAACAAGCCTCCATACATAATGTCATTTGTCCTAAAGTCTCTGGATCTTGCATTGCCCTTACACGATCAAGCAAAGACCGAGCAAGATCAGCAGGAGTTAGCTTCATATTAGGAGTTCTATCATCAACTTGTAGATAATCAGTATCACCATGTGTATCAAAAGCGACAAACGTCTTTCCTCTCGAATGACTCATTGCTCTATAGAGAGCTGGTAGCTGGTTCGGCCCTTGACGCTCTGGATTGGCTCCAAATCGATGGACTTTACCTCTAGACACACCAGCAGCAGCTGCAATTTTATCCCAAGAGTCATCAGCTCGCCCCAAATGATTACCAGGAATTGTAAGGCTGTCTCCCCAGTGCTCATGATCAGAACCATGGAAAACAATTACCGCATCGGTCTCATGATCCAGAAGAGATGATTCAGCGAACTCTCTATTAGCTGCGACTAGTCTCTGAGCAATAACAATATCGTTCTCCCTAACATTAGTTGGCGCAAGTTCTCGGTTATGAATGATTGCTTTAATCAACGAGAAGTACTCAGCGAGAGTAAAATCAGAATTTTTTGCTAACTGCACAATAGCTTCATTTCCTGCTAATTCTCTAAACTGTCGTTGTCTTCTCCTACCTGCCCATCCTGGATGAGCATTAAGACTATCTAGCTCTGCGCTATCAAATACAGTTGACCGACCGGAAATATTTCTTGGATCAATATCCTGACTATAAATATCATTACCAGTAGGTACATAGTCCTTTAGTCTAGCTGAGTAATAGAAGTCATCTCGAGGCATGACCATTTTGATATTATGAGCTCGTTCATATTGTGCTACAGCAGCGAAAGCTCGTCTCTCACAATTACCCTTCGCAAATACAGTTAAAATTCTCCAAAATGAATCTGTATCCTTCAAACGAAAAATATCAACACTCACTCTTTCAAAGCTGGCAAGAACATCACTGCTAGACACCATTGCTCTAACACGTGCCTGTTCGGACATAGAGAGATTTTCCAAAGTATCGTGGATATCCCGCACCGGGTTGAATCGAGGATCTGGTGGTAGTTCATTCATACTATAATGCCTCATATCACCAATACCGCTACGAATACCAAATTGCCTCAAAATCTCACCATCTAATCTATTGAGTCTTTCAATAAATTCCCGTACTCGTGCTTCGGCTTCAGCGCGTTCAATTGGATTAAGAGTTGACTGTGGCCAGTCATTATAGCGCATAGTCTCACGCTCGTTGTCAGGAGCTGGCTGGAAGGTATTCGGTATTTCGTCGTTTCTAGTTGGTGGAACAGCTGGAACAACATGGGGATGTTGAGCTCTAGGTTGAACCGAGGGTCTATCATTTGGCTTACAGCTAGCCGCTAATGCAGCACCCAGTACACCCAAAAATCTTCTTCGCGTGATTCCACGATCATCTGGTGCAGATGAATGATTACTTTCTCTATTCTTCTCCCGATCCATAGCAAAATAATTAGTTCATTACATTTTAACAGATTTTGCAATATAAATCTCTCACTCAAAGAAACCTATACTAAAGTATAAGTATTCTCTCTTGCGTATGCCGAAAAATGGAGAAGATTGTGAGCAAAGTAACATTTTGTATCATTTCCATGTCGAACCCTTAAGGCAGCGGTCAGTAAGATGGAGTAGGGTCCGAAACCAATGCACTGATGAAGTCACAGTTAAAGAGCTCATTTATCATCCTTAGCTGTAGCAAAACCAACACTCAGTCACCGTAATACTAGCAACATATAATAAGTGTAATAGCTTGAACTAGAATTTTGACTAGGACCAAGCCATGTTCTACAGTCTCTAAAATTTCAACTCCTTTCCCATGACTACCACGCCACAGTTTGGCACACCAATAGGTGAATTCAAAGATAGACCTGGTGCGTATGCTGTAATTACCAACAAAGCCCAAAAATTACTGGTAGTTTTTGTTCGTGGTAGATACCACTTGCCAGGCGGAGGAATCGATAACGGAGAGGATCCTGTTGCTGCTGTAATACGAGAAATCAAGGAAGAAACAGGCTTAACCGTTATTGATCACCACATAATTGGCAATGCCAACCAGTTCTTTCCGATGTCAGATCTTGGGCCTATCAACAAAATAGGTACATATTTTCGATGCACAGTGGAGCACAAAAAGGGACAGTCAAAAGGACTAGAAGCAGATCATAAGGTCTTGTGGATTGACCCAAACGAATTTCTGCAATCCACAGCACACGAATTCCATCGATGGGCAGTAAAAAATGCTGAACTATCTACACTTGGCAAATAAAGAAATTATCAGAATGACAAAAAGCTAAATAACTATAAGGATATTTAGTTAGAGCTGTAATCGAAAATTTGCAAAAGATTATAGGTGATTCTTGCCGCTTCACGCCGTGACATTAATTTGCCAATTCCGTAACTCGCTTCATCGTGGCCATATGTAAGACGGTATACCATTACATGTTGAATATACGGTGCCCACCAGTCAGTACTTTGTACATCAGTATAGCGATTATTGATAAAGTCCTCCTGTAGTGGACCTGCTTTCAGACTATTGATTAAAATTTTCAAGGCCTCAATCTGAGTGACTTTTTGGTTGGGTCTGAATGTGCCATCAGGATAGCCGTTAAGCACATTGTGGTATTTCAGTTCACGGACATAATGGTGACACCAATGACTGGTAGGAATATCTGAAAATTCTTGAGGTTCACCACTACCAGTTAAAGGTAAGAACTGGCCATTGGGTCTGTGAGCATTCGCTAACCTTGCAATTTTCGCAAGTTCGCATCTAGTCAGAGGTGAATCAGGATGAAACTGGCCATCTTCACTTCCCGATATCACACCCCAGTTCGTTAAGCTACTAATTGCTGCAAAGTCAGCGTCGCTAGAAGCAACATCTGAATAGGTGTTTGCAAGTACGGTCTGTGGTGCTAACAAGACACCACAAAAAGCAGTGACCATTATTATGCAAGCGGCAACCCTAGGATTCATAGATGGGGATTTAATCGAAAGAATCCTATCATTATCTTATTGAAGATAATAGTTAGTTCGATTCAATACGTATTTTATAAAAATGGAGCCACTTGTCGGACTTGAACCGACAACCTTTCGCTTACAAAGCGATTGCTCTACCATTGAGCTAAAGTGGCATCTATCAGAAGCGACTGCATCTTAATAGGTAATTTAGTTTTGTTCAAGCAAAATGGTTCTTTTTCTTTGCTTGAATATACAGCAAGTAAAAAATCTCGCTTAAGCTGCAGCAGTCCCCTCGCTACCAAGTGTCAAAGCTTGAATCCTTCCGTACGCAGTTTGGAGAGCAGCAGTTACTTTTGTTGCTTTGTCCTCACCGGGCAAAAATTGTAATTGAAATGTGCCTGCAGCTCGAACAGCTGCTGGCAAAATACTGGCTACTTGGGCCAACTGATTGCCACCAGCTGGTTGGAAACAAAACTGCTCACCAGCAGCAATGTCTCTTTCATTCCAAGCCACACCATTGAGGTCGGTGGGAAGTATAGCCAAAATATATTCACCATTTACATACTGACTACAATCAATCTTTGATTTACTACTACCCGGCATGGCACCAAATGGAAGAGGCCTCTTAGAAAATCTCGCCAAGAAACCAGCCCAACTCGCAGGATTCAAAAGTCTTTTGGGGGCAGCAGAAACTGCAGCTTGATAGTCTGACAAAGATATTTCTTGCAACTGATCATGCTGATTACCAGCAGCGGCCAAAACTGAAGTCACTGCTATACGAGTAGTTACTCGTTTTACTGCGGCTAAAGCCTCAGGTGTTTGCACGGGTGGAATTGATGATGGTGTATTGATCATAAAAATATCTATAAATCAGATTTAAGCACTATATTGTGTTGTTTACCGACCTCAATTTGTAACAAATCAAGATCTAGCTGAAAACGGGTAGCAATTAGTCGAATCTCATCTGCAATCACTCGTAGTGATCGGAGTGGCGTATCAGAATCAATATCGCGCAATTCAGCTGCTAGCGCAAGCATATCCTTTAGCGACTGCGGTGGATACTGATCATCTGGTAGGTTGAAATATTTCTGATAGGAAATTAAATCTGGGAAATTAGGATTAGTCAGAAAATTGGCATATTGCAACAGTGTAACAAGACTATTACCTAAAGCGATACGATCTATCACTTCTAGACCTTTGCCTTGTCCTAAAGCATTTTTTACTCTAGCAAGTGGTACCATATCAGGCGTAAATCCTAGTCCTTGCATACCATAATCAAAGCGCTTAGTAATACTGCCATAAGGTTTTGGGTCAGCATCAGGATCGACATGAACTTCATCGGTTAAAGCAATTCTGCTACCAATATCGATTATTATCGGCTCCCCTTTTTCATTTACCATTACATTCTCTGGTTTGAAATCTAAGTGAGCTCTACCCGACGCATGTAAATCCGCCAAAATAGTAGCAGCACCAGCAAAAGCAGCTACCTTTTTTGAAATTAAAAAGCGTGGATCAGTAGCTAAATACCCGAAGTCTAAAGATTCTCCATCTTTATTAGCAATCTTTTCATAAGCTATCAGTGAGCTTTCATCAGCACCGTTCCCAGGCACTACCAACAACGGCCTGATCATCCCAGGAACATTATGCTGTAAACAGTCGATAGCATTGTTCATTTCCACCAAGAAATTGGATTGAAAAATCTGATTCTGTCTCATTTTAGCTGGAGCTTCAGGATCTTTGGGGTCAATTTCCCACTGATGAGATTCTTTCACTACCGCAGGTACAAACATGGCGTCTTTAAGCAAATAAGCATCAGTCACCTTTCCTAAACCACCTTGTCCTAGCAGCCTCATACTAAAAATGCTGACGGGCTTATGGTCAGGACCTTCTACTACTTTTCTGCCACCAGTAATTAAAGCTCCCTGAAGATGCAGATTACTACGGACCAAATCATGCTGGTTTATCATAGCCAGAAGCTCTTCTTGGCTAAAGTCTGGACAATGGCTTTTAGCATTGGCTAAAAGGTGGGCTAAATCAAAATGATTTGTTGGACTCTGATTGGTAACTAAGCCTAAAACATACTGCAGCTGTACAGCTCGAGCATTACGAAACCGTTCAGCTTCTTCCAGAGTCATTCGCTTCTCAACTGCTTGAGCAATCACGTCTTTTGAAGGAGGTTCAGCTGAAACTTCAGGAGCAACAAGCTTATCCTTTTTTCGTACCAATGGCACAGCGTGTGCTTCTTCGTCAAGCTTAATAAGTTTCTCCACTTGTGTTGGGTCAATCAGTCCAACTGCACCACCTCCAATAAAAGTATCAGTCGGGACATTGGCCTTTGCATCAAGGCCGCGCAAAGCATCCAAAACAAGATGAACAGTTTCTTGTGCCGCATCTGCAGTCCCTAGCTCAGCTTTATCTTTATTAGCTTGGGGCTGAACTGGCCGGAGTGTTTCGCTAATGTCATCGTGACTATCAGGGGACATGTTTTTTTGTATTCTTTTTATTGTAGCAGAATTTCAGCCAAATTGGCAGTGCAATCTTCTTTATAGAGTGAATCTTTGCGCTTTCAAATTCTCATTGTAAATTGATCACTGTAAATTGTTAATTTGCCCCTATGAATTATTTCATTCTCAAAACTGAGCCATCTACCTATAGCTGGCAAGATCTGCTCAAAGACCAACATACGGCTTGGACTGGCATACGTAATTACCAAGCTCGCAACAACTTACGCGCCATGAAAGAAGGAGATATCTGCTTCATTTATCATAGTGGTGATGAAAAAAGTATCGTGGGCATTGCTGAAGTAATCAAACCTGCTTACCAAGATCCTACGACAGAAGAATCCAATTGGGTTTGTGTCGATATTCGAGCCCAAAAACAACTAGGCACTCCCGTGAGTTTAGCTACCCTAAAAGAGCATCCTACCCTAAGCAAAATGCTAATTGTGAAACATAGCAGGCTTTCAGTTATTCCTATTAGCGAAGCAGACTATCACGCGATTACCTCTATGAGCGGTTTATAGACTTGATTGTCCTGACTGCGCAGAACCAGGGCCGGCAAAATTTAATACTTTGTACGTCTTCTCTCTTTGTGCTGTTTGTTCTTTTCTGAATAGATCACGCAACAACATTTCATCTTGCGCATCTATAGTATAGATTGCTAATTTCGCGTCTGGAGTGAGGCCGTCGTTTAGTATTGTTGGAGTGATAAATGGCATACGCCATACTAAACGGGACCGACCTGGTGTAATCCGTTCAGTCACTTGAATTGCTCCATACCTGCTCATTTTATTGGCAGGAATGAAAACGAAATCAAAGGTTTGTCCTGATGCCGTCTCCAAAGAATAGGCAACTGACCTTGATTGAAAACCTTTTAAAATTTGTGCCATCATAGCTCGCGATAGAGTAACATCTGGTCCTTCTGCCAATACTAATCTTTCTAGTGACTCGTTGAGATGAAATAAAATGGATGAAGGTCTACCTGTAGTTGCTGAAACTGGAGCCCTCTCATGACCAAAAAATTTAGTTCTGTTATTCATAAATCGTAAATAAACACCCTACCAATGGGGCCTTTATCGTAAAGCAACCTACAATAATGTCAATTACAACAATTCCTTTAATTTGCCTCTAATCGCTTGCTTACACGCTTCAAAATGCGTGCGATTTTTGGCTCCTAGTCGATATTTACCAAAGTGTTCAAATGCTCGTGCTTGAAACCATCCCATCTGCTCGGCACAAAGTCGATCCAAGTCTACCAACACTTCTGTTGATTGCACGGTTAGCAATGTGTGTAGTATTTCGCTTTCATCAAAATGCTGAGGATATCCATCAGAAAAAGAGCCCAGACTGGAAACAGCAAGATTACGCACATCAGTCGCTTGCTCGCGCTCCCATGTCATATTGCGATAAGCCATCTCAGCATCTACCCACAGTGGAACTCGTTCGGGAGTAAAAACTACATTTTGCAAAATAGACTCTCCCCAGCTCAGTTTATTGGTATGCAGTGAAGCCAAAGCTACAGCTACTTTTTGTAAAAGGTGCATTGATTGTTCCCAATTGAGACCTTGCATAGCCTGAAAAATACCCCAGTCAGTAATCTCCTGAGGACGAGCAAACAAATCATAACCATTGATTGATGGAATATAAGGCATCACTACCAAATCTGCTTGATCAGGATGCCCCAAATCATCTGGCATTTGTACAGTAGGGATTATGCTACGAGACTCTACTCTGCTCTTCCACTGATCAGGCGCAGGTTTTCGCATTTTGTCTCCAGTGAGAACCTCAGTCATCCGATCCGAACGACGACGCCATTTACCTTGGGGATAATTATAAAGCGCAAAGAATTCACTACCATCATCTAGTCTCACGCGATGGGATTGAGTGGTAAATCCTTCAATTTTCGCTGCATAAGACGCATCAACTTGATATCCCCTTGAAGTAGCCATTGGCGCCAACCTAGCTTTCTCTAACCAAGGCTTCAGCTGATGAAACAACTGCATTAAACGCCCTCGATTCAAAACAACTTGATTGGTCTCCTCCTGCCACACATCAACTATTTTTGAGCCAATCGCCCGATGCTGACGCTGTTGATACTTAGCAACTTCATATTCCCGCTTTTCAGGAGACCAAATCATACAAAATCAAAAATTATTGCTCGCGACTCCATTCGCCGCTACTAGCACCTAGTCGTACTTTCTCAGCCATTGCTAACTCATCATAGATACCATCGATCAAATCATATTTTTTAGCATCTTCCAGACTGACCCACTCAGCAGCATCAGTCTCCTCCAATTGTAGCTTCACATCACCACTGACATAGTCAGCAATACAAGAAATCACTAAAGATGGATTACCATCAGCATGAATAGTAGCGAGACTAGTCACATAACGGATATTGGTAATCTGCAAACCTACCTCTTCGGCCACTTCACGTTTAGCGACTTGCTCTAGGACATTGTACCAATAGAACTCAGTTTGTTTTGGTAGATTGATGTAATCACTAGTCTCCAATCTCCCACCAGGTACAGTCCACATACTGGGAAAACGACGTTTAGTGGCAGCTCTACGAGTAATCAAATATTTGCCATCACGCACAATGATGGTGGTAATTACTACTTCGTGCAGAAATGGATTGGTTGCCTCAGCCATGGGATAAGAGTTAAAACTACTATTTCTTTACTACACCCCCAACATATCTGCAATCAATTGCCATGGTGCATTAGGAGGAATTTTCACATAACTACCATCCAGCTGAAAAGGAATAAAAATTCTATTCTTGTTTTGTAAACCAGCTGGTCCAGCATATACCCACAAACCTTGCTCGGTATGATGGATATAAAGGACATGTTCCTGTTGCTGGGGCCAAGCTCGTCGAAGTGGGTGGCGTGCATCTCTTTTAGCAAATTCATCTCTCCTGCTTAATAAAGCTTCCGTTACACGTATTGCACATTCATCAAGCATAATTGTTTTCTTGGCCTCTTTATTGCCTAGAAAAACCGAATGAATTCTTGCTCTCACAACAGCTATTGCGGTTGGTAGAGATTCTGGGCTGGGAACAAATATCACTGATTTGCGCCGACCAGGTTGCTGCTGTTTAGGTGGCGTCGCAGGAGCAATAGATGGGATAGGAAAAGAAACACCAAGTGAAACATGGCGAGGATCAGCTGGTCCCTCATCACCAAACTCCGCGGCTAATTCTGCTGCTTGTCTCAAACGAGTCGCCAAATCATCAGGTTCTGCATCTTCGGGACCTAAAACTGAGGCTAATCTACGTCGAGTAACTGGCATTGGCTCCTCAAACGAATTAGCAATTTCAGCAGAGAAAGCTTTAAAATCAAAGCCCGTACGTAAATCGCTAATAGCGTAGATACCATGCAGAATATGCTCAACAGAGGGCCAAAGAATCTCTGACTGATGCTCATCAATAAAGGCAAACAGTCTACATGTCACCTTCCCTTGCTCTCGGATCAAGGTCACACCATACACCACACCATCAATTGCACACTGAAAAGCCAATGTATGATTATCAGTCCCCAAGGCCTTTTGTAATTGATAATAAACATCAAATAAGATTGTGCGATCAGGGTGACTAGTATCAATAGCCACCATATTCGCTATTGCCCGAATTGAACGTGGTTTCCTCTTATCTATTCCCATAGATATTAAGCACGAATCTTAGATCTAAAAAGCACTTCAGGATCTTGTTTCATTTGAACCAAGAATTGATCTAACGCAACGATAAGCCATTCTTGATTAGTATCACCTGAGACCATCACTATCGGTTTGTGAGTGGATTTAGGAAAGTTGAATGCTACAGGTGGGTTAGGCATTGGCATAAATGTTGCTTTTCTAGTTATTTTTGGTGCCCGTTCCATTAGCATAAATATCACATCAATTCTGTTACCAAATGGCTTGATTCTTACTTGTACTGACAATTTACGTCCATCAGCAGTGGTCAAATTAATATGACGTGGTACCTGAAACGCTGTATCGGGAGAAACTTGAGCATCAATACCAAATAACTTTCCATATAATATTTTTATATGTTGCACTGCATTGATTACATTTTGATGGAGTGTTTGAAGATTTGGGTTAGCAAGTTCTTCTGCAGTTGCCGCGCGCAACTGTACATCCATATTAGTAACCATTCTCATCACTTTAGGAGTATCAAGTAATCTACTAGCGTCAAGATTAGCAGTTGGTACCACAGGTTTAGCTTCTGCATCAACAAACGTCAGCTCACCATCATCTGCATCAAGTTCATCCGTTAAATCAACAACCACTCCAGCTTGCTCTAACAACGGTTGAGGTATAGCTGTAACATACATAGTAGATCCATCATCTAAGGGTTCATCAAAACTCAAAACGTGACCACTTAATGCTCCATGAGCTGGAGCTGGAGCTGGAGCTGGAGCTGGAGCTGGAGCTGGAGCTGGAGCTGGAGTACTTGGTAATAAATTTTCTCCCAATAGCTTCACAACTCTTCTTCGAACGACGCTAACACCAGTATTTTCAACATTTGATTTTGGCGTAATCTCCCCCTCTCCTGGTCTTTTATTATCAGTCATATAGTTTTAAATTTAAGTTTGTACTACAAAGTAGTAGATAGTGGTTAGAAATGCAATTTAAATATGCCCTTATCTGGCTGGGAGATAAGAAGTAAGAGGGAAGATGTAAGAAATGTATGGATTAAATTGATGCTGATAGTAAAAAGATCCCCACAGCAAAATTGGTTGCTGGTTCTCCCGCAACCTAAAACCTAAACCAGTAAAAATTCCACGACAAAATTTGGTTGCGGGGGCTGGACTCGAACCAGCGACCTCAAGGTTATGAGCCTTGCGAGCTGCCAACTGCTCTACCCCGCGCTATTTGGAATGAATGTGCTTATATTGCGAGCTGCTCCCGCATGCGCGGGACTCTACCACAATATGTCTGTTTGAAGATGCAAACCAGATCGGTGAGCGATCGACTGCATTGTACTTACTTCTTATAAATGTGCAAGCAAGTACTTGATTGTTTGGGGAACAGTTTTATTGCCCTGTGGAATATGTTTGTCTTCTAGGTAAGGCTCTAGCAAAAGCACGCCCAAGGTGAGCACGCACTCGAGCTCTTGTTACTGAAGTCTCAACCGCTAATAACTCTCTAGGAGATCGACTCTTTTCTAATGGACGATGTTGAAACGGACCAGTAGGACCAGATAACTCAGACAATGCCATAGCCATAGAAATTTGGTAAGGAGAGTACTTTACTCAATTGCTTCACAAATACCAATGATTAGTGTTAGACAAAAATACACTATGAGTCATTACCAACATTGATGCGCCTGCGTTGGCATATAGAAAAGACACAACATAGAAAAAATCAGCTAAATATGTTACGATAAAAAGAACTATTATTTTTTCATGAGAGATACTCTAGACGATGGCCTAATCCCCGATCCTCAGGAAAAGAGACGCCTAGTACTCAGTGGTAAGGAATACAGTGAGCTAAAGCATGTAAGAAACAGTGATGATCTACGACTACTAGATCATGGTACTCCTGAGGAGTTTGGTATGAAATGTCTCCGGGCAGTCTTGGCAAGACCACTGGAACACCCTCTTTTGTTTACCCCTTACTACCCGATGTTACTTTGGGGTGGAGATATAAAAGTAGATTATCCATATCTGCCACCAGATATACTTGAAGCTTTTGCTAGTGACAATCAGAAAATTAGCACAGGTGAAACAAGCGGTTTTTTAGACCCACTCAATATTGGTATCTATACCCTAGAAGATAGAGCAGCCAAAACTAGAAACGCAGCATTAATACAAAAGAAACAGGAACCAATCAATCCCTCTGATCTCTTTGATAAGCCGCAAGATTTAAGCTCACATGTAGCAAAAACTGCTCTAGCTGAAAAAATGGCAGAAGTACTAATATCCATATGCCAATTAGCCAATAGCGAGACAATTAAGCAAGCTACTTTAAAAGCAGAAATCAAACTGCTTTTCAACCAAGTAATACTGCATGAACCACATCAACGAACTGATGCAATCGCCAGTGTTTTGATTGGTGTCAATTTATTACTACGCCATCCAATATGTACACCAGATCTAGCTGCAGCGGCTATAGATACAATCACTAGTGACGCTGGAATCCAAGCTACTATCAGTAAGACAGTAAAAACCAAAGGTGCACTCAGTATAGCAATCGCCGGCTTAGGCGAAACGATCGACCAAGTACCAAAATTCGCGCAATGGTGTGCCGGCATGTTTGCGCAAATGATTGAAGAAGATCCTCGAAATACAGCGGAAGTACACCTCTGGCATACCACATTACCGCGATGCATTGTGGATTCACTAGCTGACTCCAATGAACAGCTCAGCTACTTCGGCACTTCTTTCGCTGGAAAAGATCCAGTGATAGCCGCCTATGCCGCCCAAGTTTGGCGACACTACATCCAACTAGCTGATGAATCAGCACAACAAAAACATGTAGAACATTTCCTGACAGCAGTATTCACCACTCCAACCACGGTCAATGATCTGCAACTAGTAAATAAAGCACAGCTTCTACTCAAAGTATGCGTACCACCACATATAGCTGCTCAAGCAGCGGTAAAAGCTTTAATCAATAAAGATCTAACCGTACAACAACGAGGGATAGATACAAAGAAACGTGCTGTCCAAGCTGTAGTGGATAACTTCCAACAAAATTTTGTCTACTTTACGCTCATCAATACTGATGTACTCAAAGCAGCAGTGGAAGATGCAGTGAAATTGATTCCTTCAGGAGAAACAGGCGCAGACCCACGCAGAAATTTATTGGAGTTTTTTCAACCAGTAGAACCTACCAGCATCACTTTAGATAAAACAGCATTAGCAATCAAAACTATTCAAGGAGTTGACGAGAAAAGTACGGAAAAAAACAGAGCTAAAAGAATCCGTGAAAAGAATATTCTCTGTGCAATTGAAGATGACACATCACCAGAAAGTTATGTGCATACAGCGATCAAAGTAGCACTTTCGCAGGACAAACCAGTTCAAGCTTTCAATGTTTACACCAAAGCACATCTACTCTTTAGTCCAGAAGCTAGAGCATTTGTGGCTACCTATTACCCTGACAAGTTAGCAGCATTTGATCACGATCTAGTAATCATCCTCAGCACTGCTTCACCAGCAATAGGAACACTTAAAAACCCTTTTAACATCGCGGATAAATTACTACTTGCCGCAGCCAGAAAAGAAAAAGACTCACCGACAGTTGAAGTAGATAGTAATAGCGAGCAAAGACTTGTAGCTGAGAAATTAGTGGCCATTAGTAAGAGACCAGGAGGAAATCAGGTCACCCAAGGTTGGCTTTTACTTTTGAATGAATTAGACAGATTGAGCAAAGACCGAAGGTTTTATTGTCGTCGGTGGTCCATTGTTTTAGGCGCAGTTAGTAACCTCTATATATCGACTGAGCAAGCCAGAGCCAGTACCTTTGGTAAAGAATTAACAAGAAAAATAGCTGCCAATACCGAGATTATTGCTAAAAAAGCTCGCGAGCATGGCGACTTTGAATACTTTTGTACATATTACAATTGGTTTTCAGAAGACAAAACTGCTCAAAATCCCCAACTGATTACGACCAATGTCGCGCTCATGGAGGAATATTTGTCTACAGATCAAACTGGTTTTCTACCGGGGGGGATTGGAGGCTTCAAAGTAGAACAGCTTGATAGCAAAGGTGAGATGATGAGACGGTCAGCAAAGATTAGAGCTCAAGTAATCAAACATTTCCGTGAAAGCCCTGATCCATACAATGTAGGCATAGCTACTGTATATTTACGTGCATACATACAGATTATGCCAGCGGCTGAACGAGCTGACCTCTGCGAACAGTTGAGTAAAGAGTTTTTCCCAACTAGTGAAAGTTTTAATGATCACCGCTTGGTGGAGCGATGCACACTCTTTTTTTCCTACTTTCTACATGGTGCTAGAGCAGAAGCTATAGTAGAAAAGGTAATTAGAAGAAAAGACATTTGGCCAGAAATAGGCATGGAAATTAGTTGTGACAGTGGAGTAATAGCCACCGCGTTACAAAGCAACTATGAGTTCTTCCGTATGATTTCTGTCGAGGAGATTGAACTTGGTATAGAGAATTTTTGGCGAAAACAGAGTACGGGTGCTCACTACCGCAATTTAATTAAAGAAGCAGCACAAACCTCTGGTGTAGTAGACAAGCAACAACTCAAAACTGACCTAGCTGCCCAAGTAAGCATTGGCTTATTGGAACCAAAAACATTTACAATTGATGAGTCTGATAGCGAAATAACAGGCTATAGGCTTACACCTGATCAAAGTGATAGCAGCAATCCAGCTTCCTTTGTAGTCGAACTCATTCACAAAACAAAGCATAGTCGTGGAATAAGCATGACCAGTATTGAGCTGGTATTTAAAGATGGTGAAATGCTACATGCAGAGTGCTTTGCTGCGCTAGAACCAGCTCTGACCAATGATGAGAAAGAGCAGTTAGCATCATTCGGACTCTATGTTGCTCATCAGTTTTTAGTGAGACAAAAAAACAACCAAGCTGCGGCACCGGTGGGAGATCTAACAGATTCTACTCCTCCCCCACCACCTAGCAGGGATGAGGCAATAGTGATAGAACCTGGCCTAGCTAGACCCCGAGCGCTCAATGATATCGTCAACTCGCTCAGTAGCAGAACCAGACGAGAAAAAGCAGCAGAAAGAAAAGCTCTACGGGTTGTACTCAAAGCTAATGAGACTAGACTACTAGCCATAGTAGACCACCGAGCTGAACCTGATGACTTAGCCCAATTAGTAGTATTTCACTTTGATATCAATACCCAGACTTATCAACGCCTACCTGTTGCAGAGATTGTCGATGCATATGCTACTGGCGTATTTGCCGATCAGGCACAACTGACTAGTAAAGGCTGGTCTATCTTAAAAACTGCGCCACATACGCAAGCACTAGGATATACACTTACAAACCACCAAACTGTCGATGATAGTCAGAAAAGTCTACCAATCCAAACCGGTCTGTGGACTCTCAAACCAAAAGCCAAAAGTGCTGCTGCTGAAACCAACTATGAAGCATATGTGGCAAGTGGATTACAAGCATTGAGCGGCATTGAAAACACCACTACAGTAAATCATGTTTTGCTAGTAGATGATCAAGTAGAAGCTGTTACTACTACGAAAGAAGGACTAAAAAGTATTCCTGTAGAGAGCTATCTGCCAGCAGGTACACCAATCACTGCAAACTACACTGCAGCACAGCTTAAAGGTACCGCTGAAGAAAGAACTACAATTAGCGCAATTAGTGGGTCACGATTATCTTTACCTGCGACTGTGGCTTTAAAGATTCGCAATCCCGGCTGGTTTCAAGAGTGGCGAAAAGCACAATTGGCTCCTTTCGAAAAGGAAATTGAACAACTACAAAAAAGAATCAGCCAGGCTGACGAGATTGGTGATGCGGATGAAAGACAGAGCTTGATTCAGTCACTCACCCAAGAACTGTCCAATATACTTGTAGATAAAGCTGATGAAGAAGAAAAACTGCAAGAAATCGAGAATAAAACTCGTATTCGCTTGGAAGCCGAGCATACCAAAGAGACTATTCTAAATCGCCTACTAGAACTGATCCAAACCCTCGATGCCCAAAATTTCGACAAACAAGCTCAAAAAATCGACACAGCTGAGCTTTTGTTAAGAGCACATCAACCAACTCCAAAAGAATATGAAGCATTAGATGATGCGCTTTTAGAACAAATTACTAATCCAGACAAGTCCATCAACGTTGCAGCTGGTATGAAATTGTACGACCACTTACAAAAAAGTCGCACGCTAGAAAGAGACCAGGTCGACTCTAGCTCGCTATCTTATCAACTCAATCCACCACTTGTTGATGTAGTCATTCCACAAGTAACAGTCAGCAACACCTTCAACCGCGGTGAATATGTGGGAATAGTAGAGATGATCAACAAACTGAAAGAGCATACAGCAAAAAATGCTGGTAGCATTTCTAGTGCTGACCAGCATTGATAACTATCAAGTCAGTGGACTAACGTGGTTGCTGATAAACAGCATATTTCAAATACTCCCCTTCAGGGAAAAAAGTAGAAAGTGGATGATCCCATGTATGACCACGCTCTTCGATCATACGCAGATTCCGGCCTTCCTTTTCACATGCCCAGAATACTAACTTATGAAAAAGAGCACGATCTACCCAGCCTGAACAAGAAGCAGTAATCAAAATACCACCTGGTAAAAGTTTCTTGAGTGCCATTTGATGCAAGACACGGTAGGCATTGGTACCAGCCTGGAGATCTTTCTTGGATTTCACCATACCTGGTGGATCTAGGATGATCACATCAAACTTCTGATCAATCACTTTGAGATAATGAAACACATCTTCACACACTTCATGATGGACAGCTGTGACATTATTAAGCTCCATATGAGCTTTGCATTGTTCGATTGCTGCAGCTGAACTATCCACTGAGGTCACCTCACTTGCGCCAGCTAAAGCAGCATGGACACTAAATGCTCCTGTGTATGAAAAGGTATTGAGTACTTTTTTGCCTTTCATATACATGGTGCTACTAGCTCGGTTGGCACGTTGATCCAAAAAGAAACCAGTCTTCTGACCATGCTCGACATCGACAGTAAACTTGGCAGCACCTTCATAAATACTAATCACTGGAGGCAATGTGCCCCAGAGCAAACCAGTAGTCTCTTTGAGACCTTCAATCGTACGTCCATCAATATCACTACGCTCATAAATCGCTACCAAAGGAATAATGGTAGGCAATACGTCTACTAACACAGCACGGAATTTCTCCATACCAAAAGTAGAGATCTGAATCACAGCTACATTGTCATAAATATCCACAATCAGACCTGGCAACTCATCAGCTTCACCAAACACCAAACGGTAAGCATTGGTATCAGTTAGGAATTGCTTTCTTCGTTCGTATGCAGCGGCCAAACGGTATGACATCCATGAATCCCCAATCACTTCGTCCTGACGATGGGTCAAGATACGACAAGAGATGGTATTTTTATTGTGAAAATAACCTCTTGCTAGCCAGGTGTTTTTGGCATCATAAATATCGACAATATCACCATTGTCTGCCGTAGCCAAACCAATCGCTCCAGAGAAAATCCAAGGATGTGACTTGAGTACAGACTGTTCTCGTCCCGATTTCAAAACTACTTTTGCACCGTCCATAAAAAATAAGTAAAAATTATCGTAAGAAAAACCGCCACCACTTCTGAGCTGGAGTAAGATCCTGCCAGCTTTGGGCTGCTTGATCATCTACAGACTGCACCTTTTCTAGACCAGCTTGCTTGATTACGAATACCTCTTCACCAGGATTCTGTACATTCTTAATGCGTTTTGCTTCTTTTTCTTTGTATGTCTCAGTATCCAAAAATTTCAAGTATTCCTGCATCGCACGATTGTCTCGTTCCAAATTAGCAATTTCCTCTTCACTTTGATGAATCTGCTGATTGATTTGAAAATCTTGATAGCTTTTTACCGCATAGGTGTACATCTGATAAATAGCTAGTGCTATACAGCCGCCTAATAAGACACGCATCGATAAATGTTCTTGCCACTTTTTTCGCAGCATAAAAAGCAATAAACCTACTACACTATACTAACACAAAACTGAGTCAGAGCTACTTTGGCATCCACTTTGCCCTGCTTAGATTGCAAATCGATTTCTAGTAATGTTTGGAGCCAAGCTTGAGCATGCGCAAGACTAAATAAACTTTTCTGCTTCATCATATTTTTGGCCACGAACGGATGCACCTTTAGTTTTTTGAGCACATCTTGGCTAGCCACACCCTTACTCTCAGCATCGAGGATAAACAAAATTTTCTTGAGATGATTGATCAACATGCTGAGTAGCATATGCTCATTTTCACCTTGAGCCAGTAGGTCCTGCATAGCCTCAGCTGCACCTCGCGCATTGCGAGCAAAGACTGTATCAGTCAGACGAAATATAGAGGTAGAAAACTCAGGCTGGTTGAATACTTCATCAATCAAATCTGCTCGATTGGCATCAGTAAGCAGACTAGCCTTGTGCAGCTCCTGATAGGCCATCAAGGGATCCTGGCTATAGACTTGGTTGAGATAATTTTGTTGAGCGGCAGTTAATTTAATATGCGTCTTGATGCTGCTACCTTTGGGACAAGCGAACATCTGCTTCTTGGTCAGTTGCTCCTCAGCGATCCATTGTGCTACGCGTTTCACCTTGGTGGGAGCATCATTTTGGTATTCCACAAAAAACAGGATATTTTCGGTCCCAATACTATCAATCCAATCCCACACCTGTGCATATTCACCTTTCCAGCTAAATGTTAAAAAACCATACAAAATAAAGCAGCGCTTACCTCCCCAGAGCGGCAGGGTAGTAAGCATATCCAGAATTTGTTCCGGTTCGGGTAGATCAGTGACATCAATAATCTTCACTTCACTATCAGGATTCCCTTTAAGAAAATGCTGTTTCAATTCCCGGACACGAGTAGCTACTAGAGCGGTATCATCACCATAAATCAATAAATTCATACAATGGTTTCAATATCTTGCACCTCTTTTTCATGGGCCAATAGTCTAGTCGACTCAGCTATTTCCACAAATTGTTCCAAAACATTTTGACTAGCCAAGTATTCTTGTACTTTCTTCCCTTGCAAACGCTTAGTCTTAGTGACAATCCGACGCACCGAGCCTTGATTTCCTGCTAACTGTTGATAGCCGGTGTTATCTAAATATTTACCAATTGCTTCTTTGGTAGCATCAGTTTGTTCTGTAATTGCTTTTTTTTGAGCAAGTAAAGTCAGATATCGATCAGCCAAGAAAGTACCTTCTATCACTACTTCATCTTCTGGCTTGGATACGACATCAGTACTATGTTTCATCATTGGGCAGCGATCTTTGAAGTCACAATAGTCACAGTGCCTGCCTGGGGTGGGAGCGTAATTGGTATTTCGAATTTGTTCTACTAAGTCCTGCAAAGTGACTTTAGCTTGTTCGAGTAAAGTCGGATCGGCCACAAAACCAACCTTCATATCAGGTCGCAAATAATAAAGCGATAAAGTAACCTGCTTAGTACTTGGCCACAGCTTCAGCAGGGCTAAATAGTAAATTGAAAGCTGCAAATTATTCCGCACCTCCTCATCAGTAAGCACAGTACGACCGGTCTTGTAATCAATAATCTCCAAACTATCCTCCCCTATCTTGTCGATCCGATCGATTCGGCCAGACAATTCAAATCCTTCCGCAATAGGCAACAAAAAGTATTTCTCTCGACCAATAGTAGTAGGCTCAGGTACCGACTGTTTCTTGTCCCATTCACGCCCAATAATCTCTAGACCTGACTGAAAATCATACTCAGCCTGATAAGTATTATCTCCATAAAGCTGCGGCTTCCAACGGCTACTAAAGATATGCTGCAGCTCTTCTTTGCTGATAGGGAGCATCTGATGAGCATAAAGCTCCTCCATCACTTTATGAATCACTGATCCAAACTGCATCGCTCCATTTTGCTGCACTGGAATCTTATCCACATAAGCAAACTTATATTTCAAAGGGCAAGTGCGAAATGTCTCGAGAGCAGAATAAGAGATTTTGGCCATGACGTAATTACGTTGCGAGTTTAATTTTAATGTTTAAATCTTGAAATCTAAATTTTAAATCATTCAGTCAATTGAGTTCCTATCGCTAAATCCCAAGCCAATATATTTCTTAACTCTTACTTATTACTTCTTAACTCCAAAGCTACTTTAGTAAAGTAACACCGAAACTAACATTTTCTCCCCCTCAAACGCCGTCACCATATCCATCTTGGTAATAGCAGTCTCAGATACAGCTGCTTGTAATGCCAGCTCTGCAGGTAGATTTGCTGAGTAATCCCCTTCAGAACTCAATAAACGCCCTTGCACCAAACCAGCATCAAGTAGAGCTGATCGTAAGTTCACACTACGAGGAGAGGTTACCCAACTTTGCATAGCAGCTCTGAATTCAGTACCACGAGTCAAAGCCCCCAAACCTGCTGACTGACGATTGACATTGATTCTCTCTAAAGTACGCTGAGCCAACTGTTCTTTCTCTGTATCAGTAAAAGGATTGTTGATAAAAGAACGCGTAGAAAATTCTTCTACTGCATACAGTAATCCATCCTTTGATCTAGCCAAACCAATACCCACTCGTGACCAACGGGAATCAAGCATGTTGAGTAGATGCACGGCGCTGCGTTGTAGACCAGCATCGATATCTGGAATATCTACCGTAAAAGCAATGTTCTCCCCTACAGGCTGTAAAATATTGAAGGCTGCTTTGCGTTCATCTGGGCCTCTGCCACTTTTATCTCTGTGAGAGAAGTACCCTTGTGCGACCATATCGTCTGCATGGGCCTGAGCAAAAGTGCTCAGAGCACTGTCCAATACAACAGGACTCTTACCTTGTCCTGAACGTACTACATTGATTCTGCGCACCAGGTCTTCGGTCATCGCAGTTAGCTGCTGAGCACTGATAGTACTCTTTTGATCAATTACTAAACCTGATTGCATATCCACAAAGTCAGGTAGCACTGGAATACCAGTCACTTTATAAATAGGAGTATTGAGCACCGCGATTCCTTGAGTGTCATTGATCTCCAAATAGTAAATACCATCTTTGCTCAAATCAACTGGCAATGACCAAGGACGATTGGAAGCAAATGTCTGGCTATCAGGCTCTCCTAGTGGAAATACTTTTACTGAACCATCAGGACTGATCACCGCAGCAAAATTAGATAATGGAATACTGGCTTTGCCAGTAAAGGTAATCTGAGTCGCTCGGGTAAAGAGTGGCAAAGTATCTACACTAATATTACTTTTGAGCCAAGTACGAAAGTGATGCTGAATGGCATCAAAGGACCAGCTAGCAGCAGCACTCCACTTTTTGGCTAAACTAAAACTAGAAGTAGATTGAGATTGTGACAACTGACATGAAATGGAGCCTTCACTAAAACCAGTAAACATCTGATAATCTAGTTGCCACTTTTGATCGGGACTAACAATAAAGCGCTCTACACTTTTGCCATTTTGCGTACAATTTAATTTCACTACACTATTTTGTCCGGCACCAGCCCAGCTTAATCCAGTAATATTGCTTTCAGCCGTCGCAAACTGAGGATTGGTCAAAGCAGGTAGTGGGTCAGTAAGGGCTTCATTCCAACTATTACGCACTGCTACTGGTACTGAAGATGCTTTGGTCACATTGTCAGCAATGATCGCTACTTTGTAGGTACCGGCATCAGGAAATTGTAAGTCAAAACGCACTTGACCTTGATCTGGTTTATATTCCCAAAGCCACTGTTTACCAGCTTCATTTTGTAACAACAACTTCACCATACTAGCTGTAGTAGTAGCGTTAATTGCATAATATGTATGAGCTACCATGGTTTTGGGCAAAGTAGATTGCAAGGTCACATTGGTAAATGTGGTAGTAGGATATGCCCCGGTCACTATATTGATATCCTGAATCACCTCAGGAAACTGGGTGAGATGTTGTTCTCTCAAGATCAGCAAACGATACATCATTTCTGCGACCTCACCACGCGTAATCTTTTCTCCAATACCGACATCGGTAGACTTATATTTATTAGGTACCACTTTCTGATCTCGTGCAGCATAAACAAAACGAGCCAAAGGATCAGCATCATCCACATCTTGATAATGCCAAGTAAAGGCACTACCACTAGATGTAGTCACATTATTGATATTAAGCAACATCTTAATTGCCTCCCCTCGAGTAGTAGGGTCATCAGGACGATACGTACCATCTGGATAACCACCCACAATGTTTTTTTCACGAGCATAAAGCACATATTGTCTCAAACTATGCGTATCTGACACATCCGGAAACAGAGAAGTCTTGTGAGACCAATCAGCAGTAGCAACACCAGCTCCTTCCAAAGCAATCTTGAGTAACTCAGCCCGAGTAATCAACCGATCAGGTCCAAAAGTACCATCAGGAAACCCTTGCACTATATGCCGGTCCTTGAGCACCTGAATACTCTGCCCATACTGATAATCAGCCGAAACATCAGGAAAACTATCAGCAGCTTGTACTAAATGAATACTGGTAGAGAATAAAATCGCAACTGCACACAGACCAACAACAAACCTACTGCTAACAAAAGTGAAACTAAAGAGCGAAAAATCTCTGCTCTCTGATCTTTGATCTCTGATCTTTCTTTTCATGTTGATGCAACTTTAATGACAGGATTAAATTCTTGAAGCACTGCTTCATAAATCTTACGACGGGTAGGAAAGATCTTATCCAAGACCACATCCCAATCCACCCACATAAAATCAGTTAGCGAGCGCTGTTCCAATGTAATTTCACTATCAGCTCCCCAAAACAACACCAAATAATAACGCTGCTCTTGACCGATCAAACCATCATTTCGTAGCTGATTTTTGGGCCAATCAAAACGATACAAATGCTCTGATTTGTACAACAAAGAAAATTTAGTAGACCCCAGTTCTTCTTGCAATTCACGCAACAAGCCCTGTTCTTCACTTTCAGTTTCCTCAACTCCACCTTGGGGAAATTGCCAATGATCCTGAGGAACATTGCGCTTACAAATCAGCACTTTCTTATCATGATTGATCACTACAGCAGCTACATTCTGACGGTACATATAAACAACTCAATATACCGACAGGTTAGCATATCCCCCTTCCCCCTCCTAGCCAAAAAGTTCTTCTACAGTTGCGTCATCACCACTTCGCATGGCGCGGTAAAACTCTTCATCATAATTACGTACTCGTACCATAGTAGGAATCGGCACAGCATGACCCAAAAGCAATACTTGTTTCTTGCTGTCCAAAGTAGCCAACCAATAACGCAAAAGTTGTTTATCAGCTACACCAGTAAAGACCGCTTCAATATCATCAGGATCATTGAGCATGGCCACAATTCTAGTACCAAGCTGAGATAGAATCTCCCGATCGATTGAAGATGGTCGCTGATCGATTACTAGTAGCGTAACTGAGAACTTACGCATCTCACGAGCAATAGTACCAAACGTAGTATTGCGAGCTACTCTACCTTGCAAAAATTTATGTGCTTCTTCAATCACGATCATCAGTGGAGTCACTTTGTCTCGAATATCACCTGATTGTAAAAACTTCTCAGTAGCGCGCACATAGTGACGATGGATATGACGAGTGAGGATATTAGATACCAACATATAAGTCATCAACGAATTGTAGTGACCAAATTCCAACACCACACTCTTACCTTGTTCAAGTGCCCCAACTAGCTGATCCCAAGAAGTAGCATTCTCACTTTGCAAAAATGGCAAAGAAGCGACTCGGTTGAGCTTGCGGTATAAAGCTTGCAAAGTCCCTTCCATCACCCCAAAGTATTCCGCTTGATTCTTGATATCCATTGGATTGAGCTCAGCAATTTGCTTCAACCAATCCTTACCCATTCTCTTGGTCATTACTTCCAAAGCGTCGAGCATTGCTTGAGACAAATCTAGTTCTTCAGCCAATAAAGCAATATCAGTAACCGTGATCATTTCTTGTGGAATATGCAAAATATAATCCGGTTTTACTCCCCTAGCCTTTGAGGCATTCTCATCCAAAGCAAAAATCAATACTTGGCTAGGGAAAAGCTGCCGCAAACCTTTCACTTTACCAACACCTTGTTCACTAGTTGTTTCCCAGCCGTACTCGCTGTGCATATCAAAAATCAGAGTAGCGACTTTCTTCATCCTGATCAGCTCAGCTAAAACAATTCGAGCCAGGAATGACTTACCAGTACCAGATTTACCGAAAATACCATTACTTCGTTCAATGAACTCCTTGGTAGGAATCACAATCGGTGTCTCCATTTCTAATGGTTCACCCAGGTAAATATGTTCGTCATCACGAGGACCATAAATAAGAGCAATGTCTTCATCAGTAGCAAAACGTACCCGAGCACCCGGCATAGCCAAAGAACGCACAGCCATCAATGTACCGTCACGATAGGCCTTCATCGCTTTGAGTGTGATCTCTTTTTGGATAAAGACATCTTGTAGAAGCCGACTATCGCGAGGGACGGTCAGCGGTCGAGGTTGATCCTTGAGCTCGGGAAACCAATCAGTACGCAAATTGGCGACCTGCGCAAAAATCAATTCACCATTATCAGCTTCGATAATGAGTAATTGACCAATGCGCAAGAGCGCCATCGCCTCCGTATTGACCACACGAACAACAATTCCTTCTACAAAATCACTACTGAGCACATAACCGACTTCACCACCTAGAGAAAGTAATGCTTTCACAAAAGCTTACTTTACCAAGTCTTTGGTCAAAGTACGCAATGCTTTAGTAGACACCTTGAGGGTAATATATTGACCAGGACCAATTTGGATACGACGTTTCTGCAAATTTGGCAGGAAACGACGTCTTGTAGCCTTGAGTGAGAACGGGCGATTATTTCCTACACTGGGTTGTTTACCAGTCAAATCACAACGTCGAGCCATAATAATATACTTTATAAAAAAGACGGACAGATTCTAGTAAGTCAGCTCACAAAAAGCAAGCTGACTTACTAGTGAATAGCTAAATTAATTACGATCCTGTTGAGGACGTGCTTCGTTCACAGTCAATTTGCGACCTTGAACATCAAAGCCATTGAATTTAGCAATAGCCTTTTGAGCATCTTCAGCAGTTACGTATTCTACGAAGCCAAAGCCACGAGGGCGATTGCCTTGCATACGATCTACTGGAAGATATACAGAACTTACTGCAAGATTAAGATCTTGAGCATCTGTAAAGAGCTCTTGAACTTGCTCAGCAGTCATACTGTAAGGAAGTCCACCTACAAACAATTTCTTGCCATTTGAACCTGAATCAGAAACGTTAGACACAGCATAATGGGTTAAAGATATGCGGCTTGAGTTCTACACCGCAGACCCTTAAAAGAAACCTTGGTGAACGTACACAAACCGTGGGTAAATATACTCTTGCAAACAAGAAAGTCAATTTTAGGTCAGAGGTCAAAGGTGCTAGGGCAGAGGTTGTGGACTGAAGAAGTTTTTAACATTACTTATCATACAAAACCTCGACTCTAGTTCATTCTTTTAATACCCAACATTGCGTAAAAGTAGCAAACACCTACTACACCTTGAAAGATCACCACATAGCTTACTACTACACCTACCCAGAAAAGCCACAGTGGTAAAGACGCTTGGAAGAAAATCAAAAGAGCATTGAGAATAAAACCAGTCACCGCTCGGCTAATCTTGTGTTTAATACCAATATTACATTCCATGATAAAAAGATTTAACTGTCATCACCATACAGCATCTTCGCTTGAAGAAATAATATCACATATGATATATAAATATCGTCTTAACTATTTTTCATGTCTATCACTTTGGAGAAAGAACAACTGAAAATTGGCACTTTTATTAAAGAGCTACGAGAGCTACGTGGACTGACTCAGGAAGAGTTTGCTGTACGTATCGCCAGCAGTCAGAGCGCTGTCGCTCGAATGGAAAAGGGTGAACAGAATCTGACTACGGAAATGCTCAGCAGAATCAGCAAAGCGCTCAATCACAAAATTGTCAGTCTCGCTGAAGATTCTATCGACTTTGAAATCGAAGGCGGTCAAAAGCTCCATGGGGAGATCACAACGAATGCCTCAAAAAATGGCGCAATGGGATTATTGTGTGCTGCTTTACTCAACCGAAATGTCACCACCCTTCACAACATTCCCCGAATCGAAGAAGTGAATAGAATGCTTGAGGTACTCAATAGTATTGGCGTGCAAACAAAATGGACAGCAAAGAATACATTAGAAATTACTCCTCCAGCAGTGATCCAATGGGAGAAGATCAATAAGAGCTCAGCAATCAAGACTCGTTCAGTAATCATGTTGATGGGACCACTCATCCATCTTTTCAAAAGCTTTAGTCTACCACACGCTTCTGGTTGCAAGCTGGGTAAAAGAACTGTCAGTGCACATTTATTTGGCCTCGAAGAGATGGGCGTAAAAACCAAGGTCACTACCAATAGTTATGACGTCACCATTAAAAAGCTCAAACCAGCTACAGTAGTAATGTATGAAGCAGGAGATACTGCTTGTGAAAATCTTGTAATTGCTGCCGCGAAGATTCCAGGCAAAACAGTGATCAAATTTGCTACAGCTAACTACATGGTGCAAGAAACATGCCACTTCCTCCAAACATTGGGAGTGAAAGTAGACGGTATCGGTACTGGTACGATTACGATCGAAGGTGTCAAAGAAATCAACAAGAAAGTAGAATACTACAATAGCGAAGACCCAATTGAATCAATGATGTTCTTGAGTGCCGCAATTACTACCAATTCTCAAATCACCATTCGCCGATGTCCAATTGATTTCTTGGAACTCGAACTTTACAAGCTCAAAAAGATGGGCCTGAAATTCAAACGTTCCAAAGAATATCTCTCCAAAAATGGCTTCACCAAGTTAGTAGATATCGAGGTATTCCCTTCTCAGCTCAAAGCACCAGAAGAAAAGCTTCACGCGCTCCCCTATCCTGGTATCAACCAAGACAATCTTCCTTTCTTTGTACCAATCGTAGCTCAAGCAAAAGGCACCACATTGATTCACGACTGGACATATGAGAACCGGGCGATTTACTTTATGGAGCTCACTAAACTAGGTGCACAAATTATTCTAGCTGATCCGCATCGTGTCTTTATTGAAGGACCCACTCCATTCAAAGCCACACAACTAGTCTGTCCTCCAGCCCTACGTCCAGCCATGATTGTACTGATTGCGATGTTGGCAGCACCAGGCAAATCAATCTTGCGCAATGTCTACTCGATCAATCGTGGATATGAAGAAATTGCGGAAAGACTCAATAGCCTTGGCGCCAAGATACGAGTAATACGAGAGATTTAAACTTTGTAGTATAGTAAGAAGGTAAGCAGTTTTATTTTGTTATCTCTTTTGTCATGAGCTTTGGCCTTACAGATATCATCAGCGTCATCATCGGCTTTTTGATCGCGATCAGTGTGCACGAATGTGCCCATGCTTGGGTTGCCAATTTACTTGGTGACCCTACGGCAAAACACGCCGGCAGACTAAGCCTCAATCCTCTTCGTCATCTAGATCCTTTAGGCACAATTACTTTATTACTAGTTCACTTCGGCTGGGGTAAACCAGTCCCAGTGAATAGTCAGAATCTCAATCATCCTTTGCGAGACAATGCCTTGATCGCGCTAGCGGGACCCACTTCCAACTTCCTTACCGCAGCAATATTAGCTATTCCTGTAAAACACTTATTACCTCTTTGGCAGGGACCAGGCAGTACTTTTGTGATTACTACCTTAGCCATTACGGTATCGATCAACATTGTCCTAATGATCTTCAACCTCATCCCAATCCCACCTTTAGATGGTTCAAAATTACTTTTTCTAGCTTTAGGTCAAAGAGGAATTGGCATCAGCGAGTGGTTAGAAACCAATGGTCCACCAATTTTATTTGCCACGATCATCCTCAGCAACTTCATTGGATTTCCAATCATCAGTTATATCATCAGTAAACCAGTAGATGCGATTACCGCGCTGATTTACTTGGCAGGGTAAACACGATCAAAGTTGTGTACAGATTGTAAGCATTGCTTGGTATCGTAACGGCGACAAAGACTTGAGCTGATCTGGCTCCAAACAAAACAACCGAAATGACTCAGCAAAATCTTCCGCATCAAGATGATCTGGCTTATTTTTTCGGACTTTAGCTACATAAGGAGTCACATCTAAACTACGTTCTTGTTCGATTGCATCATACCAAATCTTCAGCAGCAATACAGGAAAAGAATCATGACCAGCATGGCCAATCTCATGCACAATCACACCCAAGATCTGCTCTGGTTTATCTTTGAATGGCACAAGGTTGATTCGAATAGAAGCCAAACCACTAACTACATCTAAAAGGTAGCTACCAGCTTTATGCCAACCTAAAGAAGATGATTCCGGCATCAGATTCATAAACACAATCCTTTCCACAATTTTACGAAACCGCGCCGGACAAAGAGACTGGATCTGCTCCTGCAGTTTGCTTAAAACATCTGCACTCAAGGAGTTGGTACTGTCATGCCATTCCTGCTTGCCAAGAGCGAGAGCTTTAGTATCAGTACTCTTTTTGGGATCCAGACCAAAATCATGTGAAGGTAGGGAGTTATATGCTCCCCAAACACCATTTGTAATCGACTGAAGCATTCTATCATTAGCAACCACTCCTACCGGTTGATCAAGTGAAGACACTGCTTGACCACTTTGGAGATCATCCAGAACTTCCATTAGTTCAGAAGCCTGAACCTCAACAAAATGTGCATCAGTTCGAAAAGATCTCGCCAGCTGCACACACTGAGACAATTGAGATCGAACACCATTGAAATCAGGGATTGAACAAATAGTAATTTCATGAGCCAATTGGCTACTATCGACTAGCTTCAACATTCCAGTTGAGCGCAACATGACTTGATATTGGGTCAAAATAGCCACCAACTTACTACTGATTGCTAAACATTGAGCAGTATTATTACGTAAAGCATTGTGAATACGTAACGTATGACCGAGCATTGATATCTGTTCCTTCAGATCTCCAATCACCCACTCTTCTACAGAGAAATTCCGAGCTAGACGATCATAATCAAACCCTTGAATAATAGCGCTGGTCAGCTGACGCAAAGTACCAATCTCCAACTGATCTGAGACAAGCTCCTTGAGATCATGTACACCAGATTCCTCAGGCTCTAAAAACTCCCGTTTGTGTTGATTTGAAGCAGCTAGTACCACCTCTCTATTAGCCCCATCCATATGACGGATAATAAATGTATCTCTCTATTATCTCAGATCCAGAGAAACTAATCTAGCAGCTACGATCCCCCATTCCTTAATCCCCTCCGCAATGCGGACAAACAGCCAATAAACTTCTTACCTCTTCACTTTTAACTCTTACTTCCCAAGTCACTCTTGTATCCCCGATATTGATACATTATTGTCATAAAGTAACGGGGTGTAGCGCAGTTGGTAGCGCGCAGCGTTCGGGACGCTGAGGCCGGAAGTTCGAGTCTTCTCACCCCGACCACGAGATCACCAGATCTCGTCTCTTTCCTATGTCCTCATTCCTAACCAGTTGAAATCAACGTTATTAAACTAAATACTGCGTCAATCTTTCCCCCAACAATTCCTCCAAATAAGGCGTCACATGCCAAACCTCTTTGAGTGCCTTATATTCCTCAACAAATTTCTTATCGCCTGGCTCCAAACACTTAATTGCTCTAATAATCAGATTGCGATTAGTGTGATCAGTACTGACAAACTCAATGACATCGGTTTGATACCCCATGATACGCAAAATCAAAGCACGGAAAGAGTCGGTAATAATATCTCCCAATCGCTCACTCAACACGCCATAGCGAAATAAGGGCGCAAAGAGTGCCAAGTTTCCCAGCTGTTTTTCTAGCTGCACCTGAAGATTGTGATGGCAGCAAGGTGAAGCGAATACCATCTGTGATTCCCAAGTAATTGCTTGGAATAAAGCATCATCAGTAGCAGTATTGCAAGCATGGAGAGCCAAGACAATATCAGGATTTTTCGGTGGCACATATTCACTAATCTTGACTCCTTCAAATTGCAGCTTATCCCATTCCAGCTTTTCAATTTGCTGTAAGTGCCTTTCTAATAAGGGCTTATTGGAATCAACCCCAACTAAAGTTAAAGGACGCTTGAGGATATAATTGAAATAATTATAAACAGCAAAAGTTAAATAAGCATTGCCACAGCCACAATCAATTGCTAACAACTCCCCTTTTTTCAGATCCAATACTTTATCAGCCTTGGTCAAAGTTTCATCAATGATTTTGAGGAAGCCATTGAGCTGACGAAACTTATGTTGTTTGTCTGCTTTTACTTTGCCTTCCTTGGTCATAATCCCCACTGCTTCCAAAAAATCACTAGGAACATCTTCAGGTAGGATATATTGCTTGGTGCGATTATGCTTCAGGTCCACTTCCTCCTTGGCTTTTACCTTTGCACTTTCGTTAATTAACAATTTTCCTTTCTTACTAGTCTGAATCTGCAAAGTGCCTTTAGTACTTTCAATAAAAATATTCTTAAAAGACAAAGCTATTAGGTCATGGATTGCAGTGACATACTCAGGACCACGATAATTTTTGACGATACATTTCTTCTCATCATAAAAAGAAAACTGTACATACTCTTCAGCTTTGATCAAAATTGGACGCAAAGTTACCCGGATCCAAGGATTGTTTATATCTTTCAGAATACCAGAAAAAGAAGCCTTTAAAACATCATTACTACTTCCGATATATTTGAGAATGACAGCTGAAACAGCTTGATCGCTAGACATATGATCTTTAACAAAAAATACGCTGTCACTATATCAGCTAATTTTAAAACATGCAGTTAGCAGTTCTTATAATCCCTGTTTCTCCCACAATTCTGAAAACCTTCCTTTCTTTTTGCGCAAAGCTTCAAAAGTACCTGACTCGATTAATTTCCCACCTTCAATTACTAAAATCTGATCCATTTCACGAATAGTAGTCAGTCTATGAGCAATCACTACCGCAGTCACGTTTTCGAAGAAGGTATGCAGTGAATCACGGATTTTCTCTTCAGATTCTAAATCCAAATGTGAAGTAGCTTCATCGAGCAGTAAGATTTGCGGTTGCTTAAAAATAGCTCGAGCTATACCCAACCGCTGACGCTCTCCCCCAGACAGTTTTACTCCTTTTTCACCAATAATAGTCTTCAGTCCATCAGGCAATTTCTTCACTAGCTCCGTCATATGGGCAATCTCCAATGACTGTTTAAAAAGCTTGGTATTATTTTTCTTATCGATATTGGTAATAGTGATATTGTCCTGCAAAGAAAAATTGAACACTTCAGTATCTTGTAAGACCACAGACACAAAATGAAAGTACGCCTTCCTGCTAATGTCTTTAATCGAGACGCCATCAAATAAAATATCTCCAGTAAACTCTTCACGCTCTTTGAGCAATAGTTTAAAGATGGTTGATTTCCCAGCACCAGACAAACCTACTATTCCTACTTTCTCTCCACGTTTCACTTCAAAAGAAATATTCTTCAGTACTTGATTATCGCCATAAGAAAACGAGACTTTCTGAAAGGTAATCTTTTGCCAGTCTTGAGGAAATGCCTTTTTATTTAATTCACTATCGATAGTAATTGGTTGATCGAGCATCTTCTTGAGCCGAGCAATACTAAACTTTCCGGACACAAAATTCTGAGTCATGCTGGAGAGATCTTCAATACAACCATTGATGGCGGAAAAGTAACTATTGAAAAGAATCAAAAAACCTAACTGATATTTCCCTTGTGAAATGCCATAAATAATAACGGCAATAATTCCTACTCGTGTCATACCAGCCAATACACTGAGCGTGGCATTGCGGGATTGGTATGAATAAATACGATTGGTAATCATACCCACTAACTTTTCATTGGCTCTTTTGATCAAATCAACAAATACCTCCCGCATCGACATCACTTTGACTGTCTTGATATTACTGACCGCTTCAAAGACCAGACCAGTGACCTGTTCATCCTCAGCATTTACTCGTAATGCTGCCGCGGCCGCTTTACTAGTCAAAACACGAGCCAAACAAAAATAAACTACTAAAAACAAAATAATTAATACTAAGATTAACCAATCAAAACTAATAAAAATTACATAAACTGCAAAAGCGTTTACTAGGATAGAGACTCCTGAGTCAAACCACATGCCAATAATCTTGTTGATCGCTTCGCTAGCATTCTGAATCCGTTTAATTTTATTACCTGCATTTTCTTGTTCATGCCACGCAATATCCAGCTGAAACAAATGATTCACAGAAAACAGGGTATTATCTACACCAACCATTTCTCCGATACGGTATCCAAGAAACTGACCAGTGTACTTAGTACATGAACGCGTTAAAATAGCTAAAGCATAGCCGGCTATAATCCACCATACAGTACGAACTGAATCTCCTGGATGGTAAGCGACAAAGAAATTGGTCAGCGCAGCGATAGCATAAATTGGATAGAGACCTGCGATATCTGAAATAGTACGTAGTAAGGTAGCAACCAAAAAAGTACGACGACGCCCTTTCATCATTGCCCAAATATCCTTCACCAATAGGGTAGATGGATAGTCGATCTTTTCTTTACTACTAGCTCTCTTTGCCATCTCGCATCTTAAGTAATTGCACTATAAACAAAACTTTTTATTTGGCCAACCTTACAGTCCCTGCTTTTCCCAAAGCTCAAAGAAACGGCCTTTCTTTTTGTGCAATGTAGCAAAATTACCAGATTCAATCAGCTTCCCATCTTCAATCACCAAGATCTGATCCATCTCTTTGATAGTAGTGAGACGATGAGCGATGACGATGGCAGTGACATGCTCAAAAAAAGTATGTAGGGAATCTTTAATCTTCTCTTCAGACTCTAGATCCAAGTGCGAAGTAGCTTCGTCGAGCAATAAAATCTGTGGCTGCTTAAATATAGCTCTGGCAATACCTAGTCGTTGTCTTTCTCCACCAGAAAGTTTAATCCCCTTTTCTCCGATAATAGTATCAAGACCTTGTGGCAGCTTTTGCACAAAGTCTGTAATATGCGCAATTTCTAAAGATTGTTTGAACAATTTATGATTACTCTTCTTGGTCGCATTAGTAATAGTGATATTGTCTTTCAAAGAAAAGTTGAATACCTCAGTGTCTTGTAGCACTACTGAGACATTTTGAAAGTAGTCAGATTTACTGATGTCTTTGATGGAGATCCCATCAAACAGAATATCTCCTGTGAACTCTTCCCGCTCTTTGAGCAAGAGCTTGAGCACAGTAGATTTCCCCGCCCCTGACAATCCCACAATCCCCACTTTTTGACCGCGTTTTACTTCAAAAGAAATATTCTTCAGTACTTTATTCTCACCATAAGCAAATGAAATTTTCTTGAAAGTAATCGTCTCCCATTTTTTAGGGAAAGCGACTTTACCGCTCTCATTATCAATTGTAATCGGTTTATCCAAAACCTTTTTTAATCTAGCTACACTAAATTTAGCACTAATAAAATCCTGGGTAACTCCAGCCAATTCATCAATTGATTCACGAATATTGGAAAAATAACCATTGAACAAAACTAAAAATCCTAATTGGTAGTACCCATGCAGGATGCCATAAACTATCACTAACAGAATACCAACTTTAGAAATCCCCCCCCAGAAAGCAAGAATGCTATTTCGAAACTGGTATGTAAAAATCTTACCAAGAATCTTTTGGTAAAGCTTGTCTGTATGGGTACGAATAATACCCATCAATGTGTGGGGCATAGACATCACCTTCACAGTACGAATGTTGTTGATCGATTCAAATAAAATACCACTCACATTTTCTTCTTGAGCATTGACTGCAAATGAAGCCTCCGCAGCCTTTTTGGTGAGCAACCGGGAGAATAAAAAATAAAGGATTAAGAAAGCTAATAATAAGCTAACAACAGTGTGATCAAAACTAGCTATGATGACATTGATCGCCACAATATTGACAGCTATTTCTACCACACAGTTAAACCAAAGCTGGATGATTTTATTAATTGCGTCACTAGCATTCTGAATCCGTTTTACTTTATTACCAGCATTCTCTTCCTCATGCCACGCGATATCCAACAGAAATAGGTGCTGAACAGATTTCAAAGTAAGATCAATCCCCATTGATTCAGCCACTTGATACCCCAGCCACTTAGAAAAAAACTGACCGGAACTACGCACCACAATCGCCAGTGCAAAAGCAGCCATCAACCATAAAACATAGGCCACACTTTGCCCCGTTTGATAACTAGCAAAAAAATTAGCTGCTTCAGCCACAGCAAAAGCAGGAACTAGACCAGCTAGATCACAAATGAAACGAATAAAAGTAGCCAAAGCAAACTTTCCTCGATACTTGCCCATCAGCTCATATATATCCTTCACCAACTGCCAAGAAGAATACTCAATCATCGATTTAGCGCTTGCAGATTTGGACATACGAGACAAGCTTAAGTAGCTGCACTATAAAGAAAAGCAGTCGATAAGCCAATATATAATAAGAAAGATATCATTGAACTCAAATGTGACCTCATAATATATGAGCTCTCACATAGAGCCACCGCACCAGTATTATCCCTTCTAGCAAAGCAATCTTGTAGTGATTGGATGCGAGAAGCTACTTTATCATCCATAGTAACAGGGATTTTATTATCTGTGATGAAAAGATATTTATATATTTTAATTGGTTTAGTTACTGGACTGATTGGGATGTTTTCAATCCATATTGTGCATGCCGATGCCAGTGAAACAGTGAGCGGTAATGTTTTTGAAGACCTCAATCACAATGGTAGCAACGACAGTGAACCAGGTATTGAGGGGCTTCAGGTGCAACTCTTTCGTGATTCCGAAATCGATCCAGTTGGTACGGTCTATACCAATAGCAGCGGCTTTTACCTTTTTGATAATAATAATGCTGACATAGTACCTGAGAATGCTTATACAGTAATGATCACTCCCCCAACATGGTCCACATTGGCTATTACTACTGGAGCCATTAGTAATCCTATTGCCATTATTCATGCTGATGATGCTATTTCGATACCACTCTTAGGAATAGCACGACAAAGTTCTATTTCCGGACAATTATTTTACGATACCAACAACAATGGTATCCGAGATGTCGGGGAGGGACCGATTACTAATATCAATGTAGTACTTTGTCAGATTACATCAGAGGGCGGAGTGAGTTGTGACAATACATTTACTGATGACACAGGTCACTATCATTATGATATTACGACCGATGCTTATTATTATATTTTATTCAACGAGCTGCCTATTTACTATCGTTTTACTCAATCAGATCAAGGTAGCGACGATAGTATTGATAGCGATGTGTCCTATTCTGGCCAATCACCCTACATGCTTGTGGAAAATAGTGCCCAGTATAACAACATTGATGCAGGCGCTTATGTTACTGATGTGGGCATTGGGGGAAGAGTTTGGGATGACCAAAATCATGATGGTATTCAACAGTCCGGTGAGCCAGGAATTGAAGATCCTGCCGAGATTGTAATGATCGACAAACAAACCAATTTAGTGATCGGCTCAGGTAGCACTGACAGTGATGGGCATTATCAGTTTTCTGTGCCTAATACAGGCTGTTTAGTACCTAATTTCCAATCCAGCACAGGTGCAGTGAGCTTAAGCTATGATTGTCCAATCGCTGACTTTGGTGGCAGTGGTGGTATCACATTACTCAACTTTACTACGGGAGGTGACTGCACAGCGAATAACACTACGATCACTCTGACAGATACCGATGGCAGTGAATTATTTAGTAGCACCTGCACTAATAGCAGTGGCGGATTAAATGATCACGAGTCTTATAGAGAAATGCTATTTGGTAGTAGTGGCATACCGGGCACTATGCACTTAGTTATTACTAGTGACACACCAATAATCAATATTAGTAATATGTATTGGACCTACAAAAACACCAAGATTTCTGTCCGGAATCTCAACGAAAATCCTATTTTCTCTCCCTCCAATGCTGGTATAGATGACACTATCGATAGTGATATTGATGCAACCGGGAATCTAGATCCTTTTAACTCACCAGCAGGTGTTAGTTATGATCACCTTGATGCTGGAGTGTACTATGGTGCGAGTCACGCTCGCTTGGTTTTACGGCTCAGTTCTGATGTCTCAGCACACAACATTGAGACATTCCACTATTTTCTATCAGTAGAAAATCAAGGGCCAGATGAGGCCACGAGCATCCTGGTACAATATATCCCCCCTACTGGCATACTCTTTACTAATCCTACCGGCAGTGGCAGCTATATCTTACCTGGCGGACAATGGATAATACCGAGCATCGCTCCAGGTGATAGCGCAACTCTCAGTATCACAGCAACGCTAATAGCTTCTAGTGGGACTATTATTAATACAGCTGAAATTGTATCTGCACTTTCTACAGACCCAGAGCCCATTAGCCACATATATGGAGATGGTATCGATCAAGATGATTTAAAATCAGTCAGCTTTACTATCGAAAATGCTGGATCACCTAGCGGGTCGAGCGGAGGTGGTAGCTCAATCGTCAACCCATCTGGCGTAGAGATCGGCACACGTAGTGTCACTCAAAATAGTTCATCAACTAGCACAACAACCACTACTCAATGCTTACAAGTTAGATCTACTACTCCTTTGGACTTTTTAGATGTTGTTCCTAGCAATAGTGATATTGACTATCTCAGTAGCATCACCCTACTTCATGATAAACAAAAAAGATTAGTTAGTGGTTACAAAAACCAACAGTTCTTGCCAGCCCGAAATTTAAGCCGGTTTGAATTATTAAAACTATCGCTCACAGCCAATTGTATTAGTAAAGGCGTATTTACTCATCCCAATCATTTCTTTACTGATGTACCTCAAGATAATTCTGAGCAGTCAATGATTATTGGTGAAGCTTACTTTCAAGGCATCGTTCATGGTATTGGCAATAAATTCTATCCCAATCAAGCAGTAAGCCTAGCTGAAAGCATCAAAATGCTCGTAGGCTCCAGTATATTCTTTAGTAACGGTCAGGTAATCCAACCGCTCCCTATAAAAAACCTCAATCTCACCGACCAATCCTTTGGCCAATACATAGCCTATTCCCAGATGCTAAAAATTATGCCCAATAGCGCTCTCTCTTTCTTAGAGAAAGCCACTTTAAACCGCCAATCAATGGCAACAATGCTAAAAAAATATATTGAAGCAATGCATACAAGTGTTGTAGTGAGCTAAATCATTCTTATCCTTATTCTGCGAGCACCGGAAAGATGCTCATCAGATTAGGAAAGAGGAAATGGGAAAGAGACGAGATCTGATGATCTCGTGGTCGGGGTGAGAAGACTCGAACTTCCGACCTCTTGCACCCCATGCAAGCGCGCTAGCCAACTGCGCTACACCCCGCGACCGCCCCCAATCTAAAACAGAAACAACAAAATGACAAATCAGGCTGGGACTTAATTGTAAATTTTGAATTCTAAATCCTAAATTTTCCGACCTGATTGTTAATTGTGACTTGTAAATTGTAAACTAATCTCTGATCTCTTCCCGCAGACACGGGATCGTATCTCTGATCTAATTGTATGTCTTTCTCTCCCGAATTTTACCAACGCCCCACCCTTGAAGTAGCCAAAGATTTATTAGGACAATATTTAGTATATGACAGTCCTCAGGGTACATTGATCGGTGAAATCAATGAGGTAGAAAGCTATATAGGTGAGGATGACCCTGCCTGTCATGCTGCACGAGGAAAAACACCCAGGACAGCAATCATGTACCGCCACGGAGGCTACTCGTATATCTATTTCATTTACGGAATGTACTACTGTCTCAATGTGGTAACTGAAGGACTAGATTGTCCTGCTGCTATTTTGATTCGCAGTGTAATTCCGGTTCAAGGCCAAGAAATCATGCGAAGTAATCGTCAAAAACTAGGAGCCAAGCCAATCACTGATCAGCAACTTACCAATGGGCCAGGTAAACTTTGCACAGCATTTGGGCTTACAAAGGCTCAAAACGCACTTGACCTCAACACCAGCGAATTACGCATTGAACCAAGTGGCAAACGAATCTCTACCTACAGTACAACAGCCAGAGTTGGCATCAAAGTAGGCCAAGACAAACTATGGCGATACCATTATAATTAGCCACTATTTTCTGTTCCAATTATCCACAGCAGTAACGATCGGTTGCAACCCCTTTTTACTCACTAGCTGTACCTGAGGATGTTCTTTTAGCCATCCCGCCGGCACTTCTTCTGGAGTACTAGTGAATAAGATAAGATCACGGAACCCCCGACTAATTGCTTGTTCAAGTACCTGCATTCCTTCCAAACCATTTTCAGTTAATTTAAGATCACTGATAATCCCCGCACGGGTATCTAGTCTTGCTAATGCTTCTAATGCGTCTAATGCGTCCGTAAGTGTGGTAGCTAAAATCACAACCTCAAGCTGATCTTTAAAACGCTCACGCACAATAATTGGCATAAAAGCGTCGTCTTCAACTAATAAGATTGGTTTCCGTGTACTCTCTAGAGCCATACGCAATTAAATAGTAGAATACTTTATAACTCAATTTGACACATCTGGCAATTAAACATGCATTAAAAACTAATACTTGTGACAGCTAGGATAAAAATCTATAAGATCTGCACCGAGTTCATCTTTTTTACTTCTCCATGTCTACTTTAAAAAAAGGCCAAGTTCTTAATTGTACGATTGCCAAGCTGGCCTTTGGTGGACTAGGCATTGCTGAGTATGAAGGATTAAAGATATTCGTAGCTGAAGCAGTACCAGGAGATGAAGTAACTATTCGCATCAGCAAAAAGAAAAATAGTTATGCTGAGGGCAAGATTATGGAAATCTTGAAACCAGCAGAACAACGGATCCAAGCTCGATGCAAACATTTCGGTACTTGTGGCGGTTGTACCTGGCAGTTTCTTTCTTATGAGGACCAGCTTTTTTACAAACAACAAATTGTAGCTGAAAGCCTAGATCACCTTGGCGGTATCAAGGACTTCCCCATCTCGCCTATCATTGGCTGTACCAATCCATGGTTCTATCGCAACAAGATGGAGTTTAGTTTCGCTGTGGACCCAGAACAAAAAAAACGACTAGGTCTCCATCCAAAGGGCTATCACTACGATGTGATCGACCTACAGGAATGCTTCCTCCCCCACCCTTATTATGCAGCCTTGGTAAAGGTAGTGCGTGACTGGGCTGATGAAAATAATATCTCTATCTATGAACAACGTAATGATGGAGGGCTATTGATGAGTGTTATCATTCGTCACAATCAAAAAGACGAGTTTATGATCCATATCATTACCAAAGGCGGCAAATTGACCAATGTAGAAGACCTAGAAAAGCGCACCATGGCAGTGGCCCAAATCAAAAGTGCTCTGCATACCCAAATCATTAGCGAAAAAGGTAAACCTACTCGCCGAGTCAGTACTGACCTCTGGGGTGAGAAATTCATCGCTGAATCACTAGAGCTCGCCAAACCTTGGGACACTTTGCACTTCGATATCTACCCAGATGCTTTCTTTCAACCAAATCCTCGCCAAGCAGTATTGCTGTACCAACAAGCACTCAATTTCGCTGAGATCAGCAAAGAAGATGTTGTCTTAGATCTTTATTGTGGTACTGGGACACTTGGTTTATTTGCTAGTCGCAAAGCCAAACAAGTAGTGGGTATCGACAATGTGCCCGATGCGATTAAAAGTGCTCAAGAAAATGCTCAAAAAAATAACTGCAGCAATGCCCAATTCTATGTAGGCGATGCAGGAGAAGTACTGACCGAATTAAAACTATCCCCTACTATAGCCATTATTGATCCACCTAGAGCAGGATTGCTACCTGAAGCCCTAGAACAAATCATTGCTATGCCACTCAAGAAGCTCGTGTACATTTCTTGCAATCCCACCACTCAGGCACGTGATCTCAAGTTATTAATCGCTTCTGGATACCAAGTAAAGGCAATCCAACCGGTAGACATGTTTCCCCATACTTACCATATCGAAAACATCGTTGTGCTCAGTAAGCAAGGGTAAGATCATGACAGGCTAGCTAGAAACGAGTAGAATAGTATGAATATAAAAATCTATGCTCGAATACGTCATCACCATTGGTCCTGCTTCTCGCCCCCTCCCCACCCTCATGCAACTGATAGAACAAGGCGCTACTATTTTGCGACTTAATTTCTCTCATGGTACCCATGAATGGTACGACGAATTGTTCCGTGACATCATCATGCTCAAAGCCCAATACCCTCATATCAAAGTATTAGCCGATATCTCTGGGCCATCACTGCGCATCATGACTCCAGCAGAGGCTACACTCACTGTTAATGACGGTGATCTCATTACAATTAGTAATCAAGCTACTGACTATCGCCTCTCACTGGCTGATGTGCTCGCACAGCTCCCAGTGGAAAGTAAGATTATTTTTGGTGAAGGTTATGGTAGTGGCCGTATTATTGAAAAAGATGATGACAAAGTGCTACTGCAATGTGAAGGTAGCTTCACCATCAAACACAAGATGCATTTGCATACCAGTGCGCCAATTCATACGGCAGCACTGACTGAAAAAGACTGGCAGGATCTGGCCTATGTCTTGGACAAACCAATCGATATCGTCGCCCTCTCTTTCATCCAAAACAGCAAACCTGTAGTCGAAGTAAAAGAATATTTAGCTCAGCGTGGCAAAAAAGTCTTGCTACTTAGTAAAATTGAAACCCAAGCTGCAGTAGACAATATTGCTGAGATCACAGCCCAAAGCGATATGTTGATGGTAGCTCGTGGTGACTTAGCTTTGGAAGCTGAATTAGTAGACCTACCTAGCAACCAAGAAGAAATCATCAATGAGGGCCGAAAACAACACAAGCCAGTAATCGTGGCCACTCAGATGCTTTACTCTATGGTCAAAAATCCCATGCCTACTCGTGCTGAGATCAATGACATTGCTCTCGCAGTGCGCCAAGGCGCAAACGGAGTGATGCTATCAGATGAGACCACGGTCGGCGATCATCCAAGCAAAGCACTCCACTATCTCAAGCTGATCAGTGAAGCGACTTTGACCAAGATGCTTAGTACTAATAAAACTCGTTAATCAACGAGAACTATAAAAGGGACGCAATAATTCTAGCGATATTTGCGCGTGAAATTGGCTCGTTTGGACGAAGCTGAGGCATATCAGGTGAGGTCGTCAGATTTCTGATCCGAGCAGTCTCGATATATTTTGCTTGTTCACCATCCTGTACCCCAGGCAAAGTAGAATGTTCACTAGAACCGAGAGCTACACCAAAGGCATTGAAGACAATTTTGATTGCTTCAAAACTACTGACCGGTCTATCTGGATAGAATAAACCATTTTGACCTGTGACCCAACCTTGCAAACGAGCATAGGTGACATAAACAGAAAGATCATGACTATGCGGCACATCAGAAAAGCCAGTATCACGAGTAGTGAATTGGCTAACATCTTTTTCAGTCGCTAAAATAACCATTTTGAGCAACTCAGCTCGAGTTACTGATAAGTCTGGGGCGAAGGTGGTCGCAGTACGTCCTTTGATAATACCCTTGGCAAATAAGGTTTGAATATACTGTCCAGCCCAGTGATCTTGCACATCTTGGAAAAGCAAAGTACCAGTCTCATGTGTATCAATCCGAGGTTGCTTGAGCGCGTTGACTGTACAGCGAGTATCTAAAACATTGTTAGCACATGCTGCTTTAGCTTGCGTAGCAGCCAGTACATTAGCATTGACCTGACGAGATAGGTTTGATAGATCAGTGAGAATATTGAGAATGACTAGAAATGAACGAGTTGGTGTACTAGAAGGTTTATTCTGGCCGTAGTTTGATAGTGAGGTCAGTAGACCATCCACATCGCTACTACGATCAAAACAATACGCAAGGCTTTCAAAATGGAACACTAAATCTCCAGTAGCAGGACACTCAGCGCGAGTTTCACCATTGGCACCTTGAACCATAGTCTCAAAGGCGTTTTTGTTGATAGCTAGATTAGTCAATTCGGGCACCATTACTTTAGCTTGGCTATCCAAAGTATCTAGTAAATGTTCTACTTTGCTTTTTGCATCTTTCAAATCAGTCTCAGTTTGTTCCCAGCTAGGACAATCAGCAGTACAAGTGATTGGGGCTCCATTGATCAACGCATAAACATCAGTGATTTCTTTGCTTGTTTGATCAGAGATAGTGCCGGCAGGAATAGTAGGGGCAGTGAAAGTATCTGCCAATACTAGTTGGGCGGGAATCAACATACCCATCACACACAATGTACTAAAAATACGTTTCATAAAGAGTGATTATACCGGGCTATAGTATGAGACTCAGCGCAATCACTCAAGCACTTTCTATTTACGGGCTTGACTCATCCATGTGCTAGTAGCTTTACAAGACAGGGGGCCTTGATTATAGTCTGCTCGCAGAAAATCATATGGGGCCATCGTCTAGTGGTTAGGACAACAGGTTTTCATCCTGTAAACGGGGGTTCAATTCCCCCTGGCCCTACCATCCTGCGCATGCGGGATGTATTGTAGTTCTTTGTACTATCGATTTCAGTACAAAGCTTTTTTGTAAAACACTTGGATATTATTCGTCACCCGCCATCATCGTTTCTAAATCACGCTTTGATTCAAGCAGCATACTGGCTAGCCTTTTTTGCAGCATGTCCCATTGCGTTTCAGAATTAAACGCTTGAATCTTTTGGTCATCATCTAATGAATATCCAAGCAAAAACCCCTCAGGAAAAGGTAGATAAGCGGCATTTTTTGCTTGTGATGCAGCACCTTGTACTAATTCTTGTAGTGCCTCGACAGGTGCACCGCGAGCAATCCCCTGGGCGCTTTCCACGGATCCAAACTGAGGATTGATGAGCTGCCAATCAAGAAGATCAGCTAGTCCTTTGTGGTCACCCAAACCACTATAATCAATAGTTCCAGGAATCATAATAGGATTACCACCGCTAGCTTTTTGAACATGCAGAACCTCTCTAGCTAAGATACTGATTCTTTTAGCAATATCACTATCACTAAGTCCTAGATCAATCCAAGCAGCAATAGTACCAAATGTCACATCAAAATAGGGACTGGCAGTAATGATACGATCCAGCTCAGGCACATTGAGTGCTATTCCGGTGACAACACGTACACTACAGGCTAAATAGTTTTGACGTAATTTAAAATCTGCCAAGAGCCGTTCTGACTCAGCTTGACCATCAAACCAAGCTTTACCCTTGAGATTTAAGATTAACGGATCAATTACAGATCGCTTATGTCCCAGTAAGTTCAATAATTCTTTTCTTTGTTTGTATCCCTCGACTAGCTGCCCAAAAATAAACTCTAGTTGAGCCAACGCCGCCTCCTCTGATCTGGGCTTATGAAAAACTCTAAATTGGTATGGATAGTCTGCACTTCTATCGTAATCTTTCACTCCACTCAGGTGTGGTACCTCTAAAACAAAAGGCACTGTATCCATCGCAAATGCCAAGTTTCCTTTTGCATTGTGGTGATCCAATACCCAGCGCAATTTTGTTTCCGCTACTTTATGCACACTACCGCAAAAATCTACCCGACAGAGTCTTCCATCCCCAATCGTTCGCCATTTTTCACCTTCTTCGTTATCAGGCACACTAACTGGCACAATATCACCGCCCTCTAAAATACTAGCAACTGCCTGTCGACGAACTTGTGAACTGGAAGCCACATACACTGGTAACTCCAACCATTTGCTGATGATGTCGTGGTTATGGTCAAATCTCATCAAGAGTTAGTTTATTGGAAATAGTAAGAAATTACTTATTGCTAGTCATTTCTGCCTCGGCTCTATGTAATCGCGCGCAATATTCAGAGCGCTTCACAGCTGGATCAAGCATCCCCAGTTCTTGTCCCTTTCTGATTAACTCAAATAAAATCTGATCTGGATTAAATCCTAATGGACTAATTGTATGGTCAGCTATTGGTCTCAGCAAGGTCGGTATTGGCAGGCCACATGCAAGCCTAATAGCTTGGAATGAATGCTCTTGTATGACTCTAGTAATTTCCAACAAACGATCATTACCTAAATACTTTGACTGAAGCATTAATACTACCAATCTAAAATAAAGCTCAACATGTAAATGAGATGGATTTCCGTCAACAAACACATTTTTGTCTTCACTAGCCTCTAAATCCAAAAGCACCTGCTTCAAATCACCAAACAATGTCTCTAACCCTACCCGAAAACAATCCCAGGTTACCGCCCTTACATTGTCATTGATCATCATATTGCGCTGTAATTTCTGCAAAGCTACTTCTCCTTCAATTAAAGCGCGTTCCAATTCTGCTTTTTCTTCAAGCATCATATTATTTCTCATAGCAACATAAGGATTGCGAGTAAGTGAATGTTCACGCACATGATGTCCGCCAGGTGTCATAGCCAGCCTAGCAACCTTTCTTCGTGTGCCTTTGCACTCACTAGCCCGAATTACTTCTAACCTAGCTTCAATGCAAGCAACCTGCGAAGGTAATTGAACTAATAATGATTCTCTTAATGCAGCCGTTTGTGTCACACTCAATTCATCCAACCCTTTATGAAAATACATACATTAAAAATACAAAGATGGCATACTACAACAAAAGCAGCTAAAAACAATAGCTTACTATCAACGTCCATCAGGCCTACCAGGCCGAATTTGACCACGCAATAAAAGTGGTCGCACGACAAAGTGAATTTCAGTCACTGACAAGCCAGTTCTAGCCTGAATTCCATCATCCTCAATACCACCAGGGGCCATGATCAAAGCCAAAACTTCTCGTGAACGAGCACTCAACCCCCAGTCGTCATAAATCGCCTGTATCAATGACTCCACAGCTGCTACTGACATACCCAACTCATTGGCCAATGATGCCGTGGGATAGACAACATCTGCAGTAATTCTATCGATAATATGGTCTCTGCTTGGTTGTTCTGGTGATTGGATTGGAGGTTCTACTTGAACTGATGGTACCGCAATCACTGGTGTCGCAACCACAGTTGGTTGAACAAAATCAGTGGGTACCATAGCAGCGATGATCTCTTCACGAGTTCTTACGGGTTCAACTTCTTCAACTGGTAGTGCCAATGCCACTTCACTTCTCACTGCAGCGACAGTAGCAGGAATCTGTGCAGGCATAGTTTTTCGCACATCATCGGTCATTCGCTCAATCAAATCATATTCCACTCCAAGTCGCGTTCCTAAATCAATCACATCCACTTCTTGGCCTGCCAATACTAGCTCTTTTACTCGGCCAAAAAGATACTTTTGTTTCAGAATTCCCAAAACAATACTTACCGGTTCTGGTGGAAGTCCCACTTTAGCAGCAATACTGTTAGTTTCCACTACATCCCCTGTTGCAATAGCTACCTCAAAACAGCTGATCACCTTGCGACGATCTTTGGCAGTCAAAGCTACTTTGCCCAGAGACTTTAATTCAGTGACATATTTGGTCACAGTACGACGACTATTGATACCCAAGCTCTCACCTTCATGATCATTGAATCCACTGTTCGCAATAATAGTAGTCAACTCTTCATCTGAAGCAGTCAGGTTTTCTTCTACGAAACGTAAAACAATGCCCAAACGCAGCATATGCATAGCTTCCTGAATACTCGGTATACCTAGTTTTTCAAAAGCTGGCGCCAATAATCTACTAGCTAAAGATTGCTCCATCCGGATCTCCTCATCATCAGTATCTTCAAACATTCGTAACGAGACCTCTTCACCTTCTTTCATCATATGAAAGATATAGAGAATCATTTTATGCACCCGCATTTCTTGGTAGGTGGGTGTAGTCTGAGCTAAAACATTTTGGATAATATCCTCCCAACGCACCAGAATAGCATGCAAATTGAGCTGATTCATTGGCAAATGAGCAATCACATTTTCCAAAGCAGTCTTTACTCTAGCCACACTAGGAGCCACAACCACTTCAGTAGGTTCACCATGTTGATACTTCGTGCCCGCGAGTAACCTTGTAAGACGTGATCGTGTGGCTACAACCTCAGGCTCTACAACAACATGCTCGTTGGTATCAGATTTGGCGTCCACCACCGCTACGCTATCTGGCTCAGGTCTACCGAAATAGCCTGCTAAAAATGCTTTCTTAAATGACTGTGGCACATCAGCAGCATCAAAGTGCTCACCAACTTCTTGAAGATTTGCTAGCCGTTTTGCTTTTTCCAAAGGAGCATCCACAAAATCGACGGCATTAAAACCAGTGTGCATGAGAGCGACAGTATCTTCCGCCAATTTGACCAGCAAGTTTCTGGGTAGAAAATCGTGCTTGATTACACCCCTTGCATGCAAACGAGCGAGTTCTTCACCTAATGCACGACCAATCTTTTTGCCAATTGTGCGCACTATCAGATCAGACTTCTTTGCGGGTAGAGTTTGCAAAGAAACTGAGTTGGCCAAAATAATCTTTTTTAATGCCCCCACTGCCAATTCTTCGGGTAACAACACACTCTTAGCCTGTTCAATCTCTTCACTCAAAGCTTTCTTCACCTTAGCAGGCATATGTTCCACAACATGCTCCAACAAATTGAGCTGATCTACCGTAGGCATATCTTGAAGCACTATATCCAGAAAAGCTTGATTGAGTACTACACCACTGACATCAAAAAACTTGTCGCGACTACTGGTATTCTTCATCAAAGTAGCCAGATTGGCTACATCATCGACAAATCTCGTAATAATATAATGTCTATTATTACTTTCTATTACTCCCATCAACTCGGGAGCAGCAAAACCTGCCGCTCTGAACATTTCTAATTTTTGCGCTTCAAGATATGGATCAACGCCATGTGCTGGCGTTACTAATTTTGCTATTACACCTATCCGACCGCGACCTGAACCAATCCCAAAATGACGAACCCGTAGAGGATCATCTACATCCTCCGTCCCCATCAGCTCATGCTGCCTAAGCGATAAACGCACCGACATTTCTAGACGTTGTTCTAGTCTCATATCTTGGCGTAAAGCGAGCTCAGCTCTTTGGGCAAAATGCAACCCCATACTCATAGTCATATAGTGGTTTATTTATGAAATTCTAAGGAATACACACTGGGTTGATCATCAATAAAGTCAGCTATCCCACTATACCCAGTCGGAATTGCTTCGTCAGCTTCAGCTCGTCGCAACCGAGCAGATTCACCTTGTTGAGCACGAGGCGCCTGGCTCAAAGTAAAAATATCAAACTGCGCGGCAAGGGCCTTCTGATACTGTTCGCCAGTTAATGCATAATCCCGACCACTAATGACTAAATGCTTTAAGCTTTGCCGACCTTTCAATGCACTACCATCCACTTTCTTGGCCAAGAATTTAGCCTCCATCTGAGCCAAACTATCCCCAGGCTGCAAATCATTATCGTCTAAATTGTAAATAAAAAAGTAATGGACATCAAGCAGTTGATCAGGTGCAGCACACACCATCGCTGCCCGGACAAAAGACGCTCTCTTCTGCACAAATTGTTTAGCAAAAGCTAACTTAGGTGATACAGCAGTACTCGTACTCAGAGCAGCCAGTAGCCCTTTTAAGTTTCCTATTTGATCAGGCTGCTGACGACAGAGATCTAATACGTCATGACCAGACAAAAGTTCGCTACTCAAACGGTCAGAGACCTGCATCACAAGATTATCTAGCTTTGCTAAGTCAGTAAGCAATTGCGTGATCTGTCCTAATGAGACTAATAAACCATCGCGTATTAACCTAGCTGCGTACACTAGATAATTAGCTTTATTTGCTCCCCCCTCTTCAGTGAGAGTCACGACATTGTCCAAAATAGCCAAACTCGGCAACCGATGATCATGAAGCCACAAAAGCACTTGCCCCACACTTAGTGCCGGCCCCACAGCATCAGCAGCTGGATTGAGTAAATATATACGATTAAGCAGCCCCAAGCATTGATCTAAATCAATACCAACCAAAGGATAATTCACCATTAGCGGTATCAATTTCCGATTGGTCTCAGTATCGGCACTACGACCAATAAATTCTCCAATCCGAGACAGATGACTGTAATTCGGCTTATGACCACGTTCAAATGTTTGAAATAACAAATGCTCCAATCCTAGTTTGTTGTACTCAATTGCTAATCTCTGAATCAGTAATAACTGCTCTTTAGGAAAAAACAATCCATTAGCCAATAGCTTTGCTAAAAAGGCACGTCCAGCTGGAGACTCTTCACCAATTTCAGCCATTCCAGCTAGCACTGCATGACTATTGGGTAGATCAACTAAAGGTCGAACAACTATAGGGGCGAAAGTAGACTGTAGCTGATGAAAACGATAAACCAAAGCCAGTCCTAGTGGATTAGCCAATGCCGTATGGACAGCGCTGTCCTCAAAATGATCAAGCATCAACTGTAAATAAAACCGCAGCTGATCAGGGTTAACAGCAAAACTATGCAAAGTAGCAACAGCTGAGGTGGTTTGAAAAACCAAACCAAAAACAAAGGAGTTTTTCTTCTCTTTTTGTCGCAATGCATCACCAAAAGCAGTGCCAGCATGATCACTCGCCCAACTCACTAGGTCAACCAAACTAATAGCAGGACGCACCTCAGGATGCTGCCACAAAACCTTGAACTCACCGTCACCCTGGGTCAAGCTTTGAAATGGATGACGCTCAGAATCAATACCACTAATTGACCGCTCATCAAGCTGCATAGTCTGGCAAACATCATAAAGCATCATATACGCCTGTCGCAGCTGCGTACGATTGGACACTAAATAGCCACCAGCAGCATCAGTTATTTTGTTGGAAATAATATAACGATAATGATTTTTGTCTGCTATTCCTCCCATCCCAGCTAGCACGCCTTTGAGAAAGCTTTTAGGATTGACTGAAGTCGAGCGAGATACTTGGATAGCATCCAAAATCAGCACAGGCTGACCAGAAACCATCACATCAAGTACATAGACATTTCCCACCCAAGTACGTTCTCCATCTTGTTTCTTGTAAACTCGATAATTAATAAAACTAGGACTGGCTATATGCTTACGATATCCTGCATTGGTAGAACAATCATCTGATATCCAACCTTTAAAAATATCACCTGTAGCTTTTGAAGGTACCAGTTCAAAATCATCATCACCCAAATCCTCATAAGAAATCTTGGCTAACTCTGCTTGAACAGGTCGCAATTTATCTTTTTGAATAGCTGAAATAGGATCCAATGCCTGAGCCAATCGATGCAGCCGATCAGTGATTTTTTCAATTTGGTCCACTACTTGAACAACGTCAGGATTGTTTTGCTCATACTGGCGGCGAAGCAACTTTAGACGAGCACTAAAAAGCGCATCAATTTCTTTTGTAGCTGCACGCAGTCTTGGTTGGAAAACAGCAGCATCATAAACACCATTTGTTTCAGCTAAATACGCAGCGTAGAGACTGTCCTTACCTGTCTCTTTGGTAGTTTGCCATTCCAGCATCAGTTGATCACGTGCTAGGCCAAAAGCGATATAAGCTGGATAGGCGTCATAACTTTTTTGCTGGGCATCAGCGAGTTTACTGACCTTATCTTTGATCTCAGCCAGTGTTTCCTGTCGATCTACTTTTTTGAGTCCGCTATTATCCACTGCTTGCAGACTACTTTGTAATGGTCTCAATATTTCTACAAAAAGTAGCAATTTCGCTTTCAATGCTTCTACTACTTTCCGCTCTTTGTCTGTCAGACCCGGTATCGCCAAAATTTTATTGAGATCACGATTGCCAGCAGTCACATAACGAAGAGACCCAATTAAATGGCCGATAGCATCCACATGATAATTTCTAGCAATACCTGGATGTGTCTCGGTAAATTCTTTCTCAATTTTAGCTAAACGCCCCATCATCAGGGTGACTAATCCGCCGAAAGTAGTAACTAGTGCTTCATTTTTGCTACTACTTTTCAGATAAGCTGCATTGCCTTGAAAGAGGCTCTCCACTTTCTTCATGATCCCTTGCGCTTCTTCTACAGCAAAAGTATCAAATTGATCATTGATTTTCTTACCAATATGCCAGAGTCCATCTTCTTCCGCCTGACCAGCCAAGACTTGGTTAAACTGTTCAGGAATCTTCTCCGCATACAAATCTTTACTACTTTCCAGGACCACATCAGCTCTTCCCTCAGAAACCTGATCGGCCATGTCTGGTGTCGCCAAAAGCGCCTTGAGTTCTAAACACTCCCATAATACTTGTTGTGATTCACTACCATCCAACCGAGCAGCAAACAAATAATGGGCGCTTACACTCAAGAGATGCTGAGCATCGGCCACCCCAATATCATGAATATGATGGAAGGCAGCCGTAAAGATTGACTGCGCCAACTTTGCAGTAATTTTAGCCTCAGCTTCATTTTGATCAGTAAAAAGATCAAGCTGGCTATAACACTCACACAGTGCATCCAGATGCTTATAATTCTCTGGATCACTATCAAAATCTTTCAATACAACTTCTAAATCTATATACGTCACCTTGCTACAAGCAGTACGAAGCTCCTCAGCTCTAGCAATATTCTTTTTGATCAGCGCTTGTTCAGCTGCAATAAATTTTCCTTCTCTGACTAGCTTTTGTGAAGCTTTAATAAATTGTCCCAATTGGAAATGAGCATACTGCAGATGCGTAATCTTCTGATACGAGGCCGGCAAAAGTAGCAACTTCTCTGTTTTACCAAGCACATTGGTATCATTGAATGGTGACTCACCTACAGCATTGAGCTTACCGGCCTTACTCAGGTTGTCAGTCAGAGTCAATGCTACTGCTCGCATCAGCTCATCTTTAGCTGCTTTACTCAGCACTTTTTTGGGCAAACCAGGAATTGCTTGCAAAAACTGCTTTGCAGTAGCTACCTGAGAGTGAGAAATAATCTCTGCTCTGAGGGGTTCTACCAAAGCAGGGTCAGTATTATTGGTAATTGCTTTTACTCCCTGAGCGGAAATTCTAAATGGGGTAAACTTAGCTGCTTTCTTCCCCAATTTACTCGCAGGTACCTCTCGCAAGATCTCCACAAAGGTAGCAAATGGGATGGGTACTTTGAGATAATTGTAGTACATATCCAGCTCTACTGGGTCCGCGACATTCACAACTTCTTGCTGACGAATTCTTTCAGACACAGCAACAAACTCTCCAATCAAAAGTTCACGATCAGGCTTATTAGCTAGTGCCACTGCCTTTTCCAGCACGGTAGGAGTAGGATAAATCCCACTACCGACTAGCTCGGCCACCACAACCAACGTGTCAGCACTTACTTTTGTCTTTCCTTCTCCCAAAAGTTGAAATACTCGACGTGTATTCACTCTGGCTGTGCTAGCACTCGTAGTTGCTAACAGTAATACTGCTGACAAAAAAGTAAGCGGATCAGCTTTATAGGTTTTCTCAGCATCACACAAGAAGTCAGTCAACATAGCTGGATCTGCTTTTGCCTGAGCTTGTAGTTGCTGTGCAAAAGTAATCAAGCGAGTGAGATCCTGAGGATCAGTAATAAGCGGTTTCACTTTTTTAAAAAACTGCGAAAACAATCTTTTTATTTTGTCGGCGTCTCCCAAACCGGCTAGTAAAGCTGCTTGTTCGAGCCGAAGCTGCATCTCTTCGCCCGAGACTGACTCCCCTTGTCCAGTCAAAGCAAAGATTTCATCAAGAGCAGCTAACAAAACTACACTACCAGTGGTTGCTGATTCACGTACTTTCGCTAAAAGCGCTGCAGCATGAGCCGGTTGAAAATATACAGCTGTGACAGGCAACTGACTCACTGTCCGCCAAAACGCAATTCGCTGAATAGGAGTACTGAGTAAGCTATGCATCTCTGTGACTGCGGACAAACTCACTGCCCCATGCGTTTGATTGTGAGCTTGTGCTCGCTCGCACCAACTAGCAACCGCCTCCGTTAGTAGCCCTTTGTCAGCTTGTACATAGCCCTCAAAATCAGACTGATAGAGAGCCTCAAAATTTAGTTTGTCAGTAGTGACTTCAACGCGTCTAGTCATTTATAAATAACAATATTGATTAGTAGAATAAAATGTTATGAATACAAAGTCAATGACAGCCCTTGGCTTGAAGGTAAACAGCCGTAGAAACGAGTGAGTAAGTAGTAGGTAGCAAGTAATAAATAAATGCAGTTTCCCAAAATTACTACTTACTATTAACTACTTCGTTTGCCAATCGAAGACGCTCCCCCCGCCTAAAATCAGACATCGTCTTAAATACCGCACTAGTTCAGTGTATATTTATCATAATTAAAGCTATGTATGACAACCGTCTATCAAAACATCAAAACTTTATTGGATCAAAATCAGATTAGCTATCAAGAATTTGATCATGAACCAATTCTTTCTTACGAAGATGCTGAGCGAGAAAAAGCCCGCCTTCATTGGAGTGGTATCGAGAGCAAAAATGTCTTTATGCTAGGCAATGATGACAACTACTATATCTATGTGACTGTCCAAGGCGAAAAAGTAGATTTTAAACTGCTGAAAGAACTGTTAGGCGTCAAGCTTTCAATCGCTTCAGCTGAAGATGTGAAGACAGTCGCCGAATGTGTACCCGGTTGTGTATCCCCTTTTGGTTTTTCTGAAAAGATTATCATTGTAGTTGATCCCAAAATATTCACCCACACTGATTATCTTTTTTCACCCGGTGTTACCACCAAAACAGTGCAACTCAATATCCAAGACCTCAAGCCAGTCTTCGAAAAGCTACCAAATAAAGTAATCTTCCTAGCCGGCCCAAAAGAGTAAATAAAATTGAATTTTCTTTCATATAGTATATGTTCAGCATGATTACTCCCTCACTTTAATTGCATGTCCTCTACTCCCAAACGTATCGCGGTGATCGGAGCCGGTATCGCCGGCCTCACTTGTGCTTATGAATTACAAAAAGCAGGTCATGAAGTAGTGGTCTTCGAAAAAAATAGCCAAGTTGGTGGCCGCATGTCGTCTCGTACCAAAGACAATTTCATCTTTGATCTAGGTGCTGATCATCTCTGTCAGTGGTACACCGAGATGAAAAAGTATTGTGCCGAATTCAAAATCGACTGGGAACAAATGCGCTTCTTGGCTTATGGCATCATCAAAGATAAAAAAGTGTGTAACCGTGATCAGGTAGCTGGCTTTTGGGGCAATCTCAGACTAGCTATTCAATACCTACGCACGCCCAAAGTAGATGAAGATTTCTTCAATCTCAGCAACCTGGTGGCCTATGACAATGAAAATGGTTACGAATATATGAAAAAAACTTGTGGCAAAGTAGTAGCTGATTATTTCGTCGATGCCTTTAGTACCACCTACCAATTTCACCGAGCTATAGATATCAGTAAAGCGGCCAACTTTGGCATCATTCATTCACTAAAGACACAATTAGACAATTGGGATCTGTACCGTACAAAAGGTGGTATGCAAGCATTACCAAATGCATTTGCTAGTAAACTCAATGTAAAGCTTGATCATCCTGTCCAACAAATCAGCAATGAGACTGATGGCTGTTTAGTAGATGGCGAAAAGTTCGACAAGGTAGTCTTGGCTAGTACAGCAACTGCTTCCCAAAAGATATTCAGTAATCCCTCTGCAGCTCAAGCAGAGATCATGTCTAAAGCTCGCTATGCATCATCTATTAGCATCGCTTTCCGCGTACCCAAAAAACTGCTCCCCAAAATCGCGATAGTATGGGTGCCATATGTGGAAAGTACTAAAGTCTCAGGCTATGTAAACGAAGCAATGAAAGGTGAAGAGACAACTGATGAGGAAGACACATTGCTCTGTACCTGGCTCCATGAAGAATACGCTCGCAGCATCATGCAATTATCAGATCAAGAAATCTTCGAACAAGTAAAAAAAGACCTACTGACTGTATGCCCATGGTTTAGCAGCACAGATCAAATCCAAAACCACGATCTCCAACGTTGGCCAGAAGCAATGCCTAAATTCTACACAGGCTATCTAACAGCAGTAAAAGCATTCCTAGACAATCACCAAGGCGAAAACAACGTCTACCTCTGTGGCGACTATATGAATGCTCTATGGACAGAAGGCGCACTGAGATGTGGCAAACGAACGGCAGAACGAATCAACAGTTCAAAGTAATCAGCACACTCGATAGGCTCACCTACACCAGAGCCTATCGAATACCCACAAGCTAACATTGCCGCCTAGGCACTCTCCGCCCACTATCTCGACCAAAGGGAGAGATCCTGCCCAAAGCCAAACAAACCGTCAGCCCCTAACGTCACCTACAGCTGATCAATAAACTGTTGATCAGTCGGCGAATTAGCGTTCACATAAAACCGATCGCCCGTCAGATCCATATACAAATTCATACCAGTAGCCACAGTCCCATACATCCCCCCCCATCCACTAGTAGCATTACACCAAAAGAAATTCTCAAATGGTGTCTTCGCTTTGACGCGAGCACCAGAAACTTGTTCAGGTGAGAGTTCAGCCCCGTAAGCATTCCCTTCAGGAGCCAATACGAAATCCTCATTGGTAGTAGAAGTACCGATAGTTTGCACTACGATATGCTTACGCAGTTCTGGAATATATTTCTCAGCAATCTGAATCATCCGATCTGCTACTTGAAACTTGAGCTTAGTATACTCAGCATAGCTGCGATCTTTTGCTTCCTTGAATGGTTTGTACTCAGTATAGGCGGCTATCTCTAAGATCTGATGCTTCTCACTAGGTGTAGTACCAGGCTCATTGGTATGCAGAGTAGGTGTAGACATAAAGATCCAAGGCTTGCTGAAATTGACTTGTCCCATCTCTCGCCACATTTGATTCATATCCCATTGCTCTAGATGCCAAGTGTTGAATGAACCAAAACCATAGTCACGCAAATCAATATCTTTCAATCCCAAGTAAATCATTACACCTGCTTGAGAATATTTATAATCCAATTTCTTCTGCTCAGCTTTTGGGAAATGCTCCAAACCAATCATCTCAGACATTTTCTGAGGATCAGCATTACAAATAAAGTTTTTCGCTGTAAATGTTTTACCATTTGCAGTCTCTACACTAGTCACCTTACCTGCGCTTACATTGATCTTGCTGACAGGCGTCTCAAAGTAAACATGACAACCTTCATGATCAGTAATGAACTGAACCAAACGGTTGATATAATATTTGAAATGCTTGGTAGGATAATAAGCCCCAGTATTATAACCACCAAAAAGACCGATATAACAAAACAGTGATAGTCGCTCTGGTGGCAGCATAAAGTCTCCAGCGTTGGCGCAAAGCACAGCCTGTGCCTCTTTGCTCATCCCTGTCTCATTGTAAAGATCCTGCAAGGTAGCATTGCGATATTTGATGATAGTCGGATACTTGTAAGCTTGTAAGTAGTCTTTCAAAGTCAAAGCACGATCAGGAAATGTTTGAAACTCTTCTCGCAATTTCTCGATCGCTCCCACAAATTTCTCCATCGGTTCCTTTTGATCAGGATATGCTTCTACCACATTCTTGATTAAGTTGTCCCAGCCATAAGGAATCATCACTTTCTTACCATCTGGCAAAGCCATACGGTCATAACCATTCTTGTCCAACAATTCAAAAGTGATTTCTTTTTCCAAACCAATCCGCTTCAAGAATTCATAAATCTTGCCTCCTGGCCCACAGCCCCAGATATAATGCACTTGCGCACAAAATTCATATCCCCCCATCTCAAAAGTATGACAATAACCACCTGGCAAATCATGAGCCTCAAGCATGCAGATCTTGTAGCCAGCGTGAGCCAGTAATGCGCCAACAGTAAGAGCAGAACTACCAGTACCCACAATCACATAATCATACTGATGATTTTGAGCATAACGAGCATCTTGAATTGCGTGCTGTTCAGGAGTCAAAGCACCGGTACTAGATTTTTTTGCCATAGACCAAGGGGAGAAATAATCGAAAGGATAATAATAGGAAACAGGAAGGAGAGCAAAGATCCCGCAGGCGCGGGACGAATAGTGATCAGGAATTGCCAGAATAGAGTTTATTATTTTGCTTCGATTGATTGTTTAGACAAGGAATCAAGCCATGCCTTTGCCGATGCTCTTACTGCTTTTCTGGTCTCCTCAGCTAGTTTCCAGTGATGACTTTTTGCTAATACTAATTGGTCTTGAAACGCAGCTGAATGAATCTGTTGAGCATTAGGAATCCCCTGAAAGAGCTCGCGCAAAGACTGAGGAACTTCGTCACCAAACTGTGTCAAAGGTTCATGCAAAAGTACTGTTTGGTCTGTGAGAGCGGAGTACCCCACTTCACCAGCAGCACTGAGACCTACATAACCTCCAGGATTCACTAAATACACGAGACTAGTCCTAAATATTTTAGTCAAAACTGCAAACTGTAAATCATGAGGCGACTTGGTAGGATCATCCGTAGCCAGAACGACAAATGGATCGTCAAGATTTACGCCTTCCGCACTAATAGGTGACAAAACATCTATCCCTTGTGAGTGCATCAATCGAGCAACCTTGCCAATCTCAGCCAAGTGCTTTCGAAAGTTACCGATAATGACGACGCTATCGCGAGATTCCTGCATCCAAAAAATAAAATGAGAAAGCACTATAATCAAAAATATCGACCGGAGCAAAATGCTATTTTATATTTTGAATCTATTCGTTAAGATCTCAGTATCTCAACTATCACTATGCGAATTGGTATTATTGGTAGCATGCAGTATACAGAAAAGATGATGGATATTCGGGATCAATTGATCACCATGGGACACGATGCCTATCTCACATCCTTTGCGCCTGACTTTGTAGGTAAATCTGATAGTGAAAAAGAAACCATCAAGCTTGCCCAGAAATCCTATGCCGATCCCCTCACCGAGTTTTGGCAACTGATGCAAGGCGGCGACGCTGTATTAGTACTCAATCTAGACAAACATGGTATCAAAAACTACATCGGAGGTAATACTTTGATGGAGATTGGCTTCGCTCATGTCCTCAAGCAAAAAGTATTTTTGTGGAATGATATTCCCGAGATCCCTTACTACAAGACAGAAATTGTCTCGGTTGAACCAATCGTTATTCATCAAGATCTAAACAAAATCCAGCTCTGAATGTTAGCGAACAATCATTAGCTCACTCAGTTTAGTTGTATAAGCTGGTGACTTGAAATCTTGCTTCATATTCCAAGGTTGCTGTTGGCCTTGAATAGCAAAATGTAGTTTTTCAGTACCAAATTTTTTATTGATCTGGTTGATAGCCAAATTCAGTTTACTAGTCTTCTCCTGCTCCAGCGGTGCTTGATCAAAGAAAGATAATTGTTTATTGGCACTAGACTCGATACCATAAAAAAACACACCAGCTTTGTGATAAGCAATGCCAGTTTTGAATACAGTACGCATTGCTTCTAAAGCATGTTTGGTAAGGATACGAATATCGCCTGTAGCCGGAAAAGAAACACTATGACCAGAAGAACTATAAGGTTTATCTGCACTAAAACGATTGCTCCTGATTGCGATACTAAGGCAACTAATCTCCGAACCTTGTTTAGCGAGCTTTTGCCAAGCACGGAAAGTATACGTAGCAACTGCTTGCTCCATTTCTCTCAGCGTACTGATATCTCGACCAAACCCACGAGTATACATAATTCCCTTACGAGGCTTCCACATCAGATCCAAGGCAAGACACGAAATACCACTTAATTCTAAAGCAATCCGTTCGCCCAATACAGATAGCAACTGACGCACCACAGAGGAACTTTTATTTTTGAGATCCAAAGCGGTGATAATATTGTTCTTTTCCAACAGACTAGCGGAACCATAGCCAATCCCCCACACTTCTTTGACTGGTAATTGTTGGAGAAATTGATCAAGCGTCGAAACACTCCAATCAAGGAAACTACAACATCCCTGGTATTGTTCCTGTTTTTTAGCTACATGATTAGCAATCTTAGCTAATGTTTTGGTACGCGCTACACCAATCGACACAGGCATGCCAGTCCACTGCTGCACAGTCTCCTTCATCTTCATGACATACTGATCAAGCTGATCTAGCGGAACATGTTCCAGCCCCACAAATGCTTCATCAATCGAGTATCGCTCTACTCGAGATGAAAACTGTTCCAAAACCTGCATCACTCGTTCCGACATGTCACCATACAAAGCATAGTTTGAGGAACGAACAGCTACATCGGAAGCCTTCAATTGATCAACAAGCTTAAAATAAGGAGCCCCCATCGGTATCCCCATCTTCTTTGCCTCACCACTTCTAGCGATGATACATCCATCATTATTAGACAAAATCACTACCGGTTTATGAACGATGGTAGGATCAAATACCTTTTCACAAGAAGCATAAAAATTATTACAGTCGACCAAAGCGACGACAGGATTTTTCATAACTTTCGCACTACACCAGTCACCACTCCCCACACCAAAAAGTCGCTTTGCTCAGTAATCACGAGATCAAGATATTGAGGATTAGCCGAACGCAATAACTTCTTACCAGCCTGGTCTATCCAATATTTCACCAACATCCCACCGTCTAGCATCGCCACAATAGTCTGCCCAGAAATAGGCGTAATCGATCGATCTACTACCACAATATCATTGGGCAAGATCCCGGCTCCAGTCATCGAATCACCAGCCACTCGAGCCAAAAAAGTAGCAGGTACATTGGACACCAAGTAGTCATGCAAATTGATCGGCTTCTCCAAATAATCAGCAGCAGGACTAGGAAAACCAGCCTGCACTTTGGTCTGAATGAAAGGAATCTTCATTTGGTGAGTATAAATACACCACAAGAATAACTGCACTTTAGTCTTCTGCCAAGGTGAGCGAAAATTAGGTCATAGATCAAAGGTACGAGGGCAGAGGTTTTAATAGGAATATAACCTCTACATTTCTTAACTCTTACCTATTACTTCTTACCTCACAAGCTTTAGAAAAATGTTACAAAATTATTAAGACATATTAACAATTTAATCAAAGCCAATTTAGCTTTAGTGCCCATGAACTAAATTGTCTTTGTGCCAAACTGGGTTATACTCAGTAGGATAATAAGCCTTTATGGCCTCTCCTTTACTGAGTCAGATATTGCTAGAGACACAAGCACTTGATCACAAGTACCAAAAGCTTTCTGCTGCTCATATTTTGCGTCACCCTATTACTTTTCCCGTATCCCCCAATCATCCTCGTTTTGCCCATCTGAAGAGCTATAGCCTCACTGCTCAGAAGCTAGTAGCTAAAGATTTTAGTGATTGCACCCTGATCTTTCTTGACCACAAAGTCTCCAAAGAAGCATGGATCAAACAAATCATCCACAAGGACGCCCCAGTAATCTTGCTCAAATCGCACGAAATAGAATGGGAAGAAATCAAAGATCTATCTTCTTCTTTACAACATATTCAAGGCCTAAAAGGCGGCAAGATTGCAGCTATTGGCGGCGGATCCTTATTGTATGCCGTCGGGTACATTGCTGAACAATGGCAATGTGAAGCCACTTATATCCCCACTACTGTGCTCAGTATGTCTGATACTAGTATCGGTGGAAAAGTACGTATCCATCGAGTCAAAGACGATGTTTATGAACGCCATTTCTATCGCAGCTATTACGAACCCAATCGGATTATTTTAGACGAACGTTTTTTACCCAGTTTATCAGAACACGAAATATCTTTGGGCATTGCTGAAATCGTAAAACATGCCCTGTACCAATCACCCGGCCTACTCGAATATCTACTGTCCCCAGCATTTGATCCGTTCAACAATCAAAGCAGTCTACTCAAGGCGACGATGTGGACAGCAGATTTGAAACGGATTTGTCTGACAGTGGATCCAGAAGAACATGAAGATGGTGCAAATGCCATTCTTAGAGCAGCACATACAGTGGCAGATCAACTCGAAGTAGAATCAAAACTGCAAATGCGTCATGGCAAAGCAGTATGGCGCGGCATGGAAATCGACTGCGAATCAGATCCAGAAAAAGCCAAGACCTTTGCAGCCTTGGCTAAAAAACTCTGGAAAAAGTAAATGTATTAGCGTTGTTGAGTCTGACTACTAACAGAAACTACGTTATTTACTAATTTACGCACAGCACAAACACCACCAGCAAGTGCTACACCTAAACCAAAAACAATTGCTGCTACCTTGAGCCGAGAGTGAGATGTAACTGGTAAAACCACAGCTTGCTCTGGATCAACTACCACTGAGTCTAAGTTTGTTCCTACCTCTCCACTAACACGCTCAACAATTTGACTAAAAGGTGCTCTATTACCAGCAACCACATCTTTGGCACCGACATCATCTAAGCCAAGATGGCGTTGCTCTGCATAATAGCTAGCTTTTGCCATAGCATCTTGTGGACTTGTAAAAGAATCCAACAAAGTACCATAAAACAGAGCAGCATCATTTGCTATTTCATGTGAAAATCGCCCTAGCAACTCCTCATAACACCCCATGCTCATACTGGCAATAGCCTTACACCACACCGTACGCCCATCCTCAACTCCATCCATCAGTACAGTCTTCCCATCATTGATTGCAACAGCTGCCACCTTCTGGACTGGAGATGGTCGGCGACGAGCTTTAGCATCATACTCTCGCACTTTAGCTCTCTCACCACGAGGATTTGCTACTTCAATTGCAGAAGCTTCCAATCCAAATGCAGTGGCCACTCGCTGTCGCGTCAAAGCCAATTGATCTGCTTCGGGAGAGACCCCCATCACTGTACGAGATTGACGTACTTCAGGATTCAGTTTTGCAGACATAAATGGTGATTAAAATTTGAGTAATAATTTAAAGTTATTCTCTCTCGCAATGCAGGAGAAAACAAGTAGTAATTTAAGGTTGTGCAGCAGGTGGAGTCTCCACTGGAGTTTCACCTCTATGAGCACCGACATAATAAGCGCCACCAATGACACCAGCCAGCAATACGCCAACACCTACGACCATCAAAATCTTATTGCGAATTCCCCCTCTCTCCCTATTTTCGACCATTGCTCTTTCTAGATTTGCATCCATAGCATCATCATGCGCAGGTATACCAATTAGCTTTCCCTGTGCAGCCAAAGTAGCATCAGTGATTGAAGCACCCAACTTTCTTTGCTGACAGTAGACTCTAGTTTCTTGCATTGAACGAGCAGGAATAGCAAAAGTTTTCAATTTCTCGGAATAATATACGGAGCCTTCCTCAGCAATTTCTGGCGAATAACCTTCAGTTATTAATATCCGACGACAAGCTAAACGTTGCTCTGTCAAAGCTTGACTAAAAGCAATGTCACCTCTCACATTAGCTTCAAGAACAGTATCAGCTCTACTCGCATCCACCCCCATAGATAGGTGCTGTATGACGGCTTCAATCGGTGCAGTTGGTGCTGTTGGTGCTGGGACAGGTCTCATAGAGGCTACTGCTGCAGGTAGCAGAGCAGCAATATCGTCTCTAGTAGCCACCACAGGGCTTACTACTGGTGTAGCAAGTCGAGGTTGGTCATGCCAACGCCTATCAAAAGCATCAAAGCCTTGCTCGGGCTCAACAATTGTTGAATCCACATCAGCAACTGGTTCAGCCATAACATCTTGTTTTGGTAAAGAGGCCAAAATTTTCTGACAAACAACATCGTGCGTCTCACCCTCTAATCGCAATGTACAATATTGATTAATCTTCTCACGAGCGATCAACAAATTACCGCAGTGATTGTAAGCCAAGGTATAAAAACGTACTGCATCTTGCGCAAAGTCACTGGTATAGCCAATTGATTGAAGTGTCTCGTATATCTCACCTTGATAGTACGCGATATCTTTATTGGTTTCCGCTACATGCTCTGTTGCCACTCGCTCAGCCAACCCCATATCCATCACAGTACCAGTGGGTCGTACTGGGGTTGTTTTCAATGTCTCATCAGGTGATGGTGATCTAGGTCTTCTTGTTGTCATATTTATTGAAATTCAAATGAGTACATTAACACTTACAGGAAAAATGTAAATAGCAACTATGAGAGATCAGAATAAAGACTAAGAGCTAAAAATTCAATTACTTTACAACCTCCTTCAACAAAATCCGCAATCGTTCTTGCCAATGCACCCGAGGCAAAGGAATATTTTGTGCCACATAAAACCGCACCTCCTGCATCACCATCTTAAAAGACTTCCCTGTCAAAACACATCTAAATGTCTGCTGAGATATCGCATCCAAGTCAACATGTTTAATATGATCAGGCATAGCCGCCAAACCTTCAATTGAATCCGCAGCCAACCTCTGCCCTCTGACCTCTGCTCTCCGACCTCCCGTCTCCCCCGCCTGTGTCTCCTCATAAAGATGGGGAGCATACTGTCCGGGCAAAAACTGCCCCCACTCCCCAGTACTTTTCATATGAGCAATGATCCTCGGTACCAGCTCTTCATACTCTTCCTTCGAATACTGTTTATTCAAAATACAATACGATTTCTGCTTGAGCATGGCACAACCAAAACAACTATTGCTACCAAAGATCATGTAGCTATAAAAGTTTTCACTGCCAGTATTGATTGAATTACAAAATCCCAAACGACCAGATAAAACAGATGACTGATAACCAAGCTCACCTTGATACACTTCACCACGCCAAATATCTTTGCCAAAAGCGCCGGTACTCCACCCACAGTCTTCCAAGTTTTCCCCAAATTCACATTGATAAGCATTTTTGCAGTGATCCAAGTAACACCCAGAACTCTCTTCACTATTTTTAATGGTGTTGATCTCAACAATATGCTTAGCAACAAAAGCAAGGCATTTTTGCAAATATTCTGTCCGCAACTGATAGCTACCGATATTAGCGTCTAGCATAAAAGCTTCATATGCTTCCTTTCCCACTACTTCATTAAAAATCGCATACTCAGTCTGACGCAAACCAATACAACCAAAACAATACTTACAACCAATCAAATCTGTACTACCAAAACACTGATACGAATCCTGACAGTCTGTACAGTGCTGACACGCATACGATCGGTCACAGTGCACACAGCTATAGCAAAGCTCACAATCCACAATACCAATACAATCTACACAATCCCGATTGCGCAAAGGATAACGTGTCTTCAAACAATACAAACAATCCTCACTCTCCCCCATGCCAAAACACAAATAACAGTTCCGCAGTGATGACGAACTGTCTACATACCGACTATTTTCACAATTGATCTGTACTAAGGGCTGCAAAATACATTCATGCAAAAGCTCATTCCATTGTTCAAAAAAAGGGCGCGAAAAATCATAAGGCCTCCCTACAGATGTATTATCAACTTTGTCACTCCAAAACTCCTCAGTGGTACATACTTTATAGCCTAAAATTGGATTGTAACGGGTAATCAAGGGCTTACCTGAAATACAACTTTTATCATCAAATAGAGCCATCAAGGTCACATAGCTCTGCATTTGACGAAGAAACTCAGTAGGATGAATAGTCGGCAAAGGAATATCTCCTGGCTGCAACAACGGATGCAAAGATTCAAATTTAGCGATATGGGCTTGTTCTGCTGTGCTAATTACAAATTCCTTACTAGTCAAGGTACAAGTACGAATCAGATCTGCCATAAGTATCTTTTGATACCATCATATAAACATATCTTTTTCTTGGACGACAAGGCATCACACCCCAATTAACTAGCTAAGAGAATTTTTTGTACCGGTGGATGCAAAACTAAATAATGATCATGACCAATCACCGTTAGCCCCTGGACGACATTTTCTTTACTAGGAGGCACAGTAGAAAAACGCTTAGACTTAGCTGCCAATCTAAGCACTTGCTTAGGACCAGCCTGTACTGGATCACTAGCTACCAAACTCACAACATTTCCTTTGTTTGCTCTGATAGAAGCTCTTACCAAACTTAGTTGTTCTAAATTTTCCTTCTGCACAGTAGCTGCAGCCGGCAATAAAAAACACAGTTGTAATCTTTTTCTATACATTAAAACATGCCACAATTCTTGCTGACCGCGTGGCAACTGAGCAATTTTTCTAGTTGCCTGGAATTTCAAAAGTTCATCTACTCTACGCCATTCACTAATAATAGTAGCATTTCTACATGTAGCAATACCTTGACCTAGCAAAAGGTTATTCACACGTTCAGTCTCGCTCAGATAGTACTGCACGGCTTCAAATACTTCTCCGTATACTGGGGCCTGGACACCATTTGTGTCTACTAATTCACCGAGACATTCGCTGTCGTCGATACCACCCAAATTACAAACCAAGAGAGTTGATTCTTTTTTCATAATATCACTTTTTCTTTTATAAAAATTAGCGGAAAAAGTTTTAGAAAGGATAATAGCACTTTCGTGAGAGTGAAACAATCAGTGAAGAAGTCAATATGGGGATGCTAGTGAATAATGAATAATGAACAGTTTAGCGGCTGAATATTGGAGGAGCTTTATTTAGATCTACCGAAACAAACGCGGTATTAGTAAATAATTTGGCTATCCAAGATTACTACTTACTATCTACTATTTCGGCTGCCCATTTCTCTCTCTTGAAGCATATTCAAAAAAAGATTAAGTTTTCTCAGAAAAGCATTTGAGCATCTCCATGAATTTATCTGCACAGCAATATCAAGCCGACTATCAGTCTGACGCATTCGTAGAAATATTTAAAAAGTTTAAACACTTCTTGTGGCCTGTAGAAAAAGAAGCTGGGGATTTTTTAGTAGAAAAGCTTCATGATCAATGGCCGGATCCAACAAACAAAGATCATCTCCATGTGCTTGAAATCGGCTGTGGCGATGGTGCTATGACCAAGCATGTGCTGCATCAACTAAAAGCTGAATACAAAGTAGGTAGTTATACTGGACTGGATGTCTCAGCATCACTGCTGCATACAGCCAAAGAAGAATTTCATACTCTATCCAGCGAATCACATCAGCTCTTATTACAAGACGCCAATACCTATCAGACAGCCCAAAAGTATGATCTCATTCTCTCTCTCAATAGTTGGTATGGAGTAGAGAAAGACAAAATTGATTACTATCAATCGCTACTATCACCTACAGGTATATTGGTGATCTTAATCAACAGTCAGAAAAATCTAATATGGCAGATTCGCCATCTGTATGATGCTCAGTTGTTGGCTAGTGAAGATATCGAGGCCTATTTACATACCAACACGGCTCTATTCAAACAATGGCCATGGAATAGCAAGAAGTGGGATCGTTCTCAGTTTTGTAATCCTATGGGCATCAAACCAGAAGCAATCCCCTTTTTCCAATACGTCACTCGCGAAGAAAAATTAGATCAAACTCTCAAAAATACAGTTGCTAGTATGCCGCCAGCGTCGTTCTCACTTGCTCAAGAAGTTTTCTTCATTTATCCCCTGGAAATATTAAAAAAAGATTAATAGTCGGCATCAAGCCTCAAAAGCTTTAATCTTATTTTAACAAAAGTGAGCTTTAATGTATTTTCTTACCAACAGTTTTATTCAAAACATATGTTATTAAGCAAAAGACAGCTAACAAAGACCCTGCATGGGACATTATTACCTGAACAAGCAGGTCAAGGCAGTAGTTATGCAGCAACGCGCAAGGTTATTAGACAGGAAGTATTTGCCCATCTTGGCACATTAAGGAAAAAAAGAGCTACTAGAAAAGCTATTGCTGAAGCAATAACTGGGACGAATGAGTACTCAATAGGTGAAAGAGTCGCATACGCAGCGTATTGTATATTCATGGAGACCCAAAGTATTACCCCAAAAACTTATTCATGTTGGCGAATAGGGAATAAAGTAATAAACGCTAGTACTGATCTTCGAAGATCCACAAAAAGCAGATGGCTAGAAATCAGAGATAAAAACATTACTATAGGTAGTGTAGTAATGAGAAGTACTGACCCCAAGACTTTATTAAAAGTAACCAGGATTGGATCTGATTGTATGGTAGCTGTTTCACATCCCCACCAAACAGGTACATTTTCAATTACTCCAGCATGTTTAGTTAGAACAACAACTAAACCAGGCACCAAATAATCAAGACAATCGCTTAATTCTTCACTCAAAGCAATTATAAGCTAATATCTTTTGGTAAAAGGGCAGTTTTTTGTTATACTTAGTAGAAACAATAACAAATCGAAATGCCCCACCTTAGAAATTTTTTCTCCAAAAAGACTTTTTCAATTGTGTTAGTGACATTGCTGAGCTTGAGTACGATACTTCCTTTGACCAAGGAAAGCTTACCGGCTTCTTCAGCATCCAATACAATTATTCTTCAAAGCACGATTACTAGTGGAGCTACAGATTATGCTGCAGATACTCCCAGTAGTGGACCGCTATTAACCAGCGGTGCAGCAGCCACATATTATATCGACCTTCGCAATAGCTCTGGCTCATCCTCCTCTGTTGAGAATATTTTTCTCCAGACAAAAGACCTTAGTAGCTGGAGTGGGACTCCAATATGTACTTTTGCTATAGGCACTACGCTAGATCACACTACTTTTGATTTTGATACTTTGGGTACAGCATGTACTTTCGATGGTTCGCACAACATATCCGGTGTTGGCTTCCCTACCTCACTTGCACCTGGTGATGGTGTATTTGTTCGCATCAGTGGACTCAGTGTTGGCAATAGCACTATTAGTATGACAGCAACAGCAAATGCTAACTTTACTTCACAATCAACATTTACTAGCAAAGATCCGGCCTATGCTAGAGTTGGTACTATCATCATCACTGGTCATGTATTCAATGATCTCAACGGTGATGGAGTCAATGCTACTCCAGACTTTGATTATGTGGGGCTTGGCATAGATCTCTGGGCAGAACCAGCAAGCACAGGGTTTGGTACTGTTCTCGGCACAAAAATAACCGATGAAAATGGTTATTATAGCTTCAATGAACTAGATACCACTGGTATTTCAGCTGGCCAAGACTACCGTATCTCTAGCCTGGCCACTATCAATCGCTTAACAACCGGCAACAATATTCAGCAATTTCCTGGCGTAAATACTGGCACGTATACTGCCACTGACATTGGTATGCATATAGCACAACAATCGCTAGTGGGTAACCGTGTTTGGTACGATACCAATCAAGATGGTATCCAAGATCCTAGTGAAACTACTGGTGTTGCTGGTAATAGACTACGATTATTTGATGCAAATACTAATACTGTTTTAGACACTACTACTACTGGAAGTATAGGTGATTACAAAGTGGGCAATGACCCGCTCAATCCTCAATGTTTCGGTCGAAATATCAATCAAGCTGGTGGTAGCGTAGCTAATACCGTAGTGAGCTATTCTTGTCAGGTACAACCTGGTGGCCAATACTATCTGACACTGAGAACAGATTTTTACTGTAGCGTAGATCAAAGTGCCTTCCGTCTTTATGATGCCGGAAACAACTTACTTACTGAAGGTAGCTGTGGACGGTCAGGATATCCAACAAACATGTCACCAAAACATAACTACACCTTTGGTCCGTTCACGGAAACCCAGGCAGGAACTCCACATCTGGATGTAATTGATGGTTACGGTGATTTCACTTTTACTGATGTCAACTGGCAGTACAGCGGGCCAATCGGTTACAACGCTTATGTTGTAATTGACCAGATCCCAGTCTCTTATCAGATTTCCCCAGCAGATCAGACTGACGATAGCTTAGATAGTGATATTACAAGTGCACTGCCTTCTGGTACCGAATATCGCACGGACAACTTTTTCTTCCAACTCGATCACTTCAACACAGATATCGATGTTGGTCTATATGGCCCCCCCCCCCCCACTACAGATCTGACTATTACCAAAACAGTTTCAGCACCTAGTACTGCACTGGGAGATACAGTGACCTATACCATCACAGTCACCAACACTTCTAGCGCCACCAATGTAGTAGTAACAGATATGTTGCCAGCTTCACTTGGCTATTTGGCCCAGAATGCCAGTGTAGGATCTTACTCATCCGGAAGCGGTGATTGGGTGATTGGCGATATGGCTGGAAATAGTAGTGAGACGCTGACTATCGATGCAGTAATCAACGATGTATCAGGAAGCACTATTACCAATACAGCTTCAGTAACATCAGATACTGTTGAACTCAACGCCACTGATAATACAGACTCAGTCGATATCTCCCCCACGGCACCACCACCAACGGTGAGCGCTGATTTAGAAATCACAAAAACTGCTGTTGCTCCTGACCCACAGCTAGGCAATACAATTACTTACACAATTTCAGTCACCAATAACTCTGGGGTAGCCACAGCAACTGGAGTGGTAGTAACAGACTTATTACCTTCGAGTGTGAACTATACAGGACAATCAGCTAGCTTAGGTACTTATGTACCTGGTACTGGTGAATGGGCAATCGGTGATATCACTCCGGGCAGTACTAGTACATTGTCCTTAGATGTTACTATCACTGATGATTCAGCTAAAATTTACAATACTGCTACAGTCACTAGTTCCACTTTTGATCCTTCAAATACCAACGATTCAAGTACTGTCAGCACTACACCAACCACACCACCACCTCCACCTACCGATACGGATATGCTTATTACTAAATCGGTAACTACCAGTCCATCAGGCCCGTCATTAGGCAGTACAGTTACCTACACTATCTCAGTCAATAATCAATCTCTTACTACTATAGCTACAGACGTAGAAGTAACTGATATGTTGCCTAGTGCATTGACCTATGTCAGCCAATCAGCCACTAGTGGATCTTATAATGACATTACTAGTACTTGGAGCATTGGCAGTATGGGGGCAGGTACCACAGAAGAGCTCACCATTACCGCTACTATCAACGACAGCTCCAGCGAAATATTCAATACAGCATCAGTCACCTCTACTACTACTGACCCTACACCTGGCAACAACTCCGATACTGTTTCATTTACTCCAACGGGAGCACCACCATCGACTGCCACCGATTTGAGTATCACAAAAACAGTCGACGCCACTACTCAGCTTTTGGGCAGCACAGCAACATATACAATTGTTGTTACCAATACTTCAGCTGTCGCCACAGCTACAGGCGTCACAGTAAACGACATGCTGCCAAGTGGTGTTACTTATGTTACACAAACTGCTACTACTGGCACCTACAACGACACCTTGAGCACATGGGCAATCGGCAGCATGACTCCTAGTGCTACAGCTACGCTGACCATCACTACTACTATCAACGATGACTCACGCGCTATTAATAATACTGCGACTGTTAGCAGCGGTAGCTTTGATCCAGTCTCAATCAATAATTCTAGCACGGCTTCATTTACACCCAGTACTCCTCCACCAACGCCATCAGCTGATTTAAGCATCACCAAAACAGCGACAGCACCTGATCCACAGCTCGGAGGCACTATTGTTTATGAAGTTACCGTTACCAATAATTCTATCGTCACTGCTAGTAATGGCGTAATTGTCATGGATACATTGCCAAGTGGTGTTCATTTTGAAAGTGCTTCACTGAGTGTCGGCACACTTGTCGCTAGCATGTGGAGCATCGGTACACTTGCACCAAGTAGTTCAGCAGTAATGTCTATTACCGTTACCATTACAGATACCTCAAGTACTATCATCAATACAGCTACGGTATTTAGTGTGACTTCAGATCCAGTACCAGGCAATAACTCTAGCTCTGCCAACGTTGTACCAATCACTCCGTCTCCAAGCCCAACTCCTACGGTGACAAGCACTCCATCACCTACTCCTAGTCCTACCCCATCAGTCACTAGTACCCCAACTCCCTCACCAAGCAGCACATCGCATCCAGGCAACAGTGGAGGCGGTATTATTTCACCTCCCGGTATTACAGTAATAAATGGTGGCAGTAGTAGTAGCGGCAGTAGCGGTTGGCGTTACACTGGCAATGATTCACCTGCTAGATCAAGCACCAAACAAGCTCAAGTAGTGCAACCTTCAGTACCTCCTGCACCGACCGAGGATCCAGTTATGTGCTTACAAACAAATGGCATTGCTGCACTTAGTTTCTCTGATGTCCAAGTAACTACTGATCAAACTAAAGCACAGTTTTTAACTAGTATTCTGAATCGTGGTACTAATACTCGGTTGATCCAAGGCTACAATGCTCAAACGTACGGCCTCGGCAAAGCACTCACCCGCTTTGAGCTGACCAAAATCGCCTTACAATCCAACTGTTTACAGACTGATCAACTCCATAAGAATACAGCCTTTAGTGACGTACCTCATGACAACTCAGAAATGTCACTCATTATTGGTACTGCCCAAGCACTAGGCATTGTAAACGGCAAGGACGGTAAGTTTTATCCTAATCAAGCAGTGACTTACGCAGAAATGAGCAAGATCTTGCTTGGTAGTGGTTTCTACTTCCACCAACACAGTCCAGCCATCACTTATACCGCCAGCTTCACAGGTATTACTGACGAATCATTCCGCCAATATGCTGAATATGCAGTTAGACTTGGTTTAGTTAACTTGGAAAGTGGTAGCTTCCCTCAAAATAAACCAATCTATCGAGATACCATGCTGCAGGTGCTCAGTCGATATATTAGCTATCTCAAGAATATCACTATTACTGGTTAGCTTTTCATACCCACACCTTTGTTCAAAAGATGCATATTGTACCAAATCAAAATCACCGTCATCAGCACAAGCACACCAAGACTTGTATAAATAGACACATCGGACACACCATAGAATCCATAACGGAAACCATCGATTAAATACAAAATAGGGTTGGCTCGAGCAAGAGTTTGCCAAGGATCAGGCAAGCTCTTGATCGAGTAGAACACACCACCAAGGTAAGAAAGTGGTGTGAGTACAAAGGTAGTAAAGACACTAACATCATCGAATTTGGTAGCGAAGATGGCGTTAGTTAATCCACCCAAGGCAAACACCAATGAAGTCAAGGTAATGAATATAAATACAATCAGTGGATAAGTAATAATTGGCGCTGTGAAGAAAATAGAGATAGCCAATACAATCAGTCCCACTAAAATACCACGCAGCATACCACCGACTACATAACCTCCCACAATCACATAATTAGGTGTGGGCGAAACCATCAATTCTTCTATATTCTTTTGAAATTTAGATCCAAAGAATGAGCTAACTACATTGGCAAAAGCACTATTGATCACAGCCATCATCACCAAACCTGGCACGATGAAAGCCATATAAGGAACACCACCAATGTCTCCTACTCGAGAACCAATAAAGCTACCAAAGATCACAAAGTACAAAGCTTGATTGATTACTGGAGGAAGCAATGTCTGTGGCCAAATTCTCAAAAAACGTGTGACTTCTTTGCGAACAATAGTAGAAAAAGCGACCCAATTACCTGCTGCATTCATATATTAGTTTTTTACTAAATCTAAAAAGAAATTTTCCAACCGATTACCTTTAGCTCGCAAGTCTTTCACTTCCACACCGAGTGTGTCCAATGCTCTAATCAAAGCAGACACAGACTGCTTAGCAGTAAGGTCAATTTCCAGACTCGCTTCATCAACGACTCTTACAGCGTAGTCAGGCAAATCAATCTTTTTTGTAGTGGGAACAATAGAGACGTGAAATGTTTGTTTCTCTAAAGAACTCAAAACATTTCTGACACTATCCAGTTTGATCAATTCACCTTGTTTGATCACGGCCACATTGCGACAGAGTTGTTCTACTTCTTCCAGGTAGTGTGTAGTAAGTAAAATAGTTGTTCCTTGTTCGTTTAGCTTTTGAAGATAATCCCACATACCATGACGAAGCTCTACATCTACCCCAGCGGTTGGTTCATCCAAAATCAGAAGTTTTGGTTTATGAATCAAAGCCCGAGCGATCATGAGTCTCCGTTTCATACCACCAGATAAAGCCCTCGCTACGACATTTTTCTTGTCCCACAATTCCAAAGCCTTGAGTACTTCTTCAGTACGCTCTTCAGCTACTTTACGAGGAATACCGTAGTACCCAGCCTGAGCAACTACGATATCAAACACCTTTTCAAAAATACTAAAATTAAACTCTTGAGGAACGACACCGATGCACTGTTTCACTTGATCAAGTTGAGTATCTAGATCAAAGCCAAATACAGTCGCTTTACCTTCAGTTTTATTTACCAAGCCTGTCAGAATACCGATAATAGTAGTCTTACCAGCTCCATTTGGTCCTAGGAGAGCAAAGAAATCTCCTTGCTCAATAGTGAATGAAACATTCTTCAAAGCCTGATGGCCAGTTTTGTACGTTTTGGATAAGTTTTGAATGACAACAGCAGACATAGGAAATTTGGTCAGAGATACGAGGTCAAAGGGCAGAGGTTTCTTAGTCTTCGGCGCGGGCTTTGCGGTAGCCTGGTCGTTGGGTGATTGCGTGTAGGTAACGGGTAATTTCTGGATAATCTGCGTAACTAAAATCGATTGAGAAAGCATACGTCAAAGTGCTACCGACATTGATGTCAGCTACTGAGAATTGGTCACCGACTAGAAACTCACGACCTAATAAACGGTCGTTCAGAATCACTAAGTATTTGGCTAAGTTTTCTTTTGCTGCAGCAATTACTTTTTCGTCATTGGTGCCAGCAATTTTTTGACCAAAGATCTCACCGAGATACTTTTGCATGGTATAAGTTGCCCACAAACTCCATTGCCAAATAGTAGCGCAATCACGAGGGTTGGTACCAAGCAATTGAGGAGCATATTTTTCCGCTAAATAATCATTGATAGCCAATGATTCTGGTAATACAAAATCATCTTCAACCATTACCGGCACTTGGCCATTTGGATTGAGTGCCAAAAATGCCTCACCTTTGTGTTCGCGAGTTTTGAAATCGACTGAAACATGTTCGTAAGGCACATCTACCTCACAGAGCAGCCAGTGATTACGAAGTGCTGATCCCATTCTTGGCCCATAGAGCTTAATCATAACGTGAAAATTTTAAAATTTAAAAATCTAAATTGTTTAGGAAAATAGGAGGCATGCCCTTCGGTATACCTCCTGTAGTCTCTTTTATCTGAAGATAAAGTAGAGGAGTCCCCATCCACCACCGAAGATTGCGGCGATAATCAATGCAACAATAATTCTACGCATAAAATAGATCTTAAGTCCTATCAACCTAGCACTAATTTTTCTCCAAAACAAATAAAATACCTTACAACTAGCGAGAATTAGCTTGTGATGGTGCCAAAGTAAAATGAGCACTAGCTCCCACCATCGCGGACACTAAGCCTCGACTAACCATAGGATAGGTAGCAAAGAAATTTACTTGTTGACAGTGAGTAGTAGCTTCTGGTGGTGTAAAATCTGCTACCCGAATTCCACTATCTACGCTACCAACACCACAAGAATGCGTACTCAGTTGCCTAGTACAGCCTTGGTTACGTAGTAGCTCAGCATGCGTGTCAGCCTTGGCGAGGGCTTCAGGATCGCAGCACAAATTATCCATAAGCACCTGACCAAAATCATTTCTGGATCGACTAGTGACACTTCCTTCACCGGCACGAATAGTTAGATCTACCGGTAGATGTCGCACAGCAGATGGGACAGTAGCATATACCAAGATATTATCATGTGCTGACGGCGCAGGTGATACTCCTACTTGAAATATTGTGCCTTCATTACCTGCCTCCATACGCTGATGACACCCTCCTATACTGAGACCAATGAGCAAAGCAGCCAAGCGTTCACGAGTACTTTTTGGCTGCAGCCCAACTATTTCCAATTGCTTCATAAATTTTTAGAAAACAGAATACTATAAACCAAAAGCAAAATTCTGTCTACAATACAGTTACTGGATTCCATCCTAGCAAAACTAATCACTAAGTAAAACTTAAATTTTACACTGATATAAATCAGCCGAACAAAAGAAGCAGCGGCCAGAACAGTCATGAAGCATCATGGCCAAGCTCAGCACCATCTAGGACAACAATTGTATTTCACAAGCCTAGGGAGCCTCACTTTATTTGGACTGCCTAGGTTTTAGTAAATCTCTAATTTGAGTCAGTAAGACCACTTCAGTATTAGGAGTCAGAGATGATACTTTTTCTTTCTCAGGAGCCATCCTCTCACGTAAAACATTCAGCACTTTCACCATCACAAAAATAGTCAAAGCAACCACTAAAAAATTTACTAATATCTGAATAAAATTTCCATAATTTAGCGTAACAGCAGATTGTAAGACATGTCCTGTGGCACCAATCTCATCAGGTCTAAGTACCAATTTATAATCACTAAATCTCAAACCACCGACAGCCAATCCCAAGGGCGGCATGATAATATCGTCAACTAGTGACGTCACAATTTTATTAAAAGCACTACCAATAATCACCCCGATTGCTAAATCCATGACATTGCCCCGAATAGCAAACTTTCTAAACTCATTGATAATATTTTTCATAAAGATGGTAAATCTTGCGTAGCGGGACCATTGAGTACTTTTCCCTGAGCAGTGAATCTAGAGCCATGACAGGGACAATCCCAAGTCTTCTCTCCTCCATTCCAAGCTACTACACAACCCAAATGAGGACATAAAGCAGAACACTGATGGACATTACCTTGCTCATCTTTGTACGTAGCTATTTTCTTTAAACCTTTTTTGATGATAGCACCGGAGCCAGGTTTAATTTCACTTTCTGACTGTACATCGCCCTTACTTACCAACTTTGTATATTGCAAAGCAACATTACAGCTTTCTTTAAAGAACTGGCCAAAGGCATGCACATTTTTGCGACTTGGATCATAGAGTTTTTCCCAAGTATTTTCCGTACCCACAATTAAATCACTAATCAACATGCCAGCAATAGTACCGTGGGTTAAACCATGACCTGAGTCTCCCGTGACGATATACACATATTTGTTACCGGGATTGAGCCCAATAAATGCCAGACCATCAATCGGTTCCATCACCTGACCAGACCAAGAAAATTTAATTTCGCCAGCCATGGGAAACTTTTGCTTGGCCCATGTTAATAAATGATCAAAACGTTGGTCAGCATTATTAGCTTGACCTGTCTTGTGATCTTCACCACCTACCAACAACACATCTTCATGGTCACCATTACAAACTCGAACATAGTGATAGGGATCCTCAGTATCCCAATAAAGGGCCTTTGAGACTGAACCTTGAGGAATACTGAGACCAAGCACATACGAACGGTAGGCAGCTTGTTTGGTATGAATAGCAAACGTATTGAGAAATGGTGTATTGGTAGCTACTACAGCAGACTGACAAGTAATCGTTATATCGTCTTTGGTTGTAACGACTACAGCTTCTTTTTCTTGTACATCTTTTACAAAGGTATTGGTATAAATCTTGCCTCCTTTTTTAATGATTGCTGCAGCTAGTCCATTGAGATATTTCTGAGGATGAAATTGTGCCTGCTGTGGAAAAAACAAGGAGGCACTTTTCGGATCAATCGGTGACTCTTTTTCAAACAAAACATCTACTAGTCCTGATTCATGAGCAGCTTCTAATTCAGCTTCCAGCGCACCAGTATTAGTACCAAGTAAATAGCCGCCTACACGTTCAAAATCACAGTCAATTTTCTCTGTTTGCACAATCCTTTCAATCCAATCTATCGCTGCAGTATGACTTTGCGCTGCTAGTTTTGCACCAGCTACACCAAACATTTTTTGTAACTTCACAAATCCTTCATCCAGCGCATTTGAAAGGTGGGCAGTAGTACGACCTGTCTCACCAGCACCAATTTCTTTTCCTTCTACCACCACTACTGATTTCCCTTTTTGTAACAATTCATAAGCTACACTCAGCCCTGCTATTCCACCACCAATAATACAAACATCAGCGGCTTCATTTTTTTCTAAATTATCCAAATTAATTGGTTTAGTTTCTTCCCACAGTGACATGTTTTCTTGCGACATAAAAAAGTAGGTAAAATTGAAACTAGCCATGTCATACACCGAGTCATTTTTAAATACAACCATTACTTCATCAGATCAACTGAGCAATAACTGACAATTCATTTTTCGCTAGCCAAACATTGACATTTTAAATACTTATTATCAATTAACATTAAGAACCATTACAAAAAACTAAGCAAGCCCAGTTTTGAGCCTATGGGTTGAAAAACTCTTTTTTTAGGACTAGCGTAAAAGTCGACCTTAACAAACATTATATGAGTCACTCAAATGATCATGGTTCAAATGGTTTAGCTTTAGGTGCATTGGGAATCGCCGTCGCTGCAGCAATCGGTGCTGGACTAGGTCTTGCCTTCGCTCCTCAAAAGGGCGAGAAGACACGCGATGACATTCGTAAAAAGGCTGAAGAATTAGCAGCAGGTTTCAAACACAAGCGTGAAGATGTCCAAAAGACTCTCACCGATATGTTTGGCAAAGTCAGTGATGATCTTGAACAAGCGTATGTTGAGATTCGTGGCAATATCTTAGCTGGTCTTGATGATCTCAAGGCAAAGAAGAAGGCAACCCAAGCCAACTTCGAAAAACTCGTCGACGAAATCGTTGATACTGCAGCTAAAGATGGCAAATGGGCAAAAGACAAAGTCAAAGCAATGACTGACAAAATCAAAGGTGAATGGGAAGATTTCAAAGCAGATATTGCTTAGTATTACTAAAACTATTTCTTAAACTCCAACTATATGGGCATCCTAGATATTATCCTCGTCCTCCTCGTCATCTCATGGTTAGGCGGATTCGCTTTCCAAATTGGCGGTGGACTGATTCACATTCTCCTTGTGCTAGCATTGATTGGTTTAGTATTCCGTATCTTCGGAGTAAGAACCAACTAGATTAGGTCAGAGGCGCGTCCCGCATATGCGGGATAAAGAGATCAGAGAGCAGAGGTTTAATACAGAAAAATCCACCTTCAACTTTGATCTCACCTCAATTGTTAATTGTCACTTGTAAATTGCTAACTAAAATTATATGTCTATTCTAATCAACTGGCTCGTTAGCGCTGTAGCTATCATCATCTCTGCTTATATCATCCCAGGTATTAGAGTGCCTAATTTTACTACAGCACTAATTACAGCCCTGGTGCTTGGTATCCTCAACGCTGTCATCAAGCCTTTGTTATTGTTACTTACATTGCCAGTCAATATCCTTACTCTGGGATTATTTACCTTGGTAATCAATGCAGTAATCATCATGCTTGTTGCTAGTCTTGTACCAGAATTTCAAGTTGATGGATTCTTGGCAGCATTATTGTTTGCAGTTGTACTCTCAGTGATCAATTCACTTTTGATCAATCTCGCTTAGTTTCTTGTCCCTTCACACAAGCACATATCGGGTTCTTTAATTTAACTTAAACTCTATGAATAAAACCATACTGGCTATTTTTGCGACGCATGCAGATGCTGAAGCAGCAATCAATGATTTACAGAAAAGCGGCTATCAACCAAAAGATATCTCTATCGTCATGAAAGACAGTACTGAAGCAAAAGTAGTAGCTACCAACACGGGAGCAACTGTCGCTGGTGATACTGCAGCAGGAGCAGCAACCGGCAGCATCGTCGGAGGACTGGCAGGACTAGTAATGGGCCTCACAGCGATTACAGTACCAGGCCTAGGCGCTCTCTTCATCGCAGGACCATTGGCAGTAGCACTAGGACTCACCGGCGCAGCTGCCTCAGCCGCTGCAGGTACCATCACTGGAGCAGCCGCAGGCGGACTCCTAGGAGCACTACTAGGACTAGGCTTCTCAGAAGACGAAGCCAAAACCTACCAACAATACGTAGGCACAGGAAAAATCCTCCTAGCTATCCCAGCTACAACCCTACAATCCGACGCCATCGAAAAAATCCTCGACGACAACCACGCCATCGAAGCCCGCACCGTTATGAACAACCATACTCTATAAACTTCTTACCTCTTCCCTCTTAATTTTTAATTCCCACCAATATGACTCCCTTTGAAATTCTCAAACAAGACCACAAAAAGCTCTCTCAACTTTTTGCTGAGGTACTTCATACATCTTCACGCAGTGTCAAAACTCGCGAACACCTCTTCGAAGAAATCAAAGATCTACTCGATCATCATGCCAAAATCGAAGAAGCAATTTTATACCCAATCCTCAAAGATATTTCTAAAAGTCATCTGCAAACAGCAGAGGCTTATGAAGAACATCACCTGATGAAGGTTGTGCTCAAAGAGCTCAATACTTGGCAGAAAAATAATGATGATTGGTTAGGTAAAATGAAGACACTAACTGACCTAGTAGAGCATCACGCTGGCGAAGAAGAAAGAAGTCTTTTCCCTCTATCTGAAATTGTTCTTACCAAACAACAATTAACTGATATTCAAGAACAGTTAGTGCAGTACCGGGCACATTATGAACAAGAAAAAGCTCATCCAGGCTTGTGGGGAAAAGTGTATCTCTCTATGACCAATCCTGATTAAGCTTGTGAAGTAAAAAGTAAAACGTAAAAATTAAGAAGTAGAGCGGCATCAAGATCGCTCTACTTTTTTAAAATAATGATATTGATTGCACCTTCCCTCCCACATGAGCCGGACAGGTGAGAAGTCTCGGTCAAATTGCACACAAATGAATACTCGCTAACTATTCCCTTCGGCTTTGGGAGTCACTGATTGTACATATTCAGTAATACTCTTCTTGAACACATCCAATGAAAACTGTTCAGCTCTTTTGCGCACAACCAATGGATCAAAAGTAGCCTTTTCCATTTGTTTAATCCCCTCTACAAAACAAGCCACCGCTTGTTCAGGCAACAAAATACCAGTATCGTTAGTAACGATTTCTGCCAATCCTCCTTTACCATAAGCCAATACAGGTGTACCACAGGCCATTGCTTCCACAGGAACAATACCAAAGTCCTCTTCAGCAGCAAACAAGAACCCCTTTGCTTTTTGCATTAGGCTAACTTTATCAGCATCACTGACAAAGCCTAAAAACTCTACTGTTGGACCAGCTATTTTCTTCAGCTTCTCCAGCTCAGGTCCACTACCACCGACCTTCAGTTTCACACCAGCTTCAGTAGCTGCCTTTACTAAGATATCAAATCTCTTGTAAGGAATGAGACGAGACATCGTGAAATAATAATCCTCTTTTTTTACACTAGCATCATAATAATGAGTTACCGTGTCTACTGGTGGATAAATCACTGTGGAATCACGACGATAATATTTCTTGATTCGTTCAGCGACAAATTTGGAATTAGCAATAAAGTAATCTACCCGTTGCGCTGCTAAATAATCCCACTGGCGAAGCTTGTGGATAAAGATCGGCATAGCAATACGGGCAATTGGATTCAAGATACCAAACTCCATTTGATTACGGTACTCGTGATAGTTGCTCCAATAATATCGCGTTGGTGTATGGCAATAACAAATATGAACAGTATCGGGCTTGGTAATCACTCCTTTTGCTTCCGCATGACTGGAAGAAATTACTATTTTGAACTCAGACAAATTCATACTCTCAAATGCGTGTGGACGCAGCATCGGTATCATCTTATGGATCTTATTGGCAAAAGGCATCTTTTGTAGCCAAGACGGTCGCACATCTTTGGTCTTGAGTTCTGGAATCTTCTCAGCATTATAGACTGAAGTATAAATAGGTGCCTCTGGAAAAAGATCAGCCAAAGCGAAAAGCACATTGATCTCTCCCCCTCGTGATGTGAGCCAATCATTAACAATTGCAACTTTCATAAAGAACTAAAAATTCAGCAATAATATAGCATATTCGACATAATCATTGATGCCAAAGAGGCATTGACTATCAATAAGGTAAATTGCATAATAGCAATCAATTAATTTGTTAAACGGTGAGTGTATATAAATTTTCTCGAATCGAAGACGAACAACAATCCCCAATTAGTATTGATGGCGCATCAGTTACTATTCCTACTCAGCCAATAGACTATGTAGATCAATTTGATTCTGCATTGAAAGCAGTATTAACCACATCGGCTCAAGTAGAACGTGACACGCTTGCGCGAACTGTAGTATATCGACACGATATGAGAAAACTAATCGCACTAGCATTGGCAGATGGTAGATCAGTATTACAAGAAAAATGGCGCAAACGTCCACGTGACGATGCATTTTTCTTAATGGAGGAAAATGGGGCAACTGTCACAACTATCATGAGATCAGGACAAAGTAGTGACTTGGGAGGGTATAATGAACAAATGTATAAAAGCTTAGCATCAAAGGATGATTTACCAACAGCAATAACTGAAAAACATATTGATTATGTTTTGTCACTTTTAGATACCCAAACAGGTATGTTGGTATGCGAAAGCGGTGCTGGTCTAGATGTGAGAAGAATAAACCATATGCAGACCAATATCACTAGCCGAGGAGCACATTTAATTTGTCATGATCCCTCTCCCCTTCTAGCAGCAGTAGCACGAACAAAAGTACCCAATACTCCTTATATATCAGTACCACCATACCAAGAGTTCCTAGGAAGAGTTCTGCAAAAGTTTGAAGGTGCCAAGGCTTTGACTATGAAAAATACGCTATCATCATTAACCGCAATTGAAGTTCAAACTCTAATTGAAACAGCCCAAAAAGCCAAAGTTGATAAAATTGTAGTGAGCCAATCAGTAGCAATGCCAATGGAAAGATTATTAGAAGGCGGACAGAAACTTATGTATGAATTAATTGAACAAACGGCAAAACATGAAGCTAGCAAAATGACTTCCCATCCAGATAATCAATTGATATTAGGATGTGTTATTTTCCAACGGGCACTTGCAATTGCAATGACAGCCCTATTAGAAATTATGTACCGTTATTTTGCTGACGAAGCAAAAGTAAAGGGCGACTTTAAACAAAGTGGACTATATGCAAGTGAGGGAACTGATGACTTAAACGAACATGAGGCTCAAGCTTTTCTAGAAAGCAAACAGCTTGCTCTCTATCTCCCTGAATTTAACGCTGGCTTATTCAATGAAATTTCATTTACTCCCACAAGTATTGTCTACAAAAAAGTAGCCTTACCAAAAGGAACATCACTACGAGTAAAAAGCAGACACACCCACCTTGTATGTACCCGTTCAGAGAACTTACCACCAAATGCAATGCCATTCAGTTATAAAACCAGTGATAGTGGACTTAAGATTCCTGCATTCAATGCCTTAAAAAGACTTTATCCTCACCTAAAATTGCAGCATATCCCTACAGATCGAGTTAGTGAAGCAAATATTGAACAAGCTGCGGGGTATGTAGGATTAGGTATATTATTTGATTTTTTTGGTAGAAAAATAGGTGTCCAACCTATTTCCCAATATTGTGGTACTCAGTTTGAAAGATCCATGTATGAAAGCTTTGGAGTTACAGTTGACTCATAGGTGTGGTTAAACTAGCAGTGCCTGCCAAATTACTCGACCGAAAAGAGACAAAATAACATTTGCACATTGTATCCTACCGAGTATTGAAGATTTACCCCCACAAACACAATTCGAAAATACAAAAAAACTATTAGACTCACACATCATTCTGATATTATAGGCTTACGAATCATCAATTTTGAATAGCTCTCCCAAATAGTAATGATGCCACAACAAAATAGCCCTAATCTAGAGATTATTGCTAATCAAGTCCTAGAGAAGTTTAGTAGTGAGCTCGGTCCACAAATAATCAAAGATCTCACATTTATTGATTATCATGGTTTTGGCAAAAGTAGACTTACTGAAGATTTTCTCAATGCTCTCTTAAATTCATTGAATTACAATGCTAAGGAGCTACAAGTAGAAATAGTACGAGTAGAATCTGATCTCACTGATCAAGTACATTATCACCAATTTTCCAACGCGTTTATTTGCGTTTTAAGCGCAAGAAATAATTTTCCCGACCCAATAGGAGCACTGACTTATCAGAATGACGATTGGATTGAAATTGATCAAGATTATAGCTTACTAATACCAAGAAATACTCTTCATGGTTTTAGCGTAAAGCCAAATGGAATGTTTTATTTTCTTTCTATTCAAACACCACCAATAAGTGGCGACAATCACGACGATTATCATAAAATTTGATACAAAAAAAGACCATCTACCAAATTTAGACGGCCTATAAGCGCAAAGTTATATTGCAAGGTTTTAATACTAAACAGAAATCTCTGCTTTCGTATCTCTGACCTCTGATCTTTATTTTATCTACTCTGTCCTGGCGACAACTTACTCTCCCACAGGCAAAGCCAGCAGTACCATCAGCCCAGAAAGGCTTAACTTCTGAGATCGGAACGGGATCAGGTGTGACCCCCACTGGTATAATCACCAGGAAAGAATAGATAAAGTAAAGGAAAAACGATTTAGTGAGATCAAAGTTTGAAGACTATGTTGTCTTGTCCTTATTCCCACATTACTAGCCAAACCTAGGCTAGATAGAAAGACGAAATTTTCTTCCAATAAAGGAAGAGGACCTTCGTCATTAAATCTATATATGTAAAATAAGTCAAAAAATCTTTTAGTAAGGATCGGCTTAACCCATTACTGGGCTTGCACCTTCCTCCTATCAACCAGGTAGTCTCCCTGGGATTTTATGGAACAATTAATCTTGAGGTATGTTTCCCACTTAGATGCTTTCAGTGGTTATCATAACCGAATATAGCTACCCTGCACTGCCGCTGACGCGACAACAGGTACACCAGAGATTCGTACATCCCGGTCCTCTCGTACTAGGGATCCGCCCTCTCAATTGTTCTTACGACCACGGTAGATAGAGACCGAACTGTCTCACGACGTTCTGAACCCAGCTCGCGTACCGCTT
>CAZERA010000002.1:0-132110 GCA_964514565.1 uncultured Candidatus Peribacteria bacterium | reverse complement strand
ACCAAATGCTGTATGATCGTCCTCGATGATAGTTCTAACTTTGTCTACTACTCTCCGCCAACGAGCACCATAGGTGACTCGTCTTATCCTCATCCTGATCCTTGAGCGTACTTTGCTTATAGTCAGATTTTTGTGCTCGAAGGATAAGTATAAGGATTAGAAACCGTTTAATCGTAACTATCAGTATCTCTCTAGCTGGTGGCTTATTTCAGTTTGACTGCATTTTTAAGAATAGAACATGGATATGTTAGGATAGGAGAGATTTAACCTCTTTTTATGCGTACTACTCTTCGTGCTTTATTGTTGGCAGGTTCTTCATTACTAATGCTATCTGGTTGTGGTGAAGTGGCTACTATGAAACCGATTCCAATGCCCACTGCCACCGCTACCTCAACCGTGACAGCTCTTCCAGTGGTTACTATTGCACCTCCTATCGGCAAGATCGCTATGGTTGAATACACTAGTACTGGTACTCCTTTTTCTTTTTCATATCCTCAAAGCTGGGATTTTAATCAATTCTCTGATACTCATGTCGAGATATTTAGTCCTGAGACTACTGCTCGCAAAGAAAAGGCCGAAAGTGATCCTACTATTGGTGATGGTAATCCTGTCTGGCCAGATGTGGTGATCTCTTATTATCCTACTGTTGCAGAGGAAGTTGATAATATCACTCAAAATCTTGGCGCTAAAAATCTGACTGAATTACTTCAAAAAGACCATGAATTAACAGTGGTTGGTGACATGACTCTAGACGGACTTCCTGCCAAAGTAGTGACAACGTCAGGTGTATCTACTAGCTATGGAGTCTATGTAGAAAAAGGCACTGGTTTGTATACTATTTTGTTCAACTACAAAGACAGTGAGCAAGCTCTGTCTGCTGAAGAGCGTTCTATTTTACTTTCTCTGAAGTTGTTGAAGTAATTGATAACTAAATAAAAAGCCTAACTGAACTAATGCAGTTAGGCTTTTTTGTTATTGAGTGAACTTTTTACTCAAACAACAGTGCCCAGATTGAGGCTAATCCCACAACACTCATAATAATCACTACTAACCATCCCAGTATGGTGGTGAGTTTATGATTCTTCCACTTTGCCATTACTTTTTTGTTGCTACTGAGAATCACAATTAAAATCAATACGATTGGAGCAATCAAACCATTCATCACTGCTGATGAAATCAGGGCTTGGATTGGATCAATATTACAAAAGTTGAGAGCTAAGCCAATGATCATAGAGATAATGATCACGCCATAAAAGCTATAGGCTTCTTTGAGCTTGTGGTAGAGACCCATTTTCCAATTGAAGCTTTCAGCTAGAGCATAAGAGCTGGAGCCCGCTAGAACTGGAATAGCCAAAAGACCAGTGCCTACTATGCCAATCACAAAAAGCAAATAGCTAGCATTACCGGCTAATGGTCGCAAGGCTTCTGCCGCTTGTGCTGAAGTTTGAATGTCAGTGATACCGTTACTCATCAGTACTGCCCCGCAAGTAGCGATAATGAAGAACATTACTAGATTAGAAAGAAACATTCCGGACCACACATCCGTCCGCATATGATTGATATCTTCTTTATTAGCTTTCTTGCGTTCTTTGATTGTTGTTTTGCCTTGCAAGATTCGCTCTTCTACTTCTTGGGAGGTTTGCCAAAAGAAAAGATAAGGTGAAATAGTTGTTCCCAAGATTGCACATACTAGAAGAATTTGATCTTTGGAAAAGGTAATCGATGGGATTACGGCATGGACAGCAATGGACTGCCAGTCAAGATCGATCAAGACAGCGCATACTATATACGACAATAATACTAATGCTAGCCATTTGAGGTACTTGGCGTATTGAGAGTAGGGGGTGAATATTTGGAGACCAATACTGACTAAAGCAAAACCGAAAACAAAAACACCAAATGGTATCTCTGGTAATAGTAGCTGCATTGCTTGCGCCATTGCTCCTAGATCTGCGCCGATATTGAAGGTATTGGCAAGGAAAAGCAGAATAGTACATGCATAAAGAATTGGTCTAGGGAAATGCAGTCTGATATTGGCAGCCAAACCTTTACCCGTGACTAATCCAATGCGGGCACACATTTCTTGAACCAATGCCATCAAAGGGAAAGTGAATACAGCAAGCCACAAAAATTGAAAGCCATATTTAGCTCCGGCTTGGGAGTAGGTAGCAATACCAGATGGATCATCATCTGCTGCGCCAGTAGTAAGACCAGGTCCTAAGGTGTGCCAGTATTCTTTGACACGACGCATGCCAGGGATAGCTCCTGTTGCTTTACCTGCAGCTTCTACGGTGCCTTCCAGTAGCTTGGCTGGAATCTCTACCAACCTTTCAATTAGATTTTTCTTCATAGCAATTAGTTTGCCCCACAGTATCGTCTTCTTGCCAAAAGATCTGTAGTTTTGTTTGGTTTGACTCAATAATTCCCATGACATATGCAATTTCAGTGGCAAAATATCGTGCTTAGCCGTTTGCTAAACATAGAAGTTCTTCAGTAGCTTATAACTACTGGAAGTAATCCTTTTATTTCTTACTTCTTCCATATTATTTTTTACTTAACTCAAAAGTGGATCATCTCGCAATCATGAGCAAGGATTTACCTTGGTTGGACCGTATCAAGGCTGGCACTAAGACGATTGAGTTTCGGTGGTATAATCAAAAACGAAGACCATGGCAGGCGATTGCTGCGGGGGATCGATTGTTTTTTAAAGATACTGGCGGATATGTCACGGTGGTAGCTCAAGTCTCCCGTGTGCTTTTTTTCGCTGATTTAAATCCTACTCAGGTTGCAAGTTTACTTGATCAGTATGGTAAACAGCTTGGTTTATTTGAGGGAGAATGGTACGCTTTCTTTCAAAAAGTAGCTGCACGTAGATTTTGTATTCTTATCTTTCTAGAAGAGGTAAAGAAAATTGTTCCATTTTCTATCAATAAAAAAGGTTTTGGTGCTATGTCAGCCTGGATTACAACTCCTGATCTGTATCGGATCAAGAAGCCCTAACCTCCTTCTGGTTGCAGAGTAAATACCTTGTCGTAGTCTCTTAAAGCCTCTTTGAGTACATGGAAATAAGTGTCCTCGTAGTAAGGAAAGCCAATTCTCTCGATGTATTCCTTCACTAGGGGGCGGATTTTTTTGAGTATGTGATTAGAGAGATTGGGGAAGATGTGATGCTCAGTATGACACTCTACAAATGCATTGCCGCCCATGCCACTCAAGAACCAGTGGTGTTTAATATTTCTAGTGGTTTTTAATTGATGTTCTAACCATGGTAATCGTTTCTTAGGAGTAGCCAATCCGACGTGATTGAAAACTGCTAAATGCATGAAAAGTGGTGCAAATAAGCTTCTAAAGAGATAAACACTTAGTAATGCGTAACCCAATGGCAGTACGAGTAGAAATAAGCTGAGCTGGGCCAAAATACCACTCACCAAGCACATAATATAAAGTGATAATTTGTCCCATTGCTTCCATACATGCTTCAAACTACCCGCTACTATCCAGGGAAGGATTAAGTAAGGGACAGCAAAAAAATAAGCATAGCGATTGACCCAAGGAAAATAAAATGAAGGGGGATTGATGCTGGGGATATTGGTGTTTGGATGATGAATCAAAACATGCGTGTCGTGCCACCATTCATTACTCTGTCCGGTCCAAAAATCAGAAAAGACATAACCCCAAATCCGGTTGACAAGAGGTGATTTGGCAAAAGTGCCATGTCTTGCTTCATGAATGCCACTAATACTAATACTGACAAAAAAGTAAGCCATACCCAACATTCCTAGGATTTTTCCTAAAATAGTAGTTTGAGAAAAGAGCCAGAAAAAAAGAGCAAAACCAATAAGTTTGAGGCCAAACTTTAGAAGTTCCATTCCGTAAATGTGCCGCCATTTCATTGTGCGTACTATTTTCTGTACTTCTTCTGATAATCTCGCAAAATGTTCCGTGTCCGTATTCACCTGCATAACTTTCGATAAAAAAGACCAAGCCAATATAACATAGGGCAGTGAATAATTGAAAATGAATAGTGTTGGAAGATTTGTGATTTGATCGATCATCGCAATGCTCTTCTAAATCATCTCTGATCTCCGCTCGCTGATCTCGTATCTAATCTTGGTTGACAGTCATTCATTTTCTCCCTAAACTCTCGGCGTTGTTGATATTGAAATACGTATGCGTCAAGGTAATGCTACAAAAAATCGTCGTCGTCTCCGTCGTCATGGCTTCTTAGCACGAATGGCAACTGCAAATGGTCGTAAAATAATTGCGCGTCGTCGCAGTATTGGTCGAGCACGTTTGTCTGTTTAATTCATTGGTGTGTTTGCTCAAACAAATCGTTTAAAGAGCCGTGCTGTAGGATATATATTAAAAAAAGGGAGTAAATTATCTACCCCCTTTTTTTCTGTCTGTTATTTGCCCAAGTATAATACATTGCCGTGTTTTACCATTGTAATTGGCAATAAAAAGCTACCATCTTCACCGAAGAGAGCCAGAGTAAAGCGGCGTCTTCGTGCTATGATGCGGGTACTCGATCTCATTCATCTTTCACCTTATGATTGTGTTGTCTTGGCTCAAGCAAATGTTTACCAAGCTGCATGGCCGGATCTCTTGGCTCAGGGAAAAAGGTTACTGGCGGCATGGCACCACCCTCATCCCTAGAGCACTGGTGCGTCTTTACCAGTACACTGTGTCTCCAGATCACAGCAGACTAGGTAAATCATTGTACCCCCATGGGTACTGTCATTTTTATCCATCTTGTTCGGAATATTGTGCTCAGAGCCTGTACCAATATGGGTTACTTCGAGGTGGATGGAAGACAACCGGTAGACTTTTTCGTTGCAATCCTTGGCATCCGGGTGGAATAGATTTGCCTTGAAGAAATCTCACTGCTATCCTCTGATCGATGTATTGGGGCCCCTACTATTTTTTTTAATTGAGTCTTTATGTTTGGTATGCTTACTGCTCTTTGGGATGAGGTTTTATTGCGGCCGATCTACAATCTACTTTTGTGGCTGACTACCTGGATGCCAGGGCACAACTTAGGCTTGGCAATTATTGTGCTTACCTTGTTGATTAGAATTGTTTTGTTTTTTCCTACCTATTCTAGTCTCAAACAACAAAAGGGCTTGCAACAGCTGCAGCCTAAGATCAATGAAGCTCGGACTAAGTACGCTAAAGATCAGCAAAAACAAGCTGAAGAAGTGATGAAGCTCTATAAGGAACACGGTGTCCATCCTTGTGGAGGCTGTCTGCCTGTAGTGATTCAATTGCCTTTCTTGTATGCCGTGTTTGCTGTACTAAGAAATGGTTTAAATCCTGAATATACGCACTTCTTGTATGCGTCTTTTGCTAGCTTTGACTTAAATACAATCAATATCTATTTCTTGGGTATGAATTTGACTCAACCGGATCTCTATATTTTGCCTATTTTGACTGGTGTTACCCAATTTATTTCAATGAAGTTGGCCCAAGCTAAACAGAAGGCTAAGGTCCGTGATATTACTCCTAAGGATTCTCAAGAACCTAAGCAAATGAAAGAATTGGAGCAGGCTACTAATTCAATGTTGTACGTATTGCCATTACTTTTGGCCTGGTTCGCTCGCAGTTATCCTGCTGGTTTGGCTCTATACTGGATATTCTCAACTTTGTTTGGTATTGGTCAACAAATGATCCTCAATCGTCGCGATTAACTTCATGCTTTTATGGAAGAAATGTTACGAAAAGCTATCGCTCTGCTGCAAGATTTATTGTCTAAATCATTGGTAGAAATCGAGGACTGGGAGATGGAGGAGAAGGAGGAAGCTCCTGTAGAAGGAAAAGCAATTTTGCTTCGTATCAATCTCAAAGCAAAAGTACCAGCTGTAGCTATTGGTCGTCAGGGAGAGACGCTGTTTGCGCTCCAACATATGTGGCGACTTTTGGTCCGCCGCTATGTTGATCCTGATTTGGAAGTGGTCCTGGATATTGATAACTATCGCAAAAATCAAGAAGCAAATGCTGAGCTCATTGCTCGTGATGCAGCGAATAAAGTCCGTTCTGAAGGGATTGCAGTGGAGCTTGCACCTATGCCTAGCTACCGTCGTCGTGCTGTTCATACGCTCTTTATGCAGCCTGAATATGCCGATCTAGAGGTATATAGTATTGGGGAAGGATTCACTCGTAGGATCAAGGTACAATTACGTGTACAGCCTACTTCTATTCCAGAATAAATCGTATCGCTATGAATTATATTCCTGTCTTGGTCTATATTTTTGGTTATAGCACCTTGGCTTTTGTATTGACGATGTTGGTCGCTCCGGCTTTTTGTGCGTTCCTGACCAAGAATCGTTTTGGCAAGCAGATTCGAGAAGAGACTGTAGATGGTAAGCAATCTACTATTTTCCGTTCCTTGCATCAAAAGAAAGCTGGGACACCTACTATGGCTGGTATTTTAGTATGGGGTATGACTGCTGCCATTGTTTTGCTATCTGGTTTACTGGTGCATCTCAATATTTTGCCGGAATCATTCTCAGTTTGGGATCGTGGTCAGACGTATTTACCTTTGTTTACTTTGGTTGTGACTGGTTTACTAGGGGCTTTGGATGACTATTATAATATTCGTGGCATTGGTACCCAAAAGGGAATTGGGGCAAAACCGAAGCTTTTTTGGCTGACTCTTTTTGGCTTGATCGGGGCTTGGTGGTTTTATAGCAAGCTTGGGTACAACGAGATTCATTTGCCAGCTATTGGTGACTTTTTTATTGGGCTTTGGTATATACCTATTTTTGCTTTTGTGATTATTGCTTCTAGCAATGCCGTCAATATTACGGATGGTCTGGATGGACTGGCTGCCGGTTTGTTGATCATGGCCTTTGGTGCTTTTGGTATTTTAGCTTTTGTTGACCAGTTGTTTGTCTTGACTGCTTTTTGTGGCATTTTGATTGGTAGCCTAACTGCATTCCTTTGGTACAATATCCCTCCTGCCAAGTTTTTTATGGGGGACACTGGCGCCTATTCTTTTGGTGCTACTCTGGGAGTGATAGCTATGCTTACTAATTCGATGGTTATTTTGCCGATTATTGGTTTTGTTTTTGTATTAGAAACAACATCTAGCCTGCTCCAGATTGGTTCTAAACGTTTCTTGGGTCGCAAACTCTTTGCTATCACCCCTATGCATCATCTGTTGGAGCATTGGGGACTGCCTGAATACAATGTGACCATGCGACTGTGGATTTTGGGGGGGGTGACTGCTGTGATCGGGGTGATTATTGGTTTAATTGGGATGGGGCAGCATTAGGAGTCATTATAGCTTCTGGGGCAGATTAATTATGCTTTAAATTACAATGAAAGAATGCTAGGTTTTTCTCCTTTTCATTTTTATTCATGCGATTAGCTATTTTATCATCAAGCGAAGGGGAGTTGGCGGGACCTTTATTGCAACAAGTCAGTAGTGGAATGGTAAAGGGCTGTGAACCTGTTTGTGTGATTACTAATGCTAATAGCAGTGTCGCTCACATGGCTCGGACTTTGGGGGTCAGTACGCAAGCTTTTAGTCCCCAGCTACAAGAAGGGAAATTCTTCGAGTCGCACTTGCTTCGAGCTCTGCATGAAGTTCGAGCTGAACTAATCGTGCAATTGGATTGGAAAGTACGCACACCAGTGGGAGTTATTGATGCTTACTCCGGTAAGATTATTAATCATTATTCAGCCGGTCTAGATCCGAGGAGAGATAGTGATTTTGGGGGAGATGATATGTTTGATGTACAAGGGATTGCTTCATCATTAGCCTATTATCAGCTTTTAGGCGACTCTGATATGGTAATGGAAAGCTCAGTCCATCATGTTTCGCGTGAGAAATATCACGGTGATTTGGCCAGCAGTGTTACCTGTCATACCAGCGGTTTAGAGGATTGGTCTTTCTTTCGTGGAAAGCCGATGGTTATGGCCAACCGTGCGATTGCGTCATCGTTCAAAACAGCTGTCAAAGATCGTGTAAAAAGTTTGCAGCCTTATTCATTAGAAAATGTAATCTGTGCACTTAGAAAAATTGTCAGAGCCGATGCCCATCCAATAGTTCGGACCAGTCCTTTAATTGACCCAAATAATCGGGAGGTTTTATCACAGGCGAAAGCAATAGCCCAATACACTTTTCCTCCCAAATAAAGCTAAATAAAAATACTACTTTACTTAGCGTAGCTTCTTCCTTTCCAGGTAAGACCTTTTCCGGTAGCTACCCGATACATGGAGTTGATGATGACACTGAAGCTTAAAAATAATGAGATGGGGAAGAAAATAATGCCCCAAATACTTTGTCTAATATGGGTACAAATAATTGCCATGGTGGCAAAGTAAATCAGTACAGTGGTGAGCTCAATATGAAAGAAAAGTGTACCTTGATTCATTTGCAGAAAAACTAGTACAAAGGGGCTCACACAGATAGTAATGCCAATGGCAATGAAAGCAGTGGCCAGTAGGTAGTTCCACTTGAAAAATGAAAAACTATTTTTACTAAAGCCTTCCCAGATCTGGCCGAGTGTGTCGTACATATGGGCGGAATAAATGCTGCTACCGTCTCCATAGATGATGCGATGGCCTTGGCCTTTGACATGTCTAGCCAGCAAGACATCTTCTAGTATCTTGTCTTTCACTACTTCGTGACCGCCGACTTGGTCATACAGACTACGTTCAACCAATATAAAAGAGCCATTGGCTGCCACAAAGTTAGTATTCTGGGTGCGGTTTACTACCCATATCGGCATGAAACTAAATAGATAAAAATAAAAGAGTGGCAATGTCATTTTTTCCCAAAAGCCATAGTTATCAAAACGAGGGAAGAGGGAAAGAAAAGAGACCTGGTGTTTGTCAGCTGTCGCGAGCGCTCTTTGTACTGCATCCGGTGTCATAGTGATGTCACTATCACCAAAAAGGAGCCATTTGCCTTGAGCTTTGACGCTCATTTGATGACAGCCATGACATTTGCCGACCCAGCCGGTAGGTAGGTGATCACCGTGCATTACTTTGATGCGGGGGTCTTCTAGTATTAGTCGTTCCATAATCTCGCCAGTATCATCAGTAGATTGATCATTATAAACAATCACTTCGATATTTTTGTAGTCTTGGGCCATCAAAGAACGGACACATTTCTCAATTACTTTTGCTTCATTGCGAGCAGGTATCAGAATACTGACTAATCCATAATCTTTGTCGTTTTTCGCAGCAGGTTTGAGGCATACTACTAAATTGATCAAAACATGCAGACTAATAACTAATGCTGCAGCCAAAGTAATCAAGGCAAATACAATCATTGGTGAGGGAAAAATACAGGGGAATTTTACCTGAGCGTTTACTAATGTACAAACGGATTATGCCTATAAATTGAGCCAGTAAATTTGCTAATTAGAAAAGCTCTCTCTATAATAGATTTGAAATTACGGTATAAATATATGGTACTAACTTGACTATCAAGCTAGGCCTTTTTTATATAGCAATTATTTTTAACTAATTTGTATGCAATCAAAATTTGCAGCAGCGATAGCTCAGATCTGTGATGAGAAACATATTGATCCCAAAGTAGTAATCGAAGCGATTGAAGCAGCCTTGGGTGCCGCTTACCGTAAAGATTTTGGATCACAAGAACAGAAATTACGTGTGGTATTTGATCCTCAGACTGGACTTACAAATGTGTATCAACAGTTTGATGTGGTCGCTACTGTAGCCAACCGTGACTTTGAAAAGGATCTTGCTGATGCAAAGAAAGTGCGAAAGACAGCAAAAGTAGGGGCGACTATTGAGGTAGAGGTCACACCAAAAGAATACGGTCGCATTGCAGCTCAGACTGCTAAGCAGGTCATCATCCAACGTGTACGTGAAGCAGAGCGTGAGGCGATTTATAATCTCTACAAAGATCATGAAGGAGAGCTTCTTTCTGCTCAGATTCAACGTGTAGAACGTCAAGGTGATGCTTTCATTGATCTAGAAAAGGCTACTGTAGTTTTGGAAAGACAACATCAGATTCCTGGTGAGCGTCTCTTCAATGGTCAACGTATTAAGGTTTTATTGGAGAAAGTGGCTCGTAATGAAAAAGGACCTCAGATTATTATCTCACGCTCGCATCCTGATTTGATCAAAGCTTTACTAGACTTGGAAGTACCTGAAGTTAGTGAAGGGTTGGTGGAGATCAAGGTAATTGCTCGTGAAGCTGGTGTGCGTACAAAGGTGGCGGTTGCTGCCAAAGAAGAAGGTATCGACCCTGTAGGTGCTTGTGTAGGTCAAAAGGGTGTACGTATTCAAGCAGTTACTGACGAATTGGGCCGTGAACGCATTGATGTGATTGAATGGTCGTCTGATCCTATTAAGTTTTTAATCAATTCACTTTCACCAGCCAAGATTGTTAGTATTGAGTTATTGAAGAATCAAAAGTTAGCGAAGGTCTATGTGACTGAGGACCAACGGTCTTTGGCCATTGGTAAGATGGGGCAAAATGTCCGTTTGGCTTCACAGCTGACTGGCTGGGAGATTGATATTGAAGATTTTGTAGCTGGTAATGAGCCTGTAGGTCAACCTGTAGCACCAAAGGAAGCTGCTCCAGTCAAAGTAGAAGAGATGGCTATGATGTCTAGTCGTGACCGTGTTTTACCTGTAGAACAAGCACAAGCTGATATCACTACCGTAGTAAGCAGTACTTCTGAGACTCCTGCAGTGGCAGCGCCAGAAAAAAAGGCTAAGAAACCTGTGGCTAAAAAGAAGGCTGTCGTAGCTAAGGCAGTAAAGGAAGCTAAAGCTCCCAAGGCTACAGTAAAGGCTAAAAAAACTGTTGTAAAAGCTAAAGCGAAGAAAGCGAAAGCTTAAAGTAATACCTCGTTAGTTGGTGAGGGTAGTATGGTAGGAAGAGATAGCGGTGTAGGTGAAGAAGTGCTGGTACTGTTACTAGCACTTCTTTGATTTGTCGTATTTTGCACGATATCAATAGTTCTCTTTACTCTGGTGACATTGCCACTGTCATCATATGCGCGTAGCAGCAACTCATGCTGGCCCTGGGCAGTGTCGTTGGCAATGAAGTATGAAGTGATATAGGGGCTATTTTCGAGAGTGATAATTGGTGTGCCATCAAAGAAGAATTCCACCTTGGTCACCTTTTTATTGTCAGTGACAGCAGCACTGATTTGAAATGTCTCACCTGGATGCACTACTTGATGTTCAAATGGAGACTGGAGGGTGACACCAGGGCCACTGGTATCGTCTGATACCACTACCCCAATCTGCATAAAGCTTTGACGACCATCCACTAATGTAAAGACAAACCTTAAGGTGTGTACCGAACCGAGTGTACTAATAGGTACATTGAAGTTGATACTCTCAAAGCGGCCTGTGTCATTACTACCAACCAATTTGTCATCGAAGTATACGCCTACTTTGCTAATTGATGCTGGGTCATGATAAGAAAATAATGCCTGGTTTGGTCCATTGGCGATCTTGTCACCTTCACCTGGACTTAATAGTTCGATTCCCACTTCGCTTGGAGGGATGATGTTACAAGTCTCAGTAGGGATTTTGCTTGGGTCATCTACATAGACAATTGGAATACCATCGGCAGTAGTACTATTAACGCCTGGCGCATTGGGATCGTTAGAAGTTGGTGTTCCTTTATTGTTTTGTGCCCATCCTTGTACGCCATCTTCCCAACGTTTCAGGGCTGGATCATCCGGACGCAGATAGTACAAAATACTATGGTAGTTTTGGTAAACATAGAGCGAGGTATTGGTAGGACACGATTCAGTAGCCAATTTTCCTGAGATCTGATCCACTTTTGCTGATTGGAATCCTTGTTCTACTAGCTGAGGTACGCCATAATCTGGATACAGCTCAGTACGTATTTTATCGCTTGGTGTTGTGCTGCTTGGTAGTAATCCAGAAAGGGTGCTAATGCTTATTTCTTTGATCTGTTCAGGTCGAGCAAATTCTTCTCTAGGTTTCTTGTCTAGCGCTTTGACCATATAGGCTTTCCAAATACTAGCAGCATCAGTAATACCATCCGCTGTGAGCACAGGAATGTCACCTTGATTATTTCCTACCCATACGCCGGTTACGATGCTTGGGGTATAACCAATAGTCCAAAGGTCTTTTGGTTTTTTTACATTATTCACAATATTGATAGAGGTTCCTGTTTTTACAGCCACTGTTTGATTCGGAATCACTAAATTGGTCCAACCAGCTGGGCGAGCGTTATTGTCTGATAAAATATTGCTGATGAGATAGGCCGCTTGTGGATCCAATACTTCTTGGCCTGGATCGACAGTACGTTTCCAGATCTCATTGCCACGGTCACTGGTGATGCGCATAATGCCACCAATATCCCGTTTGATACCATTGTTGGCAAAGACACTATAAGCACGCACCATGTCCAGTGGTGTGATTTCTTCTACACCCAAAGCCAAAGCTAGACCGGTATTGGCAGCCATGCTTTTGTCCAAATAATCAATACCCATTTTGTTGAGTAATGTCAGCGTATCTTCTGGATTAGCAAGATACTGTGCTGCTACTGCTGGGATGTTGAGAGAGTTTGAAAGGGCTGTACGTACTGTTACTGGGCCTCGGAATTTACCATCGTAATCGACTGGCATGTATTTGTTGCCAAAATCTGTTTTCACATCGAAGAAAACCGTACCAGTGCCGTATCCTTTGGTGAAAAGGGTAGCGTAGGTGAATGGCTTGAACGTGGAGCCAGGTTGTCTCTTTGATGTGATCACATTTACCTGACCATCCACTGAGTCATCAAAATAATCTCTTGAACCGACCATGGCTAAAATCTCACCAGTTTTGGGATCTATACTAATCAGTCCTGCATTTTTAGCTCCATGTGCTTTTTCGTTTTTGAGTGCCCCCTCTTTGACTGCTTTTTCAGCTTGATCTTGGAGGTTGATGTCTAAACTTGTATAGACATTGAGACCTCGGATTTGTTCACCATATGTTTTTTCGAGTTCTTGTAAAATATAAAAAACAAAGTGAGGAGCTCGGATGCTGGCTCTTACTGGTTGGAACACTATTTCATCATTGGAGGCTTTATTGAACTCTGCATCATTGAGTAGTCCCAATGTATGCATTCTACCTAGTATGTATTTTTTACGGGACATGAGGGCATCTTTGTTGTTGTACGGAGAGTATCGGGTAGGGGACTGAGGGATACCGGCTAATGTAGCGCTTTCAGCAATAGTTAGGCTCTTGGCATCTTTATTGAAATAAGTGCGCGCGGCAGCTTCAATACCATAAGATTGATAGCCATAGAATATTTTGTTGAGGTACATTTCCAAGATTTGCTGTTTGCTATATTGTTGCTCTAGTTCTAGAGACAAAATAAGTTCGCTCACTTTTCTTTTGAGCGTCCTTTCTGGTGTGAGAAATGATAGCTTTACTAACTGTTGAGTGATAGTTGAGCCACCTTGTCGAGCGCTATTGCCAGTGAGGAAGTTTATACTGTCTTGATACAGGGCTCGTGCAATACCTTGCCAATCAAAACCTGGGTGAGAAAAGAATTTGTCATCTTCGGCGGCGAGGGTTGCATCGATCATGTGTTGATTGATTTGATCCAAGCCAACTACGGTCCTGCGTGCACCATCATCACCAGCTTCATAAAGTAAAGTGCCATCACGAGCTAATATTTTGGTGGTAGATACAATAGTAATATTGGTCAATGCCTCAGGACTAGGCAGATCTTTGAGGATCAGCAAGATATAAACAAAGCCAAAAATTGAGGTAACCAGAGTAGAGCCCAAGAAGAAGACTAGAGCATACCAAGACCATAGCTTCCACCTTTTTACTGGCGGCATAGTTTTCTGGTTTTCAATTGGTCTAAAACTAGCACGCTCTCGCGCAATCGGCCTACTGGCAATGAGCATGTCGTCATTGCTGTCTATCACTTCTGCAGGAATCTTTTTGAGATTGGGCGTGAGTGGTCTTTTATTGTTGAGTGGTGTTGTTGTTTTGTTCTTGCGTTGGTTGGGGGATGATTTTTTGCTCATTGTAAGCGCTATAAGTCATAAGAGAGGTGCCCAGTAAAACCAAGAAAATACCAATTTGAGGACCACCCCATTGGGTGGTCCTCAAATTGGTAGGTGAGTAGTTGAATTACGGCAGCTACTACACCAATAATACTTACTATCAAGTGCATCAGGCTAGTAGGCCATGGCATTGGAATAGTGATTTTGAAAAGTGGCAATATGATTAGTACTATTACTACCAATGATGCTAACCAGCTCAACCAACCTAAGTTAGAAAAATTGGTAAAAGAAGTGGTGTAGTAAGGAGCAGAAAAGCCATATGCAGGAAGGAAAGTAGCAATAAAGGTCAACAAGGCTCCACCTAAGAGCAGCTTGGTATTCATTCCTAATTGCATTAGTTGGCTTAGAATCTTTTGACCTGAGTTTTTGAGATCATTGAGATTTGGGCCATTCTTTGTAGAAGGTGTTGTTTGTTCGGGTGGAGTAGCAGTTTCGGTGTTTGGAGTGATTTGATCAGACATAAAAAGTAGCGTGATTCCTCGGCATCATACCAGATTGTGATATACTAAAGAAGGACTATTTCTACCTATGATTGAGCAAGATAAAAAAATCGCAGCGTTGAGTTATGTGCCGTTGCTAAGTATCGTTTGTTTGCTCGGTCGCAATGAGCCTTTTGTGCGTTTTCACGCCAGACAGGCCCTGGTGATTCATGTCATTCTTTTGATTTGGTTATTTTTACCCTGGTGGTGGCTCACCATTATTTTAGAGCTCGGTTCTTTTGCTTTACTAGTAATGGGATTTTACTACGCAGCATTGGGACATCGTTATGAATTACCTTTGATCAAAGAGCTCCTAGCTCGCTCTGCCAAGACTGACTCCAAGTAGTCATTGACGACCAAGACATAGGTAAAGTAAGATCCGGCCGCATCAAGAGATGCATATAGGCCTGTCGTTTAATGGTAGGACTGCGGTCTCCAAAACCGCCAATGAAGGTTCGATTCCTTCCGGGCCTGCCATCCTCCCGCATATGCGGGATCTCATTTTCATTCTCCTCGCTCAACTAAGCTTGGGAAATTTTTTAATTTTGTCTATTTTACTGATATTGGAGAAATAGGTTTATGATGAGCGCTTTGATGCTGTATTATTGACAATTTTGCTTATCTGCCCCATAATCTGACTTACTGTCTTAGTTTCCTGGTTGGTTTTTGGACAGTTTTTTTATTTTTGATTTTTCTTTGTGAGATTAGATAGAGATGGTGGTGTAGGTGGTGCTGATGTGAAGACTGTTGATTTGGATTCGCTAAAGCGAGATAGTGGGACATATGCGAAAGCAGATAGTGCAAATGGGGTAGCTGAAGAGCCTCCGGCCATACGATTGGATGCTGTAGCAAAGTTGCGTGTCAGTGTGGGGGAGACTATCGATAATCTCTCGAGTATTTGTGAACAATTTTTCTTGGTGTTGCAGAGATATACTATAGAGCACCAAAGGGTATCTGCTGAGTGTGTAGAAAAACAACAAAAGTTAAAAGCCGAAAAAGTTATTCTCTCGCGAAAGTTAGCTGCAGGAACTTATTCGTTTGGTCTTTTCAAGCTGACAACAGCTAAAGGTAAAGTGGTAGCCGTTGATTTGGAGAAACTAACTCAATCACTTGCTGCGATTAAAGGTTCACTAGATATTCTCGGTCAACCAGCGCGTTTACAAGTTGAGGCTATTAATACTTTGAAAGAAAATTTGGGTGATAAGCAATTTTGTGCAGTACTAGATGAGTTGAAAATAATTTGTGATCAAGTAGCTGTGTTATTGGAAGTTTGTTTCCATCTTTATTCTCAGTTAAATAGTGCTGTCCCAGTAAATAGTAGAAAGGGGAAGGTTGGGTTAAATAGTGACGTGTGGAGCGATCTGCACACTGGCCGGATTCAAGTTGTGAATTTGGAGCAATTTTTGCGAGTTGTATACCTGATTGCCACTCAGAATCGTCATACTCCTACTTCACGAACGCATGCCAAGAAGCTTTTAATCGACCAATTGAGTATTCAAAATGGTGCAGATGTGCCTGCTAAACTTGATGATGATCATCATCATATTGCTGATAATCTGATGTGGACTTTATTTCAAACCTGGACTGAACCACTAAAACAAAAAACATCTCGTCAATAGTTTGTTCATCATTGTTGCTGTAGGATCGATCTGCTTTTGAATTTTTGATTATGGGGACGAATGCTAATGATGAGGTGATTGATTGGAAACGCTCTGCTTTGTTTTGGTTGATGCATCTGACACCATTACTTTTATTGATAACTGGTGTGAGCCTAGCTGATATTGTTGTCTGTGTGGCTTTGTACTTCGTTCGCATGTTTTTTATTACAGCTGGGTATCATCGATACTTTGCTCATAGAAGTTATCAGCTGCCTCGATGGATGCAGTTTGTGATGGCTTTTGGTGGAGCTTCAGCTGCACAAAAAGGACCGCTTTGGTGGGCTTCTTATCATCGTCATCATCACCACCATTCTGATCAGATCGATGATATTCATTCACCAATTCGTGGTTTTTGGTGGAGTCATATGGGATGGATTGTCTGTCAGAAGTACGCTAAGCCTCGGCTTGATTTGATTCGGGACTTTGCGCAATACCCCGAGCTGCGTTTCTTGGATCGTTATTACTTGATTCCCCCAGCAATACTGGGACTGATATCTTTAGCCTTTGGTGGCTGGAGTATGTTGGTTGGCGGATTTTTGCTCTCTACTGTACTGCTTTATCATGGTACATTTACGATCAACTCGCTTGCTCATGTGTTTGGTCGTCGTCGTTTTGTGACTAGGGATAGTAGTCGTAATTCATTTATTTTAGCTTTGATTACTTGTGGTGAAGGATGGCACAACAACCATCACTATTATCCAGCTAGTAGCAGGCAGGGTTTTTTCTGGTGGGAAATTGATGCTAGTTTCTATGTGCTCAAGATTATGAGCTGGTTTAAATTGGCCGCCAATCTCATGGTGCCACCCAAAGAATTTTTAAAGAAAAATTTAGTTAAAGACGGGCACTTTGATATTGGTTTGTTCCATGTGCATTGGGCAAAGGCGATGCGCTTGCTTCCACATATGAAAGCTGAAAGTAGACAAGCTTATTATGATGCCAAGGCCAAGATTGAAGCAGAGTGGAATAAACTCAGTGAAGTTACACTTGAGCAGCTAGATCAAATCATTAGACAATCACTACCAATCAAGCGTTCGAATTCCAATTAATAACTTGTGGGTACAAAAAAAGGAGCGATTTCGCTCCTTTTTAATTTCTTTCTGATCTCAACGTCTGATTACTTACCCTTTTTCTCAACGAATTTAACATGTTTGTGCATGACCTTTGAGAACTTTTTGAGTTCCAATTTGTCAGTAGTAGTTTTCTTGTTTTTGCTTGTCACATAAATACATTCGCTACCACGTGTACCATCTGGTCTTTCGAATTTGTATTCCATAGTCACCCAAACGCGATTCGTTTTCTTCGCCATAAATTACTTGTTTAGAGCGTCGACAATCTACAATGAGAGATGAGAAATGTAAAGACGAGAAAAGTAGGTCAGGGGTAAGAGGGCAGAGGGCAGAGGGTTTTTGTGGTTATCTGTGTGATTGTGTTGCAATTGAAGCGTCTACTAAATCTAATTTACTTTGACAGGCCTCTAGTGCCATTCTGCTGGTAGTGATACTTGCGGTTAATTGGCTGTCTACCAAATATCCTATACTCCTAGTGTTTTGTTCTGTTAGTTCGTTATCATCTCGACTATCTACGATATCTCGTATTCTTAGTGTGGCATAGTTTGAGATAAAGCTATTGGCTTCTAGTCCATCTAAGCCGTAAGTAGCAGATAAAGTAACCGCGCCATTGGGATTGTGCACTCTCAGGGACCGATTGCATGTTGGATTTTGAACACACATAGTTATAAATGTTCTTGTATGTGCTTGATAATTTTCGTGACAGATATTTATAGCTCGGTTTATTCTAAGCAATTCGTAAGCCTTGGCTGAACTATTGTGGCTTCTTGATAGAAGCGATCGAAGCGCTTGTCGACTTGGTGCACTATTGTAAAGATGCCAGTGTTGTTCTGAGCTCAGATGTTCATGTATTTCAGCTTCATGCCTTTCGTGCTTCCAACCATTTACACCTACTGCCGTCAAAGCTAGAGATGCTACTAATACACCTAGATTACTTATTTTTGCCATAAGAATATTTCAAGGGGCTACTATAGAGTGGTTTTGCTTTCCTTGTAAAATTGCCATTTGCTGATCATTAGTGCTCCTAATCCACAGGTAATAGTGAGGAGATGGACTAGAGAGCCGAGTAATGGGATTGCTTGTAACACCATCAGGACAAATACACTCGCCAATAGTACAAATGCTGTGAGCCATGGTCTTTTTGATTCTAACCAATTTTGCTTTGCGATATTTTTGGTGAACCATAGAACTAGTCCTAGCGGTGCCAACCAAAGGCTGATGCCAGTGATGATGAGGGTGAGAAGTGAAAGAGGAATGCCAATAATAGTAACTGCCAATACTATACATGCTAGCGCTAGACTGCCGATGCTCACTATACCCATCAGGAAATTGAAAAGGATATTCTTGCCAAAAGTGTCGGCATATCGCGCTGTCAGCTTAGGGAAAAAACAAATCAGTAATAGTGCCAATAACCAGTATGAAATACTATTAGCCAACTGTTCTCCCCAGAAATAAGCATTCTGATACCAAGGAGTTTCTGTTTGGCTCGGCAAATTGATCAACTGTCCTTGTACTTTTGCGGTTGGCTCTTGGCGTAATGCTTCTAGGCTAGTGTATTTGAAGTCGCCTTGGATAATAGCTTTCTCGTCTAAATGAATATTTCTGGCATCTACTTTGATAGATCCATTGACTACGCCATTCAAATAGAAGGTGCCTACATCAGCATAGATATTGCCACTGATTTTGCCACTACTGGTGAATGTGCCCGTAAAGACTTGTACTGATCCTTTTACTTGGCCGTCCACATGGACATCGCCACTAGCTGCTCGGATGTTCTTGCCAACAACGGCTTTATCTTGGATATCTAGTGTTCCTCCCCCCATGATTACATCTCCATCGACTTGTCCGCTAATTGTTACGTCTCCACTCAAGATAATCAGATCTCCTTTGACTAATCCGGCTACCTGAGCCCTACCACTCACTATGAGTAAGTTGTCTGGCGTAATAGTATCTTTATTGAGGAAGTATGTCTGCCCACTATATATCTCAGCTGCATGAGCTGATTGGAGTGGGATAAATAAGCTTAGGAGTGCGATAAATAGGAAAGAATACTTTTTCATGGAGGAGGTTAAACATGTGCACAATAGCATATTTGTTCGCTCGGATGGGATGAGCTATGATGCAGCTGTTTTTACCCCCTCGTATGAATTTTAGTAGTAGCCAAATTAAGCTGTTCTCCATTATTGGCGGTGTGGTGGTTTTGTTGTTTTTGTTATTTCTAGTTTTTGGTAGGGGACCTGGGGCTCAAAAGCAAACTTTGACGCTATCTATCTGGGGAGTAGGTGATACTCAGGCTGATATGCAGCCGGTGATTGATGACTTTATTAAGTATGCCAAGTCTTCACCTCAATTTGAAAGTGCTACTTTTGATATCAAATATCGTGAATGGCGTGAGGATGAGTATGAACGTTTACTACTTGATCAGCTGGCCGAAGGTACGGGGCCTGATATTTTGTTCATTCATAATACTTGGTTACCAAAGTACTACAATAAGCTTTTGCCATTGCCAGCTGATCAAATGACGCTTGATCAATTCAAAGAGCAATTTGTGCCAGTAGCTGCTACTGATTTGATCTTTGATAAAAAGATCTATGCGTTACCTCACTATGTAGATACTTTGGCTCTGTACTATAATACTCAGCAGTTTCAATCAGGAAATACCAATAGCTCACGTCCAGCTACTACTTGGACCAATTTCAAAAATCAAGTGACAGCGATGACTACTAAAAATGGCACAATCATTAGTAGAAGTGGTGCAGCCCTAGGAACAGCGAAGAATATTAAGTATGCGACAGACATTCTTTACACCAATATTCTTCAGAGGGGAGGTAAGGTGTGTCGTGATGAAAAGTGTAGCGCAGTAATGCTTGCTGATAATCGTGATGCCAAAGAGGCATTAGATGATTATGTCAGCTATAGTGATCCAAGCTCAGCCAACTATATGTGGGATAGTAACTATCTCAAGGGACAGGAAACTAATAATATCTTCCAGGATATTGATGCGTTTATTCGTGGTAAGGTGAGTTGTTTCTTTGGCTATGCAAGTGATTATGATCAAATTGTGACCTTGGGTAAGAATAGCAACTTAAAGTTTGATGTAGCTGAAATCCCTCAAAGTGATGATGCTGCGGCCAACAATGAAAAGGTGGCATTCGCTAGTTACTGGGCACCTGCTGTATCAAAGAGCTCTGATCAACCTCAGCTTGCTTGGGATTTCATTAAATTTATGACTAGCAAAGTTACTTTGGGTGCTTACTATGAGCATCATCCACGGCCACCTAGTCGTGAGGATATGATTAATACTGATTCAGACAATCCACTCCGAGTATTTCATCGTCAGGCCAAATTTGCTGAGAGTCTAGTGCTCTTTGATAAGGCTACTTTTGATACCGCGTTTGCTGATGGTATTGAGCAAGTAGCTAATAAAGCAAGCACTAGTTTCAATACTCTGCGTAAGCTTGAATATGATCTCAATGCTATTATTACTCCATACTTTCAAGTGCAGGGTGATAAGGCTACTACCACTAAGTAGGGTGGGGGAATTGACTTGGGGCAAATAAATATAGTAGTATGTAATGACATAACAAAAAAAAGCATGTCTAAATTATCAGCTAGTTCAAATAATCAGTCTGTTGATTCATCTCAGACTCGAAAGGGGGTGAGCACTATGAAACGTTTCACTCAAGGTTTGCTTGGAGTTGCTCTCATGCTTACTCCTCGTGCAGTATTCGCTGTATCAGGCGGTACAGGTCTTGGTAGCAATACCTTGCCTCTTCCTGACAATCTTCCAGCCCAGACCAGCTTCCTCGATTTGTTGACATTCATTATCAACTTCCTTCTTGGTTTCGTTGGTACACTAGCTGTACTTATGTTGATTTGGGGTGGCTTCCGTTACCTTACTTCATCTGGTAAATCTGATGCTACAAAAGATGCGAAGAACACAATCCTTTACGCTATCATTGGTATCGTAATTATTTTGTTGTCATACGCAATCGTCAATACACTTACTAGCAGTTTAGCTGGTCGTTAATTCTGTGCTTTTGGAAAAGACTCGGCTGCTAGTATATAGTTGGCCGGGTCTTTTCTTGTTTCTACCATTGATTTGTACTCTATGTCTGCGTGGTTCTTTCTCCAAATAGCGCGTCTAAATGGCTTTACTACACAAGGCTTTGATCGTCCAGGTGGTCTTTCCACTCAGACTAGTTTTGTAGTATTGGTCGGTACAATTCTCAATTGGTTTTTGGGTTTTGTGGGGACGTTGGCATTCTTGATGTTTGTCTGGGCGGGGTTTTCTTATATGCTTTCTAGAGGACAAGGTGAGAAAGTGAAGAAAGCAAAAACAATTATGACCTATGCCGTCACTGGTATTGTGATTATTCTTTTGGCTTACGCTGCAGTCACCACTATTACCAACTATTTGGATACTGGTAGTATGTATGGCAATGCTGTGCCAGTAGCTACACCAGTAGTGCCTGTTGCTGTACCTGTTTCGCCTCGTTCTGGTACTGCGGTCGTCAACCCTACTAGTTTGGGTAATCCAACTGTCTCTGCTCAACCACGAGTGGGGATTCCTACTGATAGCCGAGTCATTCAAGTCAATCCGAACCTGTTGATTACAGCTCGTCCAGTCGCTCCGATAGGGGATGGTCAAGCTAACCCTGGTCGTTAGAGTTTTAGGTACTGTGATGAAACTTCTCGTGGACCTCTCGTAGTCTACGATCAGTTAAGTGTGTATAAACCTGGGTAGTAGTAATGCTGGCATGACCCAAGAGTTCTTGTACTGAGCGCAGGTCAGCGCCATTTTGTAGTAGATTGGTAGCAAAAGAGTGTCGGAGTGTATGCGGTGTAACGTGTTTTTGAATGCCGGCTTTGAGGGCGTAGGTTCTTACCATATTTTGGATACTGAGTGCTGTGATTCTTTTGTGTTCACCTAGACTTTTGATGCCTTGATTGCGCGGTCGGCTGTAGCTAATAAAAAGTGGTTTCCATTTGTCATCTCGAGTAGCCAGATAGTTTTCTACCATATTTGCTGCGTGTTTGCTGATGAATACAATGCGCGTTTTGGAGCCTTTGCCTCTGACCATGAATTCTCTTCTGATTAGATCAATACGATCACGATCGAGATTCACCATTTCGCTTACACGCAAACCAGTAGAATAAAGCAGCTCAATGATTGCTAGGTTGCGAATGCCGATAGTCTTGCTGGTGTCGATCGTAGCCAACAACGCTTTAATTTCTTCTGATTGCAAAAATTCCACACTGCGTTGTTCTAGCTTACCCACATCTACTTTTTCAGGACTGAGAGTAGGTATGTCCATTCGTAATAAGTATTTCAAAAAAGCACGCAGCGCTATCATGTGATAGCTTTGAGTCTTCTTACTCAGTGGTAATCCATGTTTGTCATTGATTCTATTCAAGTACACACGGTACTTCTGGGTAATCACGGTAGTAATCTCATGGGGCTTGATGAGACCAGCGAAATCAACAAATCGCATCAAATAATGCTGATAGTTGATGATAGTCTTCATGGCCTGATTCTTATTGATCTCAGCATGTTCGAGAAACTCGGTGATGTAGTCGACAATACTTTTATTATCGAGCATGTTATTTTTGGGGACTGACAATTTCAGTTTAAGCTTATGAGGTAAAAAGTAAAAGGTAAGAGGTAAGAAATGTATTGGCTTATAGATCCATCATGCTCTCCATGCATATGGAAAACTAGCAGCTACATTTTTCACCTCTTACTTATTAACTCTTACCTACCTTGCTTGGGCTTTCCTACACCCTCAAAGTAAGCTAATATCGGCCCGGTTTGTTTTGTATTCGGGGATCGTCTAATGGTAGGACAACAGCCTCTGGAGCTGTGAGTTGGGGTTCGAGTCCCTATCCCCGAACCATCCCGCACAAGCGGGACCTACCCCAAGTTCGTACCAAAGTCCTCAGTATCAGCTAAAGACAGCTTTTTCTGAATTAAATAAAATTGCATTAGAACTATTTATTATGACTATCAAACAACTTCCGTTTACTGCAGAACAAATAGATCAAATTATCAAGAAGTATCCTACGCCATTTCATATTTATGATGAAGCAGGTATCAGGAAAAGTTGCCAAAGTCTCAATGCTGCATTTAGTTGGATGCCAGGGTTCCGCGAATATTATGCAGTCAAAGCGCTGCCTAATCCTAGTATCTTAGCTGTTATTCGCTCAGAAGGTCTGGGTGTTGATTGTAGTTCTTTAGCTGAATTAGTGTTGGCTGAGCGTGGGGGATTTAATGGCAAAGATATTATGTTTACTGCCAATGATATGCCAAAAGAAGATATGGCCAAGGCATTGGAGTTGGGGGCCATTATAAACTTAGATGACATCAGTCATATCGAATTTATTGAGGAGTGTGGACAAATGCCTGATATGCTTTGTTTTCGCTACAATCCTGGGCCAGCACGAGAGGGCAATACTATTATTGGTAAGCCTGAAGAAGCAAAATACGGTTTGACCTATGATCAAATGTTTGAGGCATATCGTATTGCTAAAGCAAAAGGGGTAAAGCATTTTGGCCTGCATACCATGGTGGCATCCAATGAGCTTAACGCTCAGTACTTTGTGGATACTGCTCAAATGGTTTTTGAACTCGTGGCTAAAATTAGTAAAGAGGTCGGGGTTAATTTTGATTTTGTTAATCTAGGTGGGGGGATTGGTATTCCTTATAAACCAGAGCAATCTTTTGTAGACCTACAAGCGGTCGGTAACGGAGTAGCAAAAATGTATAAAGAGTACATTCTAGATGCAGGATTACCACCACTCAAGCTAGCTATGGAATGTGGCCGCTCTATTACTGGACCACACGGCTATTTGGTTTCTACTGTGCTGCATATGAAGCATATCTACAAGGACTATGCCGGTCTGGATGCTTGTATGGCTAATTTGATGCGCCCAGGTATGTACGGTGCTTATCATCACATCACCGTGCTCAATAAAGAGAATGAGCCTCAGGATCATCTCTATGATGTGACTGGTGGACTATGTGAAAACAACGATAAGTTTGCTATCGATCGGAAGTTACCTGAGATCGAGAGAGGAGACGTTGTAGTGATCCATGATACCGGTGCTCATGGGCACGCCATGGGATTCAATTATAACGGTAAATTACGCTCAGCTGAGTTACTCATGCATCAGGATGGTACTGTAGATCTGATCCGTCGGGCTGAGACTCTTGATGACCTATTCGCGACTTTACAGTTTTAAAGTTTGATTTTCCCGAATGCATCGCGCAAGGTCAGTCTTACTTGAGCTTCCCAAGCTTTGATTGTTTCATCACGAATAGCCAAATGGTCTGATTGTTGAGCTGTTTGACTGTCTCTGTTTGGAGTGGTTTTACTAGTACAGTTGGGATTTTGACCTGCAATGATAATAATCAGGGTAATGGCTCCTACTAATGGCAAATCACTGCCTCTACTAAGCGATGTTCTCATGAAATAACATTTGATTGGAATATACTATATTGGCTGATTTTTAGTTTGGCAATATTGTTTAGCTTTGGTGCTCAGCTAAACAATAGATTTCGTTTTGTATACTTGTGCGCATTAATTTAACTGCAAGACAATACACTTCAAATGCTCAGACTCAGGCCAATAGGGATGCTTGGGAAAATCTAAATCAGCTCCACCTTCATGTACGACACGGTAATGTCTGGCGATCCAGTTTTGGTGGAGACGCTTGAATTGGGCTAATGACCACTGGCTATAATTGGTACAGCTCATTAAAAAACCTTTAGGTGACAAAAGTTCAATTGCCTCTTTTACTAATCGTTCATAGTTATCTGGTACCGAAAATGTGCCTTTTTTGTTTTTAGAAAAAGTGGGTGGATCTAAAATAATCAGGTCATATTTCACTCCTTTTCGTTTGCAGTAAGCAAAATGAGCAAAGGTGTCACTGGTAATGCTTTCATGCTCAGGAATGAGTAAGTCATTTAAAGCTAAATTGTGTCTGCACCAATCAGTATATGTGCGAGATAAATCTATACTGCGAGTGACGAAAGCGTTGCCTAGACCGCAAGCGATGCTAAGACTTCCTGTATAGCTAAACGTATTGCAGACTCTTTTGCGATCGCTATGTTTTTGTAACCAATCACGGTTGGCTCGTTGATCCAAAAATAAACCGGTCATCAGTCCTTCCATAATGCGCACAGCATATTTGCCTTTTCCTTCCTCAATGATGATTTCTTCAGGTGCGGATTCTCCCCAGACAAGCTTTGTATGGATAGGGGAAGGCTCAGGTGTGCGGTATTTTGCATAGATGCCGTCTAGTTTGAGTACGCTTTGTAGTGCTTCAATTAAAGCCTGCTCATGAGCTAGTATGCCTTGGTTGAAGTAAGTAATTACCGCATAGGTGAGAAAAATCTCTATAGTAATGCCAGGTATCTCATCTGCTTCATTGTGGATCAACCGGTATGCTTGTGGCAATAGATCAAAGTTGTGCTGTCTTCTTTGATACGCTGCGCGCAGTTTCTTGGTGAAAAAGATTTTGTGCAGTGGAGTTTCTGTTACACAAGCATCATAGCGATGACCACGGCCGCTATAGCCGTAGCCAATAATCTTTTTCCCTTCAGTCAATTCTAAAAGTGTCCCAGCAATTGGTAGGGATGCTAGGAAATCTTCTTTGCTGAGATATGGTAGGCGATCTAGTACTTTTTGGATGCCACTGCGACTAAGTAAAGCGGTCATTGTTATTCAGCTTTTTCGTTGTTGTCATCATCTGGGCTAGGCATATCGTCAATTTGCTTTTTCAAGAAATACTCTTCATAAAAGCTTTTGGCTCTACGGAGGTTCTCCATTACTTTGTTCTTATCGCCAGCACCCATTGCTTCAAGATTGAATTTGATACAAATAGGCTTGGTGAAGTTGTCTTTGCGTAAGTGAGTAAGGAAACTTTCTAGAGGAATTTCGCCTTCGTCTAAAGCTTGGTTGGACAGACCATTGTGAAAGTTGGAAATATAAACAAACTCCAAACGTTTGCGGATGATCTTGTAAACACGCAGCAGTGGTAGTTTTTGCGATGCCAAATGGCAAGTATCTAGACAGATATAATCGAATCTACGAAGATCCTCGATATTACGTAGTGAGTATTGAGGTAAGAAAAAGCCGCCATTATTAGGGGGATTCTCAATGGCAATCTTTACCTTGGTACGCTTTTGGATTTTGGGAATCTCATTTTTGAACCACTGAGCATATCTGATATTGGTAAAAAGAGGTGCTCGGGCATTGAGCAATGGGATATTTGCTGTTTCCGCTATCTCTAATGCTGCTTGAAATCTTTTTGGTGTACTGTCTGAAGGCAAAGAAAGACTGACCACTGGCAGCTTGAAAAATTCTTGCAAACGCAGTAAATAGTCAGGATCTCGTGTGTCGAATATGTCGTTTAGGATTATATCCAAGCCTTCAAAGCCAGCATCTTTAGTGAATTCAAAAATACGATTGAGGCCATATTTGTAGAGACAACCAGTAGTGAGACACAACATAGATCGGGATCATCAAAGAAATACATATTTATTTTAGCATATTTTGTGGTATACTTAAAAGAAATTTCAAAACAAAAACCAAATATGTATTCCCCTTTATATTATTTGCGCCGTATCGCTTTGGTGTTTACTATTTTGATTGCCGTAGTTTGGTTTGGCACCTACCAAGTTATTTTTAGCAGAACAGTTAGTTCTCATAATCAGAGCATGGCCAATGTGGTGTATGCGGTTAAAAAGTAATAAGTAAAAGGTAAGAATTAGAGTGGCCGTTAGTCCGCAGTAGCGGAGTAGGTTAGTGGATAAGCTATGTTTTTGTGTGCCAACTTTTTAACTCTTACTGCTTACCTTTTACTTAAATGTGGAGCGTGCTATATTGCGCGAGAATTTAACTTCACCTCTCTATGCAATCTGCTGTTTGGTATGCTCTGGGTGCTAGCGTAATCGCGCTGGTTTTCGCAGCAATTTATGTTGTGTCTATCATGAAGGTCAAAGTGACTGACCAAAAGATGAATGATATTGCTTTAGCTATCCGTGAGGGTGCGCAAGCTTATCTTGGTCGTCAGACAAAAACGATCGCTGTATTCGTAGTGGTGATTCTTTTGATCCTAGGCTATTTCTTGAACTGGGTACTCGCTGCTGGTTTCTTGGCAGGTGCTATTCTTTCACTAGCAGCTGCTTATATTGGTATGGGTGTATGTACTCGTACAAATGTGCGCACAGCATTCCGTGCCAAAGAAGGTCTCCAACCAGCGATGAGCATTGCTTTCCGTGGTGGTATGGTTACTGGTTTGGCAGTAGTAGGTTTGGCTCTTCTGGGTGTAACTGGCTTTTATTTGATTCTCAAATCAGCTGGTTATGATAATCATGCTATTCCTAGTTTGTTGATTGGTTTTGGTTTCGGTGCTTCACTGATTAGTTTATTTGCACGTGTTGGTGGTGGTATTTTTACCAAAGCTGCTGATGTGGGAGCTGACTTGGTCGGTAAAATTGAAAAGAACATTCCTGAGGATGATCCACGTAATCCTGCTGTAATTGCAGACAATGTTGGTGACAACGTTGGTGATGTAGCTGGTATGGGAGCTGATCTTTTTGAAACCTATGCTGTGACTTTGATTGCGGCATTGGTATTAGCTTCTTCTACTTTCCAAGGTAATTTTGCTCAGCTGGCTATTGAATATCCTTTGGCTTTAGGCGCTGTAGCTATTATTGCTTCTATTGTCGGTGGATTCTTTGTACGTTTGGGGAAGAGCAAGAATATTATGGGGGCTTTGTACAAGGGGTTGATTGTTACTAGTATTTTGGCTGCGATTGGTTTCTACTTTGTGACCAATAGTATGCTCAGTGGAGATCGTTATATGTTTGCTGCTACGTTGGTAGGTATTGTGCTGACACTCTTGATGAATGTCATTACTGAATACTACACATCTACTCAATATGCTCCAGTGAAAGCTATTGCTAAGGCTTCTGAAACTGGTGCTGGCACAAATGTAATTATTGGTCTTGCTTATGGTTTGCGAAGCACTTTCTGGCCAGTAATCGCGATCGTTGCTGCTATTTTGACTGCTTTCTACCTAGGCGATATGTCTAGCTTACATAGCGGTATATTTGGTGTAGCAATTGCTGCTGTAGCGATGCTTTCTACTACTGGTATCGTGATTGCGATGGATGCTTATGGTCCAATTACTGACAATGCTGGTGGTATCGCTGAGATGGCACAGTTGCCAGAATCTGTGCGTGAAGTAACTGATGCTTTGGATGCAGTCGGAAATACTACCAAGGCTGTGACCAAAGGCTATGCGATCGGTTCAGCTGCATTGGCTGCATTGGTATTGTTCCAAGCTTACAATGAAGAGTTTATTAAGATGGGACATCAATTGGGTGAAAAGATCAGTAATCCTTTAGTTTTGGTTGGTTTGTTCCTTGGTGCTTTATTACCAGCATTTTTCTCTTCTTATTGTATGCAAGCGGTAGGTCGTGCTGCACACAAAGTAGTTGATGAAGTTCGCCGTCAGTTCCGTGACATCAAAGGCATTATGGAAGGTACTGCTAAGCCAGATTACAAGGCATGTGCTGACATCGTGACCAAGGCAGCTTTGTACGAAATGATTATGCCTGGTTTGATGGCTGTAGTGACTCCAGTAGCTGTAGGATTGTTGCTTGGACCTGATGCACTTGCTGGCTTATTGGCTGGTGTGATCGTGTCTGGTTTGGTAGCTGCTATTTCTATGTGTACTGGTGGTGGTGCTTGGGATAATGCTAAGAAGTATATTGAAAAAGGTAATTTTGGTGGTAAGGGTTCAGATGCTCATAAAGCAGCAGTAGTAGGTGATACCGTTGGTGATCCTTACAAGGATACCGCAGGTCCTGCTATCAATGCTTTGATCAAAGTAATTAGTACAATCTCTCTTATTATTGCTCCATTGATGGCGGCAATGATGAAGTAAGCTCCAAAAGCTACTTGTGAGAACAAAAGAGCCTGTGTCGTTGCTGACCAGGCTCTTTTTAGTAGTTATAGGCTGACTCACAATTATAGGATACTTTTTAGCAAAATTTTGGTATAATGGAATGATATTATCTAAAAAGAGAAATCAATGCGTTTTAGTTGGCAAAGAATAGTTTGGTCTACTGTACTGATTTGTTGGATTGTTTTGCTATGTCTTGGTGGTTGGTATGCCGACAAGCGTACTGTGGTAGTAATCGCTTTGGCCGCTATGAATACGATTCTTTTGGCTTATATCTGGTATACCAATGCTTTATCTAGGTCTCATCAGCCGGTACTGCCGGAGGATGAAGACAAAAAAAGGATGGGGACCAGCTTGGCTATTGCTGAGAAAATTCAAAAGCAGCTTTTACCTGCACATATTCCTCAAATCAAAGGATTGGATTGTTTTGTTCGTTCGCGGCCTTCTGAAGAGATTGGTGGGGATTTTTATCAAATTGTTGAGCCTGATGCCGATCATGTTGTTTTTGCTATGGGCGATGTGGCTGGTCATGGGCTACCATCAGGAATTATCAGTATTATGATTGATACGATGTTTTATGCTTTTAGTCAGCAATCATTATCCTTGGTAGACATGCTCACTGAAATGAACAAAATTCTTTATAAACGAATCGATCCTAGTCTTTTTGCTAGTATGATCCTGCTCTCGTGGCAGCGAAGTACTCAAGAATTAACTATGGTTTCAGCTGGATTTGGTTATTTGCTTCGTTGGGATAGTGATATTAAGCAAACTAACAAGGTTAAAGGAGGTGGGATTGCACTAGGGATGATTGAGAATATCAAACCCTATTTGGAGGAAAAGAAAGTAAAGTTTAGAGAGGGGGATAGCTTGGTTGTAGCTACAGATGGTATTAGTGAATTAGTAGGTAGGAATGGAGATCGTTTAGGTTTGGCAGGTCTTTCCGCTTGGACTAATCAGTATGCCCATGCAAAATCTGCTCAAGCTATTTTTGAATCACTTTCGAAAGAAATAGCAGACTTTGCTCTTAGTCCGAAGCAGCATGATGATATTACCTTGATGGTACTGACTCGACCGCCATGCTAAAAACAAAACTTTGGAAAATGGAGGTGATTAGTAACTTATACAAACCTGATGTCTTGCGTCATGATTTGTCTGAGTTTCTTACGGCAAATATTGCTAGTGAGCTGTGGAATAGTCGGTTGGTAATTGTGGCTTCGGAGTTGATTGCCAATGCCTGTAATCATCGTTTTGATGATTATCAATTGGATGTAGTTGTGAAGTTGGTTTTCTTTCATGACAAAGTGCGAGTACAGCTCAGTATCGATGACACAAGCAACCTGCTGATTATGCAACGTTACCGCAATCTCTCGCATGCAGTGGCAGCTCGCAAGGAGCACAAGCCATACAAACGGATTCATGGCCGAGGTTTGGAGATTGTGATGCACTGGACAGATGAGATGCGATTTAGTAAAAAGCGTGCAGGTGGTTTGCGTGTTATAGTGGTCAAAACCGTACCTTTACTATCTGATTCTATTTCTTATGACTAAGTTTGCATTCGCAATCAGTGATGGCAAGTTCGGTAAATTTGCGGCTAAACATATTGTGATGCGAGGAGAATTGGATGAAAGCAATGTTGATAAACACGCTGAGACCATGTATGAGGCGATTCGCTTGGTGCCAGATGGTACTTACTTCGTCTTTGATGCCAAAGATCTCTCATACATCAATAGTAAAGGTCTCGGCTATCTTACTGATTGGTACAACAAGCTGAGTGACAAAGGGGGGAAGATCGTGATGATTAGAGTTAAATCTACTATTTTTGATATTTTAGATGTAGTTGGTATTACACAGATTATTCCTGTTTACGAAAATATTACTGCTGCTGAACAAGGGGTACTTTAACCACTAGCATAATCAAAAAAGAGTCCTGGGTTTTAAAACCTCAGGACTCTTTTTTTGATAAAACGTAATCGTTTTATTGAGTGAATGACAATTTAATACCAGGACCCATAGTGCTTGTGAGTGTGACGCTATTGATATAAATAGCTTTGACACCTGTAGGACGAGCATTCTTGATCGCCTCAATCACTGCACGAACGTTTTCGATCAGTTTGTCAGTACCAAAAGACACTTTTCCACCCACTACATGCACATTACCTTGAGGATCATTACGGAATTCAACACGACCCTTTTTGATTTCTTGAATAGTAGCTACGATATCAGTAGTCACTGTTCCAGATTTAGGATTTGGCATCAAACCTTTTGTACCCAAGATCTTACCGATCTTAGCCATTTTGCGCATAGATTCAGGTGTAGCAATCGCTACATCGAAATCTGTGAAGTTTTCTTTTGCTACTTTCTCAATCAAATCATCAGAACCAGCAATATCAGCACCAGCTTTTTTAGCAGCATCTACTTGATCATCACTTACGAACGCAGCAATCTTTTTGGTTTTACCACTACCGTGAGGTAAAGATACTGTTGTGCGGATTTGTTGATCAGGATACTTTGGATCGATATTGAGGTTGAAATGTACTTCGACAGTTGAATCAAACTTAGTGGTGCTAGTTTCAGTCAAAAGTTTGCATGCTTCTTCTAGAGTATAGATTTTGTCATGTTGCACTTTTTCTTGAGCTGCACGATATTTTTTAGAACGTTTCATAGAAAGATTAATTAATCTTCCACCGTTATACCCATGCTACGCGCGGTGCCGGCAATCATGCGTACTGCTTGATCGACGGAGGTGGTGTTGAGGTCAACCATTTTGGCCTCGGCGATTTTACGTAGTTGAACAGAAGTAATTTTACCAACCTTAGTCTTATTTGGCTGTCCTGATCCTTTTTCTACGCTGATTTCTTTCAAAATCAGTACAGAAGCTGGAGGTGTCTTGAGGATGAAGTCAAAACTACGGTCAGCGTAAATAGTAATAATTGCAGGAATCAACAGATCGCCCATATCACGAGTTTTCTCGTTGAATTGTTGGCAGAATTGTTGGATGTTGATACCGTGGGGTCCGAGAGCTGTTCCGATAGGTGGAGCAGGATTGGCTTTGCCAGCCTTGGCTTGGATTTTAACTTTGACTAATATTTTCTTAGCCATATACGTGGAGTTAGGAATGATTAAACTTTAGTAACCTGGGTAAATTCTAGTTCTACAGGAGTTTCACGGTTGAAGATTGATACCAATACTTTGATCTTACCTTTGTTCTCATCAATTTCACTAATAGTGCCTTGATAACCTGCAAATGGACCTTCAGTAATGGACACAATTTCTCCCATTGAGAAGTTTGCCTTGAACTTAGGCTCCTTCATACCCATACGCTTACGAATACGTTTGATTTCTTCGTCAGTGACTGGGACCGGGATAGTACCTGAACCAATGAATCCTGTCACATTTGGAGTATTGCGTACTACGTACCAAGATTCGTCAGTCACCACCATATTGACGATCACATAGCCAGGAAACATGCGCTTCTCGATCAATTTTTGTTCACCTTTTTTGACTTCGATTTGAGTTTCTTTGGGCACGATCACATCAAAGATGAAATCTTGCATATTCATAGTCTCGATACGTTGTTTCAGAGCTTCTGATACAGCGTCTTCATAACCAGAATAAGTATGGAGTACATACCATTTACGACCTTGGCTTTCTTGTTTAGCCATACAGAAAGTAGATTAAGAACCGCTTAAGAATGCAGAGATATATCGATATCCGTGTTGGAATGCATAATCCAACACAGTAATAAAGGCAGCTGCTACGATAGTGATACCTAGTACAATCAAAGTACTGTCCACTGCTTGTTTACGTGTAGGCCATGCTACTTTTCGCAATTCTTCTACAGAGCTGCTGATATAGTTGGTGAGCTTTCTCATAGAGATCTTTAAAAAGCCCGCTGGGGGGCTCAGACGGAGGTAATATACGTGGTTCTGAAGCTCGACGCAAGGGGGGGAGAGAACTAGATCAGCGGTGCGATCCCGCGCATGCGGGAAGAGATCAGAGATTTTGATTTTGCGCTGTAGTAGTCTCGTGTTATTTTAGGGGCAATCTGGTCCATATCTCTGTCCTCTGACCTCGTATCTCTGATCTAAATCTTCCATGCCTTTTCTTGATCTTCATGCTCGAGTTCGTTCCAATATCTATGTGACTGCTGATGTTTGTTTGACTACTTTTGAGTTGATTAAGCCTAAAGAATATACTTTTATTGCTGGTCAATACTTGTTTCTTCAAGCCAGTCCTAGGGTCGTGAGAGCTTATTCGATTTCTTCTGCTCCACATCAAAAAGATAGTATTGAGTTTTGTGTGAAACGTGTGCCTGATGGAGTAGCATCTAATTATATTTGGAATTTGAAGGAAGGTGATGAGGTGGTACTAAAGGGAACGTTTGGTCGGTTTGTTTTTAAGTCTGATCCGCAAATTGAAAAGATTGTGATGGTGGGCACTGGTACCGGTGTGGCTCCTCTCAAGTCGATGATTGAGCAAGCTCTGCTTGATGGAGAGACCAGACCTATTCATTTGTTATTTGGTGAAAAGACCAAGGCGGATTTGTTCTACTTGGATCTTTTTGCGTCATGGCAAAAACAGTTTCCCAATTTTAGTTATGACCTTTGTGTTTCTAGAGAATCTATTCCTGGGCTATTTTCAGGGCGTGTAACTGGTAAATTACAAGAAATGTTACCAGCACTTCCTAAGACTAGTTTCTACCTCTGTGGCGGCCAAATGATGCTAAGAGATGCCATTGATATTCTTTTGAAGCATGCAGTACCCAAAGAAGCGATTTACTTTGAGAAATTCTTTTAGTTTGATTGGACTATTTTCTGCAAAAATTGTTTGAGCTCGGTTTGAATACTGGGATCTGCTAAGCCGAATAATACTTGGGCCTTGAGTAATCCTAATTTGTTGCCTGTTTCTACCCATTCTTCTTCAGCTAAATAGCCATATACTGGACACAATCCGATTGCTTCGCCAATCGCCGGAGTCAAAATGGAGTGATCTTTCTGATTTAATTTTGGTCTTTTGGCTAAGATCTCAATTACTTCACGGGTCACTATGTTAGGTGTCATCACTGCTAATTGCGATGGGGCTTCAGCTGCTGAGGGTTTTTCTACAATTGCTTTTAGCTTCTTCAACCTATCGTTAACATCACTTTCAACTGCTACCACTCCATAACTATGAATCTTTTCTAGTGGCATCTTCTGAAGTGAAACATATGCGCCTGGGTATTCTTTGTACTGAGCGAGCATTGCTTTAATACATGTGTGAGGGTAAGCGATGTCGTCGCTATAAAATACTACTACTGCGTCTTCGTCCTTGATCAAATGATGAGCTGACATTACTGCGTCTCCCGGCCCACCCATTTGGCCTTGGCGTACAAATGTGAAATGAATGTCATTGAATTTTGTAATCGCTTTGAGATAGTCAGTTTTATTTTCGCTAGTTAACATTTGTTCCAATTCTAAATTGCGGTCTAAGTATGTCTCGATTTGGTCAAATGATTGTTTGCCTACGATAATAATATCTTGGATGCCGGCATCGACTAGATCTTGAATAATATAATCAATCGCAGGTCTATCTACGATTGGCAGCATTGGTTTAGCGATGCTTTTGGTAGCCGGTAGTAAACGAGTGCCCCAGCCGGCAGCAAGAATCACTGCCTTGGTAATTGGCTTATTCATTGTTTTCAGTACTTAGTTCGGTAATTTTAATCGCCTTTTCATTGGCTTGTTGGTGTGGAATGACAATTTTGAGAATACCATCTTTGAAAAAAGCCTGAATCTTTTCTGGACTGAGATTGAATGGCATCACTAAGCTTCTCGAGAAAGCTCCCCAATAACATTCTTTGAGTAGGTAATCTCCCTCAGCAATGCTATCAGCATGAGTACGCTCGCCTTTGATAGTGAGGGTGTTGTCATTGATAGTAATATGAATATCAGCCAACTTTACCCCTGCCACTGGAGTGCGAATCACAATGCTATCTGGTGTTTGGTACACATCGACCACTAGTTGGCCTTCTTGCTTGGTGGTACTACTGACTGGAGTGGTTACTTTACTACTAGTATTTTTCTTAAAGAGGGAGGCCATTTTTTTGTTTAGGTAAAAGGTAAGAGGGAAGAAGTAAAAGTTTTTGTAGGATAGTTTTAGGCTACTTTTTTCTCATTATTTTTTCAAACACTACTCGACTGAGATCGCTGGACAGGCCACCTGTCTTGGTGAGTAAGTATACATAGAGTATACCTCCAGTACCGAACGCTATAGGTAGACTGATTAGTGGTGAGAGATGCATGATATATGGCTTGATCAAGATCAGGTAGCCGCCACAAGCTATGCCTGATAATACGGTGGCCAATGTCGTGCGGAAGCGTAATGAAATCTTTCTGACAGACTTTGCTGCCCACATCAAACCTATAAAGTGAATCATTTGAGCTAGTACAATTGCCCATGCGGCAGCTTTGGCTTGTCCAAAGAAGCCTTGTTGGGGAATAAATACACGGGCAAAAGTGATAGCTGCTATCGCTTCTACTAAAGTGACTAACCAAAAGAGTTTTACTTTGTTGACGCTCACTAGTACGTATTGGAATAAGCTAGATAGAAAGTTGAATGCGCTCGCTATTACTAAAATTCTCATCAAGACAGCGGCAGGACTGAAGTCATCACCGGTAGAGATCAATTTAATCATTTCTTCCGCCATGATGAAGCTGCCTACTCCCATGCCCAGTCCAGTCATGATTAGTACATCCCAGGATTTTTGAAGTAGATGATCGAACTTTTCAGTATTGATGTGTTGAGAGAGACTAGGTAATACCGAGTTCATGAAGCTAAAGGGGATCAGGAGCAGTAGCTCGTAACTTCTGAGTGCTACACCAAATACACCGACTACTTCTTCACTTTGGAGATGTCCTAGTACAAGACTGTTTACGCGTAGGTAGATGGAACCAAGGATCAAGGCAGTGCCATATACTGCACTTTTTTTGAGCATTCGCATTATCTCAGCACGTTCAAAGTAAATGCGTAATGGTAATAGTTTATGTGATGCGTAGAGTGTCACTATACACACGTAGAAGTTATTGAGTGTACCGGCGATGATCAGATGAATAAAGCCCCAGTTGTACCAAGCACTGAGGGCAATATAAATCACACTGATTATTTTGCCGATGATTACAGCTGTAGCATAGGTCGGCATCTTGAGATTAACCTGAAGTGTGGCTGAGGCTGTGGAGGAGATCAGATTGGCGCCCATACCAATAACAGCGATGATCACTGAAATCACCATCACTGGACTGAAATTGGGGATAAACATGGCCAGTCCACAAGTGAACAGGCCGATGATCAAGATCAACAAGAACCTGAGTCCCAGCATATTCCCGAGAATACGCTGCATTTTTTCTTTGTTTTTGGACATTTCATCTACTGCCAAAGTAAAGAGGCCAAGGTCACAGGCTAGTCCAAAAAAGCCAACTAGTTCGTATACAAGGGTATATTCTCCATATCCTGATGCCTTGAGATAATTGGTGATTATTTTGATAATCACCACACTGAGCACCGCGTTGAATAATCTAGAAACAATTTGAGCGATCGTATTAGTGGCTATTTTGTGTCCGTTTTCCATTGATCAATGTGAGTTAGAAGGGGCTAAATAGCTAAGTAGCAGCTTTGCTATTGTTTCACTGCTGTGTTTACAAGAAAATGCTGACCAACCATTGGTATCATAACCATTTTTGATTGATTGGCACATAGTGTTGATTTGGGACAAAAGCAGGGCTGGGGTGAGTTGATCTTGATCTAGTACCACAAGGGATGGCAAATCCTTGATCAGGGCACAATTTACTATTTGGTCACCACGGCTCTGACTGCGTGGTAATGGGATGAAGATAGCTGGTTTCTCAAGGGTAAGCACTTCGCAAACGGTACTAGCGCCTGCTCGACTAATGATTAAGTCTGCTGCTTGGTAAAGGTCTGCTAAGCTCTCATTGAGTGTTTCATAGGGAAAGTAATCACCTGGATGATTCGGTACCAAACTCTTTTGAGGTCCCGTACTATGTACTACGGTATATTGGTTGAGTAGCTTGGACAGGATGGTGGCGATCATTTGATTGATGGCATTAGCTCCTAGACTACCGCCCATCACTAGTAGAATTGGTTTTGTTTTTTTTGTTAAGCCTAAAAAGTTTAATCCTTTTTCACTGTCGCCATTTAAAATAGCAGCACGTAAAGGAACGCCTGTATAGAGTAATTTTCCTTGTGATTTGTGGAAGTGCTTTTTACTAGCAGCAAAACCTAAACATTGTTTTGTGACAAAAGGAAAGCAAAGTCGCGTAGTGAGACCAGGAACTGCGTCTGACTCATGAGCTATGACCTTGATCCCGCGCATCCAGCCTGCAAATACTGTCGGGAAGCTGCCAAAGCCGCCTTTGGAGAAAATAACCTGCGGTTTGATTTTACCCAAAAACCACCATGCTTTTACTACCCCAATCACCGTTTTGAAAACATCAGTGAAATTGTGCCAATCAAAATAGCGACGAAGTTTACCTGCGGGTACGTGATGAAAAGGAATGTTTTGTTCTTGACTCAGCAGATATTCCGGACCCTTTTTGGAACCGAGCCAAGATACCTCTAAACCAAGATTTTGTTTGTCTGCGAGTTGCTTTAGCACTGAGAGGACGGCGATCAAAGGAAGGGTGTGCCCCCCACTGCCCCCGCCGGTAATGACTAGTTTCACGAGAATAACGTGAGATATTAATTAAAATGCCGACTGCGACTGCTTTGCTGAGTAATGATGAGCCACCATAACTAATAAATGGCAAAGTGAGCCCAGTGTTGGGCAAGATAGCCATAATTACGCCCATATTAATGAATGCTTCAAAACAAATCCAGCAAACGATACCTGTAGCCAAATATTTGGCGAAACGATCTGGTGCATGCTCAGCTATTTTCATTCCACGCCAAGCAATAATAGCGAAGGCGCCGATTACGAGAGCAATACGTAAGAAACCGAGCTCTTCTGATGCTATCGCAAAAATTGCATCGCCCTGGGCCTCAGGTAAGTAGGCAAACTTTTGACGAGAGTTACCAAAGCCATAACCAAAGAATCCTCCGGAGCCAATTGCGATCAAGGCTTGTTGAATCTGATAACCAATACCGCTAGGGTCACTGCCTGGATTTAAAAAAGCGGTGAAACGTTGCACTATATATTTTTTCTGGCTCATCACAGCGGCCATCGGAATGGCTAATAGTGCTCCACTGGTCAAAATATGAGTGACTCGTCCTTGGGCTACAAAAAACATGCTGACCGCAATCATGCTATAGAGCAGGATACTACCAAAGTCTGGCTCAGCAATAAGGAAGAATAAAAATAGACCTACGATGACGGCAAATGGGATGAATCCATTTTTGAAGTCACGAAGCTTTGGTCCTAGACCATCAAAGAAGCCAGCTAAATAAACAATAAATCCAGTTTTAGCAATTTCGGAAGGTTGGATAGATGGTAAAAAAGGAATATTGAGCCAACCTCGGGCGATTGTGCCATAGTCGGAACGTAGTGGTGTAAATACTGTAGCCAACATCAATAAAGAAAAGCCCAAGACATAAAAACGATAGGTATACCAAAAACGGTAGGGGATACGCTGTACTATCAACCATGCTACTAGTGCTACCAATAGTGATTTGAGCTGGTTCCAAAAGTAAAAATCAGTAGCTTGTCCCTTGGTATTAAAGAAAGAATTAATTGCCGAGGCGCTACTAATCATGATCAAACCAAAAAGCATCAAGCCAAATACTGTTATGGCCAAAATGCGGTCAAACTGACCAGGGTTAACGCCGGAAGCAGTAGTTGAGGATTTTTTTGGGCGCATGAATAAGGAAGTAAGCTAGAGGGTCAATAACATAGTGAAAGGTGCCAATGTACTCAATTACCTCTCCACCAAATTTCTTTTTGAATGAGGTGACTCCCTGCCAAGGATGGCTCACTGGCGCATTCTCGGGCGCTATGCCCAGGAAGTCATATGTTTTTGCTCCATATGCTTTGGCGGCTTGGATCACATGCCATTGTAAGCCGTAGGTCGCCATTGTCTCGCGATCTTGATTGGATGATGCTCCATAGTAGTAGATACTCTCTTCTTGGTAGAACAGAGCGATCAAACCTGCTACTACTTTGTCACCATGATAGGCAAGATACAACCTACTATGCGGGAATAATTTCGCCAAGAAGAGTGAGTAATACTCACGTGAGTGAATGCCAAAACGATCTCTAGTAGCAGTGGTATCAAGCAACTGATAAAACTGATCTAATCCGTCTTTTAAAGTCGGGTTTTGGGCATCGAACTCTTTGTAAGTAATGGCATGTTTGCTCGCTATTTTAATGTTGTAGCGACCTTTGGGCTTCATTTGTTTTAAAAGCTCATCAGTAGTGAGCTTGAGGTCCAAAACCAAAGTGGTACTTGGTTGGATATGGTAATTACTTGGTTTGAGGTTGAGTTGGGCAAAACGAGCAGAAACATCGTTTGCTAATGCAAATGGCTCCACCTTTATGTAGGTACACTGATGCTTTTTGGCAACTGTCAGTATTTCTTGCCAATATTCAATTAAATTGCCATCTACTGGTCCATGATTGATATACAAATATTTCTTTTTTAGTACAGAAGGAAGAATAGTCCATACTAAGTCTTTGTAATCATGGGTAATATGGCCTGCTAATCTTCCTGGTAAAGCATCCTGAAACTGTTCCCAGATTTTGGTTTGGAAAATAGTGGAACTATTCAGCATGTTGGTCAACCTTCTTCTCTTTGTAGCGTTGTAGCTGGGTCTTGAGCTTGTCGTGTACCAAGTCCACCCCTTCTTCGATGGTGGTTGCTTTTTCTTCAGCCATAAATGTTTTCTTGCCAGCCACAATGCGCACTTCTACATTGATAGCAGCTCCAGATTTTTCAGTATTGGCGCTAATAGTGATCGTCGTCTGAGATTGATCGGTGTCGATTGTGCTGTAGTACTTTTTTAAAGTTTCCAGTTTCTTTTCTATGTAGTCTTTGCTGTCGTCTCCGATATGGACACCTTTGGCACGGATTTGGATGATCATAGAAAGGGGGTTAGGAATGGTAGATAATCTTCACTTCTTCTTCGAGCTCGATTCCAAATTTCTCATAAACTACTTTTTGGACATGGGCTGCCAGGATCATAACATCTTTGGTTGTAGCCTTACCAGTATTGGTGAGGAAGTTTGCGTGTTTTGGAGAAACTTGTGCTGGACCCAGAGCAAAGCCTCGCAGTCCTGCTTGATCAATTAATGCACCCGCTGATGTACCTGGCGGATTTTTGAAATATGATCCAGCTGTAAATCCACCTGGTTGTTTGTCTCTACGCCAGTTTTTGGTTTCAGTCATTTTTGCTTGGATTGCTAGTTCGTCTCCAGGTGAAAGAGCAATAGTACAATGAGTAATAAAAGCTGGGATTCTTTTGAGAATGCTTTCTCGGTACGCAAACTCAAAGTAACTAGCTGGATAGGTTTTGAGTTGATTGTTTTCATCAAGCATGGTGACATCGATAATCACGTCTTTGATTTCAGTGCCAAGTGTGCCTGCATTGCCTCGAATAGCTCCACCAATAGTACCTGGTAATCCGAATAAGGCTTCTATACCTGAAAGCTTGAGCTTGAGGCAGTGCTGTGCCAATGTAGTCGTATACACGCCAGCCCCAACCGATAAGTGCGTATCATCAATAGTATTGATAAAGTTGATACTATTTTTAATTACCAATCCCTTGATTCCTTCATCAGGGAAAAGCACATTTGTGCCACCACCCAGGAAAAGTACTGGTAGATTATGCTCCTTGGCGTAATTGAGTGCTTCTACCGCTGCTTCGCTTGTTTTTACTTCTACGAAATACTGAGCTGGGCCGCCTGTATGAAAGGAATTGAATATTTTGAGGCTGACATTTTCTTGAAGATCCATAAATGGTTGATAGTCCTGCTTCTTGCTTGTAGGTAGCATGCAGAATTGTGGCGCTAAAATCAAATACAGCCTGATTGAATGAACAATCAAAGCTGTATTTGAAGATTTAAATCTTCTTGCTAATCGATGTTGATTGCGCTCAGATTATTGGGCGCTTGGAGCTTCATTGGTAGGTTGTACGAATGATTGTACTTCTTTTTCTTGAGGAGTCAGTACATTCTTTTCTTCCAAGATGCTGTTTTCTGCTGATTTTGGCTCACTATATCCCAAAAACTCACTGGGAACTGCATCGGTTTTTTCTGTATAACTGCTAGCCATTGCTTGTTGTTGAGTAGTACTGATGCCAGATGGTGGGAAGCCAGTACTTTGATCTGTTACTACGGTGTTTACTATCGGTTCAGAAATTGGTGCTGGTTCGGGTTTTCTTTCTACCTCAGGTGTACTAGGCATTGTTGGTTCAACCTTTGTCTCTAGCTTTTCTTCGGTTGGTTTTGCCTCCTCAGTACTTGGAGTTTGTTTGATAGTGGACCCAACAGGAGAAAAACTGACGGGAGAACTTGGTTTCTTGGTGCGTTCTAAGTAATCTTTCATAAAGTCTTTGACGCTGTCTACTACTAGACTTTTTACTTTTTCTAGTGTGCTGTTGCTAATCTTAAATCCAGCTGCGCGTTGGTGACCTCCACCACCAAATGGTAGGACGATTGGTGTGATATCAATGTTCTTGAGTGAGCGAAGGCTGACCTTAACATCACCTTCTTGAGTTTCTCTGATCAAAAAGACAATGTCCGCATCGGATGCGCTGGTAATAAGCTGATCCATCAACCCATCAAGTTCTTGTTCACTAGCATCAGTCTCAGTGAAATCAGTTTTACTGACACTGGTCCAAGCAATTCTGAGCTCTGGGTCATGTTCTAGTTTTGATAGGGTACGTCCCCATAATTTGAGGGTAGAAAGCTCATGCATCTTGAACAAATGACGGACAATCTCTTGCTGACGAGCTCCAGCGGCCAATAGCCTAGCAGCTACTGCAAAAGCTTTTGGTGTAGTGTTGGCATTTTGGAAACTACCAGTATCCACAACTACTCCACTGAGTAAGCATGTCGCGATGTCTTCATCCATCAGCGGTTGTGTTTTTTCAAGATGTTCGATTACTCCTAATACTAGCTCTGCTGTAGAAGTAGCGTTGATATCGACAAGATTGATCTTGCCATATTGTTCATTTGTAATGTGATGATCAATATTAATGATCGGTGTCTCATAAAATAACTCCGCTTGAGGTCCATTCATTAGTCCTGTGTATTCTAGGTTTGATGTATCCAGAGTAAAGATTAAGTCGAAACTTTTTCCTCCACTGATAAAGGTAATGTCATCTTTGCTTAGGCTCCCGTCTTTTGGTGTGATTACGAGTTTGAGATGATTGTCTTCTTTTTCAGTTCGCACATTTTCTACTTTGGTCTGGGTAGTGTCGATCTGTATAATAAAATCTCGGTGAAGACTGAATTCGTTAGAAATCGTTTTTACTCCAGGTAAGAAGCTGAAAACTTCAGGCACAGGGTTGCGAGAATAAAAAGTTACTTTCTTGCCCATTTTGGTCAAAGCCATCTGTAAACCCAGTCCGCTACCGGCGCCATCCCCATCGATTGAGGCATGGGAAATAAGCAAGATGTTGTTTGCATCAGCTAAAAGTGTCTGAATTTGTGCCAAGATATCATTGGTAGCCATGTTGTTTTGTTAGACGAGTTACTTTTTAGTTATCTGTATATTATGAAACGAGTTACCTTTAATGTCAATGAGTTCACGGTTATCAATATAACCAAATTGCTTGGGAGATAAAAGGTAAGATGGAAGAGGTAAGAAATGTAGCTGCTGAGAATTCTTATTTTTCTTCATGCATGTGAACTAATAGTTAATCAACTTTTTACCTCTTACTTCTTCATTTTTACCTTCTTTGTTCATCAAGACAGGATACTGTCTCTGAAAATTGACAATAACAACTAACATAATGTAGCTTGCTCGTGATTTTTTGTATTTAGTTTTTATGCCAGTAATCAAGTCTGTATTCAAAAATGTTCGCTCTAGTGAACGTAAACGTTTAGTTAACTTGAAGACTAAAGAGTCTTTCAAAGGCAAAGTAAAAGAAGTGAAGCAGTTAATTGCTGCCAATAAGATGAGCGATGCGCAAAAGGAATTGCCAGCTGCGTTCAAAGCTCTTGATATGGCTGCTAAGAAAAACGTAATCTCTGCAAACAGTGCTGCTCGCAAGAAAGCAAGCTTAGCTCGTTCTGCTTCTAAAGAACCAACTAAAGAGGTAAAGGGTAAGAAGAAGTAAATTCTAGTCCGACGGTATTTTAAAAGGTAAGAGTCAAAAGCTCTTATCTTTTTTTAAAAAAGATGTGTTAGCTAAACAACTTTTTACCTCTTCCATCTTCGCTTTTACTTCCCTGTAAGGGTAAACTATACTGCTCGCGAATTGTGTTTATTCTCATGAAAAAAGCATTGATGGCTCAGATAGTTCGTTTGATGGTGGGAGTTGGTTTTGTGGCAACAATTATGTTGTCTTATTTCCAACACCATATTGGTTACTTTGATGCGGTCTTCAACAATAAAGGTATTTTGCTACCAGTATTGCTTGCTGGATTATTTCTCATTGCTGGTTGGTCTTTTGCCAACTACATGAACAAAAATGACGAAGTGGTGACTAGAGAGGTCCGTCCGTACAGTCTTTGGCTATGGGGAATGCTTTTTATTAGTGTGATCTTGGTGATTTATTATGCCATGTCGCCTTTTACGGTGAGCTTTATCAGCCAGCTGACTCAAAGAGCAGCTGTGGATTTGACCTGGACTGGCGCTCTATGGTCATTTTGGAGTTATGCTTTTCCCATTTTGCTTTTCCTCACTGGTCTTACTCTAGTAGTAGCAGGAATTGGTTATCGAGTGTTTGGTTTATTGGGCTGGGAGTTTGAAAGTAGATTGGAGCGGATGGTTTTGGGTGTGGCGTTAGGCTTAACACTACTAATTACTTTGTTGGCCGGACTCGGGTTGCTTGGACTTTTTAACCTCCTAGTTGTAGGGATCCTTGGTCTGGGCTCGGTTATTTTTATTTGGACAGCTTGGCGATCTGTGGTTAATGATTTCCTTTGGCAAGAAGTCACCATTAGTTTTTCTTACCGTAAGATGAATTGGGTGTGGTGTTTGATTCTTTTTACGATTATTGGATTTAATATCATTGATTTGATTCGTCCTTTTCCGATTGGCTGGGATGATTTGGGCGTGTATATGAATTTTCCTCGCCAGATAGCAATGAAGGGGGCTTTGCTCAAAGGCTATACTGGGCAGGCATATATGCTCATTACTAGTTTAGGCTACTTGGTTGCTAACTCAGCTACCTGGGCAATGTTTCTAGCTTGGTGGGGAGGAATATTGGGGCTGTGGGCGGTGTACTTACTTGGGAAGAAGTTCGTTAGCAGCGAAGCTGGTATTGTGATGGCTGCTATTATGTATGGTTTACCCATGATCATGCATCAGTCGTTTGCTGATATGAAGCTGGATCCGCCGTTGTTTTTCTTTATTGTTATTGGTTTTTATACTGTTTTCAGGGCCCTACAGCAGCATGCTGAAGGAAAGAAATCAGTGCAGTGGTTGGGACTGGCGGGTGTTTTCTGGGGAATAGCGTTAGCGGTAAAGATAACTACTGCATTAGCTTTATTTCCAATCCTCATTATATTGGGGTGGCGTTATGGTAGTAAGTGGTGGGCTTTGGCTGTAGGTTTTCTATTGCATGCTTTGTACTTCTATCAGTTTGTGACAGTATCTGATATTCCTGCCACTGGGCGTTCTTGGATTGTATGGATTTCAGTCGCAATCGCATTGGTGTTTATAGTTATTGCTTTAATTAAAAGACAAGCTTACCGGTCATGGTTACGTGCTTCTGCCTATTTGATTGTAGGCATGTTTGTGATTTGGCTGCCGTGGACTTTTAAAGTGATTAGCGATACTCCAGTTTTGTCTGTGAGTAGTTTTATTTCCACGATATTTTATGGTGGTGCATCTCCTGCTCCACAGATAGCTTGGAATAAAATTAGTGTTAACCCAAGTGTTTGTACTTACACCGGCGGCACTGAAGAGCTGGGGCGTTATATCGGTAATGAACCAAACTTACTACAGAAATATACCTCTGTTTTTTGGGATTTAACTATGAATATCAACCAATCGGGGTTTTATGTTGATATTAGTTTTCTGTTTTTAGCCTTGATTCCACTCCTACTTCTTTTCTGGCGCAAAGCTGATTGGCCTCATTTTTGGCAAAATATCTTACTTTGTTTTTGTTTGATTTGGTATTTTTGGTTGTTTGTCGCATCTGGTGTTCCTTGGTATGGCTTAGCCGGTTTCTTACCTGGCTTGCTTTTGATTGTCAGAGTAAAAGAACTAGCCCAAAAACAAATGTGGTTGGGGCAGTATGTTGTACCTTTGATAATTGTTATTTCTTTAGTAAGCACTGGATTTCTGCGTGAAGCTAAATTCGCTAATACCGGCCAGATGGCTTATGCATTTGGGATTATGAGTACCCAAGATGTTCTGCGTAGTACCAATCAATCGTATCCTGCCATTATTGCTGCCTTGAATAGTGATGGGCCTACAGTGACCAGTCCACACTACATTTATCGGATTGGTACGTTTATTAATTACTTTATTGATAACAACCGTGAACGTGTGTATGACGATGCTCAGCTGGATACTTTCCGTTGTATTGATGGTGATGGCACAGATGATGTACGTACTCTCGACCGATTACGTACACTGGGCTTTCATTATATTGTCTATGATACTAATACCGAAACAATTGAGCAGAATACTCAAGGTACGTTGCATCGTAAGACCAATCGTTTCAAGCAATTTGCCTTCAAAAACTTAAAAGTGATTGCACCAAAGGATCAAGCTCAGTATCGTAACGGTATCATTTTATTTGAAATTGCCCTTTAGTGTATGAAATTGGTAGTGGTCATTCCCGCTCTCAATGAAGAGCTACGTATCGCCAGGACAATTGCCGCAGTGAAACCATTTGTTTCAGCTGTGATTGTGGTAGATGATGGCAGTCATGATCAAACCAGTCGTGTTGCTCGTGAGGCTGGAGCGTTAGTGATTCGTCACATGATCAACTGTGGCCCTGGGGCGGCTACTCAAACGGGGCTAGAGTACGCAAGGACGCTGGATGCTGATTATGTGGCTACTTTTGATGCTGATGGCCAACACGAAGCCAATGACCTCCCCTTGATGGTAGATTTTTTGGTAAAGCAAAAAAAAGATATTGTGTTTGGAAGCAGATTTCTACAGGCCAATAAAGTACCCCTCGTCAGGAGAATGGCTAATCAGGCGGGGAACCTTCTGACTTTTTTCTTGTCGGGGATTTATTTGAGTGATAGTCAATCTGGTTTTAAGGTGTTTTCTAAGAATGCGCTGGCGCATATTTCCATTACTGCCAACGGTTTTGAATTTTGTAGTGAAATTGTGAGAGAGGTGGCTGCAGAAGGATTAGCTTATTGTGAGTATCCGATCAAGGTGTATTACTCACAGGAAACTTTGGCCAAAGGACAAAATCTTTCTACAGGAATCACTACGATGTTTAAGTTGATTGTGCGAAGCTTGATGCGTTAATGTTATTTAAATTTTGTTACTATGCTTTTACTGAATATCCTAGCTCCAATACTTGGTTTGATCATGATTGCGAAAGCGTTTTCTCGTTTCCGACGCGGTGAGAAGACCTGGCGTGAATTACTTTTGTGGGTGGTGATTTGGAGTACATTTGCTGTCGTTGGTCTATGGCCATCTTCAGTGGAAGGTCTTTCTGGTTTCTTGGGTATTAAATCTGGTCTCAATGTCATTATCTTTTCTTCAATTGCTGTGCTCTTCTTTATTGTATTCCAGCTGATTCTTGCTTGTGAAGTATTAGAAATGCGTCTGACCAGAGTCGTACGTGATGTCGCCTTGAAAGATCCCCAATGTTCCGATCAATCAAAGTTGTAAATCATCCGCATCTCCTTCGAATCGCTGCTCTTTTAGGGGCGGGACTGTTTTTGTTGGTTTTGATTAGCACTTTGATTTTTCCACTGCCACTTGGATTAGCTGACAATCATGATTATTGGAGACTAATGGATCCTTTTGGTTTGGCTTATCCCGATGCTAGTGGGGCCTACTACTATGATCATATAAGTTTAGTGTTTATCAAGAGCCTGCCATGGCATATAGAGGTAGTGAGTTCTGGTGCTTTATTTGTGGGACTAGCATATGTCATTACTTGGCTGTTGCATTGGCCGGTATTTCCTTTGCTTATACTTGGTTTGGTTCATTGTATGTTTTATACATGGGCTTATTATCTTTTTATTAAAAATGCAGATCATAAGACCTTCTTCTCGGTCATTATCTTTTCGGTGATATCACTTTTGTTTCTCTCTGATATTTTGTTTACTGCTTATTTCAATTCATTTTATCAAGAGAGTGCTACCTTTATTTTTTTGCTTTTCTTTATTGCGCTCTTTCAAAGTAAAAAAGTACACTTTTGGTGGGAATGGCTGATGATAGTTGGGATTGGACTTTCCAAGATTTCTAATGTGTCATTTTTGTTGCTTTTGGGGCTTTTGTTAATCAAGTACTGGCATCGAGCTGGTAAAGCTTTGAGAACAGTAGCTGTGATTTTTGCTTGTGGTTTGGTGCTCAGTGTTCAAAATATTTCTCAAGGAGAAAGTAATAGTCCCAATGTATTCAATAGCTTTTTCCAAGGGTTGATTCGTAATCAGGATACTTCTCAGATTTTGCGTGATTTCCACCTAGAGATGCCTATTTATTATCACTATGTAGGTCAAGATTTTTGGCAGGCCGCTGGGTTCTCTGATGCAGTGAAAAAAGATTTTTATAGCAAGGTAAGTCATGGCGGCATCATTGAATATTATTTCACCCATCCTGGTATTGTGGCAGAGAAGGGGATTGAACTTATTCATCAGCTTGTAGCTGAGCCACGGCCTGATAACTTGGGCAATAGAAGCGTAGACTTTTCTCCTAGTTTCATTTTAGAAACAAAGATTACCTCTTTTTGGCAGAAGATCTTGCCATTTATTCTGCTGCCAGGACTGATAATAGCTTTTATTCAAGCTATTGTACTTTGGCGTAAGAAATATGGTTGGACTTCAGAAGGACTATTGTTGATAGCATTACCGTTCTTTTTGCCTTTGCAGTTGATGATTAGTTTTGTAGGAGACGGATGGAATGAGTTTGCTAAACATAATGTTACCTTTTATTTTGTTTTTGTGATTTGGTTACTACTTACGTGGCAATTTTGGTATAAACATTTTGAGGCGAAGAAACTATGAAAATTCTTTTTATTGTTGATTATTATTATCCTTATATTGGTGGCGCTGAAGTAGTTCACCAAAAGTTGGCTGAATCCTTAGCTGAAAAACATGATGTAACTGTGCTGACGCAAGCAGCTGCTGCAGTACAGCTAGAAGAGGTGATTAATGGCGTGCGTGTAATTAGAATCAAAACTCTTAATCGTCTTACGTTTCCTTGGCAAGCAGAAAAAATTGCTTATGCTTTGGCTTTAGAAAGTGATTTGGTCCAAGTTTCTACATATAGTGCTGGTTTTCTTGGTGCTAAAATAAAGAGAAAGCTGTCTATCCCAGTAATACTTCTGGTTCATGGGTATTTGCGTGAGGTGTGGTTTAAATTAGGGCTGACCTGGTTTATCGCGCTTTTATGTCATAGGTATGAGACTAGGCTTTTTAGTAAGAAGTTTGATCATTATGTAGTGCCGTCTCAATTTACTGCTAATAATTTATTTAAATTGGGTATTAGTAAAGAAAAAGTTAGTGTGATTTATCATGGTATTGATCCCACTCTTTTTCATGCTCAACCGCGGAATAGTATTGACCGTAGAAAGTTGGGCATTGATGATTCTGAAAAGGTGTTTTTATTTTCGGGGCGTCCTAGTCGGATGAAGGGGATTGAGACTTTACTACAGGCTTTTAAGAAAAGTGCTGCTGAAATTCGGTTGGTATTGATGTTGGCCAAAGATTCTAAACGGGAGTATCAGCGTGTGATCAATTTTATTCAGGAAAATAAATTGACCAATAGTGTCTTGGTAATAGATCCTGTGCCGCATAGTGACATGCCACGATATTTGGCAATGGCGGATGTTGTGGTGGTCCCATCTTTGACAGAAGAGTTTTGTTTCTTTGCTGCTGAGACTGCTGCTATGCAAATCCCGATGGTCGTGAGTCAGGCCGGAGCTTTGCCTGAAGTAGTTTCTGGAAAGGTGGTATTTGCTCTGCCTGGCTCAGTAGATGATTGGGTTAGGGCGCTTAATGCAGCTGTGAATGGCGAATTTGTAGCGCTAACATACAAAGCATTCAGTTGGGAGACTGCTTTGCAAAAATATGAGGAGTTGTATACAAAGAGGATGATTGATGATACTAAGCAATTATGAGTACTCCATTGGTTAGTGTGGTAATTCCTACTCGCAATCGGGCTCAGAATATTCTTGAAGCATTGAAGATTGTGCGATCCCAAGATTATCCCAACTTGGAGGTTATTATTGTTAATGATGGTAGTACTGACAATACCAAAGATGTTTTGAATGAACTGCAAGGAATTGTTGTGGTTCACAACCCAGAACGTTTATGGATTCAGAGGTCACTCAATATTGGATGTAAGCTAGCTAAAGGCAAATATATCGCGCGACTTGATGATCATGATATTTGGACTGATTTTAGTAAGATTGCTAAACAGGTCGCAATACTTGAATCTAACCCGCAGATTGGGGTAATTGGGACAGGAATTAAGATCGGTAATCGCACTATTATTAATCCACTGACAGATCAAGCTATTCGCAATCAGATGCTATTTAGATGTCCTTTCTCACATGTTACTATTGTGATGAGACGCGATTTATTTGAAAAGGTCGGAGGATACGATGAGAGTCTCAAATATAGTGAGGATTGGGATTTGTGGATGCGACTTGGCCAGTATGCAAAACTACAAAATCTCAGCGATACCACCACAATAGTCAAAGAAGAGGTGGGGTCACTGACTGATGAGTTTTATGTTAGTCAGCTGAAACAAAACAAATTAATGTTGGCTAAATATACTAAATATTACCCAAGAAAGTGGCTCGCGTCTTTGTATCACTTTCTTGTATCTGTCATATTTCGTGTGGTCAAGAAAGATAGCTTCGTACACCGCACTTTAACTCTAGTCTATACTAGAGTATTTGCTCATACAAAAGACAGCTAAACTTTTATAGAGCTATTGCTGATCCAGGAATTTTTGCTTATCTTTTGATTGATCTAGTGTAGTGTGTGATTAAGTGTTTATCTTTAGTTTTTTTTATGGCATCTGTAGTTCGTTCACATTCATGGGAAAAAGTATGGATGTTGGCCAAGACTGATTTTAAGTTGCGTTACCATGGCTCGGCATTAGGGATTGTTTGGGTACTTCTCAAGCCGTTGGCAATCTTTGGGGTTCTCAGTTTTGTATTTTCTCATGTTTTCAAAAATACTGCTTCATATTCTTTAAACTTACTAACAGGCTTGATCTTTTGGAACTTTTTTGCTGAGGGAACAATGGTCGGTATAACCTCTTTACTATCAAAGGCACATATTATTACTAAAATCTTTGTACCGAAATGGATCATTGTGTTGGCTAGTACTCTTAATACGTGCTTTAGCTTTCTGATGAGCTTAGGCGTCTTGGCAATATTTTGTTTTTTTAGTGGATTGATCCTTTCTCTTATGGCTTGGGTTCAATTAATTTTTTATGCTTTGGTTGTGTACTTACTGATTTTAATCGTTTCTTTTTTCCTATCTCCACTTTATCTGCGTTTTAGAGATATTAACCAAATTTGGGAGGTGATTCTATTGGCTGCTTTTTATGCCACGCCGATCATTTATCCTATTTCTGTGTTGTCCGCATCGGTACAGTCTTTGTTATACCTCAATCCAATGACATTAATAATTCAGCATGCTCAAGGCGTAGTCAGTGCGCAGAATGTCCCTCAAAGCATCAACATCTGGTTGTATGTTTTGGGGGTGATCTGTGTGACTTTAGTCAGTTTCTTTTCATTTGTGAATATTACTAAAAGATCAGCGGAACATGTCTAAAAAAGCTGTTGAATTTTCGTCTGTATCGCAACCTATTATTGAGGTTTCTCATGTATCAAAAAGTTTTGCTTTACCACATGAACGTGTGGATAGTACTCGGGATTTCTTGTTGAAAGGATTCAAAAAAACTTCATATGAAAAGTTTGTAGCTTTGGACGATGTGTCTTTTTCGGTAGCAAAAGGAGAGTTTTTGGGTATTATTGGTCGAAATGGCAGTGGTAAATCTACTCTACTCAAGATTTTGGCCCAGATTTACCAGCCAGATACCGGGAGTGTAGCTGTTCATGGTTTGGTGTCACCTTTTCTAGAGCTCGGAATCGGATTTAACTATGAGTTATCTGGTCGAGATAATATTTTTCTCAATGCGTCACTCTTGGGACTTGCGCGCAAAGATATACAGAAGAAGTTTGATAGAATAGTAGCTTTTTCAGAGTTGGGACGATTTATTGATCAAAAATTGAAGAATTACTCTTCGGGAATGCAAGTTCGATTGGCTTTTTCTATTGCTATCCATGCCAATCGCGATATTTTACTGATGGATGAAGTATTAGCAGTGGGAGACACTAACTTTCAAAGGAAGTGCCTTGACGAATTCCATAAATACAGAGATGAAGGTAAGACTGTGATTTTAGTGACACATGATAGTGCTACTGTACAAAAGTACTGTGATCGAGCTCTACTGATGCGCGATGGCAAGGTGGCAGCAATTGGAGAGCCTCAAGATGTTGTTGCTGAGTATATCAATCAAAATATCTCTGATGAGGAAATACGTTCTGAACAAGCTGAGCCTGATTCTTCAGAAAAAATTATCAAAACAGTTAGTATTGAAAAAGTATCGTTACTCGATGTTGAAGGTGCCGAAAAACGAGTGTTTAAAAGTGGAGGAGCTATCACGATAAGGGTAAAGATAAAAAGAAAAAGTTCATTTGATGTGGTCAATGTAGGTGTGGGACTTTATGCTGACAATGGTAGCTATATTTGGGGGTACAATACTCAAATGGATCACTTTGAGATATTGGGTGATATGGTGGACTTGGCTTTTCCAGTGGTTGATCTTCTCCCTGGTGCTTATTATCTCAATGTAGTTTGCTTTGGTCAGGATGAATCAAAATATTATGATTTTGCTTACAAAATAAAGACGATTCAAATTTATCCTCATGAGTTGCGTACTTTGTACCGAGGCGTCATATTTATGCCACACCAGTGGTTTTCTAATAAGTAGTTATGTTATTTGATTGGATCAAAAAAGAAAATAAATTAGTGACTTTGCAGCCAGGATTGCATAGTAAAGATATCGCTACAAGCATCGGTTATACTGATGGTGATAGCCAAGAAGCTCGGGCGTTGGCTATTTTGCAAGCAGCTAAAGACAAATCGAGTACTTCCATAGAGCTGGCTGATCAGTGTGATGATCGTTTTACTACTTATCACTTCTCACCTGTAAGGGGTAATTTACTTAGGCATTTAAAAGTAGATAGTGAAACCAGTATTTTGGAGGTTGGTTGTGGTTTTGGGGCTATTACGCGAGTATTGGGGGAAAAGAATCCAGCTGAAGTGATTGCAATTGAGGGGAGCCTCAATCGTGCTAAGGGGGCGAATTTACGTTGTTCGACTTTGGATAATGTTCATGTTCTTCATGCAAATATGCATGATATCTTATTGCCTGAAGAGAGTTTTGATGTGATTGTTGCTATTGGTGTTTTTGAGTATATTAAGCTTTTTTATCCTGAAGATACTACTTCTAGTAGTGAAGATTTGGTGGTGAATTTTCTAAAGAAACTAAAAAGATATCTTAAACCTCAGGGCCAGATAGTAATTGCTATTGAGAACCAATTAGGCCTGAAATATTTTTTGGGCTATGAAGAAGACCATTTTGAAGAGCCTTATGTTGGTTTGTATGATTACCCTAGCGCTAAGTTTTCTTCTATTAAGACTTTTGGCCAAAAAAAATGGGAGCTGCTATTCGATCAAGCTGGTGTATCTATAATCAATCTACAATTACCGTTTCCTGATTATAAATTTCCCAATACTTTAGTAGAAGCTGACTTCCTTAACAATGCTCCTTATAGTGCTAATTTGCTGTATAATAGCAGGCCTGCAAATTATGATAATAACTTTTCTACTCCGGTCCATACTAATTTAGTGTGGACTGCTTTGACGAACAATCATACAGCAAGTCACTTTTCGGATTCATTTTTGTTCTTTGTATCACCAAGCGGAAAAGACTCTATTGTGCCATATGATTTTGTTCATTATACAAGTTACAAGCGTCAGCAGAAGTTTTGGTCTATTGCTTCGAAAAAAGCCAATCACAATGAGGTAACTCGCTCTCGTGTGGCTGCACAACTGCAATCGGTACATACAGCAGAGTTTGTTGTTTTGCCGCTTTTTGCTGTATATCTTTGTCAGTTAGCATATGCGAGTGACTGGGAGTTGTGGCTGCAGTGGCTTCGTTATTTTAATTCCTATTTAGAAAGTACTTTTGCTCTTCGACAGATTGATCATGATGCCACATTTTCCAATGTCTTAGTGGATATTGAAAAGAAAGGCTTTGTTGCTTTTGATAATGAGTGGCAGGGACAGTTTGATGCTGATACTAGTTTTGTTTTATTTAGATCACTTTTTTACTGGTTAGTAGATAATATTGCCTTGCTGAGTCGGTTTGAAAAACTCCGTGGTAAGCCATTGAGAGAGGCAGTTTTAGTTGTTCTGCAGGAGTTGGATCCAACTGTTAATAGCAATCTAATAGATCTCTTCCTTGAGAGGGAGATTACTATTTCTCAAAGTATATTTCGTAGTATAGAGCCTCAGGATTTCCAGAATTTGTGTGAGTTAATAATTCCTACGGTTGTTCATCCTAATACTTACCAAGATATTATTTCTCAGAAAAACCAGCAGCTATTTTTACTAGCCGAGGAGCGTTTTTCGATTATACAAAGTATGGATAAATTGATTTTTGAAAGGGACAAATACATTCAGGCGCTGGAGGAGCTGAAGGATAAATCTCAGACTTTACTGGGAGAGAAAATGCGAGTCGTGAATGAACTTCAGTCTTATCAACAATTTACCCAAAAGCATCCATTTAGAGCCCTTTGGAAGCGATACACTAAACGGTCTTAATATTTAGTATGGTGACGTCCCTTGATCATATTACAATTAGGCAGGAGCTGAAGCATGTAAATACCGTTTTGTTAGTTGGAGAGAAAGACACTATTTTTTGCGATTTTTTTGATACTTTAGTGGTTCGTAAAGTACAACCTGAACAAATTAAGAAGATAGTGATGGCTCGGTTGCAGGAGCTACTCAGTTTAGAGATTAGTGCTGGTCAATTGTATCTTTTGCGTGCTGAGATTGAACGTAATCTTTGTGCGAATAGCTTGCAGAATGGAAAGGATGCTGAATTTTCACTTGTTGAGCTGGGACAAGCTCTCTATGACGAGCTTTTGCTCCGAAAAGTTATTACAACAAAATTGTCTGCAGAAGATTTTAAAAAGGCTTTGTTGGACCTAGAAATTAGTGTGGAAGTTCGTTGTCAGGAACTGGATAAGGACGTTTATGACTCACTCACCCAGTGGAAACAGCAAGGATTGCAGTTGATATTAGTATCAGATTTTTATCTCCCGAGTGAGTACTTAGCCCAAATTTTGCGTTTTCATGGATTAGAAGAGCTTTTTACTCGTATATATGTTTCAGCTGACTATCATCTTACAAAAAGATCTGGGCGGCTATATCAATTAATTGTTCAGGAGTTAAAGTTATTAGAGTCCCGGGTGATTATGATCGGTGATAATGCTTACTCTGACTATCAGATGCCGACTGCGCTCGGAATAAGTGCTTTTTTATTGTCACGGATACATCAATATAAATTCTACACCAAATTTGCGATTCAAGCTGATAGCTATGCTTTCTTTAAGCATACTATTTCTGAACTTTTTTCTAGTACAAGTGATCGGCTTTTTGAAGGCCTCATTCTTAGTCTTTTTGTATTTATTGCTAGGCTGTATGCGTCGCTTTATCAAGCGAACGTTCAAGATGTATTCTTCTTAGCTCGAGAAGGAGAGTATTTGATTAAATTGTTTGAAATATATCAATCTGCTTTTTATCCTGAGCACAAGATCAAGCTGCATTACTTAAAGGTTTCACGAAAAGCTACTTTTATTCCCTCTTTGGGAACTTTAGAACAAGAAAGCTTTGAGCGGTTATTTCGGCAGTATCGAACTTTCTCACTGCGGTCTTTTTTATTGTCACTGAACTTTGATACCGCTGAGCAGGACAATATCTGCCAGATTTTGGCTAAGGATGCTGATTTGATGATTGAAGATTTCCCTCAATCAGAAACATTTAAAGCTTTACTAAAATTGAATATTTTTCAACAGCTTTATGAAAAAACACGTATTGAGCAACGAGAGAACTTTTTAGCTTACTTGAAGAGTTTTGGAGTGGACTTTACTAAGCAAGCATTGCATCTAGTAGATGTTGGTTGGAAAGGAACAATTCAAGATAATATTCGTTGTATGGTGCCAAAGGAGACAGCAGTTGCTGGTCACTATCTTGGTTTGGTATGGGCTCCAATGGTTTCCCCGATCAACTCAAAAGAAGGTCTTTTGTTTTCTTGTCAGAATAAACGCATGCCTGACTTTGGCATATTTGATGAAAACAAAAGTTTATTTGAAGTGTTTTTGGGGGCATCTCATGGGAGTGCTGGTAGGTATGTCAAAACTGGTGAGAAAGTTGATGTTGTATTGGCTGAACACAAAGATGAGCAAGATATTTTCACTAATCACGTTCAACCACTCCAACAGCAGCTGTTAGCGAAATTTCACACCTTGGCAAAGCATGCCAGTTTAAGTTCAGTTTCACTGGCTCAGCTTTATCCCCACTTTTTGGCTGAACATCAAAAGCTAGTTTTTTCTCCCAATAAAAGAGAAAGTAATTGGTTCCATGCCCTCAAACACTATGAAAATTTTGGCGTGTTTAACTTTTCTCGATTTTCTGCTGGAGACGTGAGCTTTTCTCAAAAAATCAAGAATGTTTATTTTTTACTCACGTCTCCTCGTAAATTTCTTACCCAGGTTTTTTGGCCAGTACTTTCTTTTGACTATGTTTTCTTCCCTGGTGGTCGCCAAATTTATCGTTTGATCCGTTATGTTCAATTTTTCTTTACCCGAAAGTAATATGAAATGTGCTTTTTTGTTAGGATCGGCACAGATTAGTGGGGGAACTTATGTGATATTTGAGCATGCTATTCGGATGCAGAAGTTGGGAGTGGATATTACGATTATTACTGAAGAAAAGGTGAGGTCTGAAGATATTGTTTGGCACAAAGAAGCAAAGGAATTAGTATTTTTGACTTATGATCAGGTCAAAGAATGTCATTTTGATATTGTATTTGCTACTTGGTGGCGAACTGTATATGAACTACATAGAATCAACGCCACAAAATATGCTTATTTTGTTCAGTCAATCGAGACCCGCTTTTATTCTGAAAAACAAATTGCCTTGCGGCGCTTAGTAGAGGCTACGTATTTACTTAACTTACCTACTATTACTGAGGCTAGTTGGATTGAGCATTATTTAGGTCAATATGGTAATCAACCGTATTTGGTTAAGAATGGCATCCGTAAAGATATTTATTCAGCTGAAGGTGAAGTGGTTGCACCTAAAGAAGCGGGAAAACTGAGAGTTTTGATCGAGGGACCATTGGGGGTATTTTTTAAAAATACCGAAAATGCCATTAAGCTGGCATTGGCTTCCAATGCAGATGAAGTTTGGTTATTAACTTCGAGTGATATCAAAGCATACCCAGGCGTTGCTCGAGTTTTTTCTCGTATACCTATGTTTGAGACCCCGAGTATTTATCGTTCTTGTGACGTTTTAGTGAAGCTAAGTTATGTCGAGGGTATGTTTGGTCCTCCTTTGGAAATATTTAGCTGTGGAGGTACTGCAATCGTTTATAATGTGACTGGACATGATGAATACATTGTTAACGCTCACAATGCGTTGGTCTTGGATTGTGATAATGAGACTGGGGTAGTCAAGGCAATTAATAAGCTTAAAGCTAGGCCTGAATTACTTGCTGAGCTAAAAGCTAACGCTGCCAAGACTGCTTCAGGTTGGCCTAGTTGGCAAAATCAGGCTGAGAATTTTAAGTCGGCTGTGGAAGAGATTCTAGTAAAAGAGACTATTCTCCCTTCATCTATCAAAGTTCGCGCTAAGTTCTTTTTTGATTGGTATGTTGAGGAAGAAAAGTCAGGTGTACTTGTTAAAGAAAAAATGTTGCAATGGGTACGACGGAGATCTTGGCTGGTTAAGATCCTTAGGATAATACATGTGGGCTTAAAGAGGTCTCGTGGTTATTAGTGCAAAGTGTTCTGGGATAGATCTTTAGTTAGCCATATAGGGATTGCAATAAAGATCGATAGATAGGCGAAGTAAAAGTATCTCCAGTCTGCTGCTGGGACAAGCATGGCTAGAAAAGCAATGTTTATTAGTAAAACAGAACTAAAGAATCTCAAAGGTGTGTTTTTTTTATAAAGGCTATCCACAAAAGCAAATAGTAAAAACAAAATGATTAATAGAGCATTCCAAACGAAAAATCTAAAAATAGTTGCGGTCATAGACTCTCCTGCAATTTGGTATAATAATTTGTTGAGTGTTGAAGATATCGGATTTGTTTTTAGTCCAAGGTTGTTTTTAGCTATACCTAACTCAGCTGTATTCGCATAGCCTAGTGTTGCACTAGCAAATAATGTTACGCGGTTTCCAATGAAAAAGTTTAAGTTTGTTGGGAGATTGTGTGTAAAAAATTCTTTAGTTAAATCTTTTATAAACTCGTCGGTCATGGCGCCCTTATTTATTTGATCAGGAAATAAAATATAGTTTACGTAAAGAGGGTCATAGTTCTTCAGGAGGAATTCTTTAGGTGCAACCTTGGCTAGCAGTTCCTGAGTCTTTGTACTTAATCTTGGGATTGTTCTCCCGAAGGGGTGTTCTTGAAGATAAGAGACTGACTCCATATATATGGTTAGCTGTGTCAGCCAACTTGGAGACGGTTCAACTTGTAGGATTCTAGGTATGCCTGAATAGAATATTATAAAGGCAATTAGATAACTACTAATTAGTCCAAATGTAACTTTGGATGATATTTTTCTCAATCCCTGCCCAATAACTATAGGAAAAATAAATAAGTTTAGCAGTCCATTGTGTCTAAAAAAAGTAGCGCCTATACTAAACAATAGTAATATTAGGAAACTAATACCACTGATTTTTTTTCATAGATAGCTTTGCAGAGAAAAAACAAAAACCCTATTAAACAAAGAGAGAATGGAACATCTTTCCAGAGTGAAATATTGAAAAGACCAATTGGAATAGAAGTAACAAAAAATATGAAAAGTACATAAATATAGATTTTTTTAAGACCAACCTTGATGAAAAAGTTAAATATGTAACTAAAAAGAGCTGCTGTCCAAATAATCTGGAATAAGCTTACGGTTGCTGGTGAGTTATATATGAGTTTTAGAAAGTAAAAGTAGAGCGTACTAAGGTAAGGATGCCAGTCACTCAATTTGTTCAAATCCATCGTTTGTATCCACTGGCCGATACTATCAGTGCTCATTAACGCTGGGAAAAACGCTGCCCACCAGAGAAAGAAAACGAATGTGGAAATTAAGAAAAATACCCAAAAGTAATAATTGTTTTTTATTCTTGTATGTAATGATTTGAAAAGCTTCGATGTGTTCATTCAATCATTTATTGCTGACTTTATGCTTTGATGAATCAGTCACTAGACAGAATGGGATAGCAACAAAGATACTAAGATAGATTAAGTAAAGATATCGCCAGTCATTTGCCACATTGAAGATGTAAAGTGCCGGTACTTGTATCAGTAGACCACTCGAAAAAAGAATAAAGTAGGCTTTTTTCTTTCTGATAGCCTCAATAGTAAGTGCAATTAAAACCAGAAGGCTAAACCATGTGGACCAGATAACAATTCTAACTGGCTTATTCTGATCTGTTAACATCCACTCTAGAAACTCACTCAATGTAGTGTGAACACCTTTTAAAAGGGGTGTAGCATGTAGTCCCTGGTTGTTATTGGCAATAGTATTATCCATTGCGTAATATTCACCAGTAAGTACTGCATACATCATTTTATTTTTGTCGGATATAAATAGGAGAATATTGTTTTTTAGATTCTGGTGGAAAAAGTCGTTAGTTATTTGGTCCCAAAATTCGTGGGACATTAATATATCTACATTAATACTGGCATTATGGCCCTTGATAATCATTGGATTGGTATTGATTGGATTATAGAGCTTTTTTATTAGTTCTCCTGGCATAACCATTTCCATTGCTGCTTTTGTTTCCGGAGTGAGTGATGAATTTGGCAGTCTTGCATAAAAGCCTGCTGTAGCTTGGTATAAAAATAATCTACTAAACCAGAAGGGCTCAGGCGTTACTTTCAATAAAGTTGGGACTACATTATGTAAGCTTAAAAATAATACTATTAAACCAATTATATATTGAAGAACACGTTTTTTTTGAGCAGAAAAAAATAAGGCTACAAGTATAGGTAATACTAGTATGTACATCAGTCCGTTATGGCGTAAAAAAATTGTAAGGGTCGAGAGAATTAAGATATTTGTTAGTTGTAAGCTAGTTATTTCCTTTTCCTCCAATTTTAGCGTGGCGATGTAAAAAAATGTACATACAGTTACTAGTGAGAAAATAGTATCTTTCCATAGTGTTATTGAGTAAACAGCTACTGGAATCGAGCTGACGAAGAAGAGGAACATTAGCCATATCACCCATTTATTTACGCCTTTTTTTAAACAATAGCTAAATATCCAACTAAAAAGACTGCTTGTTGTTACAATCTGGAATAAAGCCACCATGGCTGGATTATTCCAGATTTGGCGGAGGACCAGTATGTATAAAGTGTGGATGTACGGATGCCAATTGCTAAATTGTAATGTGGTTGTTTGATTCCATTGGTCGATGCTATCTGGACTCATGAAGCCAGGAAAAAATGCCAACCACCAGATACCAAAAACAGTTACAGATATAAAGAAGAAAATAATAAAATATCTGTGTTCACTTAAAAAAAGCATTGAGCGTAACCAGATTTTGTTCATGTCGTAGAAATGACAGGTGAATTTTTGCAGTAAGTTTTTAAATTAAAAAGGTTAAAAGGTGGAAATGTGGGGACATATTTTGATGTAATAAGTTGGAAATGTTTTTGTAGCCGTTTATCTAAATCTTTAGCGTTGTGGTAATGCACTCCCGTAGCTGGGCCATCTTCTGAACTGAACGTCCCTTTGAGGATAAATCTTCCTAGTTTATATAATGCATGTTCGGTGGGAAGAGATGCCAAGATGATGCCGTTTGGTTTGAGAATTCTTTTTAGTTCTTTAATAACATTAGTAGGATCGGGAATATGTTCTATCACATCTAAAATAGCTATCACATCGAACTGTTCGTCTAAATAGCCAGTCTTTGCTAAATCGCCACATCGGAATTGAGCATTAGGGACTATAATTTCTGTCACATGCTCGTTGAAATCTATACCGTGTAAGTTGGTGTAACCTAATTCAGCTAGCTTTTTGAGCCAAATGCCGTTACCGCAGCCTGCATCTAGTATGGCAATATCTTCCCTATTACTTTTCTTCTGAGTCATTTTGGTGGCCCAGTTTAGTCTTTTATGAAATAGCCACTTTACTAATCTACTGCCTGACTCGTACTCTGGCACAATTGTTTCCAGGGGTTGAGTTTTTTCATCTAGAGTTTTCATAGGTGTAGGTAAGTAATGTATTATTTTTCTAATACAGCTATCAATGACATTCCGACACTTTTTCTAAGGATATATTTTTCAAAAAATTTTAAAACTGGCACCAATTTATCAAAAAACTGCATTTTATTTTCACTCAATAGATCTCGTTTTAGGATATTACCGCTCAAGTACCATCCAGGTATGGAGATAGCGTTGAAATAAAATAGTTTTTTTATTTTGAATTGAGTTTGTGCCACTTTTTCTTTCATCAATTTTTTATTGTAACGTCTGAAGTGTCCTACGCTTTTATCTATGCAGTTGTAAAGAAATTGGTGGGCAGGAACTAATACAGTAAATGTACCACCAGGTGTAAGTTTGTTGTAGATATTATTAAGAGCATCTACATCATGCTCTACGTGCTCTAGTACATTAAGTGCAAAAGCAGAATCGATTTGGTCGATTTGATTGAAGTCAGCCTTTTTCTCAAGATTGAGTTTGATTGTGGAAACATTTTTGTTGCCTAGATCAGTTTGAAGCCGAGTAAGATAATTTTCATCTATTTCACTGAGGATAATTTTCTGAGTAGGAAAGTCCCTGATGATAAGTTTACTGTAATTGCCGTGTCCGCTACCAATTTCTAGGATAGTGCCTTTTAGATATGGTTTGGCTTGTTCATACATCCACAGTGTAAAGTTGTTGGCTTGGGCTAGAATTTTTAAATTCTTATCACCCTCCTGAGAAAATTGATCGTTCATGCTTCAAACAGTTAAAGATTAGGAGTTTTTTTATTTGATGCTGCTGCCGCGGAGTGAAGTGATTCTTTGAGTAAGGTAAAAATAAAAGAGAAGACAACGAGTGAGATTCCTAAAAATACAAAATAAAATCCAATAATAACTGGCCTGAGGGCACTAATATTTCTATACCCCATATTGACCCATTGGGTTAGGATACTAATTTCAACCATTACTCCTAGAACTCCTAGTAAGCCTCCAATGAAGAAACCTTTATCGAAAGTGAAAATGCTTTCGATTGCTCTAGGTAAGTGAATATTGCCGTAGTAGTATCTTAATTTACTGTAAAGGTTGACTACAATCCCGCTAGAGGCCATGTATACACCAATAATGCTCAACATTAAGCCCAGGACCATAAAGTGAATATCTACTGGAAAGGTTCCTAAGTGGATTGGCCCATTGATCTGAGAGAATACTAATATAGTTCCTAGTAAAAAGGCGATCACGCCTGGCCAAATCAAAATTTTGTTGGTGCCAAAGAGTAGCATGTATTTAAGCACTGCCCAGCCGTGACTCCAGGTTTTGAGATGAGGGGCTCTAGATCGTTTGTCTCTGTAGAAATTAATTGGTATCTCTACAATCTTACTTTTAGTAATACCAGCTTTGATCATCATTTCAGTACAAAGCTCAAATCCTTTGCTATCAAGCTTCCATTGCTCCAGCATCTCTTTTCTGAATCCACGCATACCACTATGGATATCAGACACCTTGGTATGAAAAAGGATGTTGCAAATAAATGTTTGTAATGGAGTGCCAATATACCTGTGTAACCAAGGATTGCTGCCTTCCTCCATTTTTCCTCTTAGCCGACTACCTATTACTATATCAGCTCCCTTATCTAGCTCTTCTAGAAAACAATCAACTTCTTCAGCATTATAGCTATCGTCAGCATCAAGCATAATAATGTATTTGCCTAATGCAGCTTGAAAACCAAAACGTAATGCATTGCCATTTCCACGTTCAGGGCAATCTACTACTCGAGCACCTAATTCTTGAGCTATTTGTTTGGATCTGTCTGTGCTGCCATTGTCACTAACAATGACTTCGCCATCTATTTTTAGCTTTTTAATTGTATTGATTGCCTTTTGTACCACTATGCCCAATGTCTCTTCTTCGTTGAGACAAGGGATAACATAGGACAGATACATGCTAGAGCTTTAATCTAAGCACAGAAAAACATGCCATGCTAAAAATAGCTAGTATTTTCTACAATATTATTATGAAAAAGCAACTTTTATGTTGTGGGTGGTGTTCAGTTTGCGGGACTGATTCGTTCTTGTAGGCAAGCTCTAATAAAAGAGAAAGTTGCTTGAAAGATTCTTTTCCAGCGATACGGTTGAGTGATTAGTCTCCAAAACCATTCTAAATTGAGCCTTCTAATCCATGGGGGGGCGCGTTTTGTCTTAGTACCACTATGATTGAGGTGACTAGTACCAGCAATAAAATCAAATGCTCCGCCAACACCGATTGCCACCTTTAATTGATGCATTCTAGGCATATATTGAGCAATCCAAATATCTTGAGCAGGAAACTGGAAAGCAACAAATAGAGCTGTAGCTTTGCTGTCATTGATAATGGCAATAATTTTCTGAGCCTCGTCTTTGTGTGGTGAGCCAGGATAGTATCCGGCAACTTGAAGATTGGGGATCTTTTGTTGCAAAATCTGTGCTGTTTTTTCTCCTACGCCTGGTGCCCCCCCCAACAAAAATATGCGTTCATTTAATTCTGAAAGTTTCGTGATCAAGGGGATGAATAAATCACTACCCGTCACTCGTTCTGGTAATGGATTACGTACAACTCTCTTGGTAAAGGGAAGTAAGCCCAAGGTGTAAACACATTGCCATAAGCCGTAAAGACCAGGGATTACTTTGTACAGTTTTGGAAAAGCTGGTTGTATGTTGAGAAAGTGAGTTGCCCATAATATACCGATGCCATCTGCCAAGCGGAGATCAGCGCTTTTTAGCGCTTGTTTGAAATCAGGATTTTTTTGAGCTTCAAGCACAAACTCTGGATTGATAGTGGCAATTCTCGTGTGCTTACCTTGTTTTATGCGGCTCTCAATCAAATCCAACGCCTCAGCCTGGGTGACTGGATCGAATGGAATGTCTAAGAGTTTTATATCTGTCATATCAAATCACAACAATAAGTCGTTGGTACTTTAACGTATTTCTACAAGCTAGAATAGTTGGTGGGTGTGGGGTGTAATATTCCACTTTACACATTTTGTTGCAGAGAACTTTTATGGCAACTAGGCAACTCTATATCCAGTACTCACCTTGTTGCTGCTTGGTAATAAGTATAATTATCATTGGTGATTGACTATAAAATTATGGCTAAAACAACCAAAACCGATCAGGAACTGTATGCATGTGTAAAAGACGAAGTTTCTACCAACAACCAATTGATGAAATTGGCTCAACAAGTTTCTTTTTCACAGGACAAAAAATCACTGATTCTTTCCTTCACTCCGCCAATTGCCGCTAGTGCTTTAGCAAAAGCTTTGCTACGTTGTGAATCTTAACGTGTTTCATGCCTGATTTAGCGCAGTTATTGCAATATGCCCACAAGGTAAAAGTGCAATATGATAAAAAACGATCAGTAGTGAGCCAAGAGCTAGATGGTCTAGTTCGGGCTTGGGCACTGATTGACCAACAGAAGTTACCTTTGGCAAACTACGTAGTTCCGGCAATAGCTAAGCTAAATCGTGCTCAATACACTGTAGTAGGAGCTGATGGTTCACCACTTCAGCTTTCACGCCATCGTAGTGTTGAGCTCAAGGCTTTATCATTATCAAGGGTGGTAACAAACTATCAGTTGGGCACTGAACAAGTTATCAATACGATTGAGGATTTTCCTGAGCAAGATGAATTGGGGGCTTTAAGGTTTCCTTTGCTAGAACTATCGTTTGCTGTTCAAGAAGAGAAGTCTGACTTGGTGTTGGTCGATGGTAGTTTGGTGCGTTGGCAATGGGAGGAGCTTGATCAAGAGAAAAAACTGCAATTTGTCGGTGAATATGTTGAGTATTTAGTACAGAGTTATAAGAAACAAGCTCCAATATTTGCTGTGATTGACCGTTCTGCCAGCAGAGATCTTGTTCATTGGCTGGAACGTCAATCAGGTAAGAAATTCAAACACTTTACCGATCAGGATCTTTTCCAAGCGGTCCTGTTACCTAATACATTTTCACCAGTATTTCGTACACATTCGCCGATTACTGACTTATTGCCCGACTATAATATCGGCTTTTGTTACTACCGTAGTGAAAGTACCTTGCTTCGGATCGAAATGGTTTTAGACCAGGTCATTCCTGACCAATCGTGGACTTATTTGGTAGACCAAATCAATAAGGGGAAAGGATATCCTTGGAGTTTGGTTCGGTCTCATGAGTCATGTGTTATTCGGGAGACAGATAAGGCGATGATTGAAAAAGTGTTGGGAGGGGATGAGGGGTTGTCGATGAAAGAGACCTGGAAGGCTTTGCATAAAAGTTGAAAGTGGAAAGTGGAAAATTGCCCCGAAGGGGTCCCTTCGGGAAAAGTTTTTTTGGGGGGGCAGGAAAAATTCATTTTTGGGTTGGTAAGTTTATTGGTGATTAACCTTTGAACTTATGAAAGAGAGTATTGTTTTTAATCGCAGTACTGATTTTGCTTTGGCCATTATTAAGTTTGTGCAGACACTTGATCTAAAACGCCAGTTTGTTTTAGCTCGCCAGTTGCTTAAAAGTGGTACTAGTATTGGCGCTAATATTGCTGAAGTACTTGAGGGACAAAGTAGGAGAGACTTTTTGAGTAAGATGTCTATTGCTCTAAAAGAAGCTAGAGAAACGAAATATTGGCTTTTTCTACTTAATCAATCAAACCTATTAAGTATAAATCAGGAGTATCTACTCTCAGAAATTGAACAAATCTACGCGATGCTCAATCAAATCGTAAAAACAACCCGTTCCACCTAACTTTCCACTCTCAACTTTCCACTTTCCACTTTTCTTGTTACTCTTCATGGGCTTTAAGGAACGAACTATGGGATTATGGCAATCGATTTTTCCTGATGTCACAGCTAAAGAACTGCGTCAGATCAAGCCACTAGTGGCTAAAATAAATCAATGGGAAGAGAAATTTCAACAGCTTACTGAGGAGCAAATTAGCCGCAAGACTGAAGAATTTCGTGATCGTATTAAACAAGGTGAGAGCTTGGATGCTATTTTGCCTGAAGCTTTTGCTGTAGTAAAAAATGCTTGTCGTCGTTTAGTAGGTACCAAGTATGTTTTGTCTGGACAAGAGAAAGAATGGAATATGGTGCCTTTTGATGTGCAGCTGCTAGGAGGTATGGTAATGCATCGCGGCAATATTGCTGAAATGAAGACTGGTGAAGGTAAAACATTAGTAAGTACATTAGCTGTTTACCTCAATGCTTTGGAAGGGATGGGGGTGCATGTAGTGACTACCAATGACTATTTGGCTCGTCGTGATGCGGAATGGATGGGTATTCTATATCGTTATTTAGGATTGACCGTAGGCGTCGTAGTGCATGGTGTAGATCCAGAACAGAGAAAGTTGGCTTATGCTTGTGATATTACTTATGGTACCAACAATGAGTTTGGTTTCGATTACTTGCGTGACAATATGGTGCAAGATCCTAATCAAGCTGTGCAACGATCATTGCACTATGCGATCGTGGATGAAGTGGATTCTATTTTGATCGATGAAGCTCGTACACCGCTTATTATCTCGGCTCCTGGCCAAGAGTCTACTTCAAAATATGTACACTACAGCCGCTTGATTCCTCGTTTGGAGAAAGATAAGGATTATGTAGTAGATGAGAAGCAAAAGGCAGCAACTTTGACTGAAAAAGGTATCGCTACTATGGAAGGATTGATGGGGATCAAAAATATCTATACTGAGGCTGGGTTTAGTGAAGTGCATCACATCGAACAAGCATTGCGTGCGCATGCTCTATTTACCCTGGATCGTGACTATGTAGTCAAAGATGGTGAGGTAGTGATTGTAGATGAGTTTACTGGTCGTATGATGCCTGGACGTCGTTTTTCAGAGGGCCTACACCAAGCTTTGGAAGCAAAAGAAAATGTAGATGTGAAACAAGAAAGTAAGACGCTGGCTACTATTACTTTTCAGAATTACTTCAAACTTTACAAAAAGCTGGCCGGTATGACTGGTACAGCTGTCACTGAGGCTGAAGAATTTGAATCAATTTACAATCTGCCTGTAGTCACTATGCCTACCCACCGGGCTATTCAGCGTGAAGATGCAGCTGATCGTGTGTACAAAAATGAAAGAGGAAAGTTTCAAGCTGTAGTCAAAGAGCTCAAAGCTCGTTATCAAAAGGGCCAACCTGTTTTGGTCGGTACTATTTCAATTGAAAAATCTGAATATTTGAGCAAATTACTCAAAGCAGAAAATATTCCTCATCAAGTGCTCAATGCCAAGTTCCATGAAAAAGAAGCAGAAATTATTGCTTTGGCTGGACGAATCGGGGCTGTGACTATTGCTACCAATATGGCTGGTCGTGGTACAGATATTCAATTGGGCGAGGGTGTGTCAGAGCTGGGTGGGCTACACGTACTCGGTACTGAACGCCATGAGTCACGTCGTATCGACAATCAACTGCGTGGTCGCTCCGGTCGCCAAGGTGATCCTGGTAGTAGTCAGTTTTATGTCTCAATGGAAGACGATTTGATGCGTCTTTTTGCTGGTGACCGCATCAAGTCGCTGATGGAGAGACTGAATATTCCTGATGATCAAGAGATTGAAAATAGAGTAATGGCTTACTCAATCGAGAGTGCTCAGAAAAGAGTAGAGGGCCGCAATTTTGATATCCGTAAACATGTGCTGCAGTACGACAATGTAATGAATTATCACCGCAATTTGATTTATTCTCGTCGGAAACAGATTTTAGGTGCTACTGACCTTCGCAGTGAGATCCGAGAAATGGTGCGGACGGAAATCATTAATTTAATTCGTGTACATACCAATGTTGAGACTGACGAAGTAGATACTTTGGCACTCAAGGATGCACTCAATGCTATTTATACTTTGCCAAAGGATATTTTCTCAGCAATGCCAGTAGAACAAACTGATGATAAAGAAGGCTTGGCTCAATATATCTACGATGCTTACATCGAAGCTTATGATGACAAGATCAAAAAAGCTCCTAGCGAAGAATCAATGCAGATGCTCGAAAAGTTTGTGTATCTTCGTAGCATAGATACTTTATGGATGGACCATCTCGATCACATGCAGTACTTGCGTGAAAAGGTGGCATTAAAGGCTTATGGCCAACGTGATCCATTGGTTGAGTACAAGCAAGAAGCTTACCTCGCTATGCAACGTTTATTAGCGATGATTCATGCTTCAGTAGTCAATACTATCTACAAAGTAGAATTTGCTCCTCAGATGGAAGCCGCTCCAGCACCAGTAGAAGGAATTACCAACCAAGCTGAGATTGAGGATGATATTACAACGAGCTCTTTGGCAGAGAAGAAACCCATGCCTGTTTCCAAGCAAGGTGATAAGTCTATTGACCGCAATGCACTTTGTCCTTGTGGTAGTGGCAAGAAGTACAAGAAGTGTCATGGGAAATAGATTTATCTAGTTTGTAGACGATAGAAAAAAGTACTGTTAGATTAGTTAGCAGAACTTAATAATTTTCTATGCGTAGTTCTTCCTTGGATGCTGCTCAAGTAAAGTATATTACTGAAGTGGAGATGGGGCATCGGCAAGCACGGAATGAACATAGATCGAAGGTATCTGAGATTCCTTTTGCAGAATTACAAGCAAGAGCTAAAAGCTTAATAAAAGAGATGTTCACCAGAGTGGATCCAGCTGGGGGACTTTTCTTGCCTTTAACTAATTTAGAAATTGGGATATTGGATAGACATATGAGTGGGCCAGAGTTTGCTCAACGTTATTCTGAGCTGCATGGCGACAATAAAAATCAAGCTGGGGGAAGTATAGCTAGTGAATATGCTCACTTCCGATCTGGTAATATTCCTGGCACAGAGGTTGTGTCACCAGAGAGTTTCGATGAAGCGATCAATCTAATCTTTGATGATATTTTCTCTAGAATGATTGGAAGGGGTATTATCCTAAAGCCTGAAAAAACCGTTTGTGTATTTTTGTGGCGTGCCGCTTGTACTGCGATTGAAAGTGCTCATCGGTATGGCTTGCGTAATACTTTGCACTTGGGTCTGTCTCGCGATGAGCATACTGGAGCTGCTAGTATGTACTATAATGGTGATGATATCGCCAAGAGGGTAAATGGTGATACTGAGTTAGTGATTGTGGACCCAATGTTTGCTACCGGTGGGAGCATGATAAGAGTGATTGAATATTTAAAAACTTTTGGTGCTCATCCTCAAAATATGAGTATTGCTTCTGTAATATCTGCTGCTCCTGGAGTAGCTAGGGTGCTAGACCGGTACCCAATTCGACACGCAGTAGTAGGGAAGAGCGATGGATGTCTCCAATCTAATATATTTATTGGCGGACCTGGGGCTGGAGATGCTGGTGATAAGGCTGCTAGAGCTTTTGTGGAGCAAAAAATACGCAATTGGGAAATTGGACTGAGAATGATGTCTGCAAAAGATGGCCAGGCATTTCGAGAAAGAATGGCTAAGACTTTAATGGTAGCATAAGCTAGTCAAATTCTAAGTTTTGTTGTAACCTAGTCACGACTTAGTTGGTGAACGTTTATCTTATCTTATGTCTCGTTTCCATTCTCTCCTTGTCGGTAGTTTGTTAGTTAGTCAAATAGTGCTGCCTTTAAGTGCTCATGCTTCTTCAAGAGAATCAGAGAGAGAATATAGCAGCCGTGGTTCCAGAGTAAGTACTTTTACCTTACCCACAAACTTCTTTTTGCCCGTGACTGCCCAGCCTGCTGCAACACCGACTGCAGTGCCAAGTCCTACAAATACACCCAAACCAACTACAAAATATATTTTGCCTGTTATTGTCACTTTTAAGCCCGTAGTCACCCCCACTCCAGTTGTTACTCCTACTGCTACTTCAAGGGCAACCCCAGTAGCCAGTTTTACAGCTACTCCAGTTACGCAGCCAACAAAAGAACCTGTTAAAGAAATTACATTACCTCAAGATAAGAAAGATACTATTAAACGGTTCTACGATAGTATGTATGGCAAACTAGATGATCTGAGTAGCAAGCTAAGTAACCTTGCTGCCCGTATGGATGCACGTGTTGCAGAGCTCAAGACCAAGGGAGTAAGTACTATATCCATTGAAAAAGCGCTCGATGCTGCTAAAGCAAAAATTGTATTAGCTAAAACAGATTTAACAGATGCTACTATTAAGGCTGATGCCCTGGTAGAGAGTGCTGATCGCAAAGCAGCGTTCGATGCCCTCAAGCTTGCTATACTCGATGTACAAAACAATCTCAAATCTGCACATGAATTACTCACTGAGGCAGCGAACCAACTAAAGACTGCGTATCAAACCCTTCCGGTCGTTAAAGCAAATTAATTATTTATGCGGTACCAGCTATTTATTAGTTTGGCTGTCATAAGTATGTTGGGTCTGAGTAGTTGTTCGTCTTCTGATCCACTTTTAGTGCAGCCAATCATTTTAGCCACCCCAAGTACGACTTTATCATCTTCTCTAGTCACTCAAGATGACACTGTAGATACAGACCTACTTAATAAACCCTTACCAGAGCTTGATGAGATTGAGGCGTTGTTGGCAGAATATAGTGGGACGGACGTGAAGTAGGTCAAAGGGCAGAGGTTTTTTTGAGGAGAAAAGATTTCATAATTGATTGGGTATTCTTGTGGCATTGATGACCAACCTTTTTATGAATAAAAGTCCTATGCGTGAGAGTGCCTTGTTGTTTGGTGTAGATATTATTCGACTCGTACGCTGTCTTGAATTCAAAAAGTCTTATGTGATTGCCAAACAACTTTTGCGTTGTGGTACAAGCATTGGTGCAAATTTAGCAGAGAGTGTGGATCCTCAAAGCACGAATGATTTTGTTAATAAGGTCAATATTGCTCTCAAGGAAGCGAGAGAGACAAAGTATTGGTTTGATCTGTTACGTTTGAGTGGTATTTGTTCTGAAGCAGAGCTAAGTTGCGAAAGAAGGCTTGGTGGAATTTTAGCGATGTTAGTTGCAACCAAAAAAACTATAAAAAACAAGCAAAAGAAACCAATAAAACCTCTGCCCTCTGACCTCGTACCCCTGACCTAAATCAAGTCCGGAATATCCTCTGATGCCTGTTCTATACTGGCTGTTGCCATTGGTGCCGCTTGTACCATGATCTTTCGGGGTTTTGCCCCATCTGCTGGTCCTACTATGCCTTTTTGTTCGAGGATATCTAGTAGTCTAGCTGCTCGTGCGTAGCCGATGCGCAGTTGGCGTTGGAGTAAAGTGGCTGATGCTTTTTGTGAGCGGATGATGAATTCTATTGCCTCTTTTTCTAGTGAGTCTTCGAAGTTGTCGGTGCTGCCTAGAATACCCAGAGTACCAGCAAATGGTAAGCCTTCTGGGATTTCGCGTTTTTCTTCCATGATATCAGTTTGATACTCAGGAGGGGTTGTGAGTTTGATTTCATTGGTCACACTCTTGATTTCGTCTCCACTGACATAGATACCTTGGATGCGAATCAAGCGTACGTTGTTGGGATCCTGGTAGAGCATGTCTCCAGCTCCGAGTAGGCTCTCTGCGCCCTGACGGTTGAGAATAGTCCTAGAATCGATACCAGATGATACTGTGAAGGCAATACGGGCGGGAATGTTGGCTTTGATCAAGCCAGTGATCACATCAACTGACGGACGCTGCGTAGCGACAATCAAATGAATACCAACGGCACGAGCCATTTGAGCGATTCTACAGATACTTGCTTCGATTTCTTTGGAGGCTACCATCATCAAGTCAGCTAATTCATCAATCACTATCACAATATAAGGCATCTTTTCCTCAGGCTTCTTTTTATTGAATTGTTCAATGTTGACTTCACTTGCTGCTTCAAGCTGTTTGTAGCGGTGATTCATTTCGGCTACAGCCCAACGTAAAGCCAAGATCGCTTTATCAGGGTCAGTGATTACAGGGGTCAGTAAATGAGGGATACCACGATAAGCATTGAGTTCTACTCTTTTGGGATCGATCAAAATGAAACGTAAATCTTCTGGAGCATTCTGGTAAAGTAGGCTTACTAGAATAGTGTTCATACAAACTGATTTACCAGAACCAGTGGCACCGGCAATCAATAAATGGGGCATCTTTTTGAGATCTGCAGTCACGTATTCATTATTTACATTTTTGCCTAGGGCTAAACGCAGTGGAGATTTTACGTTTTGGAAATTGTCGCTCAATATTACTTCTTTGAGGCGAACCATCGCCCGCTTTTTGTTTGGTATCTCTATACCTACTTTGTCTTTACCAGGAATAGGCGCTTCGATACGAATGCTTTCTGCTTTGAGTTTAAGGGCAATATCGCTCTCCAAAGAAGTAATATTCTTGAGCTTTACTCCAGATGGAGGTGTGAAAGTGTACTGTGTGACCGTGGGACCGAGGTTAGCATCTACATGAATATTGTCTTCGGGTTGAATGACGTTGAACTCTAGCAATGTCTGATAGAGTCTATTCACATTGTCTTGAATTTCTTTGGGATCATCTTGGAGGGATTCATTGTTGTCCATTAGCAAGCTAATCGGAGGGAATTTGTAATCACCTTTGGTCGGAGGCAAGGTACTATGAGGCTCGTCCCCTGCTTTTGCTAAAGATGGTTTGCTTACTGGCTGACGAATTATGCTACTAGCTAATCCACTAGTAATTGGTTTTGCTGTCACGGGTGTATTGGCCAAGGTTGGCGCTTGGTTTTTAGGTGTTTTTGGTGCACTCATCTCAGCTGGAGTAGGGAGATCATCTTGTACCCATTCAATAAAGCCAAATATTTTTTTGATCGAAATATCAAAGGTAATGAGGAGACCGATCAAGGTAGTAGCAATCAATACTACAATATTGCCAATATCACCGATAAAGTGACGCAAGATAGTAGTAAGCGTGAATCCTACGTATCCACCATATGTTCCAGCTTTAGCGGCTTCTAGAATAGTATCTATTGCTAGTCCGCTGTGGATTAAACCTAAAATTGAAAAATAAAAAACAGCACCACCGAACATGCGTGCTGAGGATGGCTTGAAGTTTGGGGTGAAGAAAATTAGTAGGGCGGTGATAGCTAGAATTACAGGTAATCCATAGCTACCATAACCAAATAGACGCATTACCATACCGGCTAGATTCACACCAAATATACCGGCCTGACCAATCAAGCTTAGCGCAGTCAAGATCGCTACAATGATCAAGAAGATCACGGTAATTTCTCTATTGGTAGAGCTCTTTAACTTTAGTTTTGGAATCGGAATACGTACTTTGAAAGTCGATTTTTTCCTTCTTTTGGCCATGTTTTGTAAAGGGGGTATTTACGTCGGGGATGATAGCATGTTTCTCTGGTGCAAACGAGGTAAACAGTAAGAGATAAGAGGTAAGAAGTGTTTGAGAATCTTTTAGCTGGAGGCTGAGCCGTATCTTTTGATGCAGAATTGCCAAACTGTTCTCGTGAGTAGGATGTATACGGTGACTAAAATTAGTCCGCATGTTACTAGTAATAAAGCGTTATAATGACGGTTTTCTAGTATTTCAGTTGGTAGAGTTGAAAGAAACATTAACGGTAAGATCCAGAAAGTGATGAATTTAATTGTGTCGTTGGCCATACTGAGTGGGACACGGTTGGAGGCTCGGATGGTTTTATCAAAGAATTCCAGAGTAGATTCCTTAGTGTTGAAAAATGCCGTAAAACTAATTAGCACGTATAAGCAAGAAATGAGGGTCAGTCCGATGAGGGCAGAAACAGCGTAAAGCAACAAACTGAGGAAAGTCCATTGGATAAAGAATAAACAATAAATAATCAGGATTGAGCCTGTCACTATGTCGGCGATCCGAGTAGCAGTCATCTGGGTAAAACTCAATAAAAACCAGGGTGAAACAGGTCTGATCAGTAACAGATCCAGGTCACCCTTGCGGACAGTATTGATCATGTCTTCAATATTTCTTTTGAGGAAAAGATTAATGAAGCCATTGGTGACCCGATAGGTGCTAAAAAGAATGAGCATATTGTAAAATCCCCAGCCAGCAATAAAGGTTTGATTGTGAAAGGTGATTAAAAGAAAAGCGATATTACCTGCTGTATTGATCAAAAATGAGATCAGAAATAGCGCAATATTATTTCTGCGTAGACTCAATTCTTTCAAAGCTTTCTTACAAAAAAGCTTAATCAAGGTCAGATAGAGGCGGATTTTGGGAAATGGTTTAGCCATTGTAGTGTTTTAATCCTTTATGCCACACAAAGTAACTACAAAATACTAAGATCACGGTCCATCCCAGCATAGTAAAAAGACTCCAGATCACTTCATTTCTTGGCAGATCAAAGCTGATTAGTTCCAAGGCAAAACTATAGATGTAGCGGAAGGGTAGTATTTTTAGCACAGTCGCAATACTAGTGGGCAAGAAAATAAGCGGAATAAATGATCCATCTAAAAAAGGTTCGATCGCATTGGAGATATCCTCCCAGCCTGAGATATTGAAAAACCAAAATGCTAAACAAGCAATCATCATGCGCAGACAAAAGAAAATAATGTAACTACAGGGAAGTACGATCAGCAGTGCTAATAATTGTAAATAGTGCGGAGTGTAGCTGAGATATGGCAAGAATAATAAAAACAGAATAATAGTAACTGGAATCGTGACCATCAATCGTCTTCGTTTGAGATCAAGCTCAAACGTGACAAAGTTGAGGATTGCACTGCCAGGAGTGAGCAAGTACTGGCTTAGTTCACCAGTTTGAATTCGTCGCTTCAGATCTTCACCGATCCAGCTACTACCAAATCGTTGTATTAGTGCTGCGCTAATGAAGTAAATAGTGATTGAACTAACATCAGTCGCTTGGCTGGTTGATGCAATAGTTTGCCAAAATATTAAGAGTACAAGCGGCTCGATTAGGGTTCGTACACTATAAATAATATTGTCCCAGAAGAAAGCTTTGCCTTCTTTTTTGTAAGCTAAGGCTAGTCCACCATAGATGATCTTAGCTTGCTTCCAGGACATCATTGGCGCAAGAGGCTAGTAATAATTTCACCTGCTTCTGGGTCAATGATTTTTATGTCCTGGCAGTGCGCTTTTTGAGTGATGATGCCTAGTACTTCGTTGACCGCCGCATTAGGGATTCGGATTGTAATGCTGGTTTCAGTTTGTGCTGTCACTTCACCTAGGTTGCTCCACTCGGTGTAGTGATTGTCATCTGCTAATTCTAATTGAATCTCTTTATGGGTCAGTACCTGTTTTTCTAGAGTCTTGAATTCGCCATCATAAATTAAACTGCCATGGTTGATCACAATTATCCTTGGGCAAAGCTCTTTGATATCATTCATATAATGCGACGTGAGCAAGATAGTTGCCTTGGTTTCTGCATTGTACTCCCGTAAAAACTCTCGCATTTTCTTTTGGGACTGATAATCTAGTCCGATAGTAGGTTCGTCGAGAAATAAAACTTCTGGATCGTGGATTAAAGCAGCAATCAGCTCACACTTCATGCGTTGGCCCAAAGATAGCTGTCTAGTCGGCGTATTGAGACAGTCAGTGACCTCTAAGAGGCTGACTAATTTATCTAGTTGCTTTTGGTAATGAACAGGATCGACTTGGTAAATCGTTTTGAATAACTCAAAAGTATCTAAAGGAGGTAATTCCCACCACAGCTGAGACTTTTGACCCATCACCATACTGATTTTCTTTTTGAATGCATTTTTGCGTTCTTGGGGGGTATAGCCTAATATTGAAAGTTCGCCTTGTGTTGGTACCAGGATACCGCTCAACATCTTGAGTGTAGTAGTTTTTCCTGCACCGTTGGGACCTAAGAATCCGACAAATTCTCCTTGTTCAATCGAAAAGTTAATGTCATTGACCGCTGTGAAGCTTTTTTTGATTTTGCCCCAGAAAGTATGCTGTTCGAATGTCTTGGAAAGATGTTTGACCTTGATCGCTGGCATGAAGTGGAATGAGTAGTGGGAATATAAATTAACAAGTGACAATTTACAATTAACAATTGGGCTCACCAATCAGATGGAGGCCGGCAAATAACCTTCAATTTTCCACTTTCAACTTTCCACTCGCAAGTTTCACTGCTATTTTAAGCCTGCTTTTACTTTTGTGGCATGTTGTATTTTCCTCAAGTACTCAAAGAGATCGTGCATGAATTGTATGGTCAAACTCCTGAAGATGTTTTGATTGAATTTCCCAAAGAAATCACCTTTGGAGATGTGGCATTGCCAATTGCCATGCAGCTAGCTAAACAACTTCAAAAGAATCCTCGTGAAGTGGCGACTGCTTTAGTGGATGCACTCAAAGCGAAGGATTTTTCTGAGATTGCTACTATTGAGGTAGCGGGACCTGGTTTTATTAATGTGACATTTACTGAGAAGTATTTATTGGAATTAATTGATGCTGGTTTTGCCCCACTTTTACCTGAGAATGCTCAAAAGAAGATTTTGTTGGAATATGGAGCTGAAAATATCGCTAAATCAATGACGGTCGGTCATCTACGCAGTAATATTATTGGTCAGGCCTGTGCCAATCTCTATCGTACTTTGGGGTGGAATGTCGTGACTGATAATCACTTGGGAGACTGGGGATTACAGTTTGGTAAGCTGATCGTTGGGTTTCATTTGTGGGGTGATGAAGCGACAATTCAAGCTGATCCGATCAATGAGTTGATGAAGATTTATATTAAGTTTCACGAAGAAGAGGAAAAGGATCCTACACTGACAGATCAAGCAAGAGCGGAATTTGCGAAGTTGGAACAAGGTGATCCTGAGAATAAACGTTTGTGGCAGTGGTTTTATAATTCCAGTATGCAGGAATTTCACGACATGCATGCGATTTTGGGTATCACCCATGATACTGAGTTGGGTGAATCTTTCTATACGCCTTGGTTGAGTCATATTATTGAGCTTTGTAAGGAAAAAGGTTTAACTGCTACTAGTGATGATGGCGCTATTTACATCGATTTTGGTAAGGCCATGCCACCTTTTTATATTCAAAAGAAAGATGGTTCTTCACTCTACTCTACTCGTGATTTAGCTACTATTGAGTATCGTTTGACTCAGTATCCTGGTCTGAAGAGAATGGTTTATTTCGTGGATATGTCACAAAAGCTCCATTTCGACTCTTTGTTTGCTACAGCTAAAAAACTTGGTTGGTACTGTCACTTTACCTTAGCTTCATTTGGCTTGGTTCGTTTGCCGGAGGGGAAGATGTCTACTAGAAAAGGCAATTTTGTTTATTTGCGCAAACTGATCAATGAAGGTATCGAACGTGCAAATCAGATTTTGGCTGATCGTAAAGTTGAATTAACTGATGCTGAGCGAACTGAGCTTGCTCGGAAGTTGGCGATTGGAGCAATTAAGTTTAATGATTTAGTGCACAACAGATCGGGTGATATCGTATTTTCTTGGGATACTGCCCTTAATTTTGAAGGTGATACAGCCACATACCTTCAATATACGTATGCCCGTATTCAAAGTGTTTTGCGAAAAGGTGAATACGCTAGAGTGACTAGTCGAGATTATGCTTTCACTTTGCCTATTGAGCATCATATCCTTTCACTACTTAGTCGATTTCCAACGGTAGTACAAAAAGCAGCTGATAGTTATCAACCTCATGTGCTTGCCCAATATCTTTTGGCTATTGCTGCTATGTTCAATCAATTCTACAACGACGTTACTGTTGTTAAAGCAGAGCCTGAGCAAAAAGCGGCTCGTTTATTTTTGTTGGATCAGGTCTCGCTCATAGTAGAAAAAGGTTTGGCTTTATTAGGAATCGAGGTGCCAGAAAAAATGTAATTGTAGATTCAGGGAGCAGTTGAAAATTGAAAGTGGAAAGTGGAAAGTTCACTGAAGCCTGGCTCCGGCTCTATAAAAACTTTCAATTTTCAACTTTCCACTTTCAACTCGTAACTCACTTTCATGAAAAAAATTGCCATACTAATTACAGCATTTAGCCTGCTGACCAACGTGCCGTCTGCTTTAGCTTTTTCCACCGTAACTCCATCTGTTTCAGCCTGGTTGCCATCTTGGGATTTTGAAAAAGGGAAAGCTACTATTGAAGCTTATCCAAACTTGTTTAATGAAATCAGTCCTTTTTGGTATTACCTCAATGACGATGGTTCAATTGGTGTCAGTAACGGTGGTGAAAATCAAGACTTTGTAAATGAGCTTCATACCCTGGGTATCAAAGTGATTCCTAGTATTACTAATAGTTTCAAGGACAATTTAGCTTCTAATGTAATGGGAGATGAAGCGAAGCGTACTGCTTTTGTGAAAAAGATCATGGCTTTGGTGAAGAAGTTTAACTATGACGGTTTTGATATTGATTTTGAAGGTTTGAAGCTGCCTAATAAAGATAATTTCATTGCTTTACTGAATGCCCTATCGATTGAGCTTCACAAAGAAAACAAATTCCTTACTGTAGCTGTTCAGGCCAAGTCTGCTGATCCGGGGCCTTGGGAGACAGTGCAATCACAAGATTGGAAAAAGATTGCTTTGGCTGTAGATCGTTTTCGGATCATGGCCTATGACGAGCACTACAGTGGCAGTACTACTGCTGGCGCAATTTCTTCTAAGCCTTGGTTACAGACCATATTAGATTTTGCCAAAGGACAGGTGCCTGCTGAGAAGCTCGTCATTGGTATGCCACTCTATGGTTACAACTGGGGTGAGACTGAAAAGACCTATGCAGTCACATTTGATGATGTGGAATATTTATTGAAGAAATTTAAACCAGCTATTCAGTGGAATGACCAAGATAAAGAAGCTTTTTTCAATTACCTAAAGCCAGCTGCTAAAGCTGGAGATCCCGATGATCCCCGTATTGTTTATTTTCAAAACAAACAAAGTATTAGTGAGAAGTGGACATTGTCATCACAATATCCTGTCAGCGGTGTGATCTTTTGGCGTTTGGGGGGAGAAGACAAAACTATTTGGCCATATTTAGTTCAGCAACGGAAAGATCTTTTGAAGACTGGTTCTTTTACTGATGTAGCCAATGATCACTGGGCATACAAATATATTCAAGCATTGCGTGCCAATGACCTAGTACAGGGTGTTAACAACCAGTTCTTTCCTGAGAAAGAACTTAGTCGAGCTGAAGCATTGAAGATTGTACTCAAGGCAGGGCAAATTTCGGCCACTACATTCCCTACCTTACCTGCCTTCAAAGATGTACCAGGCAAAGAATGGTTTAGTGGAGTGGTGGCTACTGCTAAAGCCCGGGGGATTGTTAGTGGTCAAGGAGAGAACTTTTTTCCTTATCGTTCACTTACTCGCTCAGAAGCTCTGAAGATTATTCAAAAAGCTTATGGCTTGAAAGCACAAAAAACAATCGAGCGACCAAATGATATTATTTCTAGAGCTGAGTTTGCTAAGCTAGTGGCAATTAGTTTCCGATTGCTTTAGTATCATTTCGATTTTTTCTTAGTTGCTAGTCTATGAAAACGCCTCAAAAGTTTATTGTCGTGACCGGGGGTGTGTGTTCAGGTTTAGGTAAAGGAATCTCAGCAGCTTCACTCGGCACTATTCTCCAAGGGATGGGGTATAGTGTTTTCCCCATGAAGTTTGACCCATATCTCAATGTCGATCCAGGGACCATGAATCCTTTTCGACATGGTGAGGTTTTTGTGACTAATGATGGTGCTGAAACTGACTTGGATTTAGGCCACTATGAGCGCTTTCTCAATATCGCACTCAATCAATATTCTTCAGTATCAGCAGGGCAAATTTATACCAAGATATTAGCCAAGGAACGAAAAGGTGAGTATCTCGGTAAAGATGTTCAGATCATTCCTCACGTCACTGATGCGATCAAGGAGCGAATATTAGAGGCTGCTCAGAATAGTAAGGCTGACATTGTCACTGTAGAAATTGGCGGTACTGTTGGAGATATTGAAGCTGAACCTTTTCTAGAAGCGATTCGTCAGCTTAGTGAAGATGTGGGCAGGGAGCATATTTATTTTGTTCATGTGGTTTTGGTACCTTACTTAATGGCTTCAAAAGAACTTAAAACTAAGCCAGCACAGGCCTCTGTGCGTGAACTACGTCGGATTGGTCTGCGTCCCAATATGATTATTGCACGGGCAGATTATGATTTACCCAAAGATATTCTCAAAAAGATTGCTTTCTTTTCTGGTGTACCTGAGCAAGCAGTGATTCCTGCCGTGACTGCCGAGTCTATTTATGATGTGCCACTAGGATTTGAAAAGTATGATGTGGGCCTCACGCTCACTCAGCACTTTGGTTTGGCATATCGTGAACCAAATTTGAAGCACTGGATTGAATTACAATCCGCGAGACACAAGGCCAAGAAAGTAAAGAAGATTGGCTTGATTACTAAATACGTCGGTTTCAATGATGCTTACTTTAGTGTGCTGGAATCTATTCGCGCTGCTGCTTGGTCAGTTGGAGTCAAAGCAGAAATTGTGGGAATCGATGCTCAGCAAATAGTAGATAAAGGCACTGATGTGCTGAAAGAGCTGGATGCGATCGTGGTGCCTGGTGGCTATGGTCAGCGTGGTACTGAAGGTAAGATTTTGGCTGCCCAGTATGCTCGCGAAAATAAGATTCCGTACTTGGGACTATGTTTGGGGATGCAAATGATGGTGATTGAAGCGGCTCGGAACTTACTGCATTTGGATCAAGCTACTTCAGAAGAGTTTAATCCAGAATCAAAGGACCTAGTGATTCATTTGATGGCATCACAGAAATACATCACGGACAAAGGTGGTACAAATAGACTTGGTCTTTATGACTGTAAGCTCACACCCAAGACCAAAACAGCGGCTGCTTACGGTCTCAAAGAAGTGCAAGAGCGTCATCGTCATCGTTATGAATTTAATAATGACTATCGCCAAAGACTAGAGAAAGCTGGTATGGTGATTGCCGGTATCAATCCTGAATTGGATTTGGTGGAAATTGTAGAGATCAAGGATCATCCCTTTATGGTTGGTGTACAGTTTCATCCAGAGTTTCTCTCCAGACCCTCTATTCCGCATCCTTTATTCAAAGCTTTACTAGAAGCAACATTATAATCTGTGATTTTTTATGGCAATCTTTTGTGATTACGCACAAGTAACTTTAGAAGCAGGAAAAGGAGGCAATGGCCTGATCGCTTTTCGTCGAGAAAAGTTTATTCCTTTTGGTGGACCTGACGGTGGCAATGGCGGCAAAGGTGGAGATATTTACTTTCAAGCCAGTGACAATGTGAACACCTTGAGTGATTTTCGTACTTATAAGTTTTTCAAAGCAACTGATGGTGAGCCAGGTGGTGGTAATAACTGTACTGGTGCTCATGGTACTGACTTAATCTTACCAGTGGCTGTCGGTACTGTTGTAAAAGAAAATGGTGTTGTGGTCGCTGATCTTTCACAGCCAGGACAGCTAGTTTTGATCGCTGCTGGTGGTCGTGGTGGATATGGTAACCAACATTTTGTCTCTGCTATTCGTCAGGCTCCTGAGTTTGCTGAGCTTGGTGAAGATGGTGATAAAAAGGAACTAGAACTTGAACTTAAATTGATTGCTGATGTGGGATTAGTGGGGTATCCATCAGTAGGTAAGTCTACTTTGATTTCAGTTATTTCCAATGCCAAGCCAAAGATTGCTGATTACCCTTTTACTACTCTTATTCCCAATCTAGGTGTAGTTCGTTTTGATGATTATGACTTCGTGGTAGCTGATATCCCAGGTTTGATCGAGGGCGCGCATGCTGGCAAAGGACTGGGTGTGGAATTCTTGAAGCATATTCAACGCACTCGTGTCATTCTTCATATTCTGGATGTGCAATCAAATGATATTGTGGCTGATTATCATGCTATTCGAAAAGAGTTGGAGTTATTTGATCCGGCAATTTTAGAAAAACCAGAAATAATTGTACTCAACAAAATAGATACTATCGACGAAGATACTGTGGCGCTGTTGATTGATACTTTGTGTGAAGCCAAAATCGCTAAGAAAAAGAAAGATGTCTACGCTATCTCATCTGTAGCTCATCAAGGACTCAATCCATTGCTCTACAAAGTAGGGACAATGTTATCAACCTTACCAAAGGTGCGTTTTGATGATGTGCCAGTAGATGTCGATCCTACTTTGATTCCGGTATTGCGTCCGCATTTGGAGAATGCTGCCAAGTCATTCTTCATTGATCGTCTCGAACCAGATGTGATTCAAATCAAAGGACAAAGAATAGAACAGATTGCTAATATGACTGATGTTACCAATCTAGAAGGCCTAGCTCGTCTCTACGATATCTTCCATAAACTGGGTATCATGAAATTACTGAGAAGAGAAAAAGAAGCCCACAACGCTATGGTACACATCGGTAAGCAAAAGCTTCCATTCAAGGACATCCCGTTATATAGGAACAAAAAAGGCTAAAAATTTAGTCAGCAAACTTCTTACCTCTTCCCTTTTACTTCTTACTTCGCAGCTCCATGTTTATCTTGATGGGCCTAGGAAATCCCGGCCAAGAATATGAAAGAACCCGTCACAATCTCGGCTTTTTGATGCTTGATTGTTTACAGACCAGTTGGCATTTCCCTCGGTTCAAATTAGACAAGCATTTCCAAGCAGAAGTAAGCCAGGGCCAATTGGCTGGTAAAGATATTCTGTTGGTAAAGCCTCAGACTTTTATGAATCTCTCTGGTCAGTCTGCTCAGATTATTAAATTGTTTTATAAGCTAGAGTCTACTCAGTTTGGTATCGTCTATGATGAGATGGATTTGCCCTGGGGCAAGACACGCGTGCGCAAAGATGGCTCTAGTGCTGGGCACAATGGTATCAAATCAATTATTGCTGCACTGGGCAGCGACAAGTTTTTGCGTTTTCGGATTGGTATTCAACCTGAAAACTACATTGCTGGTAGTGAAAGACGTACTCCAGTATTGGCTAGATTTAGCAATGCAGAGGAAGAAAGTATGGGGGAGATTTTCAATGATATGCAAAAAGTGATCGAGTCTGAGCTCGGTAGTTTGGTTGATTAATTGCATTTATGGTGTTGACAGTATATTATTTGCTGTTAACAATTTTATTTATGCACAATCTCGATGACGGGGTTTTCGCAAGTTATTATGTCAGTGGTAACCAAATCAAACGATCCACGGCAGGGGATTTGGTGCCAAATGGGACACTCGATCAAGTTACTGATGTCCCACAACAAGTAGTGACGACGAGAGAAGAGGTGGCCATGGTAGTGGCTGCTCTACAAACAAACGACGTGAACTAGTGTTTGAGCAGTAGTAATAATGGTTCAGTCTTATACTCGTAATTCAAGAACACCTTGCTATACTGGCAACGTGTTCTTTTCATTTATTTATTTCTATGGCTGTAAACATTACTTACTTTGTTCATGGCACTACTACGGACAATGAAAAAGAAGTTTCTTCGGGATGGGCTGATGTAGAGCTCTCACCACTGGGGATTCAGCAATCAATAGATCTCAAGAGTCTAATCAAAGATAAACATTTTGATGTGGTATTTTGTTCTGATCTAAAACGGGCCGTCGCATCAGCCAAACTTACTTTTGATGGTGCCAGTGAGATTGTGATTGATAAGCGACTACGTGAATGTAACTATGGGCAATTCAATGCGCATGCTTCTAGCATTGTCGAACCAATGCAGGAGAAGGCAATCAGTGATCGTTTCCCTGATGGTGAGTGTTATGAAGATGTAAAAGCGAGGATGAATGACTTTTTAAGCTCTCTGAAAGAGCATTATGATGGGAGAAGTATTGCTATTGTTGCTCACAAAGCTCCTCAGCTAGCTTTGGATGTTTTACTCAAAGGTGAGACCTGGGAAGAGGCATTTGCCCATGATTGGCGCAAAACTAAATCTTGGAAACCGGGGTGGGAATATATTCTCAACTAACTACTATTTATGATTGAAGCAGAGATCCGTAGTTTTATTACCAAGGAGCAATTTGCCCAGCTAGTGAGTTTGTTTCAAGAGCAGGGGACATTTGTCAGTACTGATGAACAAGAAACGTATTATTTTCAGTCTGAGCATGACCTTCGTATTCAAAAGAATAACTTTTTTGCCAAGATAGTTTTGAAACAAGGTAAAGTACATGATGAAGCGCGTGAGGAATTAGAAATCAAAGTAGATCGTGAACAGTTTGCTGGACTGGAGAGCCTGTTTACAGCGCTGGGATATCCGATCAAGATTAAATGGTTTCGTACTAGGCACACATTTGATTGGGGAGAGATTAAAGTAATGCTGGATTATACCCGTGGATACGGATATATCATCGAGCTTGAGAAAATGTGTGAAGACCAAGATCAGTCATCATCAGTAGCTATGCTAAAAACAAAGCTAGCAGAGCTAGGCGTGGCTTTGACAGAACGCTCTGTCTTTGAAGAAAAGTTCAAGGAGTACGAACAAAACTGGAAAGAATTAATTCAATAGTTAACAATTAACAAGTGACAATTTACAATTAGATCGGATGTCGGACTAAACAGTTACGCCCCTCCGCCAAACTGTTAATCGTCAATTGTTAATTAAACCCCTATCTTCTTGCTGTGAAGTTTCTAAAGCCAATCTCTTTGGCAAACCAGCCTGTTTGGTAGAGTGAGTGACCAGATGCATCTTGAACAGATAATCTGATTTGAGAGCCGGTATTGTCTTGTTCTAGGGTCACCGTTTGGTTGGCATGAGTGTGCGTATGCGGAGCTTGGATTCCTCGGGCAGCCATCAGCTGATTGTCCAAACGAGTGGAAATTACTTTGGTTTGTACTGAGTTGAAGCCCATAGAGCTTACTAATCTTTGCAGTGTTTCGTTGGTATTATGATTGTGGCTAGCTAAGCTGTATCTGCTGCCTTCGCTGGTGGATTGATGTACTACAAGATGGTTTGAGACAGTTGTTGGTGCTGGTGTCTCTCTAACCTGCGGTGTTTCTTGTTGTTGGTTAGGTAAAGCTGTATGAACTGGAGTTGCTGGTGTTAAGGATACTGGGGTAGGTAAAGGTTCTTGTTCATGATGAACTGTCGTGTGTCTCCCAGCTAATCCTAAACCAAGTAAAGCTGCCAAACCAAAAGCAGCGATTGCGCTCCGTCTTCTAACGACAGGTTTGAAGATATTTTTCAGATAATTCCAGCCATTAGAGACTTGTCTTCTTAGTTTGGCAAAAAATACTCGTCTAGAAAAAGGTGTTTTTATCTCCATAGTATCTCTTTCAGGTGCTGAAAACTGTGCTTGTAAGTTGGCTTGCTGTCTAAGGTCTTCCACAATTGTATTGAGTCTGCTTGCTGAGAAGGAATTTCGATTGAAAGTAGTTTTATTATCTATTGCTTCTTTATATCTAATGCCTGCTACACGGATCTTAGCTCTTTGCATATCAGTATCGGCTGTGGGAGGAATAGTGATGATTATTTCATCATAGTCTTCTTTCTCATGATATCTGGTGGCAATATCCTCATTCGGTTTTTTATAGCTCTCAACATATGTTGCTACCGCGGTACTTACTTTAGCGTGTTCTTTATTTACCCCATCTTCGCGTTTGACTTCGATCTCAATTTTTACTGGTACGAATTCTATCTCAGCAAGAATGGCAGCTAAAGCGTGTTCATATTGTGTTGCCTTGGTGATGTCTTTCCCTATTTTTAAGATTTGTGGCTCTACATCGAGTGGAATAACTCTGCCTTGTATTTGCATGTCACTGCTAAAAACGCTCAGTTTCTGTTGTATTACTTTTATATCTTCGGTGGAGTCAATTGTGTGTTGTAGCTTTTGTACTGGTGAAGATTGTTGCCAAAATTTTGCCGCTTTACCGTACTCAGGAAATCTAGCAAGAATTGTGTGCTTAACATCAAGTGAAACTTCTAGCCTGATTCGATGATTCTCTTCAAGGCAGAATGCTTTGATTTTATCAACAATTTTTTGTACTTCTTGAGTTAATTTATTGATTGATCTGACCGATGGGTTTCCCACCTGTATGTCATTACTCAGATTTACGCATTGCCTAAGAATAAGTTTGCCATTTTGTGAGCGTTCAAAATAACCACTATAGTATGTGGCTACTTTATAAAGTACATCTCGGTATTGTTCACGAACATACTTTTCTGTAGCTGCACTATATTCTTTATGTTCAATGCCTGGTTGTGTCTTTCTTACTGCTGCAAAAGGTCCTGCTTCAATGGCGCCCATGGATATAACTCAATAAATGATTTTCCAGCTTTCATAGCTAGGAAAGATCATTATAACCAAACTCTTCAAAACGTCAATTTGCTGTCAGTAAGCCAATCTTATTGCATCGATTCGCCACTACTTAGCCACTCTAGAATATTGAGGTCATCAGTTTGGACTTTTTGCTGATCTGTCGTTGAGATTACTTTGGGAGGAAGCTTATCCCAAACATGGCTCAATTCTGGTGTGGTAGTGATTAGTTGTTGTTGGGCTGGTGTCAGTGTGGTCGGCCATGGTTGATTGCGCCCAATCAGAATTGAATTGTAGCCACCGTTGGTATCTAGACTGTAGAGGTATTTGAAATGAGGAGCCAATGTAGCTGCCAAGTAGCCATCCAAGTCAGAATGGTTGTTGCTATGTGCCACATTAATTGCAAAAGTGCCGTCGTTTGTTAGGTGGTCACCGACTAAACCAAAGAATTCAGTGGTGCTCAGGTGAATAGGTAAATTGAGATTATGATAGGCATCAAGCACGATGAAATCATACTTTTGATTGTTGCGAGTAAGGTAGCTGCGTGCGTCATCAGCGATAATTGTAGTATTGGAACTTGCAGTGCTAAAAAATTGTTTACCGATATCGATCAAAAGAGGATCGATTTCTATTCCAGTAATTTGCATTGCAGGAAAATACTGATGCAGTAAATTACTGATGTTTCCACCTGCTAGACCTAAAATCAAGGTGTTCTGAGTTGGTATACTAAATGGAATAGCCGCAGCATAGTCCCAGTAATTGTGAGTAACATTCCCTTCTGCCATTTTGACTGAGTGTACTGAGCGTGGATCATCGATCTGTAAGAAGCGGTTGCCTCTATTTTCATAGACATGCACGAAGTTGTAGCTCGATTCGCCACTATAAATAGTATTGGTACTGCTTAAGAAAGCTGGAGCAATTAAACAAAGGAATAAAGGTATGATAGTGAAGATTTGGAATGCTTTTCTTTTGAGCCCTAATGCAGCAGTAAAGAAAAGAATAGCAGCGAAAACTAATGTCGTTCGCAAAGTACCGATCAAAGGGATGCTGACCAAAACTGGCAAAAATGTGCCGATCAAACTACCAATAGTAGAGATGGCTGATAATCGTCCTGCTTCACGCCCTAGTTTCTTGGGGTCTTTACTAAGAAGCTTGAGTACATAAGGCGATATCATGCCCATAATGGTACATGGAGGGAAAAACAAAACAAAAGCAGCTAGGAGTGATAAAGCAAATACTGCAGTTGATGGGAATGTAAGTGTAGCTTTGAGCAAACCTGTACTAAACCACGGTAAAAAGGTTAACCAGACTGCGGTGGTAAATACTAAATAGTAGAGCTTGGTACTATTTGGGTATTGATCTGCTATTTTGCCGCCCCAGTAATAGCCAAAAGAAAGGGCAAGTAGGACTACACCAATAATATTGCTCCACACAAATAATGAAGTGCCAAAATATGGTGCGAGGATGCGAGAAGCCGTGATCTCTACTGTCATGAGACTCATGCCACAAATAAATGCTGTCCAAAGCAAAAAGGCAGGATTAGGCCAACTTGATGTGGCAGGTTTAGCTGTAGGCATAGAACGAATAAGTTAGGATACTAATCAAAAAAGACAAAAAGATACTACAATTCATCATCACAATGTGCTATCTTTCTCCCGTGACTCTTCTTTGTTTTCGCGGTCTAAGTACAAGCAATTTTCCTCTACAATACGTGCTCATTGGAGTCTGATATTCGTCTTGGTTCCGTGGAATTCGAGACTGAGGACTCCGCCCTATTATCTTTTAGGGGAACACGTTCTTGTACATCACGCGCTTAGAGGGGTCCACCCTTTTTAGATCATCCCGCGCCTGCGGGAGAGATCAGAGATTAGAGTAGGTTTACTATTTCTAGTACTTTGAGTTTTTTTGCTGCCATTTCTATTTTTACGGCTGTGCCGTATTCGATGTGGGTGGTGTGTCTGGAGTCAAGGAAAGAGCGGATCACGGTTTCTGGATCTGCTTTGAGATTTTTGATGATGGCGATTACCATTCTGATCACTCCACTGTGGGTGACTACTAGTGTGGGTTTGACTGGGACTGTGTTGAGGAAGTCAGCTATTCTTTGATGAAATTTATAGTAGCTTTCTTCATCTGAGTGTTTCCAGTCTTTTTTATGTCCATGGGTGAGTAAGTCTTGTTTGATAGTTTTGAATAACTGATCTTCTTCGCTCAGGTTGATCAGTGCACTTGGTTTTCGTATTTCTTGTAAACGAGCGTCAATCTCAATCTTTTTGGGTGGTGGGTAAACTGCTGTAGCAGTTTCTATTGCTCTTTGTAATGGGCTACTAATGGCAGCTTGAAAGAAGGTTGATCCCAACATCGCCTTGAGCTTTCTGGCTTGCTCTTTGCCATTCTCACTCAAGCCTGTGTCTTGGTCAGGTTCAATATTGCTTGTCTTGTATGTGCTCTCTGCATGTCGAAGGAAAGTAAAAACCATGGGGGAGATTATGAGCCTTAATTAAGATCCGATTTCGTATGAAAGTCAATTTATCAAAAACTGCTCTTGTGTGCTTTATTTGAGGCAGTATGATGATATAGAACACAGCATTTATGAAAAATTTCATTAAAGAAATTTGGCGTTGGTTTGAAGTTGAGGGCCGTACCCATCTGCCTTGGCGTCTTACTCGGGATCCGTATGCTATTTGTGTGTCTGAATTCATGCTGCAACAAACTCAAGTAGATCGTGTGATTCCTAAATATCATGCTTGGTTAGAGGCCTTTCCGACTTGGCAGGATTTGGCACAAGCTTCACCAGCTCAGGTTCTTCGACTGTGGTCAGGGCTTGGCTATAATTCACGTGCTCTGCGTTTGCAGAAGTTGGCTACTGCTGTTGTGGCAGAATATAATGGTGAATTGCCCAAGGACGCGACTCAATTATTGGCCTTGCCGGGGATCGGACCTTATACAGCTGCTGCTTTGCAAGCTTTTGCCTTTGAGCAGGAAGTGGTAGTGATTGATACTAATATCGAGCGAATCTTGCTCCGTTACTTTTGGGCTTTGCCTTATCTAGAGCGAGAGCAGATTGAACAAAAAATCCGATTGCTTTTGAGTAAGCCTGAGGCGAAACAACATGATCCGTTTGCTCGCTATTTCTTTCAAGCATTAATGGACTTTGGTGCCAAAGTTTGTAAGGGAAAACCTCAATGTATGATCTGTCCTTTGCGTGATCATTGTAATGCTTATCAAACTCAGTCGTTCATCGTAAAGAGACCCAAGCAGTCTCATTTTCCTCACTCAAGGCGGTTTTATCGTGGACAGGTTTTGAAGTTATTACAAGCAAAAGAACAATTGAGCATGCCGGAGTTGTTGGCTGTCGACATTCAAGGATATCAATGGTCGGAGATTTTACAGACACTCCAAAAAGATCAATTAGTTACCGTTCACGAAGCAGCTGTTCCATACATTACCCTGCCACAGTAAGCCTAATGCTTCTGGAGAGCGTGTTTGATGTTTAAGGCTGCAAACATCACGCTGCCTATTAAAATCATTGTAGGACCTGATGGCGTGTCTCCCAGGTACGAGCAAATCAAACCCAGGATTGCCATTACTTCTGCGACGATAAATGAGTAAACAAAGGCCCCTTTGAGACTACGAGCCTGCATCATGGCGCAAGCAGCTGGTATTACTAAGAGACTGCTTAGGAGGAGTACGCCGATAATTTTAATAGTCACGGCTGTAGTTAGTGCTAGCAATAAGATAAATAGGTAGTTGTATATTTTTACTTTCACGCCTTTGCTTTGAGCAATATCTTTGTCGATTACTACCATCATCAGTGGGCGATACTGCCAGAATAGACCGATAATCGTGGCAATGGTTACTACCAAGATCATAATGAGATCAGTGTTGTCGATGGCCAATATGTCACCAAATAAGTACTGAAAAAGCTCAGCTCTAAAACCGGTAAAAAGGCTAATCAATACTATACCGAAGGACAATAGTGAGGAGTAAAGGATAGCAATATAAGTATCAGAAGATAGCTTGGCATTGTCTTGCAACCAGGTCAGTAAGAAGGCTACCAAAATAGCGATGGCAAAAACGGTGATTTGAGGATGGATGCCAGTAATTAACCCTACCGCTATGCCGGTAAAAGCTGCATGAGAAAGAGTATCGCCCAAGAATGCTAACTTTCGGCTCAAGACAAATATGCCTACTTGGGAGGTAAGAATAGCGAGTAATACACCTGCGATCAAGGCTCGCCACATGAATGGATAGGAAAAAGCTTCCCAGAGATGTGCAATCATAATGCTCAGTTTAGTGGTGATGATGATGATGATGGTCTCCGATCAGATTTTGAAATTCTTGACTACGCAAGACTAGGTTGGGCTTGCCAGCACAAATCATTCTTTGTTGTAAACACAGGAGATAGTCAGCTGTTTGAGCGATGCTATCAATGTCGTGAGAAATGATGATCATGCTTTTCCCTTGTTTCTTTTCGTCCATGAGTACTGTTTTCAGTGTTTTATCACTCTCAGCATCGATGTTTGAACTAGGTTCGTCCAAAATAATCAGATCAGGATCATCAGCAATCGCTACGATTAAAAATACTTTTTGGAGCTCGCCACCAGAGAGGCTTCGTACCTGTTTGTCAGCCAAAGATTCAATCTCTAGCTTTTCGATCCACGATTTTGCTTTTGCTGTTGTGGCTTTATATACTGACCAAAGTTCTTTAACCGTTAGTGGAATATCAAAAGAAATCGGTGGCCTTTGTGGTAAGTAGCCAATTCGTACTGATTCCGTACGTTTGATAGTGCCTCTAGTAATGGGTAGTAAACCTAGTATCGCTTTTACTAATGTACTTTTGCCGCCACCATTGGGTCCGACCAAACCAATAATTTGGCCAGCTTCAACGGTAAATGAGACCTGATCAATAATCACTTTTTTATCAATCTCAATGCCGACGTTTTCTAGTGCTAGTAAAGTTTTCATAGTGAAAAAGCTTGAACAATATTTTGGACATTGAGGAGGGTATTCTTTTCATAGAGATCCTCTGCGTATGTGCCAGTCTCTAGGGGATCTAGGCTGAATACCTTGAGGTTGAGATCCTGAGCCAGTACCTCGATAATTCGTGGTGAGAACTGTGGCTCTGAAAAGATAGTTTTGATATTACTAGCTTTAATCTTTTCGATCAGGGCCTGCAGATAGCGAGGAGTAGGTTCTTTGCCTGGGTAAGCTTCGATAGCGATGGTACTGACTAATCCATAATCGCGAGCAAAATACTGAAATGCTTCATGAAAAGAAATGAATTCTTTGTTGGCAAAAGGCTTGAGCTTCTCGGTGATAGTTTGGTCTAAATCGACAATACGACTGCTGTATTGCTGAAGTTTTTCTTCGTAAGCTGCTTTATGATCTGGATCGATCTTGCTTAGCTGTTCAGTAATATGGGGCAAGATCTGCAATACATTTTTGGGAGAGACCCAGATATGTGGATCGAAATTGGTGTCTGGATCTGTGTGGTCGTAGCTATGGTGATCTAAGTCTAGAGTAGATTGTGGGGCAAGCGGTGTGATGTAATCACTGGCAGTCAGGATTGTTGCTTTGGTTCCACTCTTTTCTGCTGCTTCTTTTACCCAGTCATCTAATCCTAGTCCGTTGCGAATGATTAAATCAGCTTTTTGTAAGGTAACGATATCGCTTGGTTTGAGCTGATAGTCATGTGGCTCTTGGGTATTGTTGATGATATTGATTACGGTTGCATTTTCACCTACTAAGTTTTGAGTAAATACGTAGTAGGGGACAAAGGTAGTAACGATCAATTTTGTTTTCTGAGCTGGAGCAGTGGGATTGCCACATCCACTGAGGAGAAGCGTGGTTGCCAGTAGGATAGCAAGTGACTGCTTTAGCATACAAAAATATTAGAAAAGAGTTTGTTCTGGTTCAAAGTGAAAATTGAGTTTCACAGTTTTGATTTCATCAGTATCACGAGCCTTATATTTGATTTCGCCATGTTCTAGTACATGGAGGTAGATGCGGTTGGTTACCTCTACATCTTGTAAACAGTATTTTTCAATTTCTTCAAACATGCCAGCATGGAACCATTTAACGGCCATTAAACCATCTGCACTTTTACTCAGACCGAGAGTGGCTTGGGCTACGCTATCTAGAGAGATTCGGTGTCCCAGTACTTTGTTGATTTCAGTCAGGATATCGAGAGAAGGCAATCTTTTGAGGTTGATATTGGGCAAGTATGGCTGCAATACATCGAAGTCAAAGCCCTCAGTATTGAATCCTACTACTCTATCTACGGTACTCAGGTAAGGCACAATATCTTTGATGTTTCCTTCTCGTAAGCAAAAGTAACGTTGGTCACGAGAGTCAAATAAACCAGCAACTGATATGCCTAGTTGGCCGAGATTCTGTTTACCACCTACCTCAAATAATAATTTTTGGGTTTCTAAATCGAGTACAATATAAGTATGATTGAGTGACATAAGCATAATAATACCTGGCTATTTAACCTACATATTCTCGTTCACGCAAGCGTTGCTCAGCTAGTCCTAGAGTTTGAGGCTGATCCCAGCGTTCTTCGGCAAAATCAGCTAAGATTGTTTTGATACTGAGAAAATGGTGAGGACCAAAATGAATAGAAAGCTGCTTCTCTTTGATCCTTTCATTGATCAATTTGATCCGTTCTTGATCACTAGCAAAGACTATGTGTGTCTTGTTTCTGAGGATCTCGATCACGATTTTGAGTAGTTCACGGCCTCGCACATTACTAGCATCGAGATCATCAGGAATAGTCTTCAAGAACTGATCTACATGACGTTTTTTTTGTTCTAAGGTCAGTTTTTTGAAATCTCGTAGTCTGATGCTTTGGTTTCCATCTTCTTTGGTATCCAATGAGAGGTAGATGCTGAGTAAACTGAGCTCCTCTAAATGTTGCTCCCGGCGATAGTTGAGCATTTCAATCTGATCATCGAGGTTTAGTTTACTGAATCTTTCTGGTGATTCCTCATGAGGGAAGAGCTGGTAGTATGTCTGGTACTCATGGCAAAGAGCTGCTTTCTTCTCAGTCTGTTCGCTCGCTTTATTGGCATCCTTCTCTGCTGTTGGTTGTGGTGGCTCGTCTTCTTGTGCTTCTTTCTCTTTAGCCAGGTTTTCTATTTCTTCAATCAAAGCAGTTTTGACCAGACAGCTTTGTTCTCTGAACTGAGCCAACATTCTAGTCCGTTTTTTGGGATCAAGAATTTTTTGTTGGAGATGGGTTTGATAAAGCGCATCTTGGGCTTTGGCGTGAGCTAAGCTGCCAGGTAACATCTCAATAAAGATTTGAATCCGGCTGATCCTGGAAGCATTCGTTCTGAGCGTTGCCAAGATTGTTAGCAACGAATTCCAGGCAAATTCGCGATCTTCATTAGAGAAATAGATTTGAAATTCACTACCTTCTAGCTTGTTACGATATTCAGATTTTTTACTTTCTATACTGCTATTTTGCAATCTTCTTTTTTCTGCTACTCGTGTTTCTTCACGTTCAACTGCTTTCAATACTTTTTCTTTACCCTGTAGGTCACTAGTAAAAAATTCATCTAATAGTCTTTTTTTGGTATCAAAGGCGATTGGTAAAGCTCCTAATCTTGACTGAACTTCTCTGCGTAAGTTTTGTTCGCGATTTTTAATTCGTTCAGCATAATTCTCGGCAGAGTTGAGATTGTTGAGACAGGCTTGACGTCGCTCATAGAGTTCTTGGTCACTGATTTCTTCACCAATAGCATCAAAGTACTTAAAAGCTTCTGCCTTTTCGCGCACAGTAAAGAGGCTGTCATTCTTTAGATAAAAAGAGACAAAATTTTCCCTTTGCTGTTTCAACAGCTTTTCTAGGGAGTCGTCTTGATCTTCAGGAGAAATTTGTCGGGACATTTTTAGAATTCGATACCTCGGCGGGCAGGTACGCCTTTACTGAAATAATGTTTGATCGGGGTCATCTCGGTGACCAGGTCTGCCAAGTCGAGCATTAGTTGGGGGACATTGCGGCCAGTCATGACCAATTCCAACTGCTCAGGTTTGGCCTGCATCATAGCACAAACCTCTTCAGTGTTAAGCATATCGAGAGCAACCGTCGAATTGATTTCATCTAAAACAATCAAATCGTAGTTTTGTTGGTAAAGATCATAAACCAATTGTAAGCCACGTTTGGCTTCAATCTTGTCCTCGTCAGTAATGGTAAAGCGAAAGGTGCCATCATCATTGCGACGGTTGAGACCGGTCACAAAAAATGGCAGCTCGAGCTTTTTTAAGGTGTTTCTTTCACCATAATCTTGGCCGCCTTTGTCAAAGTAAATAATCGCTACTTTCATATTTTGGCCAAAGGCTCTAATTGCCAGCCCTAGTCCTGCGGTAGTTTTCCCTTTTCCTTTGCCTGTATAGATCTGAATCATGCGCGTGTTTACGATTGCGGTCACTATAACATGGCCTTTTTATAGCGTCATGCTTTTACAATTTGGTCACCACGAATACGGCTGCGTCTCATAGTGCCAACCAACAAATCTTTTTGCCACTCATGTTTGAGCTGGGTGCTATCGATGATGAATGGAATCTGTTCGCGAGCAAATAATGTCCACATTTGGACTGGAGGGACTGATTCAGTCACTACAATTTCAAGTGGTACTTTGCTCTCTTTTGCTTGATGCATACGCTGAACCAAGAGGGGATAGTTATCCCAAAGTGCAATTGGAATTAGATCGGAAGCGATTGTAGCGGGAGCGGCAAGTACATCTTGTTTGGTTACTAAGTACGAAAAGTCATTTTTAGCGGATTCATCAATTTCACCATCGTTGCGGCGTAGTTCGGGAGGGATGTAGTTTAATCCAATTGATTGATAAATATCCTCTTCTGTCCGACTAGCGATGTTCTTTTCTCCTTCAAATACACCATATTCATTGAGCTTATAGCCTTTTTCTTTAGCAATATTTCTAAGCATTACATTGTGTTCTTTGGATCCAGTAAAATATTGCAAAGCAGCACCGAAACTTTCTTCTGGCACTACTCGTAAATCTACTTGAAAATTGTTTTCCACTAAAATAGAAGCTTTGGTCGGTCCTTGAGCTTGTACCAGTTTTTGTTTGGGGTATTGGACAAAGTATTCGATCAATTCTTGTGGATTGGCTGAGGTTGTCAGGATGTCGACATCACCGATGGTTTCTTCATAGCGTCTCACTGATCCACCTACGCATGCTTCAAGACAATAGGGGCTACTGCGTAAATACTGTAAGATTTCATGTACGATTGGCAGGATTGCAGTAATAGGACTGCGGCTAGTATTCTTTTTAATCCTGCTCATCGCTTCACGAAGATTAGCTAAACTCTTTTCGCCAAAACCTTCATGATTGGCTAATACTTCAGTGCTGAGAATTTTTTCTAAGTCAGGCAAAGAGTGCACCTTATATTCCTCAAATAAGAGCTTGGCAGTCTTGGGACCAACATGAGGAATGCGCAAAATATCAAAGAATGTCTCAGGATATGTTTTTAGAATTTCATCGTAGGTAGCGATATGTCCTGTAGAGATATAAGAAATAATCTTTTCAGCCATTGCCTTACCAATGCCAGGAATCTTGGGCAGCGTATCCTCTGTAATCATGTTGGTCACTGGCTCTGTCAGATTGCGTAATACACGAGCGCCGTTTTCATAAGCCACAATGCGGAAATGATTTGATTTCTCATTGTCGATTGCTAGGGCATAGGCTAGGTTTTGGAAGATGACAGATAGTTTGGTATTGATAGTATCAGGCATGGTTTTTATTGCTTAGGAAGTAAGAAGTAAAATGTACGAGGTAAGAAATGTATTGACTGGGTGTGGGCTTCTCTTATTCATGTCCGCAAGTGCGGAGATAAAGTCTATACAATTTTTACTTCTAACATTTTATCTTTTATCTATTTAAAGAGGTTTGTGATCTTATCTTTGATCTGGGTTGTATCAAAGGTGTTGTTTACTTTTGTTTGGAGGTCGGTCACTTGGTGATTTACGAAAGTATACATTTGCCAGATGAAGAACAAAGTGAGGAGTAAAGGAATACTATGCCAAATTAAGCCAATCCAAAAGTGGCGTCTTTCTCCTCGGGCCTTTTTTTGATTGTCGGCTAGGAGTTGGCTGAGCAGCTGATTGGTCTTTTGCTGCTCTATTACTAGTATATTTAGCTCATTTTCCATACCAAAAAGATTATGCTATCCGTACTATAGCATGGCTTTTTTATTGGGCCAGAGACAAAAAAAGAGGTGTAGAATGCTTAGAATATCCCCCAATATGCTAAGCCAGGAACTACACCTCGCTGATAATTATACAACATATACTATATTTGTCTAGTGTCTAGGGAGCTGCTTTCTATAGAGCTATGAAGCTACTAGCTCCCAGCCAAGCTAAATTAAAGATTGCTCGTTGTGATTTGGCATAGACCGGACTTTCGAAGATCATGCCGATCAGTTCTTCGGGATCGAGTGAGATCACGGCTACTTTATTGTTGTAGATCACAATCTCGTGTTCAAACCAAAACTCCTGCGGATTGATAAAAAGTATTTCTACTAATTCAGGTGGATAGTTTGGTGGATAGTAGGTTTCAATATAACTAAATGCTTTTTGGCTAGAAGGACAAATTAGCCGTGTTTTGATATTTTTCTCAATTTTGCGTTGGGCATATGTTTGCAGATATTCGCCCAATAGATCACTGGCACCTTGTAGATTGGAGTAACCTAACAATTCTTTAGCTGATAGGGTGTCATCCAAAATAGTATGGAGACCGGCAATTCCTTCAAAGTATTTGATTTGTGGTTTGAGTGCTTGGGCATTGGTGATGGAAACTAAATCAGGTAAAACATGTTTAGCGTACTTTACTCGTTCTTCTAGTGTGGAGATGATTCGGGTCGGGGTTTCAGCTGAATAGTAGCGGACATTTTCTTTTGTGATGCAACTCACAAGCCCTTTTTCAGTTAACTTTTCAAGCGTGTGATAACAATTGACGCGAGGAAGCTTAGCTCTTTTGGCGATACTACTCACAAATCCACCACCTAGTTCAAGCAAAGCGACATATACTTTTCCTTCACTTTCACTTAGCCCTAATCGTTCAAAATTGAGATACAGCATAGAATAAATTGCTTAGAGCACACTGTATGCACGAAGCGGATAATTAACAAGTTGTAATTTACAATTAACAATGAAAGAGGGACTTCCTCCAAACTGTTAATTGTTACTTGCTAATTGTTAATTAAATACCCTATGATGCGCGCGCAGGTGAGCCGAAGTGGCGAAATGGCAGACGCGCTACGTTCAGGTCGTAGTCCTCGCAAGGGGATGGAGGTTCAAGTCCTCTCTTCGGCACCATAATCATCAGTAGTTTGATTTGATGATAGCTTTTTTGCCTTTGGGTAGAGATTTGGAGGTTCTAACCTCTTTATTGGTGGTAGGCTAGCACAAACATGCTTTATTATTTTATATAATGTATAAGATTATTAATGTAAACTTTAAAAGTATGGCTTCAAAACCTTGGTCTAAAGCAAAAACAAATATAATTGCTATTTTGCTAATTATAGCGATTTACATTGGGACGGGACTTTTTATGCTGGCACTGGGATACGGAAAATAGACTATAATTATTGCCTTTTGAGAAAATCGAAGTAGCCCATATAGATCAAAAGATCCATCAAAGCGTGAAGATCATCAGGTGAATGCTGGGATGGTTTTGTAGTTTGAAAGGTGATTAGTGTTCGTCGTGATTTAAAAATCACCCGCTCCGTACCCAGGAGTCGAGTTGTTGTTTGGGCCTGACCATCCCGTTCACTTCAGCCACCGCGGCCTGAGGAATAGTGAGGTGCCCGAAGGATTAGTATTAGGATTAGCGGGGCTATGTCTTGGTTTTATCTTTGGTTTGTAGGATAATGATAAGATTCATATATCTTAATGGTCGACGGAAATTATTTTGATTTGAGTTTGCGGGCAGCAAAACAATTACCTGAAAAACCAGGCATTGATTTGATCAGTGAGAAGTTTCGTGAAGTAGAAGATATTTGTACGAGGCTAGCCAATATGCCTCGAGAGAATCGCAATGCTATTGCTGATTTATTGGCCAATGCCCATCGTGTTGCGCAGGGGCAAAAGATCAATAACATCAAAGCTTGGAATCATGCATTGGAAGTAGCAACTGTTGTTTATAAAACAATCAGAGAGATTGCTTATGATCAGCGAGATATGCAATTACTAACAGACCTCAATAGCGTTCTTGACGAAAGGGTTAAGCAACTGAAGTTAGAATATACTGTAAATGGAGCAGATCGCACTGAGTTAGAGGTATCGCGAAATATGAATGCAGGGGTTTGGTCAATTGGCGAACTCAAACAAATCAGCATTGATACACTGCAGCGATCTATCGATGCCAGGGCACCGAAAAAAATGGGAAGATCAACTAAAAATAAATAGCAATTTTAAATTCAAAACAAAATGTCTGATCGATCACCTGATAAACCAAGTTTGCACTCAACTGTACCAGTAAGCAATCCGAAACGTTCTCGTAACGTAACAATTGCTGCTAGTTTAGCCATTGCTGGTATATTGGCTCGTTACATGAATGAAGACGATCATCACGCTAATTTACCTAGGATTTCTGTATCTCCGGCAGATAATGCCACTACCGAACACTCCACTAGGTCTGATGTCCGTGCTGTTGCTAGCCCTGTGCCCAATTATGAAGATAGTCCATTACCACTTGATACTAATCTAAGCATTGTAAATGCAAACGATACTGAGCAATCTGCTCAAGCTGAACTGGTCGATCCAGTAGGTGGGGCAATTGATACTGGGTCAGCTATATTTGATGATCTTGTTGCAAGCGGCGGATATCCACAATATTTTGGCCAATGGCAAAACTTTTGGGGATATATTCGAGGCGAGTGTCTTCGCCGTGGTGTAAGTGAATCGTTGGTTGAACACTGTGTCTCTGGGGCACAGAATGCCATCGCTGATGAGAAATCAGCTCATACTGATCGTGCGCAACAAGCTCTTGCATCAGGTAACCAGTCAGAAGCAAATAGAGAAAGTCGAGTGGCGACTCAACTCGAAGCTTTGCGCTCGCCAGCAGATGCTTTTGCTGAAGCAATGGCAAGAGGTGATGTCAGCTTGGCTATGAACATATATCGTTCCGCACCAGCGGTAGATCTGGCTGGTCATGAGCGGATAGCAATGCTTGTTCCTAGTTTTGGTTTTGCTGAATTGGAGAACGGATCTACAACTGTAAACAACACATTGTTTCAGATCTGGGGTTATTTAGAAGAAGCTGATAAAACAGCCATCATGCACCAAATTCGATATAATACTGATCGACTATTTGATGATAATCCTATGCTAACATCAGACACGCGAAATTATATGAGAGATGTTGCCGGTAGGTGGAATAGTCTTGTACATCACTGGTTTCCTGGTCAGTCTTTGGAGCCAGCTCCAATGTCTGATGAGGATGAGGAGTCTTAGTTAGCAATATTCAGCTGATAGGGGATATCATCAGTACTCCAGAGTAGAACCTTGCCTTGATTGATTGCTTGGCTGATTATTTTGTATTGATCATAATCAAAATGCATGGGGATCGAGGTGAGATTGATGCTGTCTCCAGTGCGTTTACCATGTCCTACTAGACACCAATTTCTGATTAAGAAATATTCTTGAAAGCCATTGATTGGGTTCTGTGCTTCCAAAATAACATCAGTTTCTTTTGGCCAGGGCCATGGCGCTACTTTTTGACTGCTAAATGCCAAATGAAATCGCTCATTGTGACTTTCGGTAGATTCTTCATATAAACAAGTACCAGGACAGTGGCCTATGTGATAACCAAAACATGATCTGCCGGTTTTTTCTAAACCTAATATTTTGAGACAAAGATGATTGCTCTTACACAATGACCGAATATGATCTTGTGCTTGGCTAATGCTACGGTAAAGGCCAATGATATTATCAGTATTATTGATACTATCTTCGTCGAGTGTTTCCAATGTCAGTGATGCATAGCCATCTGCATTAATATGCTCTCGAGCAGTGACAAATTGTTTCACTCTTCGCAGCATTCGATTGTAGGTGGGGTACATTTGTTTTACTAAACTGCTTTCTAGTAAGAGAGCACCTAGCTCGGTATGCGTTTCATGAAATTTGATTTCAGCAGTTTGATTGAAAATGGTCATCTCTTTTGGTTCTCGTTGTACTTGGTAGAAATGACTAGAAACTCGATGTTTGATATTGATGCTTTTGCCAATATATAACGGATTTCCTTGTTGATCTTCAAAGATATAAACACCTGGAGACTCGGGCAGGGTGGCCATGGTGTCGGGATTGAGTAGGGGAGGATTGGTTGCCTTTCTACTAAAAGAAGCCCAGGTACTTTGCAAGGTTTCTGGATGTACGTTTGTTTCAATGTATTGCAGTAGATCCAGTACTACTTGAGCATCATCAATGGCTCTATGCCGTCGCTCTGGAGCAATGCCCAGTCTTGGGATCCAACTCTCTAATGAGTGTTTGTGGTAGTGAGGGAAAAGAGCGCGAGCAAATTGCACAGTACAAAGCTGATCAAGCTGAAAGTTCAAGTTTACCTCAGCAAATGATTGGCGCAAGAAACTGTAATCAAACTTAGCATTGTGAGCGATGAAGAGTGAGCCCTGGAGCAGTTCGAAAAGTTCAGCACTGATTTGGGAAAATACTGGAGCATTTTTGAGGTCAGCAGCTGTGATGCCTGTCAGCTGGCTAATAAATGGTGGTAATGGGCACTGAGGGTTTACTAGTGAATGAAATTTTTGTTCTATTACTCCATCATTGATAATAATCACTCCGACCTCAGTAATTTGATCACGGTTAAAATTGAGACCGGTGGTTTCCAAATCTACTATCGCTAATCGTTTGTGAGGAGTGAAAAAATTGAACATGCAGAGAAAAAATAATCTATTGGCTCTTGGTATTGGTTGAAAATTGTAGGAATTGGTTTATGATCGCAGCTGCTAGCACCCGTAGTTTAACGGATAAAATGGAGCCCTCCGAAGGCTTAGATAGAGGTTCAATTCCTCTCGGGTGCACCACGATCGCGCTAGCGCTTGTCTTATCCTTATCCTAATTCTTTAGTTTAGGCTGTTTTTTTTAACATCAGCTTATTTTTACGCGATCGAAGGATAAGTATAAGGATTAGGATTGCTTTGAGTCTTCATCACCATATCACTGTATGATTCGGCTATTAAGTCTTTTTCAGTGATTCCGAATAAATTGAGGTAAAAATTGCATTGCTCAGTTAGTTTTTCTCTTCCTAGTTTAGCATCAGTGTCAATCGCTTCTATTTCCACAAATGTGCCTAGGCCGTGGACCGTATCGATATGAAACTTTACGTTGTCGATAAAATAAATCTCGCGGGTCTTGTCGACTACTGCCAGTATTTCTAGTGCTTGAGATAAGACTGCTTTTAGGGCGCTGCCAGCTTCAGTTCGAAATAGTGTCACTTGTGAGTCTTTTGGGCCTGCTTGGTTTGAGCGTTCATAATGAATAAGTGCATTTTCTATTTTGCCTTCACGTAGTTTTAGCCGGCCATTTGGAACCTGAAAATAAGTGTCTGTTTGATGGTCAGTTCCTTTGCTTTCGGCTTGTTTTTCCAACAAAATCTTTCTGACTTTAGTGTGATCGGAACAGTATGCTTTGATTTCTACATTGAGATGTTCCATCAGAAAAAGTTAAAGTTATTGAGAGTCTAACAAAAGTGTTTTTAGCCACAAGGTGAGTGAATAAAGATATTAAATGAAATGAAAGTTTGGAAAGGTATTGTGCCATTTTGCCAATCGTCCTAGGTTGTATTGGTATTGGCAACTTATTTATGAAAATTACGCAAGCTTCTGCATATGCAGTGTTGGATTCTAGAGGTGTACCTACTATTGCAGTTCATTTAGCTAGTGACGAGCATCACGCTGTAGGAATGTCACCAAGTGGTGCTTCTACTGGTTCTCATGAAGCTTATGAATGGCGTGATGGCGGCGAACGTTTTGGTGGTAAAAACATCCAAAAAGCACTGGAGTTTTTTGCTACTACTATTGTACCGAAACTGATTGATCAATCTTGGGAATCAATTGTTGATTTTGATCAATGGTTAATTAATTTTGATGCTACCAATAATTTCCAAAAGATTGGTGGGAATTTAGCGATTGCTGCGTCTATTTGTTTCTTGCGATTGCAAGCTAATGTTTCTGGTGTAGAGGTTTTTGAATTACTGAGGTCACAATATGGTTACGCAAATATTACTGCGGTAGTGACACCTATGGTCAATGTAATCAATGGTGGCAAACATGCTGCTTCAGGCTTAGCTATTCAAGAGACCATGATTGTTCCAGTTGTTGGCTCGACTACTAGTGAAAAGGTGATGATAGCAGCAGAAATTTTTGGTGCTCTCAAAAAGATACTGGCTAAGCATGGTATGTCTACTTTGGTGGGAGATGAGGGCGGATTTGCTCCCACTATCCAGCGTGTCAGTGAAGCTTTTGATTTGATTAAAGAAGCGTGTGATCTAACACCTTATCGCTTTGGTAACGATATTAAATTGGCATTAGATGTGGCTGCTACTGAGCTTTTTCATGATGGTAATTATCAGCTAGAAGGCAAAACCTTTTCTGCTACTGCTTTAGTAGATTTCTATCAAGATTTGACTGAACAGTATCCAATTATTTCTATTGAAGATCCATTTGCTGAAGATGATTTCGATGCATGGCAGCAGCTTCAAGACCGGATCGGTAAAAAGGTGCAGATTGTTGGTGATGATTTGACTGTTACCAATGTAGAACGGATGAAATTAGTTCAGAGTAAAGGATTGGTGTCTGCAATGATTGTGAAACCTAATCAAATTGGAACTATCTGCCAAACTATGGCTGCGATTGCTTTAGCAAACCAATATGGGTGGAAGACAATTATTTCTCATCGTAGTGGAGAGACGGAAGATACTACTATTGCTGATATTGCTTATGCTGTTTCATCCACATTCATCAAAACAGGTTCATGTAGTAGGAGCGAACGATTAGCTAAGTACAATAGACTCATTCAATTTGATCAGAGAGCAGAGGTCAGAGATCAGAGATTTTAACTCATTTAGTTACTATGAATACACCTGCTTTATTAATTATCCTTGATGGGTGGGGGATTGCTGACAAAGGACCGGGGAATGCTTTGAGTTTAGTGGATTTGCCTACTATCAAAAGGTTTGAGCGTGATCATTTGCATACTGTTCTTGCTGCTGCTGGTGAAAAGGTTGGGTTGCCAAAGGGACATCAAGGTAGTTCGGAAATGGGACATTTAATGATTGGCGCTGGTCGCCAGGTGGTATTTCCTCAAAGCCAAATTAAGGCTGCGCTTGATAAAGGATTGGTTGCTAAGAATGCTGCTTATAATGAAGTGATGCAGTACTGTCATGATCAAGATAAAACTCTACATTTAATTGGTTTGCTTTCTGATCGAGGTATACATGCTTATGCTGAACTTGCTTATCAACTTCTTGCTTTGGCTAAACAAAAAGACGTGAGTAAAGTAATGATTCATATCATTGCTGATGGCCGCGATACTTTACCAACTGAATTGCCTAAGTTTGTGAAAGATTTACAGGCTGAAATAAAGAAACAAGATTTGGGTACCATCGCTACCATTGTTGGTCGTTATTTCGCCATGGATAGAGATCAACGTTGGGATAGGGTGGAAAAAGCATATCGTCTTTATACACAAAATGATGGTGCTAAAGAATCTACAATTGATGATTTCTTGAGCAAATATTACAAAGCTGATAATCAAGAGCTACCCGCAACTGATGAGTTTATTCGACCTACCGTTTTTGCTGAGTCGGAACCAATGGAGAAAGGGGATGGTGTGATATTTTGGAATTTCCGTGTAGATCGAGCAGTTGAGCTTGCGCAGGCTTTCACTGAAAAAAGTTTTGAACATTTTAAACGTACTTTTCCTGAGCTACATTTTGTGGCTACCACTGCTTATTATGATGAGATAAAGGTGCCAGTAGCTTTTGGCCAAGAGCGGATTGAAGAACCGCTGGGAGAAGTTTTATCGAAGGCCAAACTCAAACAATTACGTTTGGCTGAAACAGAAAAATGGGCTTATGTGACGAAAGTATTTGATGGCTATCAGGAAGTAGATTATCCACTAGAAACTAAAAAGCTCATTTCGTCGGATAAAGTTGCTACGTATGATTTGAAGCCGAAGATGCAGGCAGATCAGATTGCCAAAACTATTGTGGAAGCACTACAATCAAAAAAATATGATGTGATCATTGCTAATTTTGCCAATGCAGACATGGTGGGACATACAGCCAATCTAGAAGCGACAAAGGTAGCTGTGCAAGCTGTAGATGAAGCTCTTGCCTTAATTGATACCGAGCTTGAGAAACAACATGGCTTTATGTGTATCACCGCTGACCATGGTAATTGTGAAGAAATGTTAACTGCTGATGGTGGTAAGAATGGCTCACATACTGACAATCAAGTGCCATTTTATCTAGTCAATTATCAGCCGGCGTTAATGAAACGCCTCGGTACAGCAAAGTTACAAACAGGTACTTTGTCTAATGTCGCGCCTACCTTTTTAGATTTGTTGGGAATTGTGATACCTTCAACAATGATTAATTCACTAGTCCTATGATGAACTTTATGATTGAGTCAGTTTCTTGGGTTTTGTTACCGATCGCTTTTGTGTCGGTAGTATTAGTCGGTTTGGTGCTACTCTTTGCTCGTGATCGCGCTTTGATGGTGTTCCGTAATCTCTATCTCTACGGCATCCTAGTCACTACACTTTTGATCAGTGTGGTTACTGCTATTTTGCTTTTCAATACTCTGCTCAATACCGTTGTATTTCCTACCCAAAGTGACAGCGGGTATTTGTATTCACGTCCTTTAGATAATTTGTATGGTGTGACGTATGACACGGGTGTTGAGGATTTCTTGAAGCAAAAGCAAACAGTGATTGATGAACGCGTTGATGCTATTTCATTTACTCAAAACTGGCGTGATCAGTTGTCATGGTCAATCCCACTATTATTAGTTTGTCTGCCAATATTCCTACTTTACCGCCGCAAGATTATTAAGCCTATGGCGAGTGAAGTTGGTACTGAAACAAGTACAAGTACTATCCGTTATGCCTATCTCTTCACTACAGCATATCTCAGTCTCATAGCAGTGGTAATCGGTGGTGTGGGTGTGATCAATGTGGTATTGGAGCAATATATTTTACCTCCTCACTATGACACCTATACTTTACGTAATGTGTTGAATGATCAGGTTCAAGGTAAATACACCTTCGTGAATATGACTGTTGCCCAAGAACGAGCAGCACAGGCTATGACTAACCTTGACGACAAAATCCAAAAGGCTAAAACTGATACTTACCCTACTAACGAACGCAATCGTGCTCTTAGTTTAAGCTTTTCTTTCCTTGTGATCGGTGGTGCGATATATTGGTGGCACCGCAAAGACGTAATGATGTTAATTCAAACAGCCTAGTAAGAGAAAAAAGAAATCCAAATTTCTTACCTCTTCCCTTTTACCTCTTAACTCCCTCCAAAGATGGCCCGCTCTCTCAACATGGTGCAATTGATTGGTAACCTTACCCAAGACCCTGAAGTGAAACAAATTCCTTCTGGTGCTTCAGTGGCTACTATCACTATTGCTACCAATCGTGCTTGGAAAGATCAAAATGGTCAATTGCAAGAAGAAACTGAATTTCACAACGTAGTGTTGTGGCGTGGTTTAGCTGATATTGCTTCACAGTACCTCCGCAAAGGTGGCAAGGTGTATGTAAAGGGATATCTCAAGACGCGCAGCTGGGACAGCCAAGATGGTACCAAGAAATACAAGACTGAGATTATTGGTGATGACTTAGTCTTGTTGTCTCCACGCAAAGATGGCGAAAGCAGTCCTGCGCCATTGGCAATGAATAATACTCCTCCGATGACAGCTGCAGCACCTAAGGCTCCAGCAAATATGAGTAGTGGTATTCAATCCATGCCTACTGGTGAGCCAATTCAGATTGAGGATATTCCGTTTTAGCCTGCATCCTTCGCTATTGCGAAGGATCTAAAGTGTATATGTTTGGTCTTCATATGAATGAAGATCGAGCTATACGCTTTTTTATTAGTATGAAAGTGTGGTAAACTGACTAGAAACAAAAATAAAAAACATGAATAGCCCCCTCAAAAGAGTAGTTAAGTTTATTACGGCATTTTCTATTATTGGATTGATTGCCAATGCAATATTTCTCCCTGCTCAATTTATCAAAATACATGCTGCAGAAAATATTTCAGTTGATATTCAAGCTTACAATAGTAGTACAGAAGACAATACTAATACTTCACCGGGATTGAGTACTCCACGGAGGACCGCATCGGGATATTATGTACAGTTGAATAATGAGAGTTCAACAACCACCCTACTGATTCCAATCATAAGTTTAGTATATCCATCCAATAGCGATCTAAATAGTGCAGGCAGGCTTTGTGAATACGTTATTGATGATATTGGCCTAGCGAATAGTAGCGTTAATTTTAGTTCACCAGGTACGTGTACAGAGACATTTATTAGTGGTTCAAGGTATGAATACAGTATATCAACTAGTCTGTCTGCCAATAAAACTATTTATTACCGAATTTCTGGCCTTGAAGTAACTGGACCAAGTGGTGTGGCTTTTCAGGCTGACGTGGACGGGGCGGGGACATTTTCTGCTGGACCTAGCGTTACTGCTGGTCCGATTAGCGCTTACATTACACCAACGAAAGGGATATCACTGACTAACGTGAGTAGTTTTAGTAGTTACGGTACGGATAGCTCCCATGTTTCTCCAGGTTTGCGAGTATTACCTGGTGATTTCATCGGCTATTATGCAAATTTGGACAATAATAGTAATACAACAGCTACCGCCACGTACATCACTTTGCAGTATCCTACTGGCATGGATCTTGGTACTAGGTCGTGTTTATATGTGGTAGCATCTACTGGCACTGTTGGTGTCGATTTTACCGGAGCACCAGCTTGTGTTGAGACACCTGTTAGTGGATCGACTTACGAATACTCTATATCTGGGTCTTTGGCTTCGGGACAGACTATATTTTTTAAGTGGTCAGGCGTGCAAACTGCGGCGCTCTCGAGTGGAACTAGAGCTGCTGTTTTTTCAACTAGTGGAGTTCTGGCCGGTGATCAAGGGGCCTCAATTGATGGTCCTATTAGTAGTTATGTGACTACTAATACGGGGACTATCACAGGTTATGTTTTTTATGATAATGGTAGTGATAATCCAACTAATGCTGATGATGGTGTATCCAATAGTGGAGATCATTTAGCGTCTGGAATCGGTATCTATGCTACTGATGGTGCTTTTACCTCACCAACTGCTATTTCTGATAGTTTGGGAAACTTTACTGTTACCGTACCTGCAAATGATATAGCTTTGTTTCCGACTTCTTCTGCGTATACTCTGACCGTTGTCCTTCCTCTGGGGTATCATGTTACTAGTTCTCCCAGTACTTATACTAATCTACGTGTAGCTACCTCAAGCTCTAGTGTCGGCCATGCCTTTGGTATCAATAATCAAACTGATTTACAGTTATTGACTATTACTACTACACCCACAGGACCAACCTATTTTGCTCATTCTACTGTTACTTTTCATTACACAGTTGAAAATCAAAGTACAGTGACAGCAAGTGGCATCAGTATCAATGTTGATGATCCAATTATAGGTACTATTTCAGGATCACCTGTTGCTTCTACTGGTACATTTGGCAGTGGAGTTTGGAATATTCCGACTCTGGTAGGTGGCGCAAGTGCGACTTTAGATATCGATGTAGTACTGGGCGGGGTAGGTGCTGAGCAAGCTACAGCTGAGATTATGAGCATGACTTCGCCAACTCTTCCTACAACGACTCCAGCAAGTATCAGTGGAGATATTGACTCAGTTCCAGGTACTACTAGTTTTTTTCTCGGGGAAGATGATTACCAGTATTTACCACTGACAGTCAGTGCAGAGCCCGCAATTACCGGGAATGTTTTCCAAGATACCAATAATAGCGGAGATTTTAATAGTGAGCCTGGTTTAAGTGGTTGGACAGTGAATCTTTACAAGGTTTCTGTGAGTACTAGTGTGCCTATGGCTACGATTACTACCAATAGTGGAGGCAACTATACCTTTAATAGTACTAATACAGTTGGGAATGTTTTAATTGAAAATAGTACTGAATATCGTATTACAGTTGATCCTGTTGTTGGTTTCAACGTCACAACTAGCAATATGCCTCAGCAATTTACTACCGCAGCTTCTGGCAACACTTCTGCTAGTGCTATTGGTTATTTCTCTGGTGCTAGTATTACTGGTTTTGCATTTGAAGACATCAATAATGACGGTATTCGTAATACCTTGGTTGATCAGCCTATTGCTGGTGTGACTGTGCAATTATTAGATTCATTGGATGCTATCGTCGCTACTACCACCACAGCTCCAATCTTGAGTACTCCAGCAGATGGGAAATATGTATTTACTAATTTAAGACCTGATACATATCGCGTTCGTATGATTAGTCCTACTAATTATGTTGCTACCTTGCAAAATGTTGGTACAAACATGGGAAGTGATGAGGTAAATGATAGTGATATCTCTGTTATTAATAACACAACCAATAATTTAGTGATTAGTTTTGCCCAAACGCTTAGTGATGTCAGTGGTGGTTTCTTCAACCCATCTACTATCTCAGGCAATGTCTTTCAAGATTTGGATTACAATGGTCTAGATAACAGTGAGCCAGGTTTTCAGGCGGTTAGTGTGACATTAAATAATGTTGATACTGGTGGGGTAGTCTCTATGTCTACAGATAGTAGCGGTGATTACCACTTTGACAATCTCACACCTGGCAATTATCAGGTGGAGTTCACTGCTCCGACCAACTTTGTATTTGTGCCTTATCATATTAGTGGTTCTGACCTGACTAATGATAGTGATGTTCATCCCGAAAGTGGTCATACTGAAACTATTGTCGTCAGCAATGGCAATGATGTGAGTGCTGTAAATGCGGGTTTAGCAAATGATGTAGCTGATCTGCATCTGACCAAGACAGTAAATCCTGATCATGCCAATGTCGGTGATAATGTTACCTTTACCCTTACAGCTCACAATGATGGGCCATCTGCTACTAATGCTGTTGTAATCAATGATACGTTGCCAGCAGGTGTTACTTATGTAAGTAGTAATGGTGATGGTACTTACACTGATAGCAATGGAAACTGGGCGATTACCACTTTGGCTAATGGTGCTACTGCCACATTGAATATTGTAGTGACAATTACTAGCCCTGGCGTGATTGTGAATGAAGCGCATGTAGTTACCAATCCACATCCTGACACAGATACTGGAGATAACACTGCTAGTACTTCGGTAACCGGTATATCTCTTACGCCTTCGCTCAGTGTTCAAAAATCAGTACGTTTAGGTAGTGGAGTGGAGACTTCTGATGATACTAGCGGGCCTACTACCTTTCCTGGTACTGCGGTTAGCTATTTTATTGATGTAGTAAATACTAGTACTAGTGCCTTGAGTGATCTTACTGTAGGTGAAGAATTCCCTACTGTTTTCGGTGTGACTGGTTGGGATTGTGGCTATGATGTGAATAGTACATCGTTTTTAGATCATACTGGCTCGTATAGTGTTTCTTGTAGCATCGGTACTCTAGGTGCAGTTGATGCTGCAAAATCTCTTCAGCCTGGTGAGTTTCTGCATATTCGTTTAACAGGAAACCTAGCTCCTACTACTCTCGGTACTTATTGTAATAGTGTTCGTGCTTCTGCCCAGGGGATCGATCCAGCCGAAAGTGATACAGCGTGTTTCCGAGTTGTCTCACCAAACGCCGATCTTCATCTTACCAAAGAAGTTGATCAAAATAGTGTAAATATTGGTGATAATGTTGTGTATACATTACATGTGATCAATAACGGTCCCAATACTAGTACGGGTGCTGTAGTCAATGATTCTTTACCAATTGGCCTTACTTTTGTGGGCTCAAGTGGTGATGGTACTTATAGCAATAGTGATGGCGACTGGCATGTACCTGATCTACTCAATGGTTCAGGAGCTACTATGAACATTACTGCTACGGTGACAGCGGCTGGTGCAATTACTAATACTGCTTTGATTACTGATCATCTCCAACCGGATGACAATACGACTGACAATACTGATGATGCTACTGTGACTGGTATTGCTCCTAATCCTACTTTGGCTGTACTCAAGTCAGTGCAAATAGGTGCGGATACTACTGAAACTACCCACAATTCTTCTGGTCCACTCGTCGCCGGTAACGAGGCTTTGACCTATTATGTTGATGTGGCTAATACTAGCTTGGCTACTATTGCCAATCTCTCAGTAGATGACGCTTTCCCAACTGGTATTACTGGCACTGGTTGGACATGTTCGTATGATGTTGCTACCGGTGCACTCAGTACGCATACAGGTTCATATTCGACTGATTGTACTATGCAAGGCAGTGGCCATATCGTTTTACCTACTAGTTTGAGTCCCAGTGGAGTTCTTCATATTCGCTTAACAGGTCATACTACGCCGATGTCTGCTGGTACATATTGTAATCAAGTCTCAGCAGTGGCTCAGGGCATTTTTACTGCAGTGACTGACTCAGCTTGTTTCCAAGTCGCTGCGTTGGCACCTCCAGTATTACAAATTACACACGGTAGTAATCAAACTACAGTTACGCCAGGTAGTCAGGTGACTTATACGATTACTGTTACCAACAATGGCGGTAGTGCTGCTACCAATGTATTGATTAGTGATAACCTGGGAGATGATGTAAATAACCTCGTGCCAAGTTGTGTGACATCTATTAGCAATGTGGTGATCAATAACAATGGTGTGATTAGTACCAATGATCCTACTACGGTTCTTTGGAATATTGGTACATTACAACCAGGTGAAAGTCGCACTGTTAGTATCGTTACGACTATTCGTTCAGATATTAGTAGTGCTACCAACTGTCAGACTACAGCTATCGCTAGCGGAAATAATGTCCCAAGTACTCAAGCCGAAGCTAGTATTTCAGTACCAGTTCAGCTTGGTACTGCTTTGGTGACAGTGAATAAAGAGGTGATTGGATCATCTACCGTTTACGAACCAGGTGATACTATTCAGTACCGTGTCACTATGAACAATGCTGGCAATGGTGCTAGTAGTGCTTTGAAACTAGATGATGCCTTGCCTACCAATATAGTGCGTTGGCAAAGTATTCAGTCTTCATTGGGGACTCTCATCGCTGGAGCTAATTTAGCAGTAGAAAATATTATTTTGCCTGCTAATAGTCGCAATGTTGTTACTTATACTGGCGTGCTCAAGGATAGTGATACTTTCTCACTCAAACCATGGAGATTAGATAGTGGCGCTGATAAGAAAGACAATGACTTTTATGCTGAGCAAGTAGTAAAAGCAAGAATTCTAGGTACTAGTAATACAGATGAACAATCAGCTGTTGGTGCTTTGGACCAACAATCTGTTTCTTTGGGCCAAGGTGGTTCGATCATTTTAGCTACTAGTAAGACCGGTAAGGTCCTAGTCGATGGTGACGGCGATGATTTCTGTTTGGCTATGCCTCAGGGCGGTACTAGATATCGTGTCTCAGTCGCTCAAACCAATCAATCAAGTAGCTTTGAAAAACTAAAGACTAGCAGCAAGAATTGTTTTGATATTAGTTCTTCTGACTTGCCATGGATTCGTTATATCAAAGTAGAAGATCAATCTTCCTCTGGTGTGACTAGTACAAGCTTGGATGCAGTATGTTTACTGCACGTAGGTGGATTACTTCGTAATACAGCCAATGTCTTGCAAGCCAACAGTACTGTTGCTACTGACGCAGAGGACATCGCCGTAGATTTTACAGATGTATTTGATGATCCAATCTCAGCAAGTGCATGTACTGCACCAAAACAAGCCCAAGTATTAGCCCCTGCACCACTACCACTTCCTCCAGCTCCAGTCGTTATTCCTACTCCAGTACCAGTGGTATTGCCAAAAACTGGTAGTGATACTTTAGGACTAACTGTGATTCTAAGCGGTTTAGTTGCTATGTTTATGTTTGCTAGACGCAAATACACCTTGGGAAGTAAGAAGTAAAAGGGAAGAGGTAAGAAATTTAGCGGCTTAGTCTCCGCACTTGCGGAGGGATTGATTTGAAGGGTAGAGCGAACAACAGAGTCGCTCTACTTTTTAACTTTTACCTCTTACATTTTACCTCCCAACTACCCTAGAACTTGTATGTATTTATGTAAGTGTGCTAAAATAGTGAGAAAACACAAAAACTAACCCCCACATCACCATGTTCCCCCGTATATTCTCTTTGATCAACACTTTGATCCCCGATCGTGTTCGTCACCGCTGGAATCTCAGCAAAGCTTTATCAGCAGCTGCGGCTATTATGGTTGTCATGGTTTTGATGCCGGTGCCACAAAATCTGGTAAGCTTATTTGCTTCAGTCCCAGGTGGTGTACATGCTGGTGATATCGTAGTTGAGGGTAGCGGAGATGCTGCATCTGGTATTGATACCAACTGCGTAGTAGAAGGTGAAGGCACTACTAACAATGTCACTAATGGTTTTACCTGTCGTTTACGTGACGCTCTGGCCTTAGCTAATAAAATCGCTACTGATGATTCAGTACGTTCAAGAATTGTATTTGATAGTTCTGTGAACGAAGTGATCTTGGGAAGATCACTGGATATTTTGGGACCAATTGGAGTGGATATCAACGGATCTTTCATTTCTGGTCATCCACAAGTAACCGTTCATCCTGCTTCCTCCGGCTTTGATAGTGATTTTTTTTCTTATTGTGATGAACCATCCGCTGCTCCATCCTTAATCAATATCTTCTCTCCTAATACTCGTGTAGCTGGTCTTTCCATTGTAGGTTCTCCCGGTAATGGTATTCAAATTATCGGTGATTCGTCCCAGGTTTTGCCTACATTAACATATGATCCTCCGCATGATGTTACTATAGAGAATAACTTTATCGGTACTGACTCACGTACTAATGTTGACATAATTGAACGTAATCAGGGGCATGGTATTTGTGTGTTTGCCTCAGATCAAAGTGTGGGCCTAACTCACATCCAAGGGAATGTCATTGTAAATAATGGATTAGATGGTATTCGTATGCAGGGGACATATGACGATACTCTAGAGAATGGTATGGCTATGCCTGTTTTGTTTCATATCAATAATAATTTGATTGGTAACTTGACTGGCAATGATTCTAATCCAGTGACTGGTAATCGTTATTCGGGTATTACAGTGAAGAACTCAGTATTAATGAAGCCACCTTCAACTATAGATCATAATATTATAACAAATAATGGTTTTGGTGATGACACGCATTTTGTAGGTGACGGTATTACTTTACTCAATGCCTGGGGTATTGATATCGCTAGTAACTATCTTGGTACCACTCAAACTTTTGCTGGTCTCAGCGCCTTTCCCTTTCCAGTCAATAGTAGTGGGTCAATCAATATTCCTACTCAGCTGGGTGCTAGTCATTACAATGCTGCTCCTAATGCCTGTGATGGTATTGGTATCCGTTTTTATGACCATATAGATTTGAAAGAAGGTGATACTATTGATTGTGTCGACCCTGATCAAGATGCCGCTACTGCTTCTGGTGGTGTAATGTCTCGTACTTATACCAATGCTAGTTTAGTTGGACCATCCAATTTCAATCATATATATGACAATGAAATTGGCAGTAATAATCGTAATGGAATTTATATTCAAAGTGTTGCTTGTCATATAAATCAAGATGACACTAACGCTGTACGTACTAATTTGCCCAATAAAATTACTGGTACAGGTAGCGAAATGTATCCAGTGCAAAGTACTAATAATAGTATTTTACAAAATAGTATTTTCACTAACGACAATAGTCGTGAAATCGTATCAGGTAGTGGCTCATATGGTATAGGTATTGATCTAGAAGACTTTGCTACTGCTAATTTGGATGAATTTAGTGCATCTACTAGTACCAATACTTATTGGGGGACCTTATTCCCAGGTACATATGCTGATAACTTTGTTTGTGGATCCACTATTCCAGATTGGGAACCAGCTGCACAAAATACACAGACCGCTGTGGACACCAATATTACTGAGAATGACAGTTATCCTACTGCAGTAGATGCTGGTTTTGATCCTGATGCTGGTGCCAACCGTTTGATCAATACGCCGGTGATTGATATGGAGAATTCTACTCCTACTAATATCACTGGTAGTGGTGCTGAAGGTACTGTAGTGGAATTGTTCCAAGTACTCTGTCATGACGGTGGCGATGGTATAGGTGCTTATTTGCCAACAGGACAACCTCAAAGCAGTTTAAGCAATTGTGATACTGATTTCTGGAATGAGTCTACTACTTCTGATAATGCCGCTCGTTTCCATGATTTAGGTCATGGCCAGGGCTATCGTTTCTTGGGTAGTGCTTATATTCCAGTGATTACTGGTGGTAATCATCAAGGTACATGGAGTATTAATCCCAGCACTTTTTCTGCTGGTGGTGCTGACTATGGTGTTGCGCCATTTACAGGTGGATTGGTTACTGCCACATCTACTAGTTTCGGTGCCAAAACACTTTGTTGGGATGATGCAGCAGCTTCTGCTTGTTCACCTGTTTTGGGTGGGGTAGCACCTGCTAGTGTGGATTTTGATGCTCAAAGAATATCAAATACTGCTACTGGTACTGGAGGTGTATGGAATCCTGCCAATTTACCTACAGATGACTGTCTTGGACTTACACCACCTTCATCAGCCACATTCTATGCTGATACTACAGATGGCCGTTCATGGTTTGATTGTGCTGGTTCTACTTCAGAGTTTTCTGCCAATGCTATCATTCAACCTGCTTCAAGTTATTCCCTTACCAAGACTGCTAATCCTGCTGTTATTACTCAAAGTGGTTCTACTGTATATACCATTACAGCTACCAATCGTAGCGACGCGTCGATTTTATTTGGTACTGGTTCTTTGACTGATGTGTTGCCAGCTAATGTGGATTTAGCTAGCTGTACATATGTTATTACAGGTGGTGGTTCACGTCCTTGTGCTGGTTCAGGTAGTAATATCTTAGGTGGTACTGATTTCGGTGCATTACATGTGACCGGTGATACGCTTGTGATTAGTGTGGGTGTGAATATGCATGACAATCTCTCAGGTGCACAATGTACTATTGTAAATACAGTAGGTACTGGTGCTACACTACGTGATTTATTTGACCGTATACCAGCTGAAACTGGTTCAAATGCAAGCAATCATCAAGCTATTGTCACTATCAGCAACTGTGCTGGTGCGACTCAACCCCATTTTACTAATATTGAAAAGTTAGTATCAGCTAGTGGCAGTGATTTCTTTCCTGCTGATGTCGGTGGTACACCACTCGATGCTGCTCGTGGGGATGCTGTGTCTTATTTGTTCCATGTTTCTAATCTCTCTGGCCAATCTGTGACTGGTTCTCTAACTGATAATTTCCCTAGTACATTAGTACAAGGTACTCGTACAGTGACTTGTTGGATCAATACCAATCCCAATGACAATAGCCTGGCAGGGGATACTCCTATCGCTGGTTGTTCACATGATTTAGCAAGTGGACGATTCGATAGCAGTAGTGCTACTGGTATTCAAGACTTCACTGTTCCTACCAACCAATACCTACACATCTTAGTGACTGGTTATAGTATCAATGCTACTCAGGCTCTCAATAGCGCTGCTATCTGTAACCGTCTTACTACCATCAGTGGTGGTGTGACTGCACAGGATGACGCATGTCTCCGCGTAATTGATCCAGGATTAGCAATCTACAAATCAGTAGTACTCAATGGTACTGAAAGTAGTTTCGATATTGTGACTGGTGCACCAGGTGTGTTACCTGCTACTAGTTTGACCTATTACATCGATGTCGGAAATACTTCTTCCAATGCTACTTTGAATGGTTTATCTGTTGTTGATACTTTCCCAACAGGATTGGCTAGTACTACTGGTTCACCATGGACATGTAGTTACTTCACTCCTGCTGCAGGTGCTTTGATCAACCATAGTGGTCCATACGTCGGTACATGTGCTGTCACTCCAAGTACTGGTGCTATCACTGGTGTACCTACTCAGCTTCTTGCTAATCAAATGCTCCATATCCGCCTCACTGGCCGTAGTGTACCAAATATAACTACCACTACTACTTACTGTAATAGTGCTACTGCTACCACTGGAATTACTAATTTGACTGCTACAGACAATGCTTGTTTCCTTGCTGGTGCAGCTGGACTGGACATCGTCAAGACTGCAAGTCCTGCTAGTCCTGCTCCTGGCTCTGTAGTGACCTACACTTTGAATGTCAGCAATCCTGGTGCTACTACATTGACCAATGTAACAGTTACAGATGATTTGGATAATACAGCACTCAGCAACAACCTTTTGCCTGCTTGTATCACTGGTATCAATCAAGTGACTGCTCTGGATAGTGGTGTAATCAATACTACAACCAATGCTATCACTTGGACTATTCCGAGTTTGAATCCTGGTCTTTCTCAAGCTGTTCGTTTCACTGCTACCATCAATCCATTACTTACTGCCGCTACTAATTGTCACAATACAGCAGTAGTCGCAGCGGGTAGCCAAGTAGCTAGCGATCAAAGTAGTGTAGATATCACTGTCCCTGCCGTTTCTGGTAATAGTATTATTACTCTCGACAAGACAGCTCTCAATGCCAATGAAGATACTATCTTTACTCCTGGCGACACTGTCCGCTACCGTGTTACTTTAAACAACACTGGCAACATCCAAGCTTCTGGTTTGAGCATTAGAGATGTGATCCCTACTGCTGAAAGCAACTTGAGTAATGTAAATGCTACTGCTGGTACAGTTAATAGTACAAGATTAAGTGCTGGTGAATTGCTTGTAGACAATATTGCTATTGCTCGACAAAGTTCACAATCAGTATCATATGATACAAAGCTAGTGGATGATAGTCGCTTCCCTTTGAATAACTATCGTCTCCACCGCAACGCGGATCGTACTGATGATGATTTCTATCCTGCTAAAGTCCGCAGTGCTAGCGTAGAGTCTGATTCTGAGCATAGCGATGCTGATGATGCTTTATCTGCTCCTGATCAAAACTTTGTTTCTCTTGGTCAACGTGGTCAGGTAACATTCGCTGTAGCTAGAAGCCAAACTGCTGAGAAGTTGGTAGTCGATGGTGACGGAGATGACTTCTGTGTACTTGAGGTAGATCCATCCGCTCTGGATGATAGTGCTACTGAACAATATACAGTAGAGGTCTCTCAGACTACTCGCAGCTCAGACTTCGAGCGCGTAGGTCGTATTACCAAGAATAGCAATTGTTTCGATATTGAAGATGCCAATATGACTTGGGCTCGCTACATTCGTATCAAAGATATGTCTAGTACGGTTAGTGGTCCTACTCCTGGTGTAGATATTGATGCTGTTTGTTTGCTCCACTTGGGTGGGTTTGTGACCAATACTGCTGAAGTACTCAATGGGGCATCTGTGCTTGGTTCTGATGATCAAACAATCTTGGTAGACTTTACTGATGCCTTTGATGATGCTCCGACTGATCGTGATTGTCGTGAACAAAGGACAGTAACTTCAGCAATAGTTAATCCTTTGCCATTGCCACCACCTCCAGCTCCAGTAGTGCCATTGTTCCCATCATTACCTTTGCCTCCAATTCAATTACCAAAAACTGGTAGTGAAACTCTTCCTTTCCTCGGTACGGGTATGGTGATGAGTATCGCTGGTTGGATTGCACGCAAACGCCGTTCATAATTCTACAGAAGCTAATGTTCCTAAAGAACGCCGTACCCCTGAATAAGGGGAGGCGTTCTTTTCAATTTAAAATTTAGATTTTAGAATTTAAACTTTAAAATTCTTTTGTGCTAGGTGGAATTCTCTAATTCTAAGCAAAATATTTGGTACATCTAACTTATAATGAGCCATTAATTCGTCAACAGTGCCAGACTGGCCAAATTGATCTTCAATCCCAATCATACATTGGGGTACTGGTAGGTTCTTTACTAAGATTTCAGCTACAGTACTGCCTAGACCACCATTAACTTGATGTTCTTCCATTGATACCACTAGTTTGGTTTTATTCACCGATTGTAACAATGTTGCTTGATCAAAAGGTTTAATGCTGGCAGCGTTAATTACTTCCAGCTCAATATTTTCTTTAGCCAAAGTTTCTGCTGCCAATAAGGCTTGCTTTACCATGATGCCACAGGCTACTACGGTAATGTCTTTACCTGATCTGAGGACATCAGCTTTTCCAATCGTGAATGGCTGGGCATGCTGCGTATCACTGTCTGTGCGTGATAATCTCATGTAGACTGGGCCATTGTGCTCTACTATGGTCTTCACCATTGCTTGAGCCTGAGCTGCATCTGCTGGTACTAATACCGTCATATCCGGTAATACCCGCATCATGGCGATGTCCTCCAACATTTGGTGTGTTGCACCATCCTCACCGACGCTGATACCAGCATGGCCACCAATGATTTTTACATTAGCTTTTTGATAGCAAACACTGACGCGGATTTGATCAAATGTTCGGCCTGGTGAAAAACAAGCGAAGCTGGCAGCGAAGGGAATTTTACCTACCAAGGCCATTCCTGCTGCTACACCAATCATATTTTGTTCGGCTACTCCCATTTCTAAAAAGCGCTCGGGATATTTTTGTTTGAATGTATTAAGTCTCAGTGATTCAGTAAGATCAGCACAAAGGGCATAGATGCGAGTATCATGGCCTACATCCAACATCCCTAGTCCGAATCCATCGCGAATGCTTAGTGGTTTGTTCATAGTTGGTGGAGAGCGGTAGTTAACTCAGCGATGGCTAGCTTACCTTCTGCTGCCGTGGGCGCTTTACCATGCCATTGATAATTGTGTTCCATAAAACTTACCCCTTTACCAGGTACGGTATTGGCAATGATCGCTAGTGGTTTGTCTTTTACCTGTTTGCTTTGTTTTATTCCTTCTTTAATATCACTAATATTATTTCCATCAATGCTCAATGTATTGAAACCAAATACCTGTAGTTTTGCTGGTAATGGTTCTAGGCCTGGCACAATAGTGTCTGTGGGGCCATCAATTTGGATTCGATTGCGATCAATGATGATGGTGAGATTGGTGAGATGATAACTACTAGCCATCATCATTGCTTCCCACGTTTGTCCTTCTTGGCATTCACCATCACTAATTAAACAATAAATATTTGTATTGGGTTGCTCTTTTTTGAGTATAATTGCCATTCCTACTGCTTGAGAGATGCCCTGACCAAGTGGTCCAGAAGATGTTTCCACCATGGGGAAATCGACCATACTAGGATGTCCCTGTAATGGTGAATGTAGTTTTCTAAATGTACTGAGCAAATCTCTGGAGAAGAACCCTGCTTCGGCCATGGCTGCATAACGAATGGGAGCAATGTGGCCATTGGAAAGGATGATTCTGTCGCGATCTGGTTTAGCTATGTTGGCAGGGGAGATGTTTATGAGTCCACTACTATAAAGCACGCTAAGAACCTCAGCCATACCGAGCGGTCCAGCTGTGTGGCCTGATTGTGATTGGATCAACATCTCAATTACTGCGATGCGCAACTTGTAAGCAATCCTTGCTAGTTCTGTACTATCAACTTTGACTGCTTCCATAAAAAGGTTTGGGGGAAAACAGTACCAAAATAACATACGATCAGATCAGAGAGCAAAGAAGCCAACGATCTACTAGGATATCATTCTGATAGATAGCGTAGAAATAGATTCCACTCTATAGTAGCGATGTCATTTTTTTGTATGAAGAAGACATTTTCTTGGCTCCAGGTTTTGTTGTTGGGTGTTTGGTTTGTGGCTTTACTAGCCTGTTTGCTATGGATACTGCATACTGGTCGGTCGATTCCTGAGCTGTATGTTTATTGTCGAGAGCTTATTCGTCATGCGGGGCCAAAGGCGGTAGTAGTATTTATTATTCTTTCTTGGGTAAGAGGTTTTTTGTTTATTCCTTCATGGGTATTCCTTACTATTGCTGGTCTGACTTTCGGTCTGTTTCGGGGCGGTGTGATCATGTATGTGGCTGATTTGGGCAGTGCGATGTTGGAATTTGTTTTTATTCGTTATGTAGCGCGCGACTTTCTAGGTATTCACAAAAGACCAATCTTGGCCAAATACAATGAACATTTACAAAAAAAGGGGATTATCACTGTGATATTCCTCAGGTTAATTCCTGTTTTTCACTTTGATATTCTCAACTTCGCTTTAGGTATTTCGGCTGTGAGTTGGAAAGATTATTTCCTAGGTACTTTCGTGGGAATCATCCCCGGTATTATTGCTTATGTACTCCTGGGAGCTGGAGTTGAGCAGCTTTCATATGCTATTAGCGGTCTGGTCTTGATTATTGTGCTTGGAATATTTGGTTGGCGGTATGGCAAGAAGTAAGCAAGTGTCCTAGCGACCGCTGCTGAAATAATTGCTAACGTTGTGTTGGAGAAACAATTGCAGGGATCCTGTCATCCACATAATGGAGATCACGATCAGTGCTAGAGCAATGATTTTATGGACTAGGTATGTACTACCACTTCCAATATAGTTTTCAGCCCAAGGAAACTTGCCTACGATATTGGTGATCTTGTAGTTGTATTTGAGGTAGACAATACCCAAAGCAACACCAAGCAATCCTAAGAATATTTGCATATTATTCGATATTTACATTGATACTTTTGGAGTGATTTTGATCATCCGTACTAGTAATCACCATTGAACCTTTATTTTGCTCAATCTGAAAATGAAAACTTTGGCTACTTTGGGCAATTACCGGTTGCGTGACAAAGTTGATCTTGAGCCCTTGAATCTTGACCACCTGAGCTGAGTTGGTAGTGTTTTTGACTACTACATCTAGCTGTTCACTATCACTCAAAACCAAAGTGGGTTGAATAGCAGCATCAGCAATCACTAAGGTGAGCTGCTTGGGCGCTTTATTTAGCACTCCAGTGCCACATCCAGCCAATACCAACAAACTAAGAACTATACCCATGGCACGCAATCGCATAATTTAAAATCAAATCAAACTAATTTTACCACGTAAGCCTCAAATCCGCATTTCCAAAAAACCTCTGCCCTCTGATCCCGCGTCTGCGGGACGAGCCTTTGCTCTCTGACCGCAGTTTATGTTATCACTAGTGTGATATTATTTATTGTCCTATGGATCCACTTTACACTTCTACTTCTAGTACAGGGTTTAGTTTTGTTGATATTTTGGGCAGTTTTATTTGGGTGGTTTTGGCCATCATCGTGATTATGATTTTGCGATCTATTCGTCAAGTTGATCAAAATGAACGTGGTATCAAGTTTATGTTTGGTCGCTATACCAAGACCCTCAATCCAGGTTGGCATGTGATTTTGCCTATTATTCAAGGGATGCGCAAAATCGACATGCGTGTCAAAGCAGTGGATGTGCCTGATCAAGAGGCGATTACCAAAGACAATGTGTCAGCTCGTATCAATGCTGTGATCTACTATCGGGTAGTCAATGCTGAGAAAGCGCTCTTGGAAGTAGAAAATGTCTACAATGCTGTTTCTCAAATGGCGCAGACTACAATGCGTAATATTGTGGGTGAAGTGACTCTCGATGAGCTTTTATCACAACGTGAACAGCTCTCTTCTCGCATCAAAGAGATTGTCGATGAAAAAAGTGAAGCTTGGGGCGTAGACGTCCAAAGTGTAGAGCTCAAAGATATCAATCTGCCTGAGACCATGAAGCGTACTATGGCTAAACAAGCTGAAGCAGAGCGTGAGAAACGGGCTACTATTATTAGTTCAGAAGGTGAAGTTTTAGCTGCAGAAAACTTAGCTCATGCGGCTAAACTGATGGCTGCTACTCCAGGTGCTCTCCATCTCCGTACTCTCAACTCTATCAATGATATCTCATCTGATGAAAGCAATACCATTATTTTTGCTCTACCAGTGGAGGTATTACGGGCAATTGATGGTATTAAGGATTATCTGACTGACGGGAAGAAGTAATTATTCCTCAAGCAATCGAAAGATTGATCTTCGCAACTTGCCGCCTTCAATTACTGAGAAAGTAGCTTCAGTAAATTGTTTGGCGGCTTTTTGTACATCAGCAGTGCTTATACTCGCTGCCAGTGTGATGATCGCTTTCTCTCGGTGCTCACGATCGCGGTCAGTGTATGTTGGTCTGCGGATGAGCTCACCGTGAATCTGGTCAGCTAAACGACCGACGAGCAGATGCAGTTTTGCTCCGTCTGTTTTATGTTCATTACTCTCTTGATAGTTGGCTAGAAAGTATTTGCGTGTTTCTGGATAACCAATCGATTCAGCAAGATGATCAATAGTGGTTTGGCGGATCAAATCAATATCTTTTTTGAGACTTTCATCTCGGACATTGAAGAGTACTGACATTCCACCGCCATAGAGTTTGCCCGCTTCATGAAAAAGAGGCATGTCCAAGACCTCAATACTATTCGGTAAGGTGAGTGTACTCGTCAGCATCAATAACATAGCTGCTGTCATGTAGCCGTGCTCAGCTAAAGTATCTAACTCATGCTGTTGGTATCTTCCTGGAATCCAACCCGTGCGAACCATGCGTTTTGTTCCTTGGAAATGATTGAATAACTGCATCAAGGCTCGTTCCGGTTCTTGCTCATTATCAAACTGAGGTCGGACACCGACAGCTAATTCTTGATGCATAATTGCTGATTTCAATGCTTGGCCTACCTTTTTACAAAAGCTTTTGATAGTTTCGTTCTCAAATGTATCGATCAAAGCGAAGACAGTTCTATCGAAGTAGTTTTCATCGTCACGATTGAATCTAGGGTGAGATTGCACATTGCGGAGATGGATGTTGTCAGCTATCCGATCAGCCAATTTTACTAATTTGGCTTCATCACTGCTGAGGGCTCTTTCTTCTTTGCATAGCTCCTCCATATAGTTTTTGAGCTCTGAATCACCAAGCAGCTGGCCAAAAATACTAATAACGCGGTCTTCTAGTCTGCGTGCCGCTTTTTTTGCCTCTTGATAATGAGGATTGAGACCTTGCGGAGTTGCCATATCCGCGCCCAAGAGTACTTCACCAATATCATGCAGTAGAGCCATTCCAATCACCCTTTTGCGATCCAGCTTCACCTGAAAGTCTTTCTCTAATATTAAGCTCAAAAAGTCAGCGATCACGGTAACCATATAGTGATGTGCTGCCAAGTTGTCCATCTGGTGTCTATCTAGTCCAATTGTATTCCAGCCAGTTCTTGGCATTGGCCGAGATAGGGCTATTACTGACCACCATTCTACTAATTTGACCCAATTCGGTTCTTGTTTTTGTTCCATATGAGCAGTAGTTAGATTATTATTTCAAACAAGCTTTTTTACCTCTCTGGCCAAGAATGGCATGAAGTGGTTTGCGTATGTCGCCATGACGAATAGATTCTAGCCAGTGTTCAAATAAATTTTCATGAAGCGATCTAAGCTGGGGATCCTCCATTCCTTGAATTAGTGGCAGTAATTTTTTGTTTTTATACCGATCAAAAAACTTACCTGGTTCTTTTTTATTGTAGTTGGGATGGCGAGCTAAATCGTAAAACATTAGATCCATGATCCGTGCTCCAGCCATTTGGCTACGAGACATATCGGTTTCTTGTAGCATAGCTTCTGAGTGTAATCTACTCAATTCCGTTTTCATCCCATCGTTGCCTAGTTTGTCTACAATAATTTCAAACGCTTGTTGTCTGATCCTGCGTGATGCTGCACGCATCGGATCATCTTTTTTAGTAGATGCCACAGACACATCGCCACCATAGAGTTTGCCTAGGTCTCGCAATTCAGCTAGGGCAAGAGCGTCTCGTGTGCTGTATTTGAGTCCTCGTTCTTTTGCTACTTCTCCAACCAACCAAGTTGATGCTAAGCCAGCGTGACCATGTCTTGCTAGGTTGTCGTGTTCAAATGTCCTCAATCCAGCCGCTGTCCATGATGTCCTACTAATTGCCTTGGTTAATTGCAACTCATCAAACAGTATTACCAATTTGTCTTCCGCTGAGTCATTGGCATTTGTTTGTGGTCTTCGTCGTCCCAATCGCCCTTGTTTGTGTAGTCTAATGAAACTATCAATCAACTTGTGAGCAGCAAATTTTAGTTTAGTATTCTCAATACTATCAGCACTTTTCCTAACAGTAGCATTGAAGAAGTCGTTATGAGCTTTGCACCATTTTGATGGATCACGTTTTTGTAGATAAAGCCAAGCTTCTAATCTATCCAGTAGTTTTGTTGCTCGTGCCTCATCATTTTTTTGATTGCGTTCGTCTTCTACGAGAGTAGTAAAAGCTCTTGCGATGTGGTCCCCTTTGAGCAAAGCACAATATTCTGCCTGTGCGATCATTTCTATTTCTCTTGAGGCCATCTTTAAATCAGGATAATCCTGCCCTCGAGGAGTACCAATATCTCCACCACGCACTTCAGTATCATCATGCCTACCAGGCATAGTGATCATGGTCGTTTCATCCAAACAATCAATTTGGTTTTCCAATCGCAAATGAAGATTCCACAACAGTCCTTCTAAGCTTAGGTTATAGCTATGCTCTGCAATTGTGTCTTGTTCATCATGAGAGAAACCAATTGCACTCCACCCCACTCTTTTCGTTTCACCAGTATCCAGTCCAATAAGCCGTAAAAACTGTAACCAACGTTTAGGATGCCATGATAGTTCAGCAACACTATTGCCCTCTTTGATTGAACCGATTGTTGTGGATCCTTTCAACATGTTGTGGTTTCTTAAAGGCAAAAACACAATATGTTGTAATTTGGGGAATTTCAAGCGCAGCGACCAATTCTGTTTTTGACTTCAGAACTAAGTCTATTTCAATACGCTATTTACTAGCAATAATCATGCGATTCCAGTCTGCTACAGAAAACAAAATATGCTCTGCATTCCCACGCGTCCGCCCGTGTCTGAATCCTAAAATATTTTCTATTGTCATAGTTATGGAGTGGTCAATGTAAATTGGAGCAGGTTCTAAATGAGGAGTTTGCTTCAAGCAAATACTTGCATTTTTGGTCATGCACTTTTACATTGTGTCTAGCGATGATGAAGCGTAGCTGCTTCTGAGCTCTCTAGCCAAGCATATGTTTTAACTAGAGCGAGTAATAGTCGTAAACTATATCAAAAAAGCGGCCTTTCGTTAGGCAAGGAGAGTGGCAACACGGTTACTGATACCGTCTCTCTATCTCATCAGTATAATCTTAACGAAATGTCCCATGCTTGATATTCATTTTATCCGTGCCAACCCTGACCGTGTCAAAGCGGCAGTTGCTCAAAAAAAACTACTCCACCGTGTCGATGTGGATGGTTTATTGAAGATCGACGAAACCTTGGTGAAAGAACGTCAATCATATGAAGCTGTGTTACAACAGAAAAATGTGATTGATAGCAAAATGAAAGCAGCCAAAGATGCCAACGAGCGCACTGCTTTGATCGAAGAAGGCAAACAAATTAAGTCTCAAGCAAAAGAGATGGAAGGGAAAGTTGCTGAGCTTGAAGCGCAGTTAAGTGAGATGCTTCTCCAGCTTCCCAATGTCACTTCTGAAAGAATGCCAGTAGGCAAAGGTGAAGAAGAAAATGTAGTGGCTCGTCAGTGGGGTGAGCCAACTAAGTTTACTTTTACCCCCAAAGACCATGTCGAGATTGGTCAGTATCTAGATATTATTGATTGTGAAACTTCAGGAGAGGTGAGTGGCTCACGATTCTTTTATTTGAAAGGAGCAGCCGTTCTCTTACAATTTGCTTTGGTCCAGTTTGTCTTTCAAACTTTAGCCGATCGCAAAGTGATTCGTGCTTGTGCGGAGAAAGTGGGTAATCCATTCATGACTCCATTTGTGCCCATGCTGCCTCCAATCATGATGAAGCCTGAGGTGATGAAAAAGATGGATCGTCTGGACCCATTAGAAGAACGTTATGTTTTTGCTGAAGACAACTTAGTGCTAGTCGGTAGTGCTGAGCACACTATGGGGTCTTATCACATGAACAAGCTCTGGCAAGATAGTGATTTGCCCGTGCGCTATATTGGTTATTCTACTGCTTTCCGAAGAGAAGCTGGTTCATATGGCAAAGACGTTCGTGGTATTTTGCGTGTACATCAATTCGACAAGATGGAGATGGAAACATTTGTTCCTGTTGAATACGGCCAAGTTGAGCAAGATTTGATTGTGGCTCTGCAAGAATACATTGTGCAACAACTCAAAATCCCTCATCAAGTGATTCAAATTTGTACTGGCGACACTGGTAAGCCGGACTTCAACCAATACGACATTGAATGTTGGATTCCCGCTCAAAATCGCTACCGAGAGACCCACACATCAGACTATATGACTGATTTTCAAGCACGTAGACTCAATATCCGCTACAAAGATCCCAATGGGAAGAACCAGTATGTGCATATGAATGATGCTACTGCTATGGCCATCCCACGCATGCTAATTGCCATTCTGGAGAATTATCAGCAAGAAGATGGCTCAGTACTCGTCCCCGCCGTTTTGCAGCCTTACGTTGGATTAGAACGTATTACGCGAGTTGCTTAAGCTGACCACTGATTACTTGTTTGAGTTGGTCTAAACCTTCCTTGTCTACAGCAGATACAAACACTGGGTGTCTGCTGTAGTATTGTTCAGTGATAGTCGCTTTGCTAAAAGGGGAACCTAAGTCACATTTATTAAAGACTAAGATTTGAGGCTTATTGGCTACGTCCAAGTCGGCTAAGATAGCATCTACAATAGCAATTTTCTCTGGCATCTTAGGATCACTATAATCAACTACATGCAGGATCACATCAGCATGGATAGCTTCTTCGAGTGTGGATTTGAATGATTTAATCAAACTTGGTGGTAGATCTCGAATGAATCCAATCGTATCTGAGAGCATCACTACTTTCCCTTGCGCATTGGTATCTTCATTGGGTAAGTACAATTGACCAATTCTTGTATCTAGAGTGGCAAAAAGTTGGTTGGCTACATAAGCATCTTTCTTGGTGACTGCACGCAATAGACTAGATTTGCCTGCGTTGGTATATCCAACAATAGCGACCGATAATAAATCTAATCGACGTCGATGCTCACGATGTTGAGTACGCACTTGATCCAGGTGGCGAAGCTTGAGCACTAGACGGTGCTCATGTTCTTTTAAATGACGTTTCATACGCTCAATATTGGTTTCACCAATACCAGACGTACCGATACCACCACCTTGTCTCGACAAATCTAAACCAAGACCGAAGATGCGTGGTCCCGTATGACGAATGGCGGCTAGCTCAATTTGCAGCTTTGCTTCAGCACTCTTGGCATGTTTGCTAAATATTTTGAGAATCAAATCAACTCGATCCCAAGCTTCCATCTTTGCTTTGCGTAGAGCTTCCCCAAGTCTATAAACCTGGCCTGGCTTGAGGATATTATTTACAATGACTAGCTTGGCTCCCAGTGCTTTACCATCATCAATAATCTCTTGAATTTTGCCTGCTCCTACAAAAGTACTGTAGTCAGGCATACCGCGTCGCTGCACTTTTTTTACCACAACTAATCCACCAAAGGTGTTCACGAGATTCTCTAGCTCTATTAAACGATCATAGGCTTCAGCTTGGCTAATCTCTTTGGAAACTACATCAATAATTACTACTGGTAGGGGGGAATTGGTATCCAACATAAATACTCAGATATATTTTATCTACAGTCGATAATATATCACGAAATCTACTTTTTAGGCGCGACGATCGTTCTTGGCATCAGCTTGAGCTAGCTCTTCCAGAGCTACATCTGCTGCATGTCGTTTTGGTACTTTTGGTGTGCGGTCGGCTTCAGCTAATGCGTCCAATGCTAAATCTATTGCAGTAGGTGCAGCTGTAGGGGGAAGTGTTGGTTGTGCTACCGGAGTAGGTGATTGATCTGCTAATTGTAGTGCATCTAGCGCAGCCATTACGTTTGGAGTGGTTGTTGTTGCTGTTACTCCAGGTGGCAATGGAGGAACATTATTACTCGCGATATCGCTATCAAGTCCACTCGGCCCAGTGAGCACTGGAGCAGGTTGTGTGGTGGGAATCTGCTGAACATGAGGCATCCCTGCATCATGCATACCCTGAGAAAGATTTTCCCATGAGGGAATATGTACTCGCACTGTCTCTGAGTGGTGTCCTGACCAAACTGTGAAGATTTGTCTGTGGTGTGGTGCTGAGCCCAAATAACTGATGTGCAATGGTGTGGTGGTGTTAGATGAGTGCAGCTTCAAATGGGGACGAAGAATGTGAGCAAATGTATTCGCTATATATGTTTGTTGAGCTTCAGTTGGAGAGAGCTGTTCACCATAGATTCTTTTGAACATCTGTAAGGCTTGTGGTCCCTTCAAGGTTGTTTGTAGTCGTCTTTGAATGCTTGCTTGGGTCAAATTGTTTTCTGGGCTAGTTGGTTCAGTGATGTCTTCTGCTGTTTGTTGTGCTACGGCTGCTTCACTAGAGACAGTTGGTGACTGTTCTGCAGGCTGATTAGGCACTACTGCTATTGGTGCTCGAGCTGGTTGTGCTTCTGTGTCTGATTTTGTTTGGCCAGAAAGAAAGCTAGTAAAGCTCGCCAATCCTGCTATCAAACCCATTGCTCGTAGCGATGGCATTCGACGTGCAATAGTTGTATTGGGCTTTTTTTCTTGCTTATCTTTTGGACTCCACCAATTCTGTAAAGATCGGTAGATTTTTGTTCCGTATGTCTTTGCTCTAATAAACATACCTTTAAGTCCTGGTATATTTCTGAGTGAAAGGCTCTTTAATGTTTCTAATTGCTCAATCATTGTTCGAAGCTCAACCTTTGCATCAAACAGATTAGGATTAGATCCTGAGCTAGTTTGTACTTCGTGTACTTGTGTTTGCAGTAAAGTGATGATGCTGTCTACTTCCTGAATATTTTCATTTCTTCCTATAGTCCCTGTCGTGAGATTGGCTAGTTTTGCTAGGATCACTGGTGAAGCATCGACTGACAATATTTTACACAAATCAGCATAATTTCTTCCGGCTATAGTAGTATGCAAGTCCCAGATGTCTTCCTCATGTCCGTTTGGATCAGTTTTAAACTTCTTAAATGATTGAGCAGAACTACCGGTTGATTCAAACATTTTATTTACTTCCTTCCAACTAGTTGGAGGTTTTGTTTTGGGGCTGTTTTCGTTTACAGGCCACTGAGCAGGTTTTTCTTTAGTTGCATAAGCAGGCACATGTGGCTCTTGGTTCAAAATGTCCCGGTTGGGATAAGTAAGAGGCCTTCTGTTTATAATTGTTGCCAGTGAATCAAGTACTGCTAGGACATTCTTAAGATTGCCTTTTATAGTATTTATTTCTGTGGAAGACTTTGATTCTAGCCACCAAATATTTTCTTGTAAAAATCTTTTTAATAAAGACTTGATTGCAGGATATGTACTTGCAAGATTCTCTTTGTTTACATCCGCTCCTTTGGCTTTATTTAGCAAATCACTGATTGCTGCTGCCGGTAGGCTAACCCACACATAATCATCCCATTCTAAACCACTACCATTGACTCTGCGTGTTTCTAAATCTGCACTTTTTTTGATATCAAAACTAGCATAAAGTTGCTGCAGAAACTGAGGTAGTGCTTCCGCATAAAGCTTTTGTCTATCAACATCATGTTGCCCTTTGCTATCTTCAGCGACTGATGAGTATGTATGTGACTGGTCGCTGCTTTTAATCAGATTTTCACATTGATCCGCTACTGTTGGATCCGTTTCTGCTAAGCTGCGTGTTTTTACACCCGTGACTTCTGGAACATCATTATTTCCGAGTTGTGAAAAGATGCTAGTAATGTTCTCCCTAGCTGCATTAGGTGTTGAAGATGCGCTTGTTGGCGCTCTAGGTGCTGTTAGGCCTTGAATATCAATAGTATTTCTAGGTGCGGCTGACATGTTTGTTTTTGTATTTCTCTCAATTATACCTCTTTTTACCTGTATCTGTACATACTTATGCCTTTACTAATGCTATTTCTTGTCTAAACTTTCTTCATGATGATAAGGTGTTCCCTCTTTTTGATCGGCATGGTGATAAATATGATGGTGTGTTTCACCAGTGAGATGCGACAAATCTCGATCAGGTAGGTAGAGCAGGAACAACCCAATCAATATGCTCAGTGCCTCACTAAGCAGGGGATAATCAGGGAACAAAAAACGATCAGCTAAATGCCAGATACCGCGCCATACTAGTACTACACCGGCAACTATCAACAAGTCGCGAACGAAATAGCGTCTTGGTTTAAGTGAAAGGCCAGATTTTATATTGGTAGTTTTTTTGAAAAAAGAAAACATAGATAGTAGTTTCTCCATATTATATCTCTTTTATAAATTCTTTGTAAGGTTGGTGATTGGTTTGGTCAATCGTCTAACATAGATCAGAAGGGCCAGGAGGGCATTCAGGATAATTACGGTGACAAGATAAAATGTGGTAGAAAAGTTGATTTCAGTCAGAGCAAGTACAGATACTATCCATTTTGCTGCATTGATACTAAATGTAACAGCTGTTTCTTCCTGAGGTTTTGACCATGACTTTCTAAAAGTAGGAACAAAGCTTAAAACTGCTGTAAGGGTAGTGAGCACTACTGCTGCTGTTTGATTAACTGTGAAAAGCCATATACCAATAGCAATCAGTGCTCCCAAGAAACAGATCCAGTCCAAGAGAACTATTCTTTTTTCACCTCTTTTGATTGCGATAATAAAAATAAACAGACATGCAACCGTACTGATTGCCATTGACCAAGATCCTGCCCCTGCATTGTTATAAAGTTGAATAAAATACGTAATTCCTGAAAGCAAACTCCAAAGTATCCACATAAAAATATGTGGTCGTGTTTTATTTTTTAGAACATCATAAATATAAGGCGCATAGCTAATAATCGATAAAATAACAGCTATATATCCAAAAATAATTTGATAGGGGATCATAAGGTATTCAATCTAATATACTATATTAGTTATTTTTCTTTATACAATACAAAAAAAACTCTATACCTTTAAGTATAAAGTTGAGATGAATCTAATTTAGGATTCATGGTGGGCGATCGCCGACTCGAACGGCGGACCTCGACATTATCAGTGTCGCGCTCTAACCAGCTGAGCTAATCGCCCTTATTTTGGTTTCTAACCAAAAAGCAACGGCAGTATATAAGCAGTTATTCTTCATGTCAAAAGGTTTTACCCTTTTCTTGTGAAGTAAGAGGTAAAAGAGAAGAGGTAAGAAGTATGGATGCTATTGTTCCACATGGGTGGAAGCCAAGATGTATCCCTGGTCAAACTCTTACCTCTTACTTTTTACTTCTTATTTACAAAAAAGCTATGATCTAAAATCATAGCTTTTTTGTTTAACACCCAATGTGCAGAAGAGAAAGAACATTTCGATCTATACAGCTACCTAATTGGTAAGCTTGTATTTCTCCCTTGAAAGGAGGTGATCCATCCGCAGATTCCCCTACGGATACCTTGTTACGACTTAGTCCCAGTCAGAGGTATTACCTTGTCCCCACAAAAGTGGGTCTTCTGGTACTCCCTCCTCCCATGACTTGACGGGCGGTGTGTACAAGATCCAGGAACATATTCACCGCCGCGTGGCTGATCGGCGGTTACTAGCGATTCCAGCTTCATGAGGGCGAGTTGCAGCCCTCAATCCGAACCGAGGAATGTTTTTGAGATTTGCTCCATCTTACGATATTGCAGCTCATTGTGCACTCCATTGTAGCACGTGTGTCGCCCAAGATGTAAGAGCCATGCTGATTTGACGTCATCCCCGCCTTCCTCCTCCTTACAGAGGCAGTCGACTGTGAAAAATACAACACAGTCCGAGGGTTGCGCTCGTTTAGGGACTTAACC
>CAZERA010000001.1:530609-617065 GCA_964514565.1 uncultured Candidatus Peribacteria bacterium | reverse complement strand
CTCGAACCAACAACCTACCGGTTAACAGCCGGTCGCTCTACCATTGAGCTACAGGGGAATATAGAGAGATATGGTACGGGAATGCTTTTTGTTTTTTACACTCAGGCCGTTCTTTTCAGCTAAAGTGGCACTATCATTGAGTCCCGCAACTGCGGGAGGAATATGCGCTGGTAGTTTAGCGAATCTTCAATAGTTGTAAAGAGCTTAGGCGATTTTCAACTGCACTTCGAGATTATAACTAGCGAGTGGATCTTGAATTAGTCTACATATGCCCCATAGCCCTAGCCATATAGATCTTGAGATACTCGAAAACAACATATTCAAGTCCACGACGTGACTGATAATAGTTTTCTGCATTGTATTGCTCAGATCCGGCATTCACTCGCTGCACACTAGTACAAGCAACTGGAGCAGAACGCCAATAAGTCAGAAAAGTATTAGTAGCCCGACGAAGATACCAAGGAAGGTTCACTAAAATGAAACGGGTAGGAAATGTCTCTTGCTCTGACAAAAGTTTCAAGGCATTTTGCACATTTTCTGGCGTATTGATGGATTTATCATCGATCAAGATCGCTTCTTTGGGCACACCTGCTTCAATCGCAATAGTAGCATCTCGCACAGATTCACTAACATGCAGTTGATCAACCAAAGCTCTCTGTGTATCACCAGTAAACACTATCCTAGGTGCTTTGCCTGCTTTATATAATTCCACCGCTTTACGAGCCTTGATAGTCTCCGGTCCACCAAATACAAAAATCACATCTGCAGGAGCTAAGTTTACGGCATCATCTTCAGCCAGATAAGACCAAAGCTTTGTTAGTCTTTCCCGTTGTTCAGCTGAAACAGAATTGCCTGCCAGCTTTTCAGCCCAGGCAGTCACGGCAATCTGCACTTGATCAGCATCAATGCTGTCCTTGGTAACCAAATGATAAAGATCACCAATACCGAACGATGCTAAAGCATCAGTCAGTAGACTGAAATCAATGTCCATCACGATATGTTCAGGTTTAGTCCCTTTGGCAATCGCCTGCAAATATTCAGCATTCGTAGCTAAATGTGCAAAATGTTGATCCATGAGATTGAATATATTTTGACCACAATTTAAAGTTACCAACCATTTAATACAACTGTACCAATAAAATGTGCCTTTAGTTTGATCACAAGAAAAAACACAAAGACGTAAACTATAGTAGTATAAAAGGTCTCTGAGCGAATGAGATTTTATATTTTCAGGGAAATATTCTTTAAATCTTGCTATCCATGTCTACCAATCCGACTGATCAGGCTTGGATAATAGTACTGACTCCTTTCCCACCTCGTGCGGGTAGTATAGCTACTTTTAGTTACGAACTCTGTAAAGCTTTTGACCAACTCTTTGCTCCACAGCTAGAGACTCGAATTATGGCTATGACGAATAAAGATACCCAAAAATTAGTCTATGCAGACAAAATAATTGGCCAAATTTTGCAAAGTCGTCGGGGCGATTATGTCGCAATGGCCCAACAGCTCAATCATGATCCAAAAGTAAAACTAGTCAGTATTCAACACGAGTTTGGACTTTACAGTGGTCCCAATGGCGACTACTTACTAACCTTTGTAGCTACTTTGCGAAAGCCATTAGTGATCACTTTTCATACTATTTCACCTACCCCAGATCAGAAACTACACAAATTCATCAAAACATTAGTGTCTCATGCTCACCACATCGTTGTAATGACTGAGGTTTGCTGCCAGATATTGATAGAGACTTATAGTATTGGAGCTGAAAAGATTACCGTCATCCCTCTCAGTATTGCCCCTGATTCACTGGAACTCAGCCCCCAATCAAAACAACAACTCAAACCTGCTGCAGATAAAACAATGGCGATAGCGTATATGAGTGTTTTTAAAAAGCTGCTCCCGGCACTGTGCTCATACTAAAAGCATGATCTGGTAGTTCGGATACCGATGGGTTTGGCGTGATGCACGACCAAGAATCAACGAAATCATTTTCTCTTCAGAAGCTTACTAATTACAGCTCTGAAACTCCAAACTTTTTCTTCCTGCACAACATCTAGCACTACTGACGGAATAACCTCCTCAGTACTAGGAGGATTTTCTTTCTGTGCGCTTTTCACAATATCCTCCATAAATGAGCGCATTATGGCATCATTACCTAAGTCTTTTTCAAAACGGGCTGGCTTTGATGGTAACCAATTGTAATCAACATTAATTGAAACTTTCATATTATCAGGATCACCAATAACACCGTGATCTTGAACCTCGGTACCCGATTCTGAAATGAAGATACCAACACCTTTTGCCAGTTTATTGGTGTCCATTTCAAAACATATAAGACTAACGAAAGTTACATCTGCAAGTTCAGGAGCACGTTGCTTACCCAACAACGGTAACTGACGAAGCAAAACAAATGACTCTAGGACTGCCAACATCACCTTGCCGAGCACAAAGGGATGTAATTTTTCCAATTGCTCACGTAAGCCACTTCGCAGTTGCAGCAATTCGTAATCTTGATAAAGATCTCGTGATTCTCTACTCATTTTGATTTAATTTTCTTGGCTGGCAAAGCTTGTGCAATAGCAATCAAAATAGTGGGCAGATTAGTAATACTGACCAACTGATCTTCGGTCACGATATAACACAACTTTGCACCAGGATAAGGAGGGCCTTTCTCACAAATACTTTCGAGCTCAACACTAGCAGGCAGAATTTTCACATAAAAAGTATCATCAGCAATCAAGGCTACCACTTTGCTATCGACATACAATGAATACTCACCAAACATCGGACGGACAGAAAAAGTAGCATCATCATCTAGCCTTTCCAGTATGTAATTAACCGTTTCTTTTTGAGTTGCCATTTGCATTAGTCATGTTCGTTCTATTGTATCACTTTCTGACCAAAAAAGAATCTGAGATTAACTAAGCAGGTAGTGCTTACTTATTCTTCTTTTCAAACATTAACTACCAATCTAAGCACAGCACTTATGATAGATGCTCAGCAATATGCCGACTACCTAGAAAGAGAGTTGGTTGTAGCAAATCCTCTCTAAAGTCGTAGTAATAACAAAGCTTAATATTGTATGGAACAAATTTGTAAACAATGTAAACAGGGATATCAACAAATACCGTCGCCTGGTATAGAAGGCGAAACAATCGTATTTGATGCTCCTTACTATTGTGATGAATGTAGTAATCAAAAAAGACTTAGCTGGCTCAATCACTATGCTTTGTACAACCGTCCATGTGACCAATGTGGTGATTCCACGATTGGAATGTATAAAGTCGGAGCTCCATACAAAGTGTATTGTGCAAAATGTTGGCAAAATCGAGACATTACCAGCATCAGTTATGATGGCACAAAATCGTTCTTCGAACAGTTTCAACAACTACTAGCCACTCAACCACTCCCCGCTTTATGGAATGACAATAATCTTTTGAGTTCCAATTGTGCTTATACAAACAACCTGCTTTCTAGTCAGAATTGTTATTTTGTCTTTGATGGCAATGAAGATCAAGATTGTTACTACTCGTACGCACTAGGCGAATCAAAAAACTGCTCTGATTGTAGCTATACCCTGGGTTCAGAGCTGAGCTATGAATTGGTCAATTGTCATGGCTGTTATCATAGTGCTTATTTGCTCGATAGCCGCCTGGCCAACAATTGTTATTTTTGTTACGACCTCAGTAACTGCACGGACTGTTTGTTTTCTGCGGGTTTGCGCAATAAACAGTATTATATTTTCAATAAACCCTATTCGAAAGAAGACTATGAACAATACGTGAGCACACAGCTCAATACCGGTAGCTATCAAGTATGGCAAAAACAAATCAACCAATATCAAGCTTGGCTGGAGACAGTAATACGAAAAGAATCAACCAACCGCAAAAGTGAAAACTGCATTGGCAATGACATCTTGTACTCCAAAAATACCACGGGCTTTTTTATGTACCAGTGTGAAGATTGTCACAATATTCTGAACGCTACTACCAGTAAGAACTGTAATAATTGTTTCCAAGTAGGGTACTGTGAATTGAGCAGCGAATTTATCGCACTAGAAAATAGTTATACCACGTTTGCTTCAGCGTATTGCCAATATATCCGGGACAGCTTTTATTCATTGTACTGCAAAAACTGTACCAATGTTTTTGGCTGTATCGGTCTTCAAAATCAAAGTTATTGTATTTTCAACAAACAATGTTCCCCTGAAGAGTATCAAAAAGTAGTTTCTGAAATTATTAGCAAAATGCGAATAGAAGAAACCTTTGGCCAGTTTTTTCCACCATCACTTTCCCCTTTTTGTTATGAGGAAACCCTGGCTCAAGATATATTCCCATTGAGCAAAGCAGAAGTTTTACACAATGGCTACAACTGGCAGGATCAGCTAGCAATCTCAGCCGAATTACCTGCACCAATCCCTGATCAGATTGTAAATGTCACAGAGGCAATCACTAAAATACCTCTCACCTGCGAATCGTGTGCCAAGCAGTTTCGTATCACTGAGCAAGAATTAGCACTTTATCAAAACATCAAAGTACCAATTCCTCATCACTGCTTCCGCTGTCGACACAAAGCACGCACATTACGAAGACCAAACTTCCGACTTTATGAGCGCACCTGTAACCATTGTCAGAAGCAGATCATCACGCACTACTCAGTTGCTACAGCAAACCAAGTGTACTGTCACGACTGTTATGAGAAAGAGGTAATAATGAATTAAGTGATCTCCTCAGTATTATTCCTCGTCATCACGGGCAGCTCTGTTTTCTTTAATTGAATTCAAAGCTACCGCTCGACCTATTTGCCAAAAGCGATCTTTGTACAAAACAGATGCCAAAAATAAAAGATCGACGATTCTTTCACCATGTTTGGCAACTGCTTTTTGGTAATTACATCTTTTCCATCCTTCTAATACTTCTACAGCATGATCGTATTCTTGATCAGAAAAATAAAACTGCGAGTCAATATACTTACTCACAACTTTACCCGGCCCAATAATTAATCGAACTATTGAGGTAGTTAGCATTACTACCCATATAGTAAAACAATAATAAACAACCATATTGAACAATAAACCAACGTCACCCGGAAGAGATACAATTGGGTATCGGCTTATTATAGCTATCACTTGTTGCCAATCTGGAGTGTATTTGGGCAATTCTACTAATAGATGTCCAAATACAATGAAACTAAATGCGTTTAAAATAAGCACAAAAAGCCCAAGTGCTAGTGAATAGAGTAAATAACTAAATACAGCAATAAAACTAAAAATAATTACCTGGTCTTTAAACTTTTCCTTGATGGTACTAGTAAACAGCTTGACGACCAAGCTCAGCAAGTTGCTTAAAAAGGTCAATGGGCTATAGATAATTTTCTTTGTCCAAACAGAAAGATTTTGATTGTATTCAAAATCTTCTTTTGTTTGTAGTACGCCACTTATCAGAAATTGCTTGATAGTCATGGACGACAAAAAGATGCACAGCAAGCCTACCAAGCAAGTGATAGGGATTGCAAACAAAAAAAGCTGCTAAGATTGCATTCATCCCCCTCCCTGCTATGGTGAGGATAGTGAAAAATGAATAGTGAAACAACTACCCAAAGCCGCTAAACTCTTCACTATTCATTATAAATTCTTAACTAGTTTCCCTATTACTTTCTACAAAATATGACTCCCACTGAACAAACAATAGCCACTTACAACAAAATAGCTGACATCTATACTGATCGTTACTTCGACATTTCACCTGACCAACCATTAGTCGATCGTTTTTTAGATTTGCTTGAACCAGAGGCGAAGATTCTTGACGTTGGGTGTGGACCTGGAAACTTCACTCAGTACTTGGTGAGCCAAGGCTTTCAAGTAGAGGGAATCGATTTATCAGAAGGGATGCTGGCATCAGCTCGCGGACATTTACCTCATGTACCTCTCCAAAATATGGATTTACGTGAGCTTACTTATCCAGATCAAAGTTTTGATGGCATATTTAGTGCTTATTCACTCATTCATGTACCAGCAGCCGAGATCAGCAAGACATTGCAAGGCTTTCACCGCGTACTAGCTCCCAATGGTTTTCTTTTTATTCTTGCCCAAAGTGGTAGCTCAGATCACATGGTCGATGAACCATTGATGGAAGGCGAAAAAACATTTGTGAATTTCTTTTCTTTGGATCAGCTAGTTCGTGATATCACCGCAGCCGGATTTGCGATCAAACAGCATGTAGAATTACCTCTTCCCGATCCAGATAGTCTAAGTGACAGCATGCTTTTCATCATTGCTCAAAAGCAGTAGTATTTTTAACTTCATCTCTATGGCTAAACTTTTCGTCGATATCATCATCGAAATTCATGCTCCAGCTAACAAAGTCTGGGATGCATTAACTAGTCCATCAAGTACTAGCCAATGGGCAGCAGAATTTGCTAATGGTGGGCCACGTTTTCATTTGGAATCAGACTGGCAACTTGGTAGTGCAGTATTGTGGAAAACTGATGAGGGAAAGATAGTAGTGGAAGGCAATGTCACTGCCTGCGAACCACATACACTTTTGCGCTACACAGTATTTGATACCAACATGGCAAAACCAAAGTTCGCTGCCGAAGACGGTATTACTTTCAAATTGTCAGAAGCAGAAGGAAAAACCAACCTCCATATTTTACAAGGAGACTTCTCCAGCATCCCCGATGGCAACGGTGAAAAGTATCGTGATATGAGCAAAAAGATCTGGGAAAAAGTATTGCTTATCGTGAAAGCATTGGCGGAAAAACAATAATCTCACCGAAGGACAAATGATTGCTAGCTCAACCTTATTTATCATCCTCAGCAGCATTCTTACACTTGTATCACCGTTATTTTATGCTCGGGCAATTTTAATTGGTGAGGCTAAACCACATAGAACTACCTGCTTAGTACTTCTGATTATTACTGCCCTATCAACAACCTCTCTATTGGCTAGTCACAACACAGTAGCGGTATGGTTGGCAGGAGTCTCTACCTTGCAGTCAATAGTAATATTTTCCTTGAGCATCAAATACGGCATGGGTGGTTGGGAAAAGATGGATGTGATTTGTTTAATAATTGCACTGATAGGAATCATTGTTTGGCAAACTACAAATAATCCAATCCTTGGTTTATATTTTTCTATATTGGCAGATCTGACTGGAATGGTTCCTTCAATTATTAAAACCTACCGCTTTCCTGAGACTGAAATTGCTACTTATTTTGCCTTAGATTCAATGGCCGGTATCTTTAGTTTATTAGCAGTGGGCTCGTTTATATTTGCTGATATCTCATACCCAATTTACATTTTCCTAATCAATGCTTTAATGGCAGTTTTAGTATTGTTACCTAGGCTCAGAAAGACCAACAATTAGTTATGAAAAATCTGTCTCTTTCTTTAAGCTGCAATTCGACCGAGATTTCTGCCAGTCACACAAGATGTTTCACGTAGTTGCTGACAGCATGGGCATGGCTCTTTCCTATTAACTACAATCAAGCACGCTTCAGCATCCTTTTACCAAAGATTCGAATCAGAATAATACCAATCAAAGACAAACTTCCCACTATTCCCCATCCTGCCAATGACAATGTGCGTAAAGCAAAAAAGTGCTGACTAGCAGGTACCATTAGTACTAAGGCAAAAGCAACAATCAATAGTAGGGTCATCAAGCGCTGCCAAATATTGGTCTTGGGTTCCAATAAAAACAAAACACTAAAGCCACAAATCACCAAGGTAATCGTCGCCCCTGTCCGAGCAAAAGCCATATCAAACGGTAAGTACTGACGAATCAAGGCGTAGGCAATCAAAGTCAAACCAGCTAATAGTGCCCCCATTGGCACGGAGAAGCCTAGTACACGTGAAACAAAACCTGGTTTGGCTCTTGCACTGCTTTTGGCAAATGAGAGCAACAGCGCAGGTATACCAATCGTAAAGAAACTAATAATAGTGAGATGTCGTGGCAGAAAAGGAAAAGGTACTCTCGCTACTTGGACCGCTAATGCTAAGAGAAAAGCATAGGTGGTCTTTGTAATGAATAAATTGGCTGTTCGTTCCATATTGCTAATCACCCGGCGCCCCTCAGCAATCACATCAGGCAATACGCCAAAATCATTGTTCAAAAGAATCAGCTGAGCAATCGCTCGTGTCGCATCAGAACCAGCGCCCATTGCTACACCAAAGTTGGCAGACTTGAGGGCCAACACATCATTCACTCCGTCCCCGACCATAGCTACTGTGTGGCCTTTTGCTTGTAAACCACGAATTAATAGTTGTTTTTGACTAGGAGTGACTCGACCAAATACCGTGTTATTTTCCACAATTTCAGCCACTGACTGCACATCAGTAGGCAAATCAGTCGTGTCGATGCTCTCGATCTGATCGGCAATACCGACTTGTTTAGCTACAGCAGCGACTGTCTGAGCACTATCACCAGAAATTACTTTGAGGGTGATACCTTGCTGTTTGAAGTATGCCAATGTCTCCATCACATTTGGTCGCAGCTCTTCGCTCAAAACCACATAGAGTTTTGGTGTCATACTTGGCAATACCATTTCGTCATTTACGGCATTGTTCTTCAACGACTCCTGAGAACTAGCCAAAACTAACACTCGCTTTCCTTGATTGATCTTAGCCTGAACTGCTTCTGGAAAACTAATGCTATCCGTAAGCAAAACCATTTCTGGCGCTCCCAGCACCCATAGTCCATGCTCAGCAAAAGCCAAAGCACTCCACTTCCGACTGGATGAAAAAGCAACTGTACTAGTCACTGACCATGGTAAGTCTTTTGCTTCACCACAACCAACACCAATCGCCGCCAAGCTTGGATTAGGATTAGCACTAGCTTGGACAAAAGCCCGTAATACCGATGATCCAGCTGCAAGATCAAAATCAGACTGAGACTCTTCAGCCATAATCAAACTATCAAAAGCCATTTTGCCATCAGTCAGTGTCCCCGTTTTATCCACACAAAGCACATCAACTCTAGCCAAAATTTCTACCGCTGCGAGCTCTTGAATCAAAGCTGACTTCCGTGCCAACCGAACTACGGCAGTAGCCATCACCACACTCGTAAGTAACACCAATCCCTCAGGCACCATCCCCACTACACCAGCAATAGCACCAATAATTGCTTCTCTCCAGCCCCCATGACCATACGTCAGCTGACTAATGAAGAGCAATGGAACAGTGAACACTAGTAACCAAGTAATCACCTGAAGAATCTTATCAATGCCAGTGCGAAGCTCAGAGTGTACCAAAGAAAATTTCTGAGCCACTTTCGCTAGCTGATTGGCATAGGCTGACTCACCTACTTTGATGGCCTGAATCAAACCATCCCCTGCCACCACAAAACTACCCGAATATACTTTGTCACCCGATGCTTTGTGAACTGGTTCAGATTCACCAGTCAGCTGAGACTCATCTATTTCTAAACCTTGTTCAGATAAAACAACACCATCAACCGGGATTTGATTGCCTAGCTTCAGACTAAGCACATCATCCACCACAATCTGATCGACCGGAATTAAAACTACTTGGCCATTTCGTACAGCAGCGATATTGGTCATAGTCAGTAACACCAAGTGATCCAATGTCCATTTGGATCGTAACTCCTGAATGATCCCAATGGCCGTATTGAGCACTATGATAATGCCAAACAAGGCATCGCGATACTCTCCTACCATGACAGTGATCAGTACTAACGTACCTAGCAATGCATTGAATCTAGTAAAGATATGAGAGCTACAAATCTGCCCGACAGTACGACTAGTACGGGATTGAAAGGTATTCACTTGTTTGTGAGCAACTCGTTCCGCTACCTGAGCTGAGCTGAGACCAGCTGGACCGGTATCATAACTACGTTCCAAATTGGGTAAAGCAACTGTGAACAACTCTTGGGTCAAAGATTGCTCTACTTTTTTTTCTGCCACCTGTTTTTCTTGAGCTAAGCGATCGACCAAGCTGGCGATACCGATTACTAAACTCGCCCAGACTAAAGCCAAGGCCCAGCCACCGATCACATCAGTGGGCCAGTGCACACCTAAATAAACTCGAGATATCCCAATCAAAACAGCCATCAAGATTGCCGCTACCCATACCACTACTTTCAGTTGCCATGCCTTGACTCGACGAGCGATCAAATAGCCCATCATAATGTAAAACACGGTCAGAGCAGCATGGCCTGAAGGAAAAGCATAACCAGGTACATCCAACACTCGTAGGAGAGGTAATGGTCTCGCTCTAGCAACTAAAGATTTGAACAATAAATCAAAGATACCAGCCCCAGTAACAGCTGACGCTAAAATATAAAGTGACTGCCAACTTTTGGTCTTGTACCAAAACAGCACACCAGCGAGCACTGCTAGAGGGATGACAAACCAAGGCTCACCCAATAACGTAATAAAATGCATGATGCTTGTCAGAGCAGGTTGGCGATGACTAGCGATAAAAACTAATAGCGGCTGATCAAGTAACACTGCTTCACTTTGAGCAACTACGTTTTCCAGTAGTTCCGCAAAGAGCCAGATGCCTGAACAAAAAATAGCTAAAGCAATCGTAAAGGAAATACCATAAGCTCCATGCATACTAAATCGATCCAACAAAAACTGCAGGCTGCTTGTGAAGATCTTTTCCACAAATCGCACCAAAGACCAGCTGCGCACTTTAGTAAGCAAAGCTTGAAAGTGCTGAGGCCGAGTAGAGATCCAAATCGCAATCAAAGCACCAAATATAACCAGCAAAGCAAAAATGCCCAAGATTAGGTTGGAAACAAAGTCGGTATAAGGCTTATTCTGAGCCATGGCCAAAATACCGGCGAGCTGCTGACCAAATGATGAAGATGCTTGGAGCATAATAGTAGTGAAGGCAAAATAGCGATACAGGCTTATTTATATAGTGAAATAGCCAGCCTGTCTAAATCGCTCTTATCATCCTCCTCCCAATCAGCTATATATACTGAGTCGCATATCTCACTTTTGTTTATGACTCAAACATACGTCGCCTTTTTACGCGGAATCAATGTAGGAGGTAAAAGCCTGCTCAAAATGGATGATCTCAAAAAGCTTTTAACCAAACATGGACTCAAAAATATCAAGACTATTCTTGCTAGTGGCAATGTAGTTTTTCAAGCCCAAGAACAAACCAATAAACAAATTGGAGATGGCATCGAACAAGCAATCAAAACAGCTCTGGGACGCAAGATCTCTGTCATTATTCGCAGTGAACAAGAAATAAATGATTTGGTCGAAAAAGACCCGTTTGCGGAGGTACCAATTGTATTCAGCACCAGAACATACATCAGTTTTTTACAACACCCAATTCCAGCCAACTTCGTGCCGCCTACTACCTGGCAACAGACCAACGTAGACATGAGTGTATTGTCGCCTACCGAAATACGTGAAGTATTTGAAATTTCTGATAGCAAAAACTCTACCGATATCATGAGTGTAGTAGAAAAAACACTGGGCAAGAGTATTACTACTCGCACATGGAGTACTATCATGAAAGTGCAAGACGCTATGCAATCACTCCCATCCAATTAATTCGGCTTTATGATCAAAGTAATCATTGCTTCCCAAAATCCAGTCAAGATCAATGCGGCAAAGCAAGGCTTTGAAAAGATGTTTCCCCAAGAAACCTTTAGCTTCGAGGGCGTTGCCACTCAGTCCGGCGTAAGCGATCAACCTCAAAACGAAAAAGAAGCTTTCCAAGGTGCCACCAACCGAGCCAACAATGCCTCCTTGTTAGTACCTGATGCTGATTACTGGGTAGGCCAAGAAAGTGGCATAGACATCTTTGACGGTGACATGAATGCCTATGGCTGGGTAGTGATCAAAGCGAGGAATGGTAAATTAGGTAAAGGAAAGACCTGTATGTTCTTTTTACCAAAAGCAGTGAGCGATTTGATCAAGCAAGGCATGGAGTTTGGAGCAGCAGACGAACAAGTATTCGGCAAAACCAATTCGGCCAAAGTGAACGGAGCAATCGGCCTCCTCACAGGAGACGTAATCACCAGAACCAGCTACTACGTAGAAGCAGTAATCACAGCCCTGATCCCTTTCCGCACCCCCGAGCTCTTTCTGTAGTAAAATAAATAAAGATTGTCTAAGTCCCACAATCAGCCATCGCCCCGACCGTAGTGGAGGGGCCTCCCGATAAATTCTACCCACCTCAAAATCATCAGCCAAGCATCACCAACGATCCCAATATTCTGTCTAGCTACCCATTCACCACCCCACCGACAAATCTAACCAAAATAGATTGGTCTTTTCAATTAACCATATTTTCTTTCCCCTGCTCCAGTGCTCAAGCTGTATCTCACGAGCGCTAGCATCAACTGCATACTCAAAGCATTCATAATAAACTAAGTAGTAACAGTGATACCTAGCTGTAAAAGACTCAGGGTAATAATGAGTCTGATGCTCATGTGTTCGTCTATAAATATTGTTCGTTACTCCTACATAAATAGTACGTGAACGATTGGTAATACAATAGGTGTAGTACATAAAGAAAGCTTAGTATCTAGTGGATTACTTTAGGCTTTCAATTATGAAATTGGTAAAGTTAGGAAGAGGACCTCTCCACGTTGGTCGAGGTAATGGTGCGGGTTGCTTCGCAGCAAGATTGGGCTGTTGGTTAAATCAAACTAAGTAAGGGAGCTAATAGCTGACTCTCGGCTAAATTTGGCAACTACTTTTTTGACAATAGGTAGAAATCTGTTCGATCAAACTTATTATTGAAAGCTTGGACTGAATAGTATTGAGTCAGTTTGTCTAGCAACGCTTGATCGAATTTCCCGAAGGCTGAAGCTAAGAGGAGCTGCTGGTTTTTGCTTACGAAGTCTGGGGTCAATTCAGAGGGTAGTTGTTCTGGGGTTTGGTGTACTACAGTCTCGGGTAACATCAGATACTTGATCGTGTCCAATGAAAAATCGTCAGTGATTACTTTAATTGGCACGTTTGTTTTGAGGTAACCAGTCAATGCGGTGAGATCACAACGATAATCATAATAGTAGTGAGCTTGGTAAGGCGCTTCACCAAAATAATTTTGATAGCCCTGCCAAGCAACAAAAATCAACACTAAGCTGACGATTGCTGTTCCAGCCAATTTGCCTACTTTTGAACCAAGACTGAGCAACCAAGAAAGTGGGATTGCTGCCAATAAAAACAAGAAAGGAATGATCCCAATCAACCGCAAACCATGTGGCGGTAAACCATCATTGGTCATAATAGCTGGCAAACACATCACTGCTATCAGAAACAAAATTGCTAAATAGATACCGCGTTTGTACAAAACATACCCAACGGCGACGACAAAGAATGGCAACAATGTAAGAGCCAAAAATGGATGGCCACTAGCATTATGTCTCCAGTTCAGATCGCCAGTAGTAAAGATGCCGCCAATGGTTGCTTTAGCATTCTGATAAACTACAGCAGCCCGATCTCCCAAAGTGTGAGCTTGAGCAAAAATAGAAACCTGACCTACTCGAGAAAAATATTCGGTAGGATACAACAAAATATAGATAGCAATCGGAGCTAATACTACTAAGAAAACCAACAAAGCCAGCAACAAAGGTTGCTTGTTGTCTCTTAAAAATTGCGCTAGCTTTTTTCGATTTGTGAGAGCAAACACCACAGCCATTACTCCCATAGCCAAAGCGAAGAGCACATAGGCATAGTAGGTATAAAAACCTAAAGCAAATAATGCTGCAGCAATGGCATAACGAATATAGTGCTGCTTATCCGTAGCTGCATGCCAAGCTCGGCCTAAAGCATATAAAAACAACGTGACTAGCAATGGTACCAAAATAGCCCGAAAGCCATCACGTGAAAGGGCGATATGCCAGCTAGATACTGCCAACAAAAACGCAGTCAGAAAAGCAATCTGGCGTCCCAGTATTTCCTTCACCGCCAAATAAGTAGTGAGTATTGTTGCTGTGCCCAGAGCTGCCGAGGTAGCAATCACCTGCCAGATACCGGTGCCAAAGAAGAATTGCACAATCGCTACAAAATAAACAAACATTCCTTCATCGCCACCGTACACTGGTAGTACTAAACCATGGGCCAACAACACCGCATCCAGACCATGACTAGCCTGATCAGGAAACAAACCACAAGGAATACTTGTAATATCGAGAAAGCGCAATAAAGCTGCTGTGAGCAACAAGAACGCTACCACTAATCCATCAGTCTTTAGAAAACCGAGCACCTTTTGTTTAAAACTATTAGTTAGTTGAGGCTTACTAGCTGACATGAAGAGGAAATCAAAAAATATTTTTTGTAGGTATGATCATCAAAAGAGGACTGAAAGTAAAGAAATAGCTACGGGCGACTTTGCCAAGGTTTAGTAGTGCCGATTGTCCAATAAGCTTTCGCTTCTTTAATAGCAGCAATCACACCTTGGGCAATTTCCTGATTAGTTAACCAACGGGCGGCGGTATTTTCTAGTACAAAACCCAAAGTAATTTGATGATAATCAATATCTGCCAATGCCTTAATACTGATCACATCGAAAGGATCTTGAAAGTCTAGCTGACTAGCCCCGGCTGATCGCACATGGAAAAAATCACCAGTGACCAACTCAGCGATAGCCAAGGGCGCATCGGCGGCGGAACTATGAATCCAAGCTACAGTGAGCGTAATCGGACCATGGCGCCTAATCGCCTCCAACAAAACCTCCTGCAATTTCTCGTCATCATGATAATCCACAGCAAGTGCGTTCAACTCACTCGCCTTGGATTGCAAATAAGTGCCCAGGGCTTGGAGCGAACTTGGCCGTGAAGCAATCACAGACACACGATATCCATCATCAATCAGTTGCTCTACTACCGGCATCAACATCCCTGTGCCCCCCACTACCAATGCATGCATAATTCAGTATAGTTAAGCTGACTCAATTGACTTGATTGTGAGCTTTTCTAGCTACATTGCAAGTAGTATTTATCTCAAGAATTTATGGAAGAAAACATCGTATTCTCAGGCAAAATTGGCGAAGTAGTACACATCAGTCAGCAAGATGGCCGTGTATTTGAACAATATCGCCGTTCTCCAGGCATCCGCTTAGTTGTTATTTCCAATGAGGGAAAGATCTTAATTACCCAAGAAAAACGTTTCGAAAGCGACAGTGTAGATTTGCGCCTTCCTGGTGGCAAAGTATGTGACACCTTAGAAGCATATCGCATATTGAGACAAAACAAAGATGGTATTATTGAAGCGGCAAAAGAAGCAGCCATCAAAGAAGCACGAGAAGAGACGGGATTAGAAATCAAAGATCCCACTTTCTTGGTCAAAGCCAATGCAGGATCAACTGTTGAATGGGACCTCTATTATTTTGTAGTGAAAAGCTACAGCCAACACACGGAGGGGCAACAACTAGAGCACGGTGAAGATATTGCAGTCACTTGGATGACTCCAGAGGAAATAGTAAGTGCAATCAGTGCGGGAAAGATGCAAGAATGGCGTAGTGTAGGAGTGTTACTAGGATTAGTATTGCCCACACTTTAATCCCAATTAGGTATGCATAAAGTTTGGCAAAAAGAAATATTGAGCATTTCACTGGTAGGATTGAGTGCCTTGATCTTCCTCTCTCAGAAAACCCAGACAAGCAAACTATTGATTACTTTGATTGGTATACTGCTAATGCTAGTAATGACAGCGCTCTGGTATGTAGCTGGCAGTAAACAGTTTTGGTCCTGGCGTGGTTATAGCTTTTCACATGGCAATATTACTGCTATTGAACGTATAAAAAGACATGCAGGACGCACTCATTTTTTACTAAAGCCTGGTACCAATGAATTTGTAAAAATGGATATTGAAATTGAATTCATGACAACAGAAAATATTGCTCAGATCAGTCATACGCAAATCTGGGTCAGAGAGTTTTATCGATATCTAGCTGATATAAAAAATCAGCAATACCAATATCGCACACCTGACTATCATGTGGGTGACACTGTCGAAGTTTTCTTTAAAGATACAGATCCGACAAATATCAAAATCTGGTGATAACACTAATCAAACTGAAGCTCAAAAAAAGGAGGAGATAATAATCTCACTCCTTTTTTTGATTAACAAAATTGTTCTAACTAAGCAATATAACCATAATAACAAAGCACCAAACTCATAATAATAGCAACAAGAGCAGCTCCAGTAATCAGGCTGTTGCGACCTTGGTAAAACTTAGCGATTGGATTGCTTGCTGTAGGGAAAAGTACTAAAAATACACCTTTGATCAAAGTCGCCCAACCCAAAAGTGTAATTAATACTGTCCAGTTCCAAACCCAGACATTGTGACCAATTACTACCAACAAACCGAGAAGAGTAGTCAAAGTACCACTTACAAACAAAGTAAGCTGTTGTTTGCCACCTACCATCTCCGCAATCATTTGGTTGAAACTACCACGATTGAATAGCACACCGAGACCAATCACTAACAGAAGCGGACCAATTATTTGTGCCAACATGATAGAAGACAAAGCATAGGACATTGCATGCATAGAGTGTTTTTAAGGACACTTAAACACTACTGCTAAACTACCAAGCATTAAAAGCACTTAGTCCTGACAAAATCAGCAATACTACTGTAATTATGCTTTGTGGGCTTTCTGTTCAACTTTTTTCCTTTTGTGCAGACCGACTGCTACCAACAAAGAAATTACTAATGTAGCAAGCCATCCAGCTACCACATTGCGAAATAATCCATCACTGCGATCTTCTACTTCTCGCAGTGAACGGCCCACTAACACAAAACCACCTTGGGCACCTTCTACTTTTTGGAGCACTGCAGCGATACGTAAGGCTGGTGCTGGCTGCCAAGTGACACGATGGACACTATATTGATTAGTATATTCCAGTACACCACGAGGGATCACCGGTATTTGAGCATCACGGACATTCGAAGCCACCATCTCGTACTTGTCGTTGTAAACAATCGTAAAAGGGGCCAAACTCTGAGCCATCTCGACATTGGATGGACCAATTAAACTATGTATGTCACCGCCATGAGCTAAACCATAAGCAATATCCTCTGCAATCTGAATTTGTGGGTCATTGGCACTTTGACGCATCACTTGTTGACCTACAGCATAGAGACCGCTACACAAAACAGTAATCACTACTGCTAATACCCACCAATATTGAGGAACAATAGTGTTGCGAAAAGTCATAGCAAAGATATAAGACGAGACGACTATATCATGAAATAGTTTTGCCAATGAAGAGCGTATTGTTAACGTTCTTCTAGACAAAAACAACTTCAGGGCTTATATTGACGCTTACAATAAATATTATATGAGCATACTAGAGATTGATCCATTAAACCCATTCAACAGAGAAAACATTCATACATTTCTACCTCCTCTAGACGTTACAAGCACTGAAGGTGTTGACGCTAGGGCAAAAATAAAAGCTTTGGCAAAACTAGAAAGCAAAGCACTACGTGCCCACTTTCAATCAATTGTAGCGGCACCAATTGTTACTCCACCAACAGACGACACTGAGCAAGCATCAGTAAAACTTTATCGAACAAAGCTTACAGATAACGCTCTCCATCACATTTTCAGACATCATGCAGATAATACCTACAGCACAAACTGGGCCATTCCAGAGCATTTTGTTGAATGTATTGATGCTCCCGCAGAAGCATTTGCAGCAATTTGGACCAAGATTGAACACGATATTTTCCAAGGCAGGACACCTGAAGTAGGTTTTGAGACTATTATTGACCAAGATCAATTTTCTGATCTAACCAATATCATTGTTGAATCATCTATTCCATTGTCAGCTAGACCAAAAAAACCTCGTGCAGTACGGACTGTTTGGTCAGTGAGTAATCTAGTGAGTAAAGTTCGCAGAGGAGATCGGATATAAAACTAGCCTTTTATTACAAAAGAACGCATTCCTACACTGCCCATCAAGATCTCTTCATTGAAAAAATGGAGGGTATCTTGGTCGGTGGCCAGAGCCAGTGCTCCCAACATCGGACGATAATGTTCATCAGTAGGAATACTGTATTGCGCTGCACTGCCCAAGCTGTGGTAGTGGGCCAAACTTTGCATATCACGTTTTTCAATCAAGCTTTTTACTTGAGCATCAAAATCCACTGCCCAGCTAAATGGCGTTTTATCTTCCCAGTTGATCATCCTCAGATTGTGAATGATGTTGCCACTGCCAATAAAGAGCACACCCTGCTGGCGCAAAAACTGTAGCTCAGCAATGAAAGCTGCTTCTTCATTAGGACTGAGTGATTCATTGATACTGAGTTGGAGCACAGGAATCTTTGCCTCTGGATACATTTGAGCTAAGACACTCCAAGTGCCGTGATCAAATCCCCATTCGTCACTAGTCAAAATTTGAGGTCTCAGAGAGTTCAGCCCTTGGGCAAAAGCAGCATTACCTGGAGCGCGGTAATGCATATTATACAATTCCTGTGGGAAACCATAAAAATCATAGATTGTTTCCGGCTGAGCCATCGCAGTTATATAAGTACCCTTTGGCGTCACCCAGTGAGCACTCATTACTACAATTGCTTGAGGAGTAGGCAGACTCTTACCTAATTTTTGCCACTCTTGAGTGAAGCTATTATCTTCAAATGCATTCATCGGACTACCATGTCCTACAAATACTACTGGCATCGTGGCCGTCTTTGCTAAACTTTTGAGCACCGGAGCAAAAGAAAGTGGGGAGGCAGAAAGATTATTGTTCATAACATGATTGACAAGGATAGAGTGTTGATTTACTATTCAAGTAGTTATTTGAATACTTGAACATTACCTCCCCCTATGGCCAGTGTCAAATCGCAAGCAGAGATTGAACGGAAAGCAAAGATATTTTCACTCTTTAGTGATCCCAATCGACTGAAGATCTTACAATGCCTCACTCACAACCCCAGTGCCACAGTTTCAGAATTGGCTGAGCATATCGGCATGAGTGTCGCTTGTACATCACATCACCTTCAGTTGCTCAAAGACAACCAAGTGGTAGTGGCCAAAAGACAAGGTAACAGTATGCATTATCAAATAATCAAGGATCCTTTAATTCAAAAATTACAGACTTTAATTATTACCTAATTTTCATTATATGAATAAGCCAAAAATCAAAATAATTCTCGGTAGCATTCGTGAAGGTCGTGCTGGTGAAAAAGTAAGCCAATGGTTAATGAGTACATTACAAAGCGATACTTCAGCCGAGCTTAGTTTACTCGATTTGCTCGACTATCCCCTACCAATGTTTGCTGATGCAGTCGGACCAGCGATGCGCCAAGGTCCTCACCCAATTGCTCTAGTGCAAAAGTGGCTAGATGAAATCGCTAGTGCTGATGGACTGATTATTATCACTCCAGAATACAACCACAGCTTCTCTTCTGCTCTCAAAAATGCACTCGACTATATTGCTCGCGAAGCAGCAGACAAACCAGTCGGATTCGTAAGCTACGGTGGTGCTTCCGGTGGTACAAGAGCAGTGGAACAACTACGCCAAGTAGTCGGTGAACAACGTATGTATGATGTACGAGACCAAGTAGCTATTCCCATGATCTGGGCAGCATTTGATCAAGCAGGCAAGCTCCAAAATGCTGAGATGCATGAGAAAAATGCCAAGATGATGTTTAGCAAAGTAGTAGAATTAGCGAACAAATTGGGCAAGAATAATTAACCCTGACACAATGAAAAAAACACCAGCTCAAGCTCGCTCTGTGCGGGCAGTGATAGATAGTACTCATACTTTCGAAGGAGCTGGTTTCCCCGTGACCAGACCTTTTCCTACTGAAGAACTAATGGATTTTGATCCATTTTTGTTACTTGATGAAATGGGCCCAATGAAGCTCGCTGCAGGTGAAGATACTGGAGCACCAGAGCATCCTCATCGCGGCTTTGAAACCGTTACTTACCTTTTCGAAGGAGAAATGGAACACCGTGACTCGCAAGGAAATGTAGGACGACTCAAACCAGGTGATGTACAATGGATGACTGCCGGTGCTGGTGTCATTCATTCCGAACTCACTCCCACTGAATTCACTAAAGCAGGAGGAACATTGCATGGTGTACAACTCTGGGTAAACTTACCCAGCAAGGACAAAATGACCAAGCCTCGCTACCAAGACATAGCAGCATCAAAAATGCCTATCGTCACAAGTAGTGATGGACTAGTCCAAGTCAAAATAATTGCTGGTGAGTCTCTGGGAGCAAAAGCAGTGATTGAAACCCATACGCCAATTATTTATCTCCATGTCACCATCCAACCTGGTGGCAATATTACGCAGCTAATCCCAACGGGATTCAATACCTTTGCATATATCATCGATGGTGAAGGACACTTCGGCACCGAAGAACAAGTAGGGACAGATAGCCAAATGGTTTTGTTTGAATCAAACCTGGATGAAGTACTTATTAGTAATGCTAGCACCAGTAAAAAACCACTTGATCTCTTGCTCATAGGCGGCAAACCACTAGGAGAAAAAGTGACCCGATATGGCCCGTTTGTGATGAATACTGAATCAGAAATTCATCAAGCAATTGCTGACTATCGCACCGGTAAATTTGGTAATATTAACATTTAAAATCTATGTCTCACAATACAGAAAAATTTATGCCTTTGCGTGATCATTTACTTGATCTCCATCGCGCTTTGCTCACATTTGAAAAGCATCAATACGAAGGTGTCTATGGTCGCATCGCTACCAATGGTGAATACCTCGCCTTGGTGATGGATCATGTCAGCTTCAAATGGCTGCGTCAGCTATCAGAGTTGATTGTACTGGTAGATGAAATGATTCAAGCTAAAGAACCATGGCATGAGGATAAGGTGACTACTTTGCTACAAGCAACGCAAATGCTTTTGGTACCCAACGAAATGGGTAGTGAGTTTAACCAAAAGTATCATGTAGCTACTCAGAAGAATCCCGTCGCTACTATGGCACATGGGCAGGTGATGATTGAGTTGAAGAAACTGTTATTGGGTTAGTGAATAATGAATAATGAAAAACTAATAGTTTAGCGGCATACGGTCCGCCAAGCGGAGACTGTAGTCGCTAAACTTTTCACTATTAGTTATTAACTATAGCTGCTCCCTATTGCATCACCACAGCCACCTCTTTCTTATTGTTTGGATTAAATACTACTGAGATCAAATCCCCCACTCTGGGTAAAGCTACGCGAGAGACAAATGTTTCCACTGTGGCTTCAAACGGAGCCTCACTATCAATCATTACTTCAACAGTTAGTCTCACCCCAATATTTACTTTATTCAAAGTCATACCTGTATCAGCCACATTGAGTACTTTTGCATTAGCTACTACCCCACCTTTCTTTAGCAACTGCTGCCAAGCTTGCGATGGACCTTGTACCAAAAGAATCATACCTAGTGGACCACCGATACAGAGGAGTAAAAATACAATCCGCAGCACAGGATAGGTATTCATCTGGCTAGCCACAATCACCATCAAAACCACCAACACCATAAACAAACTAATAAATTTCTGTTTCATGCTTTGTGAAGTAAACTAAACAAAGCATAGCATTGGAGCTTCCCTACTACCAATGGGATCAATAGTCAGTAATCACACGCACTACCTCCCGGAAACCAATATCCATCACACCGCCTGTCATTTTTCTGCTCTTGGCACCAAAGAAAGTGGGCTTTTGCCAAAACCCTGGAAAAGTTTTTTCCTTCTTGAGATCATTGAGAGTTATCCAGAAGTTTTCCACACCCTCACTGGGATTAGAGCTTATCAATTCACCTTTGATGTTGTGAGCATTGAAGACATAGAAATAAATATCTCTCAAGAAATCCCCATTTTCTTTGAAATCAATATAGTGAAATACAGCGACCAAATGCAGATCAGCTTGCACTCCCGCTTCTTCTTGTAGCTCCCGAGCTGCCGCTTGATACACTCCCTCCCCTTCTTTAATCTTGCCAGTATGAAATCCGACATACCCGTAAAAGGGCTGCTTCAATCTACGATTGACTAAGTACATAGTCTTTTTGCCTTCCTTTTTCATACAACGCACTAGGACACCTCGCTTACCTTGTACTTCAATCTTTGAGGTATGCTCGTCTATTCTGCCTACATACTCTTTACCATGATCAGTCAAAACATAACCGCCATCTTTTCGCTCCAGTAAAGCTTGCTTGACCAAGGTCTTGATATGATAGGTCAAATGATCAGTAGAAAGTCCCTCGATTCTAAGATCTCGGAAGCGAGCTACTGGTAAAGCCATCATTTTATTGAGGATGACCATTTGGAGTGGATGCAGATTTTCGTATGCCATAATAATGCTTAAGACAAGGCCTATTGTAAGAAAATGTGCAGCAGCATCAAGTGAAAGCTATTTCACTAGACTAGTCATGATAGCTCACCTAAGCTAATTAGTTGGGTACTATAGCAAACCAAAGCTGAGAAACAAATTTTCTATAAGAAAACCCAACCTCATTTACTTGTTGCTATTCAAATTAGGGCCTACACTACAAGTATTTGTTAACCCCTATCCTTATGACATTTCCTATTCGAGAAGATTGGAACATGGCGCTACCAATCGCTACTAGTACCATCGCCACATTATTGGATAAATGGAACGTGTTTATCACAGGTGAAGGTGACGCAATCAAAGAACTCAAAAGCTTAGAAGCCAATGCCCAAACTGCTGAGCTGGAACAACTACGAGGGAAAATGGCCAATGATTTACCAGACGTGACGCCATCTAGCCTGATTGATGATGGTCTACTGAAAAACAATGTCGATCCCTACCGCAACTATATCGAAAGTGAATCAAAAGTCTGGATCCAAGCTGCAATAGACAACACCCTTCGCGCCAATCAAGAAAAGTACAGTAATCAACTAAACGACTTACTCAAAGATACATCCAAACAAGCCCATCTTGGTAAATATGTCTTTGAAGTAAAAAGCTTTGCCTTGTCTGCTTCTCCGACCAATGGATACTCAGTGGATGCTCACTTGGTAGTAGAGCTGGAAGCAAAAGTAATTATGGATGTAGATCAAAGCACACGAGATGTCTCCGCTGATACTGTGGGACTCAATGATTCCGCAACTGATGTAAAAACCGCCTACATAAAGACACTCAAAGAGCAATTCACCAAAGATATCGAAGCTAGTTATGAAAGCCTTGCTAGTGCATTTTCCAATGATGCACTCAGTGCTGCATTTCGTGATTTACAAAGTTTATTACATTAAAAACCCTGATATATACGATTAAAAAAGAGGAGCTTCGCGGCCCCTCTTTTTTGTTTACAGTTAATTTAAGTTTCAAACACTATTTACTAGCAGTACTTCTACCTCTAGCCATACCACCTCTACGACCTAATTCAGACATGTCATTGCGACTAGCTGTAGTCTGACCACCTTTACTAGAAGCTGAGCGATGTTGGGCATTATCCATATTACCAAATCCCTTGTTTGATGAAGAATTCTGGGTATGACTATGGTTGTTAGCATTGTTATTCATATCATTGGGGGTTAAAAATAATTTCTGATTGCAATCAATTGAGACTTTCGAAAGCCACCTCTGATTATAATCCCGAGGTAGGGAAGTGCAAGCAAGCACAGAGATAGATCAGAGGCCCGTCCCGCATGCGCGGGATAAAGAGAGCAGAGATCAGAGACTTTTTGTCCTTGTAAAGGCTCAAAGGACAGAGATCCCCCCTTAGTGGTGAACGCGCCAGGAGCCAGGCGTTAGCCGTCATTCGACTCCTGCACCAGCAGGAGAAGAATCTCAGACGACAATGCAGCCGCTAAGAAACGTTCCCCCACCAACCATCATCGCTACATAGTCACTGCCGGGCTAAATCATGGACAGTCATACCCAGTTATCCTACTATCACACCTTTTCATTGTTATCTCTATGAAACTCAAACAGTCACTGGCAGCTACCAGTTTGCTCATGGCCTGTCACGCACAATCACCACAGCAAAGTAGCGCACCAGTTCATACCCACATCGGCCGGGGTGAAGTAGCCCGAGTACGAGAAAGTTTGTACGGCTGTATGACCCATGGCGCAATCCCGGAGAGTCAAGTTCATCGTCTCCGTATTGGTGAAGTAAGGGATGGTGTCAGTTGTGACCAAGGTCAACCATATCAGCATGCCGAGAGGCTTTTGACTTGGCAGTTTCATCAACAAGACAATAGCTACTTGCTCTGTGTCCCCGAGCGACTACAAACTGCTCCCAATATTCAAGTCGTGCTACCAGGCACAGGACAAGATGGCTTTGTTTGTACCAGTGGCTTTCATCCTCTGACTGACTTTACTGAATCTAGACTACAATTAGCAGCGGATATTCATGGTATCCATTACGAGCCTTTTGACACCACCACTATTGTGCCACCAATGGACATGGAAGAAGCACTCTGTCTCAATGCTTTGCCACCTAGTATTGTCAACAATGTGCATGATGGACATGCTACTTTTTGTACACCAAGTGGTCCGCTAGATTTCGCTATGAGCAGACCCTATGAGCATCTACCTTGGGCTAGTGCAGAGATGAGCTGTAGACCTGGTTGTCATGATCAACCACACGAAGAAGTAGTGATTTTGCCAATTAATCGCGGCTTTGGTTGCAATGTCTCTGACCAAGGAGCACGCATATTTGTTTGCGATCCGACTAGTCAAACCAACATCACGAGCATCAACGCACCAATTCAGCCAATTCACCCGGGCGACCGTGTCACTTGCCAAGGTATTACGTTTGTTTGCACACGCTAGTACAAAGGCAGGTCAACCAACTTGTTAGTTGATATTAATTTGAGCAGGAGTGCGTCCTAGTGGCCCATAAGCTTCAATCATAATTCCACTACTAGGATCACGACCATGAGCTCGAGCATAGGCAGAAACAGCATCAAAACCACAAATAGTTGGCTCATTGATACTAGGACTAAAACAAATAGCCACTCCTGGTACTTGGTGGAGATGGAGTGTCCAGTTGATCAAACCTTCTGGATCAAAACGCTCTCTAGGAAATGGTGAACAACTAAAGCGATGATAATAATTGCTACGATCTGGTAAACAAGTATGTACTTGACCAGGTAGATTTGGTGTCAAAGTTGAATGAATAGCAAAGTCAGCACCATGCAGGTCAGTAAATACTAAGCGTTCAGTAATCTCCGATGGTCTATATCCATCCCCTAGCCCTCCATAGATTTGTGTACGAATGATCCCAATATTAGCTTCGCCTTGACTACAAGGTTGTTGTCGAGCTATTTCAGCTTGAAGTACAGGCTCATCTGTACCTTCATCTTCAGAGACAGCCAGCATCAGAATCTTGCGCATATCATACCTGATCCCTCGAGGTGTAGTGGGACGCATGGCCGCGATTTGATTACGTAAAAAAGTCTCAGCACTAACGCTTCCAGCACAAGTTGGCTGTACTACAGCTACTGCAGGATTAGGTGCAGTGGGAGTTGGATTAGTAGGACAGACAACTGATCTATTGGGTGCCACTGCTTGCGATGTCTGACAACCACCCAACAGATTGAGCGTACTGACGAATGCGAAACTAGCTAATGAAGGTGTTTTCATATTTACAAAAATGAAGCGGAACCATAGCATATCCTAGCGAAAAGACCAATGACAGCAAAACTTATTACCTAATAAGAGTTGATGAAAATAATCACCTGGAATGTAAACGGCATTCGTTCATGCTTAGCTAAAGGATTTCGACAACTCATAGAAACCGAAAAGCCCGACATACTTTGTCTGCAAGAGATCAAATGTCAAAGTAGCGATTTTCCTGCAGAGCTGTTGGGAATTGTAGGCTACGACGTCCATATCAACTCAGCTCAAAAGAAAGGCTATGCAGGGACTGCTACTTTTACCCGAACAGCGCCAAGTTCCACTAACATTGGTTTCAGTGACGAACGATTTAGTAGTGAAGGCCGCATCCAAACCATCACCTTTCCTGAGCTCACTATTATCAACTTGTACTTACCACATGGGGGCAGAGGAAAAGAACAACTGCCTTATAAGCTGATGAGTTATCAGAACCTATTCGCTGCGCTCCCCACTGACCCGACCCAAAATATTATTCTCTGTGGCGACTTTAATATTGCCCATACAGAAATTGACTTGGCTCGTCCCAAAGGGAATAAAAACAACATCATGTTTAGCCCGGGAGAACGCCAACAAATTAGTAAATTGCTAGAGCTCGGCTACATAGACACCTTGCGGCACTTTCATGCCGAGGGAGAAATATATACCTGGTGGACACAAGCTTTTGAAGCTAGAGCCCGCAATGTTGGGTGGCGATTAGATTATATTTTTGCGAGCAAGTCACTCCTATCACAATTAAAGAATGCTTACACCCTCCCCCAAATAAAAGGCTCAGATCACTGTCCTATGGTGCTAGAGCTAGCTATCAGGGGAGCCTAGTTGCGAGCTGCAGGATGATCATAAACCTCTTTGCGTTGACCTACAGAAAGAATCTCACCAGTATGGTGTTTGAACAAGATACGGATCTTGCCAACCGCCACAGCTCGAACTTGTGGTTGGTTCATCACACTACGAATACGGAGTCCTTCCCACTTTCCTGATTTAATCAGTTGCATTTTGATTCGCAATCTTTCTGATTGATCCTTGGGCAGTCCCAAAGCAGAAACCATTCGTTCTTCATCAACGTTTAACGTCACACCAATAGTCTCTACGGAAGCAAATTTAGTACCAGGGACCATTACATCAGTCAGCTCAGCTGCCACTAAAGCATTGAGATTGGCAACGGCATTGATTGCAGCATTATAAGGTTCTGCTTTTTTCTCATCAGCCGGACATGCTTCAATCAAGGCCTCTTCTTTGGCGCTGGTCCAGTGAGTGAGGTCTAATAAACCCTTACCAGGATTAACACCTCTTGAGCTCAAAACATGAGCCACAAATGAGCGCACTTCACGCAATTCTCTTTCCAACCTTCTAGCACTAGGATGGCCCGGTAAGCTATCCACATATGATCGGCACATACTATCCAAATGAGCAGGCATGTTTTGCATGTTTTTGTATTAGTTAACATTTAATTATAGCAAAAATACTATCCCAAATCTATTGTCAGGTATGGTAAATAGCCCTAATGGCTTATGGTAAACGTATATATTGACACAAATACCAAAACAAACTAATTTACCATTTCGCTATTTTAGACAATGGACAATCTATTTGCATTCGGGTGGGATGTCTTCACATTTAAATATCGTAAAAAAACACGTTTAAAAACTGTACAAGAAAAAGACACCCCGCGTGATTTTGAAGAAGATTGTTTAACTGATTTGGTAATCACGGAACAATCAGCCCGTGCAGAAACAAGGTTACTACTCACAAGTTGGAGCAAACTTTTCGTTCATGGTAGTGAAACTATGCTGCCAATGCTGCAGTTGGCTGAAAGATATAGTGGAGAAAGTATTGTTGGTATCGAAGATACAAAATTTATTAGTCCTGTTCAGTGCGAACTAGAGTTAGAAGCAAAGTTCTTAGCGCCGGAGGAAATACGTATGCACAAATCTGGTGCAAAAGTGATAATGCTCTGTGTTACTCAAAGTGGTAGACGCGTGGAGATAGTAGCGAAACCATTAAAAAAGCCCATTGCCGGAGGTACCTGGACAGGACATGAAGAGCTGATAGATAGCTCTTTGAAAGGTACACTTTACCCAGATTTACAATCGGCAGAATCTATTGATGGAAGTAGACAAGCAGGAATAATACGAGGCTTGCGGGCACCATTAGCAGCAACAAATCAGCTACATACTCTACTAGCACCAACAACAGCTGTTATTAGTCTTGACCTAGGATTGGGCATTATTGGACGTTTACTACCACGTGACAGTGAGTCATTGTTTTTGGGATGTAAGCAGTTTTCGCTACCCAGGGCTGAATGGACTGGTATAGGCGAAATTAGTTGCAATGCGGTTCATACTGCCCGGGTGAGTCCAGCCTTACAAAAAACATCATTTAGCCTAAATATTTCAGACCCAGCTAACAATAGTATTGGTGGAGGTACTATTACTATGGGTACCATAATGACAGCTCGAGATACTATCAAATTTACTGCCGGACTCTATCGAGGCAAATGGACAAAGTAGCTACTTTGACAAGCATAAAGGATCTTAGTATTTTGCTACTTCAATAAAAACACGCATGCTCAAATATCTAGAACTCATAAAAAACTTAGCGACTGCTTTCGCTGGGGCAGATAAAGAGTTGGTAACTAAAATTGAAAGTAGCTGCCAAAGAGATTATGCCAAAGATTGTCTAGATGCCACTACTATTAGTGGCAATCAAGCACGAGCTGAAACAAGGCTTTTATTGACTGATTGGAGTAAAGAAATTGTACATAGTCCAGAGATCCTTTTGCCAATGCTAAAATTGGCTGCAAAACTTGGTAATAATGACATCAAGCATCTTCACCGAGCCAAGATACTTCAATTAGTACAATCTGAACTCAGCCTAAAAGCACGGATAATACCTCGAAAAGAACCTGAACAACGCATCGATGGTGCCGCAGTAATAGTACGCTGTAGTACAGTGAGTGATCAGTTGATTGAGGTGGTGGCAACACCGCTAGACCAACCAATACATGGTGGCCATTGGTACGGATATAAAGAGCGCGAGGAGGCTGCCACTACTTGCATCATTCCGGGAATCCATTCAGCTTTCAATGGCCAGAGTGGCTATGCTCCTCATGCACCATCTTATACAGGCATACTGGCACCAAATACTTTAGCAGGACTAGATGGAGCCGAAGCTATAAGCTTCACGCTTGAACTTGGATTACGTGTTTTACATAACGCCGTCAGCAATAGGAATAGTGCTGTGGTGAGTGGTTGTGCTGACTTTACTGTACCAATTGATGCCAGCACCCTTATAAGAGCATTGTCTCTCCGACAGATTGCTGAAGATAAAACCAATCCTCACTTTATCAAGCGCACGGTAGAAGGCACTTTATTGGCACAACGCCATCGTGAAATCGGTGGTGGCAAAATCATCATTGCCGAAGCAGCAAATCTCCCTTCGGCAATAGCATATGCAGCAAAAGCTTCCAATGCTAAATGGCTTAAGAAGGTGAAAAAGTAGTCAATTAAGCATCATATCCACCTCCACTACTTTTGTGTTAGCATCATGGCAATATAAAATTTGCTATGTCTAAGTCTCTACCAACGATCAAACGCAATGACTTAACCCAGGTTTTGCAACATGAGAAGAAAGCTATGTACTGGATAGTACTAGTGAGTATTGCATTGCTGACGGTTTTAACGATCTGTACTGGACTTTATGAGTTACAACCTTTCGGCACTATAGCACCATGGCTTGGCAGTCTGAGTACATTCGATATCTTGCTTGGTCTAGATGCTTTGGCCGTAGTAGTGTTGATCAATTTACAGTGGAAAACTGGTCCCGATTTCTGGTATAGCGCTACGTATGGCAGTGCTGTGGCTGCTCTCATCTGGACAATCGCCCGTACGATTATTATCAAGCTCTATCTCTATCAACCCAATCTATACGTTCGTATCAATGGCTCAGGTTCACTTGATCCTACTCCCAGTATTCAAGAAAGAATATTTGCAGGGGTAGCCGAACAAAATTTCACTATTATCTTGGTCTTTTTGACGATTGCACTATGGAGTACTTATAGCAGGCTGAAGGCTACTATGACTACTCAGTGGAGTACCCAGTCAGTTTTGGTAATTACTAGTATTTTTACTTTGCTCAATCTGATCAGAATTTTCACCATAATCCCCTATTTTGATTGGCTATGGATTGGTTTGGTCATTGTGGATTTAGGATTGATGAAAATCGCTAGTCACGGTCCGGTAAAGGAGTAGAGCAAACTAAATTGTTCATGATCATTAATTGGCTGACGTTTTTGGCCCAGCTGCAGTTTGACTGAGATTCATCTCCCTGCTGGTGCAGGGCTGGAATGACGCCCTTACGGGCAGTCCAAAACAGGTCTCACCAAAAATCTCTGATCTCTTCCCGCAGAGGCGGGATCGTACCTCTGACCTAATTTTGGTATCCCGGCTTGAGATCTTGCGAACGAGCGCTAGCATCATACGTAGGTGTGTGTTTGAAAGGTACAAATGCTACTAATGAATACCGATCACCTTGTACTTGGGTGTCATGTTTTCGAATAACACGATGCCAAGTATTTTTGATTTCACCGCGACTCTCTGCTTGTAATTGGTAGCCAGCAAATACGACAGTGTTGTTGCTGTCGATTGGACTATCTTCCCATTGATGAGCAAGCGTAAGATGTTGAAGACCGTTTTTATTTTCGTATAAGTGCAGTGTAAAACCACTCCGGTCAAAATGAGCAGCAGCAAGATTATCATCCTGATCGTCCTCTGGAGTATAGTGAAGAAATCGCAACGTCATTAGGTCAGTGCTATCAGCCACATTCTTAGCTAAACCGGGTATATGTTGGTCAAGATCAGTGGCAATAACTGTGATCAGTTTACCCGCTTCTGTTCTGATGCCACTAACTAAATCCCACATCGCTTTGAGGGTAGGATCTTTTTCCACCAACTCTGCTAAGCCGTATTTTTGAAGCAAATCGCGATAATTGCCATGGAAATGCATGTACTCTTTGTCTTCTCGCCCCTCAGCCTTGCGACGATTCTTATAACCAGCATCCCAAACACCTTGATCATCAGGATAGGTAAAAAGCATTTTGGTCTCACTCGGTAAAGCACAAAATTGATGCCAAGCTGTTATCTTGCCCATCACTTCGCGCATAGACTCTGGATAGTCCACGTTGGCAAACAGATGCTCTCTTAGCTGCTCGAAATACATACGGTCGATTAATACGAAGGCACTGTGCTATATTCTTTCTACAAAATCAATTTTATGGTTTCACACGCAAAAAAAGTATTTTGTTTTGGGGTGTTTGATGGGATTCATGATGGGCATATTCGGATGCTGCAGGAGGCAAAAGCGCTCGGTGACGAACTCGTTGTTGCCCTGACCCAGGATCAAGTAGTACAAAAGCTCAAGAACCATCCTCCCCGTCTGCCACTAACCAAGAGAATCGCTGATATTGAAGCTTTGGGAATAGCTGATGCTGTAGTTCCAGGAGACGCTGATATAAAGATGTGGCAGGTGTTACAAAGCCATCAGCCGGCAGTGATAGCACTTGGTTATGATCAAGCTCGACTCAAAGACGCCTTGGAGTTGGCAGTGCTCCAATTCAACTTCACTACAAGCATCGTCATTCTTCAACCATTCAAGCCTGAAGAGCTTCATTCCAGCTTACTTTTTGGTGCGCAAACAAGTAAAGAGTAAAAGAAATAGATCTTGTGATTAAGCAAGAATAGGAACTTGAGAATTATTCTCAAAGAGAATACATTAAAAAGTGCTCCCAACATTTTACCTATATTTTTATGAAAGAAAATCTCACTATCAAATCACTCAACGAACTAGTAGCTACCTTTTTCCATAGCTATACCGTTTACAAAGGTTATCACTGGAACTATCGTGGTAGACTATTTAGTCAGTACCACGCGCTGTTTGATGCGCATGCGGAAATGATCTATGACAACATCGACGAAGTAGCAGAGCGTATCCGCCAGCTCGATGGTGTGACTGAAGGCCGCTTCGGTGAATATCCTAAAATGAGTAAGCTCAAAGTCGTAGAGACCAATGACGTCAATGAAAAGGATCTCGATAAAAGACTCAAGACATTGTTTGATCTCCATGAAACAGTAATTAGTTTCTTGGAAGAGCTCATCGACAGCACTGACAAACAAGGTGATGTCGGCACGGCTGATCTATTGACTGCAATGCTTGAGGAGCATCAAAAAATGCGCTGGATGATCAAAACTAGTTTAGGAGAATAAATGCTTTAATAGCTTAAAGAAAGGCAGTAGTTCATTTGGACTACTGCTTTTTTGTATTTTATTTCCTAATGATCTTTTTGTACTTGAATCAAAAAGCAACCAGGATTAGAGTCCAACGCTAACAAGGAAATATGAGCCTGAATAAAAATGAAATAAGCGGTAGGTATCCGATTTTGGCCGGTGGAGAAATCACGCTGATGTATCGCAAAAACTCACTCTATAGGGCGATTGAAAAAGATCTCATTGGCATTTTGAATCACCTGGGATACGTAGTGGAATGCCTTCGCCTCAATGAACACGCAGATAGCCAAGTCATTCGCGAAAAAGCACGTAGAATTGTATGCAAGGATAGCAGTCATGCTTTGGTACTACCAGACCATACATGCTGGCAGGCTATCCAGAATCATCGTGAGTTTGAACATCTACGCTTTCCATTTGACCACTTGGATACGCTGACCAGTTCCGCAGCTATCAAATCGCTTTTTGCTCGTTTGAGCAGCCCACCAGCCCCAGGAGCTCACATGAATAGTATGATTGATGATACATCGGAGGCGATTACTACCTTGATTGCAATGATTGGTAGCAAAAATAGATCTTTAAAAGAATGTCACATAATACAAAACGGACTGGGTGAACATCAACCATACTTGTTTACTCTCCTCACTGCCCTGGCCCAAGCAAAAGCGCCAGATATATTTCCACCTGACCGGGCTAATCCAGTCACTAAACTCGCATGCGATCAAGTAGAAGAATTAATAGCAACAAAAATAGCAGAAGCGGTACAGACAGCAGGAATCAGAGCTTCGCTCCATAAAGACCGAATCATTACTACAATAGCTGCTGATGATGTAGTGATCTGTGATCTACATTATTGGAAGAAGCATCGCAGTGGTCTTCCACCAAATAAAACCCTCACACTTCCACTGGCTAGTATGATTGCTCAAGCCTGCGAACATGACTTGTTAGCATCGGAAGCATTAGGCGATTTAGTCTTTCACCTTGATGCCGAGTTATGCACCAGACATCAGAAGCTAGCTGAAGCGGCATAATAAGTTGCAACTAACGATCGATCTGCACATTATAGAGATGCGTAGCTCCACGACTATATGACAACATCACAGGAGCATGAGGACAAGCTTGCAAGAAAATTCGGTCGCCTGCTTGCACCTGACCAAAGTGATATGCATGAGCCTCACCCAGAGCATGCGCAGGATTGGTAGTGTCATGGGCTGCAGACTCAGCACGATGGCGAGGACGGATACTGGCAGTCACTAAATCCTGAGGAGTGACATGGAAACGAGTAAAAAACACTGGATTTGCAGCTTTGATAGTTCGCAACCAAGGCAACAAACCACGATCATTCACAGTGGCGATTGTGCTAATAGTAAGACAGTTCGTAGGAACTAAAGGCTCTGGTGAAGCAAAGACTGCAGAGGGAACGGCCACTGGAGCCACAATTGATGGTCTCGATACTGGCATTGAAGTTGATACGGGCATAGGTGCCACTGGTCTCTTAAAAAACTGGAGTGAAGTTGCTGCTCCAGCTAAAGAGAAACATACCAGTATAGCACCTCGAACTACCAAACTATTCTCCTTCAACCTAGGCATTGGATTCTGGGCTATCGTGTCGGTTGCCTCAGGTTCTTGAAGTATATATCCAGAGGCAGCTACTCCTTCAGCATGTGCCCCCACACTCTGACCGAGATCATAATTCTGAGCGGGAGCTACTAACTGTGGTAATGGACTAGCTAACAAACCTTCCAAACGAATACGCAACAGCAGCAACCTACCTCTTTCAAATTCCATTCCCCAATCACAAAAACGTTCCTTCCAATCTGCTTGGACAAAAAGATTTTTACAATCAGGTACAGCCAATTTGATAAGCTTGTATTCTAAATTGCCAGTAATCTCATCAGGATTAGAAACGCCAACATCAAGAACTACTGGCTGATCATGCACAGTAAAATGTACTTGCAACCATAAATGATCGGCATCCATAGAAATTACCCTTGCAGTTGAACCAAACACGTCCACAATGAGGTCCAAAACTTTCTGAGGAATATCTTCACCAATCGATTCAATAGTCATAATAAATTACGAAGAGTAGATAATACTGTAAAGTAAGCAGTATTGCTAGTGTTTAGCATCATCAACACGGTTTTGCTTCGAATCCGATTAGGTTATACATTGGGATTATTAATCCTTCAGGAAATTAGTCACGAAGGTAAGAAGCAAAGAGTTTAGCGGCTAAATTATAATTCTTTATGTATATCCTTGTTTTATTCGCGTTTCTGGCTGGTATTGCTACGATTCTTGCTCCTTGTATCTTGCCGATTTTGCCATTGGTGCTTTCTGCTGGTGTGACTGGTGGCAAACAACGTCCTTTGGGTATTGTGGTTGGATTGGTAGCTAGTTTTACTTTTTTCACTTTAGCTCTTAGTTATTTAACTAAGTACTTAGGTTTGGATCCGACAGTATTACGCACAGTTGCGGTGGTCATTTTGTTGGCTTTTGGTGTGCTGCTGCTTATACCTAAACTCCTAGTGGCATTCGAAAGTATGGTGAGTAGACTGATGCCAAAAACTGGCAATAACTCACAACGCAAAGACTTCTTAGGTGGTATCTTAGTCGGTATTAGTTTGGGACTAGTGTGGACACCTTGTGTCGGTCCGATTGTTGGTTCAGTAATTGCTTTAGCTGCTACTAGTAGTCTCAATCTGGTATCAGTACTAATCATCATCGCCTATGCATTGGGTACTAGTATCCCACTTCTGGCACTGATATATGGTGGTCAGACTTTAATTAAACGAATCAAAAGCCTCAACAAAATTGCCCCCAAACTACAAATCGGTTTTGGTGTGATTATGATTGTCACAGCTTTAGCGATGTTATTTGGCTTGGATCAAGTAATTCAAAACAACGTATTATCAAAGTTACCTAGCTCTATTAGCACTGGTCTCACCCAACAGTTAGAACAAAGCGACATTGTTCAAAAACAATTACAGGCGCTGCATGGTGCTCCGGAACAAAGTGTGGCACCTACTGCTGCTACTGTCATCGGTGGTGCGCTCAGTGGTCTGCCAGTATTAGGTAAGGCACCTGAATTACAAGGAATTACTCATTGGCTCAATAGTGATCCACTCACTTTAGCTCAGCTCAAAGGTAAAGTCGTACTAATCGACTTTTGGACTTATTCTTGTATCAATTGTATTCGTACATTGCCGCATGTCACAAGCTGGTATGATACATACAAAGATCAAGGCTTGGTGGTACTAGGAGTACATTCACCTGAGTTTGCGTTCGAAAAAAATACTGACAATGTAGCCAAAGCAATTGAGAACTTTAAGATTCATTACCCTGTCGCGCAAGACAATGACTTTGCAACTTGGAGTGCCTACAACAACCAATACTGGCCAGCTGAATATTTAATCGATGCGCAAGGTAATCTCCGAGCTACCCATTTTGGTGAAGGTCATTATGAAGAAACTGAAGCAAACATCCGAGCCCTACTCAAGGAAGCGAAACAAGACCTAAGCCTACCAACCATGGCGCCTACAGCAGTGGATACAACACCAAATCAAGACCAATCACCAGAAACTTATTTGGGCACAGATCGCCGCTCAAACTATCGAGCAGCATCAACAGTTGATGAGCTCAAAAATGACCAGTGGACACTGACAGGCCAGTGGGTACAAGACAAACAATTTATTACTAGTGCAGCTGGCAATACTTTGAGCTTCCGTTTTACCGGGCAAAATGTGTACTTGGTACTCAACCCACCAGCCGGATCCGGCCTATTAAAAATTCTGCTTGATGGCAAACCTATCAAGGACGATCAAGCTGGCAATGACGTCAAAAATGGCGCCGTGCTTTTGGATAGTGACCGACTCTACCACTTGGTCCACAATACCAAAGATACTGCTGCCCATGTCCTCACTATTCAATTTGAAACCATAGGCATCAAAGCATTTGCCTTCACTTTCGGTTAAACCAACTAATTTGGGGTAATGCCAAAAGCAGGGCTGGAGGCTATGAGAAAGCGAGTTAATAACTAATAATGAATAGTGAAAAGTTTAGCGGCTATAGTCTCCGCTTGGCCGACTGCATGTCGCTAAACTATTAGTTTTTCATCATTCATTGTTCACTCCATCAGCCCCTCCTCCTAGTTCTTAACAAGCGATCTGCTTTTTTCATAATACTGAATAAACTGATCGACCGATATCTGTGCTACCAAGTCGCCAATTACAGCCAATGCCAAGTCAGCCGTTTTTTTGAAACGAAGGCACGACTTGCCAATCTCTAGTTTTTTACCAGTAGCTTGATAATCAGCAATAAATTTATCACGGGTTTTGCGATCACCATAAACACACATCAAATAAACCGCCATGTGATTTTTCTGGGAAGCAAGAGAGATCATTGTAAGTGGCTGATTGTTGTATGTCTTGGGATAGCGAGAAAAGGGAACGACATAGGAGATCATGCCATACTGCATCACTTCTTCGTAGCCTACAGGTAAGTGAGCAAGAATAATATCTCGAACTTCACTGATTGCCACTTTGCGATCGACGGGCAAAGATTCTAGGTAGGCAATTACTGTTTTGGCGGAGCTATTCATGAGAAAGGGAGTGAATAATTAATAATGAGTAGTGAAAAGTTTAGTGACTGCCGTCTCCGCTTGACGGACTGCATATCGCTAAACTATTAGTTTTTCATCATTCATTATTCACTATATCAGACTACCCCTCCTGGCTCTTAATATTTGTAGCTACTTTTTCACTCAGGGCTTGAAAGGTAACTAGCTCTTCATCAGTGAGATTGGAGAAAGCGGTAATCAAATGTGCTACTGCTTTTTCACGCATGATAGCTAAAGAATCTTTTGCTTTCTTAGTTAGCTCGATCAAAATCACACGACGATCTACTGATGATTCTTTGCGGACGATATAACCTTTTTTGACCAAGGCATCGACGAGTTGGGTGATAGCACTACTACTAATATGTAGCATGCTAGTTAGTTCTTTGAGCGCGATAGTAGGGCGGTCTTTGAGACTAGAAACAATAGGCCATTGAGCAGGGGTAATTTCTCCTTTATTGCGAATACCGAGGTGATTGGTGTTGAAAGATCTTCTGACAGTATGAAAGGAGTCCATAATCCCTTGAATTGTTTTCTCACGTTTTTGCATAAATATTCAAGTTACTTGGGATTTAAAATACTAGTGCTATAAGCGCACGAAGTCAATTTTTACAAAACCCTTTAGACACATTAAGCATTAGCAGTTTTAAGCCTATCTTGTTGCCATTGTCATGCTCGCCAATGCCTAGTAGTATTGAAGTCATTCTGCTTCATTATCAAAACTTGTATGGACGAGATCAAAACTACCATTCCTGCTGCACAAACTACCATTCCAGAACCACAGCAAACACCACCGTCATCTCCCCCACCACCAGATGCTCCTCCTTTTATTATCCGCCAAGCAGCTATATTTAGGATTCTAAATACCTTGCTAGTAGTACTAGTAACCTTTGGTATTCTCTTAGTAATTTACTTTGTAGTAGTGATTTTAGGTTTTCTAACTGAATGGACCGGTACAGATGTTTTTATGCTGGCAATACTCTCAGTTGCGATTGGATTGCTGTATTATCTGATCAGCCGAGGTAGAGTCTATTATATTTTGAGCCCGGACAAACTGAGCTATGTGGCGAGAAAAAGCATCACTACTGAAAAAGATTATTCCCTCAATCAAATCCGTTCAGTCACTCTACAACAAACCCTCTGGGGCAAATTATTTGGCTATGGCACCTTGGTGGTCCAATTTACACCGGACAACAATCAAGTCTACTTAGCCAATATCAGTCGCCCCCACATGATCAAAGAAGCAATTGAAGCACGCGGCATCATCAAAGTATAGAGCAGCCCCCCCCAAAAAAACCTCGGACCTCTTCTTCTACCATCCCCCTCCCCCACTACTACCACCACCACTACCTCCTCCGCTAGAAGAAACACTGCTAGAGATAGCGCTACTGATTGAGCTAATTGAAGAAGTAACATCACCAATACTGCCAGTACCAGCTAAAACAGTCATATTAAAACGCTGCCATTGTTCTGGTGAAACAATATTTTTAAGCTTGGCTAGCCAGAGTTTGGTAAAACCAAAAGCCATCGCATAAGGTAGCAAATCCAACAAATCTCCTTCTTTTTCAAAAAAGACTTGGCGATATTGTTCTACTTTTTTCATAAAAAGTTTAAAGCCATCGATACGATCAATCATTTCAGCCCCCATAGGTGTTATTTGATACATAAATGGCGCGAAGAGAAAACAAATGAGAGCACTGACACCCAGAGCAATACCCAGCCACAAGTTGACGTTTGATGATACGACACCAGCAGCAATCAGCAGGACAACGCCAGCTACATAGAGGGTGGTAGACCAATCCCAGCTAGAGTTGGTTAGATAGTTTTTAGTTTCTAAAACCAATCGAGTACGTTCTTCAATAGCACTTACTTTATAACGAAAGCTGAGCTGCAAATCTGATTTGGTGACCATACCGTCGGGACTTGCGATGCCTCTACAGCTCATCAAATCTTGCAAAAGAGCTAACTCGGCCATAGTAATCTTGGCACTTTTTTCAGTATCCAGCATACTCTCAATCATCACTTCTTTACTGAGCCCCCATAGTTTCTTAACAATATGAATTTTAACAAATCCTTTCACAGCTAGATTCATCACACCCACACTAATAATCTTATTGTGCCAACGGCCATGTCGGAGCAATAAAGCCATTTCCATTGCTGACAAATTTTCTGGAGGGGTGTATTCAGCAATAATAGTACGATGGGTTTTGGCATCACGACCATGACGATACCAAAGTACAAAAACTATTAAAAAAACCAGTAATGGCAGACTGTAGCTTATGATGGGCATCAATGTATAAGTCCAAGGCAAATGATAAGCAGAGAATATACTGCTTCCATCAGCATTTCTGGCTATCTGAGCAGTCACAGTCACGCCCTCCTCCTTACCTGCGGTTTTAGTAGTCTGTACCAACAAGCGAGTAGGAGTTACCCAAGTAGTCTGTACTGGGGTAGTGGTCTTGGTACCTGCTTTAATAGTACTTGCCGTGATATTTTTTATCTGGGCATTGGCTGGGAAATTCACATAAGCAGCAAAACGATCTGTTTCAAGCTGCCAAAATGATCCCAACACATCGAAGTGCCAGACGTCGTACTGGGAATTGTTAGTGTCGATCACATTGCCCACTTGATACTTGATCTGATATTGATTAGCACCATGAATCAGTTGATCAGCATCACCAATTTTCCAACTAACCGTATGTTCCCAGCTACTACGATTTTCCTCAAAGGGAATCGACTGACCAGCAAAGTTCGTGATTGATTGGAGTTTAATCGGCGTATCGAGCATAACATTGTTTTCTCCTTGATAACGCTCAGAAGTGACTTGAAAAATGCCATGCCGGTTGGTCAGATTTCCCACATCAGCAACAATTTTTTCCGTCACATCCATATGTGCATCAGGATAGACCGTAAAGTCAGCTTCATAACTCCTAAAATAAATATCTGAGATCACCAAGCGGCCACTAAGAGTAGGACTAGACGACACTGGTGTTGGAACTAATTTCGGTGCTAGCACTGGAGTCGAAGAAACTGGTTTAGTAGGAATCACTACTGGAGCTTGGCCAGCTGGATACATCTTATAAGAAGCTTGCGTTGTTTGCGCAAAAAAACTGATAGTAGCCAACGAAACAATTATTGCGAGACGTTTAGGACTAAAAAACATACACAAGTAATTAGTAAAAAATAGTGCGACTACGATGATATGGTCTCATATTTTGAGCAGTTTGGCTTTGTAACCAAAAGTAGTCATTGATCTCGGTGCTAGTAACCATAGGGAGTTTTTGAGAAACAATACGACGCATCAGCTCTACTGCCCAGATATTAGCTACCCGGATCTCAATCTCTGGTTGTGAATCATGAGCAATCTCCTGCTTCGTATCTACTAAGTGAGCCAAGTCTTCAGCATAAACCAAAATGCCTAGATGCCTCAAAATTTGCGGTACTTTGTAGTCTGCCAGAGCAGTAATACTATCAATATGACTGAGGTCACCCAGACCTTTCCCAGCAAAAAAGTGATAGACATCTACGACGAATAGCTGCGCTCTTTTATAGAAAGCAATTTCTTGATCATCATAGTGTGCGGTATCACGAAAGGAAGGGAAATCACTACTGAGACATTCCAACAATTTACGCGCATCTTTTCCACAAGATTGAATTAGCTGCGCTGCTTGCCCCTGATATTTTGCCATCAGTATTCTGCCCACTTCATGGACAATAGCCAAGCGTTCATCAAATAGCGGAATGATTACATTTCCCCTCAGTACACTGCTAAATTCCTCCTGAGAGATGCCTTGCCAGTAGGCCCAGTCCAAAATTGGAATGCCATTTTCATATGCTTTGCGAAGTGCTATCAATAAACCAAATGATCCATCGTATTTTTGATCCTGATAATCAACCGTCCATTTGGGTTCTCCCCAAAAACAAAAGATTAAAGCATAAAAGAGCAACAAAAAGTTTACAATTTCCGGCTCTGAAAGCTGTTGAAGATTGAAAGGTGCTTCTAATAACCAATGTTTACTCTCCACACTTTTGTACTGAGCAGCTATTTGCGCTAAGCGCTCATGATCAATCCTTACTGATTGAGCACGATTCATCACAAACTCAGAACCAGTTAATACATCAATCATAGAGATGTTGTTGATGACAACAACATAGCTTAGATGGGAGGTAAAAAGTAAGAGGGAAGAGGTAAAAAGTCTTTTAGCGGGAGAAATACCATGCCCTCCACGCAAGTGGACAACAAGCATTTACATTTCTTACCACTTACTTCTTACTTTTTCCCTCCAAAGCGTATAGAATAACGTCACTAAGAAAAAAACTATGAACTACGGCGAAGAGTCACTTTTGAAACATAAAAAAGCCCAGGGGAAATTAGGCGTTTATAGCAAAGTGGGGCCTATGCTTACGCGCAATGATCTCAGTATTGCTTATACTCCTGGTGTGGGCACAGTATCTTCTCATCTAGGCAATCACCCTGAAGAAGCTTACGACTATACCATCAAGGGCAATACTATTGCGGTGGTATCAGATGGTTCAGCCGTGCTCGGACTGGGTAATATCGGACCTTATGGTGCACTACCAGTCATGGAAGGCAAAGCAATTTTGTTCAAAGAACTGGGCGGCGTAGATGCATATCCTATTGTGCTCAGTACCCAAGACACCGAGGGCATCATTCAAGCTGTAATGGCGATTGCACCTACTTTTGGTGGCATCAATTTAGAAGATATTGCAGCTCCACAATGTTTTGAAATCGAGCGTCGCTTGAGTGAGAGTCTCGATATCCCCGTCTTTCATGATGATCAACATGCTACGGCAATCGTCACGCTAGCTGGACTAATTAACATCCTCCGCATTACTGGTCAAAAAGCAGACCAAATCAAGATTGTAGTAAATGGAGCCGGTGCAGCCGGACTGGGCACTACGAGATTACTGCTTAGCTATGGTTTCAAAGATATTATTGTCTGTGATTCCAAAGGTATCATTAGTCTGGATCGCACTGATCTCAATGACGAAAAACGAGAAGTAGCAGAACGAACCAATCCAGAGAAGCGTGCAGGTACTCTCAGTGATGCATTGAAAGGAGCAAACATATTTATTGGTTTGTCAGTCGCTGGTGCGCTCAAACCAGAACAAGTAAAGATGATGGCTCCAAAACCAGCTATTATTGCCATGGCCAATCCTGTACCAGAAATTATGCCTGAGGAAGCAAAAGCAGCTGGCGCGTATATAGTGGGTACAGGCCGCAGTGATTTCCCCAATCAAATCAACAATGTCTTGGTATTTCCTGGTGTATTCAAGGGGTTACTAGCTACTCGTACCAAGAAAGTAGATGACCGCATCAAACTAGCCGCAGCAAAAGCAATTGCTAGCTGTGTCAGCGATGCTGAACTCAACCCAGAATTTATTATTCCTAGTGTCTTGGATACCCGTATCGCTAAAACAGTGGCTCAAGCCATTATTGATAATGTGTCTTAATTACTCTGTTTGAGCAATATCATCTGATCCAAAGAAGTCTTCACCCAAAGTATGAGCTTCAGGCAAAGTAACTTCAAAAGCAGGATCGCCGAGTACAGCTGATTCACTCCTGAGTAAAAAACTAAAACTCAAACGTTGATCGTTAGTTAAATTTTGGAACTTTAACTTCCAGTATTCACGCAAACTAAAATACTTAGTCAGTCCCTGCAAAGCTTGTAGTTGTATAAGGGTTAAAGCATTCTGACGCAACATCGCTAGCAGAGAATCCACAGAATCAGCAACTAGATTAATCCCTAGGGCGCGTTGCAACGATCTAGTAATCCAAGGCTCGAGTGGTTCAGGTAATACTACAGCAAAATCTTCAATTACGGCTTCAATACGCGCTTCTTTTTGCTCAGGAGTGACTAATCTCTTACGGAAAATAGCGATATCATCGGGAGCAAACGCATGCTTTGTCGGTGGATCAGGCAAAAATATTCCGCCATCAGCTGGATCACCTATTATTGCGAAACCAGACTCAGAATCGAAATGACGCTTATAAAGTATTTGGTATTTCAAAGCTACATTGTCACCTTCAATATCTGCTCCATAACGAGCAACCATCTTTTCACAGTAAGCTAGCCGACCTGCTACTAGTAAATCTGCTGTGGTATCAGCTTTTTCAAAACAGTCTTGAGCTCGAGACTCATTCCACTCCGGTGCTGCAGATCTAGGATTATGGACAACAGCAACTAATTCCATACTGGGCTCTCGAACCAAAGTCTTAGCGGAAGCATGATAATCATTACAAATGATCATACCAGCAGTTTTTACACGGTCTACAAATTCTAAAGAAGACATCATGGGATTTTGCACAACCACAATATCAACACCGCCTGGTACTGGATCAAAAGTTTTTACGTCTTGGCAGTAAGCCTCTCTCCCAGTACTTTGCAGTGCAGCAATAGCATTCAAATCTCCATCGGCATAGATGAACCGATTGTGAGAAAGGCCAGCTTGAGGATAGGTATCATTACCACAACAAGGATAATAAACTACTGCAGTAGTTGGAATACCCAACTTAGTCGCAATCAACGCATAACTATTAGGTCCCTCTGACAGCTTATCAACACCGCGATCCGCACCTGAAGCATCTATACTAGTTTTCATATATTAACGGTTAAGTTTACCAATTCGCTGCCATCGCTGCACTACTGCTTGCATGGTTTGAGCAACCGCTAGATTGAAATCATGTTTACTGGGTAAATCTGTTCTTGCATATTCTGGCATGTTTTTTTGTACCAACCATCCCAATACTCGCTGACGATCATCTTCTGTCACCATATCATCCAAACCAGGATCAGAAAAAATTGGATGAATGGGCGGAGAAGGTTCATACCGTGGTTTAGCAACCAACTCAGGCACTAAAATCAGATGTGATGCCACCATCCCAGCAAAATGAGAAGGATATTGGTCTACAGTATGAGCAGCAACTACCCCACCTTGGCTGAAGCCTGCTAAATATACTTGCCCGACATTGCTAGCAATTTGCACATCTCTAGTAAGTGATACAACTGCATCTACACCAGCTTGAATATGTTCTGGATTAAATTGCAGAGGACGAACCTTCGGATCAAACTTAGCCCAACTGTATTTGCCCTGAGCTGAAGTAGCTAAAGGCGGCTCAACAATAACGCGTACCATATCGCGACAAATCTGACTGACTAATTGCTCAACATCAGCAATACTCTGACGATAGCCAGGCAAAAAGAGCAGCATATCAACACTGTCTGATGGTGTGTCTGGAAGGAGAATTCTGTGATCGAGCATGGTAAAATAGGTTTCAATTTAGCTTAGCATATCTATTAGAACACAACAATTAATAGAAAAGTCTAATAACTAGAATGAAATCGGATTTATAGTATTTACGAAACTAAGCAACAGCTGAATCAACCTTCCACAAGTGTCTTCTAATGGCGTAAATACCATACGCAATAAACGGGGCGGCGAAGACATCAATGCTGTAGTGCAAATGACCTAAAATCGCAGCCACTCCGAATATAAGAGTGCAGGCCAAGTAGATATTGCGCACCCATGTTTTTTCCCAAAAGAGTAATGCAGCCAAGAAAGGTAATGCTGTATGACCAGAAAAGAAATAATCGGCACCTTGGACAAATCTACCAGTTATTGTATTGGCCAAACCCATATCACCCATCGCCAATGGTGGGCCTAAATGAGTCAGGCTAATGGCACCAGCTCGGAATAGGTACATCAAAGCAATCGTGGCAGTGACATCAAAAAATCGTTGAGGATAGACTACACACATCACAAATATACCCAGTACCATCACCGCTGCACCTTCAATAAAAAGTAGCGACACATCGTAAGTCGGTAGATTATCTAGCAATAGATCAGCCACACCATTGCTCATATGATTGTAAGCATATGTACCAGCAGTAAAGTTGAGCCACACACTAAACCCTAAAAATGCCAAGCCAACCAAAGCGAGACTCAAATGGCGAGGATTTTTGAAGTACAGGAAAAAGTTTCGGAAAATAGTCATAAGCGAAAATAAGCATATCCATATGACTACTACACCGAAACCAAGTCAAATATATCACCTTGCTCCATCAGTACTTCTGACTTGAAGATTTTTCAGCCGATACAAGTCAAAATAAAGTACTTCACCACCTGCAGTCACCTCTACTACAAATTTATTTTCCTCGTTGCCAGGACGTAAACTAGTAATTGTGCCTGCCCGACGGTTTGCTTGCGGAGGATCGATATACACAGTTTGCTCCATCAACATACCCAACCTGCGGGCGGTGCTGATTGCTTGCTCCACTTTTGCTTTGCCATATACAAGAATATTTTTTTGAAGTGAAGAGAACTCTGTAGCCACTATCGCTTTCTCTACTGGTGTACTCTCTCTAGCCTGACCAGTAATCGCGCCGATACGCTGACGCAAATCAAGAACAGCTTGCATGTATTCAAAACGCTTTTGGTACAATATATAAGCAACAGACACTGCGTCACCGATACTGCACGCTAAATCTCTTTGGGCTGCTGCTAAAAGCAACTTTTCAGCAAAATGCCGTGGATCAGGCATTGCTTTTTGGACGCGAATAATGCTGCCAAATTGTAAAAGACCATCAGCACTTGCCTCGGGGTCAAGACTAGAAATCAGAGTGATCACATCTTCGCCCCGGACAGGGAGTGATGCTAGACCAGGACCATACCGACGCTTGGCTACATAGCTATCTAAATATTTGGCATTAACCATATGGTGCAAAGCCGTGCTAAAGTCTTTATTAGATTTATACAATGCTATTATTGCATTCAAGTTATTACCTGGCATCTCAGATGCTGGGATATCTAATTCGGGGTGAGCACTTAAAGTAGCGGCAACAAGATCACAAACCAAAGGCAGGTAATGCCTTTTCGTCGATGGGAATGAAGCTCCGCCTAAAAGATTAGTAGTAATTTCATCAGGAAGCATATCCTCGCGAGCATGGGGCAATTGTAAATGCAAAGCATGTTCTATCCATTTTTGTTCAGCATCAGGATCTCGCAACAAACCTTCGATCTCGTTCCGTGCCAACACACCTGGAGTCACCTTGGGAAATTTACCAGTACGTTGTGCATCCAATAATTTACCTGCTTGTCTTCCAATCCCCGCTAAAGGGTCCTTGATTGTTTTCATAATATATATTGCTTAGGGTTGCTTAAGGTAACGTAATTAACCAGAAAAGTAAACGATACAGATGGCATATAGTTCTTTATAGAACAGCTACAAAAAATGCAGAACCCACCTCCATGAGTTCTGCATCGCGATTGGTTTGATATGGGGATAGGAGCCTCCTACGCATGTCCTATTCTGCTATTCCACTCCTATCCCCAGTTGGAAAATAAAACTACTTTTGCACTTGTACTTCAGTCTTGTTTCCTACCTTGTGATTGATCATGTGTTGTAAAAGTTCAGCCTGAGTACCAGTAATCTTACCGTCAGTTATCATCTGCAAAATCTGTGCATTTACTTTTTGATGAAAGGTCTCCATAGTCAGTCCCTTGCCGGTAATTATCGTCTTGAGTGTCTCGCGATTCTTCATAGTAGTCCTGAGCTCATCAGTAGAGATACCGAGAATATTTGCTTGTACTTCGAGCAGTTGTGGTGACATTTCCATACGAGGTCCACCTCGTCCTTTCCACATACCCATTCCCTTACCCATTCGCATACCACCAAACGCAGTCTTCATTTTTTCCTGAGTAATATTATGTTCCTTCAAAATGGCAGGGAGTTCTTTACCAGCAGCAATTTCTCCTTTGATTTCTTCTACATTGAGATTGAGCTTGGTAGCTAAGTCTGCAATCTGATCATTACTCAATGGTGGGCGGTCACGCTTACCAAACAGAGACTCCATCTGTGCTTGGGTGACGTTGTGTTCCTTCAAAATATCTGGCCACTTCTTACCAGCGTCGAGTTCTTGTTTGATTTCGTCAGTATTGAGACCTAGTTTAGTAGCCATCTCCGCCAAATGGTCGGCACGAAGCACTCGTTCCATTGGCTTCACATTTCTGACTTGATCAGCTGTACTGGTCTGAGCAAAGGTAGTAGCTGCGCCGGTAAGTAATAATGATGACACGATACCTCCAGTAACCAATACATTTTTTACATTCTTATACATAAATATAAATCTTAAAAGTAGAATAAGTGTCGCGACATCCATTATTACACCTCTCAAAAAGATTTATTACACCTTGCAAAGAAATAGCTTATGGACGAGGCCAGATTGGTCTAAAGTGGGTCACCTTTTTGATCCCATATGCTTGCAAAGTGTCACCAACCAAGTCTCCAGCTACAAACACTTCGTCACCAATCATAAAGGCTGGGCCAAGAAACGCAGACTCAGGCAGTAGTACATTAATCAATACAGTTTCTTCATCAGCATTCTTCACTACCAGCTTATTTTGTTCCATATTCATAATCACCCCACGAATTACTTCTGGTCGGTCATCCGGACGCTCTGGTCGCTCCACTCGCTCATACATCGATCCAATCAATGGTAGATTACTTTGATGGTGCTGCTGCAGGAGTGCTTCTTGTACAGCTCCACTATTCATTACTAACGCCAGTATGCCACTCAAAGCCATCCCGCCCACCAATGAGTACAACATCGGACTACGATAACTAAAGCGAAAATGACGAGTCAGCCTCCCGAGCAAAGCGATCAGTATGACCTCTACAAGTAGGAGTCTCCAAGGAAAAAGCCAAAGAAATGTTTGAATCCCACGCCAGCCAAAGCCAAGCAGAGTAGAACGCTCACTGATATTCAAACTAAATATAATAAAACTTACGAGCCAAGCTGCCACAATTACTACTAAAGCAGCCACGAATGCCAGCAAGATAATCTTGAGGGCAAAGTAAGATTTTGGTTTCATGTGAACATCCCCCGTACGAATTTTGTGGAGAACCTCATCTTTGAGGTCATGAGAAGTGGGTGTAGTCATAAAGACAAGGCGTCAGAAGGTAAAAACTTTTTTAATTGTTTCTTGGCTCGCGTGAGACGGATGCCCACGGTACCAGTCGGGATATGCAAGATTTCAGCAATTTCTTTGTAATTGAGCTCTTCTAGAAAGTACAGCACAATAATTTCCCGATACTTGGGCGCCAATTTCTCTAAACTCTGGTCGATCAGGATACGCATTTCTTTTTGTTCACGTTCCCGAGTAGAGGGATCATCGTAAGCCAAATGAGGGATCAATGTATCAAAATCAAACAAAGACAATGGTGCCCGAGCATGTTTTTTGAGAGCATTGATAAAGGTGTTGTGAGCAATACGATAAATCCAAGGTGAAAACTTTTGCCCCAGATCAAAGCTCTGCATGTTTTGGTATGCTTTAATAAAGACGTCTTGGACCAAATCCTCAATATTTTCGGTACTAAACAAAAACTTACGGCCGTAGCGTGAAAGTTTTTTTTGATAACGATCGACTAGCTCGCCAAACATTTCTTTATCACCTTTTTGCACATATTTACACAGTGCTTCATCACTGAGCGGAGAGGGATTGATCATCGAATAGGAGAGATGCGTTGATACTAGTACTACAATATGGTTTTGGGAAATATTACAGAGGGGTAAGAGGTAAAATGGAAGAGGTAAGAAGTGTATGGGCTAAGTCTCGACAAGTGTCGATGTGACCGCTCCCCCAGCTCACAAACTTTTTATCTCTTACTTCTTACTTTTTACCTCACAAGCTCAAACTTGTATTCTCTCACTAAAAAAACTACTATCCCAACTTATCAACAATTTCTTCCGCACATGATTCGTCTAGCTGACATCGATGATGTTGTTGAAATAACTGATTTGGTGGATACGATCATCACCGATTTCGAGCCTATTCAAAGACTGATGCGTGAACGAATTAGACCTCTTGCTCGTGGCATCAAGAAACAATGGAGGCCTTTTCCTGCTGCCCACATAAAGGCGCGAGTACTTGCTACTGATACACCTTTTGCGATTAGTAGCACTATCGAAAACGAGTGGCACGACTCTGAATACCTCAAGATACCCCGCGTCCCCAAAGGGAAAACTGCTTTTGTAGAACAAGCAGCTAGTCTGATCTTTGCTGGCAAAAGTTCAGAGACCCACAAGCAAGGGATACGCCTACTAGCTACCAACCTGCCCCGTGAGCTCAGTGATTGCCTGCACTATAGCGGTAGACTCTTATTTGCTGATGTGCTGCATGCACCAGACAAGGACCGCTTGGATACTCCGGCATTCTCTCCCTTTCATCGATTTTGGCACGGCAATATTTTGCTTGAGCAAGGAGTGCCTGGTGTTACCATTGCCTTTATGCTTTGGAGGCGTTATTTAGAAAGTATAGTACCAACTAATCTCAGAGAAGAGATCTATCAAAAGATGCAGAGGGCTGGAGCTAAAATCACGGATCCACTACAGCTTGTGTTGGATACTTTCTTGGATACTGCTACCAGAGAACAAATAGAAAATGATCTGTTACTGCTAGGAAAACTTTTTTACCGCACCGATTTTGACCAAGAAGCAATTTCATATTTAGTACAAAAAGCAGTAATTGATAGACTTGAGCCTTATTTATGGGGAGCTTTGGCTACTTTTGGCCCTCAAGAAATGACTGAGAAAATTAAAAGCAGCAAAGTAATTGCTGCGGATACCAAAACGGACAATGGCGAGGCTTTGTTGACCTTGGTAATGCTTTTTAACGAGTTGGACTGGGCAAAAATAGATCAGATCCTAGGTGTCGGATCATCCGTCAGAAAAATAGTAGGCAGTGTTTTGAACAAATCACCTCAGTTGGTAAGAATGGACACCAGCCGCCATCAAGTAAGCCAAACACTTTTACAAGCGCAAACCCACGGACTATTACCAATCGCTTTTCCTGAGGACAACGTGGGCCACTATCATCCAGTGGCTGCCATGAATAATATTGATCGCGCAGTACGACGAATCGCCCACCAAGGTTGAAAGTAAAGATTTGACGCACCACATGATCTGAGCTAATAGTGAAGTTATCGATTGTCTGATCGCTAACACTTTATTTTATGGCTACTATTTTTCTTACCAGTACGGGGTTCTCTAGTCCGGCTGTTCACGAAGCGTTTGTACAGGAAAGCAAATCATTCGAACGATCTGCCAAAGTAATCATTATCACCACAGCGTCCAAACAAGGTTCAGCTAATCCTTATATTCAAAAAGCCGCTCAAGAGCTTACAGCTTTAGGATTCACCAATGTTAGCTGCTTTGACTTACTCACTGATACGATTGAGAGTCTCAAAACGGCAGAAATTATTTATGTGGGCGGAGGAAACACCTTTAGGCTACTCAAAGCCTTGAAAGATTCAAGAGCTGATCAAATCCTGCGAGACTTTTGCGAACATAGTAGTGGTATTTATGTGGGCGTCAGTGCTGGTAGTTTGATTGTTGGACAATCAATTGCTTCAGCTGTTGGTCACGATGATAATAATGTAAATCTGACTGATCTCACCGGGTTACGAATTGTGCCTTATATTTTATTGGTTCACTACACTGAAAAAGATACAGAGCAATTGAGCATGCTTGAACAAAATTTCCCCAAAGTACGCACACTGAGTGATAGCCAAGCACTCATTCATCAGGGAGAAAACGAACAACTGATTTAAATCTATGCCCTTAATTTCTCTCAAACTAACATGCAAAGACAGCAGCGAAGCCGAGACTATTATTCAGTCATTGCTAGCCAAACGCCTAATTGCCTGTGCTAAAACGAGTACAGTAAATTCTACTTTTTATTGGCAGGAAAAGGTTGAACAGGCTCAAGAAGTATTAGTAACAATGGAAAGCGACTTGGAGAAATTTGAAGAGATTGAGCAAGCAGTAAAAGCACTGCACAGTTACAAAACTTTCGTATTGCAGGCTTACCCCGTTTTGAAAGTATCTGCTGGCGTCCAGGAGTGGATTGATGAAGCTATCAAGAATAGCTAATAACCTAGCTGGGGTACCTGATATTTAAGTAGCAATGCAGTGAATTGTTCGTGAGATAGATTTACCAATACTGAGTCGCGTCCGAGCGGACACTGACCATCTATTTCATGGGAAAACCAAGGCAATGGGATAAAAGCTTTAGCTTGTGCTTCACTAGTAAATTCTACCTCTGCCCGAATCAAACCATGAAAGGGTCCATGGTAGAGCTTGAGTGTGAGCTGTGGTTCATTTTGTAACAAATAGCTATCCCGATCTAGCGGGCCTTTGGCAATCTTTTTCAAAGCTTCAAATTCCATCTCGGTAATCAACACCTTTTCTTGTTTGCGTGAAAGACTAGAAATACTTTCCATCCGTTCAATCTCAAAGAACGTCTCCCGTTTTTGAAAACGAATCGAACGCTCTTCATCACTATACAAATAGTATCTTTCATCATGCCAAGGTTTGAGCAGACTCAAATCTGGTAAAGCAGCCACAAACCATTTCCGTTCAATCTCCAAATCCATAGTGATACGATTACAATCGATTCCTATCCTAGCGTATGCCTCCCCAAACGCAACACCTCATTCCTTCTCCCTCCTTCCCCTGAGCCATCCTGATCCCGCACAAGCGGGAGAAGGATCATGCCCCTCTCCTTCCCTCCTTATTCCTTTCCCACGCCCCATCCCTCGCCCCTCTTTTTTGTCCCCCTTTCAGTTCACTCACTATTTCATAATTACCCCGCTAGCATATAAAGCAAGTAATTATACCAATGAAAAACAACCAAGAGTTCTATGTCTATATGATGGCTAGCCAATCCAAAGTAATTTATATCGGCCATACTAATAGCTTGAGTAGACGGACTTTAGAACACAAAGCACATCGCAATAAAGGCTTCAGTCATAGGTACCATGTGACTAAACTAGTCTACTTTGAGATTTATGAGACCCGCAAAGAAGCATTCACTCGCGAACGGCAATTGAAAGGATGGCGACGATCCAGAAAAGTAGCACTGATTGAAGAAGAGAATCCTAAGTGGTATGACCTAGGATATGTTGAGCAAACTGACTTCGTGGAATACAAAGAAAGTATGGGGCTTTGAAGAGTAGGCCCACATACATGGTACAACATGCTTGTTTCTTTGGGCTATTGGCTTGCGTGAGGGAGGAGGAAGAAGGGAGAAGGAACGAGAGATGGGGCAGGATCCTTCCGCCCGCTGTGCGGGGTCAGGATGCTCGGCTGAAGGGTAACGTAAGGCTATCAGTGGTACCCAATCAACAGTGGACTCACCATTAATCAGCCGGACGATCAAGTTGAGCAAATAGGCTACTAAACCTTGTTCTTACTTCCGCTAAGCTGCCCAATGCTCCTTCGTAACGTTCCAAATCAGCAAATTGTGCTTTTATTGCTTCCAAATGAGCTTGAATTCTTTGGCGATCCTGAGCTAGCACACCAGGTACTGCTTCCTTGGCACCTAAATCAGCAAAAGCTTTTTCTACCTGAGCGTATTGACCCAATAGCGCTTCGGCTTCACTCATGCGGCGATTGAGCTCGTCACGCTTGGTCCCAATCTTTGCCAATGTGGTATTGCCTGTAGATTCATCAGCTGGAACTGTTTTCTCTAACTCTGGTAATGGCTCAAGTTGTTTTGTGCCAATTACTAATGCTCGCAATAACGCCATATCGTTGCTCTCTGGGACTATCCTTGCTAGAGCTTGCCTGCTTAAATATAGTAGTCTGTCTTTCAAAGCTGTGAGTGAAGAAATAGCATTTGATTTTGCTAAGAAAGCATTTGAACTAGAGGTTGCTTCCAGAATATTGGAAGCTCCACAAATATCACTGGTCAAAAGGTATGCTTGAACACTCTGACTACTAGTGAGTGTGATAATCTTCTTGTTCTTTGCCATATTTCTTTGAGTAACTAACATTTCTCGTATCTTTCTTACAATAGCATCAATAGCCTCCACCATTAATGACACATCAAAGGTAGGTTCATCTTTTAGCCTACCCATAATAATATCTGCTTTAGTAATTCCAAAGTCTTTGACGACCTGATCAATCTCTCCTCGCGTCATCGTCACATCAACAGCCACTGCCAAAGTAAATGATCGCTTTGCATACTTCCCACGTTCAGTAGGGTGAAGCTGACGAGCTCTTGCTCGTGTTTGCAATCTTTCAGAAAGAATCTTCCCAACAGTCTCATCATTAAAAAAATCAGTTCTTTCTACTGACTTTCTCCAATGCAAAAATTCAGCTAACTGAGCTGGTTTGTCTCTAAATAAATATTGCGCAGCTAAAACATCAGTTAGTGTAGCAGTGTAATGCCTAGCATAATCTGCACTTAGTCCCCGCTCTTTTAAAAGCTGAGCAAAAGCACTATGGTCTCGAGCCCGACGTGCAGCTGCCAGATTCAAAACTCCTAGTGGTATATAATCAGCAGGAGTTTCAGTTGATACAAAGATACAGTGGCCTAACAAAACTGCGAATTTCTCGCCATCACTTATTCTAGCCATATCAGCCGGACTAATCATCACAAACTGCTCACGCCATTCTGAATCAATGAGTGATTCATTCGGATCTTTTGGTTGCCCAGTTTTAGCTGAATCGCCTCCACCAAAAATTGTTTTCAAAGTCTCCACTGGCACTGAAAAGTCGATCTTCGTTCCAGCTTCCCATAACTCAAAAGCAGCTTCAAGTCGCCCTTTATCAGGATCATTCAATTCAGTTCTCTGACTCAACTCTATTTGCTGTCTCATTTGCATTCCTAATTGCATGTGCTCTCAATTAATTACATATCAATATAACAACATACTGAGTATTGTCAACAAGGCTACAGAAAGCCTTCTTAACTATTAGCTGGAACCAAAACATTGGTATGATACCGTCCATTTTTGTCTATCAAGATTTCACACTTTTTCCAAAGACCGAGACCTTGGGAGCGAGCTGATTCTTGGGCCTGATCAAGCACACCTTGTTTCGCAGTATCGGGTGGGTACTCGGAAGCAAAAGCATAGCCTTTTTTTACTAAATCAGCATTGAGAAAGGTACCGTCTTCTAAGTAAACATACGCGAGTAAGCGACCGTATCGATCTCTGGCGGATGTATCTTGGGTCAGTTTCACATTTTTGCCTTCCACAATATTTTGATTGTAGGCAGATGCTTCTTCAGCGAAACATTGCTTACTGACTGTCGGTGAGTTTTTTTCAGGTGTGTCGACGCCGATGTAGCGTACCTTGTCGCCACTAGCGAGCTCAATAGTATCTCCATCTACTACTCTTTTTACAGTGGCAGGAGTCTCCTTCATCAAACTAGGACTAATACTGGTCTGTGACTGAAGGATAGCGCTGAGATCAGGCATGTGGTCAGAAATCTGGACCACAAGAGCCCCCACAGCGACAAAGAAAACGACCACCAATCCGATGGCAAAAGTATTGTTCATAAGCAACCAGCTAAGCAACTCCTAGTATGCCAATCTCAGTTCACGATGTACAGTTGATGGAGATATTTAATTGTAAATCCTAAATGCTAAATCGTAAGTTTTAAATTGATTGGAGCGAAGAATTCTTCTCTTCAAAACTGTTAATTGTAAATTGTCACTTGTTAATTAAACTTCCTTCCTATTTCCAAACTCGCGTTTTATTGATCTCTTCTTTAGCCCGAAAAGCCTCTTCGAGATTAACTCCAAGTTGGTTACAAATATCGAGTAAAAAGATAAAGACATCAGCTGCTTCAAATGCTGCATTCTGATCGCTTCCTTTGCTAACATCAGTTTTTATTTTGCTTTGTTTGCGAGCTGCCTTTGCCAGCTCACCACATTCTTCCATCAAGAGCTGAAATGCACCTGACAAGTTGGTCTCAAATCCTCTTTCTATCACTAATTCACGTACATATTTTTGATAATCAGCCAAAGTTGGGCTAGCGGGTAAATGGAGTTGAGACATAGTGGATAGTAAGTTGATTATAAAATAACAAAACGGGATGGTGAGTAGTCAAGCTTTTGACTCTCATCCAAGGTGAGAGTGTACATTGCAACTGCAAACAAAAAATTTATGTCTGATATTACGCAAGATCCACTCTGGTCTATTGGTACATTGGCTAAGCACACGCAGGTATCGATCAGGGCTTTACGCCATTACCACAAGATTGGTTTATTGCTAGGAGAAATCAAAACTATTATGCAGAACAAGATAGCCTCTTTGTCCCATGTAGCTCAGTGGCAAATAGATAGATTACAGCAATCTCTTCAACAGCAGAGTAAGCTCTGTGATTTATTAGAATCAACTGTTAAACAACTAGATCAGCACAAGATTTTATTAACTTAATGCCACTTATGAATTACCCACAACCTGCTTTTAACGATGTTGATAAAGCTAAGATCCAAACCCAAGGACAAAAACTTGGTCAGGCCCCAATCAAAGCCGTGGAACAAGCATGGCCAGTACTTATTGCTGCAGTACAAAAAGCAATGGATCAAAAACTTGATCCCAAAAGTAGTCATGTGCAAAAGCTAGCCCAAGAATGCCAATCACTGGTCAATCAATTTACTGGTGGCAGCCCCAGTATTACTGCAAAGCTCAAAGATGCCTATCAAGAACACAAAGGATTTAGCGGTGGCCCAACTCCCGCAATGATGGAATATATTGGTAAAGCGCTCTCCAATAATTAACTTGCTGCCAACTCAAAACAGGCTCTGAGACGCGCTCTCCATACTTTGATTGTCGGCAATGCTAAAACTACTTCACCAGCCAGCCTGCTGGGAGGAACATTAGCTATGCTTAATCTAAGCGTCTCTGCCCAACTCCGTTGCTGCTCATCACCATACAACATAATGACTTTGTATTCAGGCATTGCTTCAAACTGCAGCTGCAACGCTGCTGCTTTTTGAGCAAAAAAACTCTTCTCATAATTCCTAAACTCATAAAGCTTCTCGGCAAATTGTCGCTTAGCTGCTACCAGGCATTCCATACAAATAGCCAAAGATCGCTCAAATGACTGTTCCAAATCTACTTTACGTGCAGGTGATGATGGTAGGAGATTTGATTCAACAAGGAGGGAAAGGCCTTTTTCTAGATCCATAGAACACTTAGTAAGAGCTTCCTTTATACACCTCCTCTCTTTGCCAAATCAAATCAACGTTTTTTTAGAGCCAACCACTCAGGCACTTCAGAAAAGAGCATTTCTTTCCAACCATCTACTTCCTCTTCTGTCACATTATAATAATGTTGGTAAACAATCTCGACACTACCAAATTTAGCTTCTTCTTTGTTTAAACCCAATTTCTCAATTACTGCCCACAATTCATTTTCATTGTCAGCTTCAATCTCTAAAAAAGACGGTACCCAAGGCCAAGTATCGATCTCAATTTCTGTCTCACCCAGTTTCCAACTTTCTCTTTTAGTTTCTTGATAAGTATAAGATGCGAAACCAACAGTCTCCAAGAAATGACAAGTTTCATCAAAACTATTGACCGTGACATTCACTTCTTTGGTACCGGTGAGGGTGCGATCCTGCATTTGTTTATAACTCATGGTAATTTTCCCACCTTCATCCCGCACGCGAATCCAACCATTCACCTTGAGTAGTTGGCGATCAGGTGTATCAAAATTGCGACGACGCATGATTCGTTCTTCTTTGACACAGATCGCGCCAGCTTTGAGTAAACGTTCACGTATATCACTTGGTAACTCAATAAACTTGGCCTCAATTTCAGTCTTTACTTCCATTTCAATATTTTAGTTGCCTCGAATATACCAGCTCAGGTTGAAGAAACAACAGTCAGCAGGATTTTAAAGGCTAGCGTCTATCGTATCTAGAGCAGATGATTCATCTATGCTATAATTATTTCTAATTTTCAAAAAATAGTATGGGGTTTAAATTATTTGGAGTGGAAGTAACAGACCAATCAATACCGCTAATCATGGAAACTGGGGGCAGTAACAGGATTTTTTGGCGAAGAGTAGTCCAAATGTCACCGCAAGATTTACAAGCTCCAGATATTGCCCAGATTTTGCAGTATGCTGGCGATTATGATCAACCAGAGGATCCAGAAACAATGGATCATTGCCAAGTTGGTGATGGTATCAACCGTACAGTTGCTCGATATTTGATTGGATTAGTACCAGAATTGAAACTAATTGTAGAACAATTTCGAGCAGACATGGCTGAAGTATTACGAAAAAAGACATTAGTTAATACAAACGGAGCTGATGCTGGAGAAGCAACATTGATACCGGAACATGATGAAATAAAAATCATCAGCGCTCGTTTGAATTATATTGATCGTCGTGTCGGCGAAATTGATAAAGAGATACAGGAGATGGATGCCGTAATGGAGGATGCAGCAAAAGCACAACTGCTCAATGACCTTGTTCATGGTGGTCCAATGGGAAAAGAGGATTTGGAACTTACCAATAAATTGTTAACCAATGCTTTATTCCGAGGAGAGGTGGTAGCAATTGGTGAACAGCATATAGCTCAAATCCGAGCAGCCTTGGAACGATTAGATTGGCATGAAGGTGGGGCTGAAAATTTACCGGATGAGGGACTGACTGTTTTTGCTGCAGCTAAAAGAAAACGTGATGGTCAAAGCTATATTATTTCTGCTTTGAAGACAGAGAAAGGCATGAAGCAATATTTAGCTTTTGTGCGTTGGGAACGGGGAAAGAACCACTGGGATAGCGCTGGACGAAGAAAAAGAGAACTGCAATTAGAAAAGGCCAGTTTGATGGTTGAGAAAGGTCAATACTATGGCTGATCAGTAACTAAAAGTTTTGCATACTCCTAGGTAGATTAGTATGCTACTTTTAGCAGTAAATCTCCCTATGAGCGATCAAAATATCCCGGCTAATTCAGCAATAGTTACTCCTCATCCAGAGCGATTAGAGGTCAGCAAACTAAGTATTAGACGAGATGGGGCTAGTCAGTTTCATGTGATTGCTGATTTTGATAATACTTTGACTCGAGCATATGTGAATGGTGAGAAAGCTCCATCAATTATTGGACAGCTACGCAAAGGGAAATATCTGACACCTGATTACCCAGCTGCCGCACAAGCTTTATTTGATCATTATGCTCCAATCGAACGCGACAATACGCTTTCTTTGGCTGAACGTAATTTGGATATGCTGACTTGGTGGCAAAAGCATTTTGCTTTACTTGAGCAATCTGGCTTCAACCGTGATGTAATCAATGATGTGGTACTCAATAGCACACTGCAATTTCGTGACCAAGTGAAAGAGTTTATTGATCTACTAGAAAAACATCAGATTCCTTTAATCATCATGTCGGCTGCGCCTGGTGATATGTTGATCGAACATCTCCGGCACGAAGGATTATTACGTAACAACGTGCATGTAATCGCCAATCTTTATCAGTTCGATGCTGAAGGCAATGCGGTAAAAATAAACGAACCGATTATCCACTCACTCAATAAACACGAAGTTGTCGTGAAGAATTTCCCAGTTTTTGAAACGATCAAAGAGCGCAAAAATATTTTATTGCTAGGTGACAGCATGGGTGACGTAGGGATGGCCGATGGTTTTGATTACAAAGAAATTATCAAGGTCGGTTTTCTCAATCAAGAAGTGGAAAAGAATATTGAGATCTATAGTGATAGCTATGATGTCGTAGTGACCAATGATGGCAGTCTGGCGGTTGTGAATGAAATATTGGAAGAAATGCTAGAATAGAGCAGAGGCCAGAGATTGGAGATTTTTCTGGATACTATATTTGCTGGATCACGCATAATTGACACTGTGCGCTACATCCAGCATAATACTTTAAGTAGTATAAAACGATGCGCCTAAATAAATTAGATTCTGCTGCACCTGGATCAGAAAATCCTGTAGTTGGTTTACGACAAAGATTAAAGAGCCTTTTGAGCAGAAATGCTGGCAATGATCTCATGCAACAGTTGGCTTGGCGTGAACGCGCTCGACGTGCCATGAGCTTATTCATGTTGGGAACGGCTTTGGCTCAACCCGCTTTGCAAGGATGTAGTGATAAGGACAGACCAGTAGATACTGGCGTCCAATTACCTGAGATCGAAGATCCGGTTGATGATGATGAAGACGCCGCAGTTACTCGACCACCGACATCCAATCTTGACGATGAAGTGAATATTTTGGACCTAGAACCAACTGCTGGCATGGGAGCTACTCTTCGTAGTATCACGCAAGCAATGCAGATCAATCCTACTGGAGACGGCATTCCAGTCGTATTTTTCAATACTAGCAACGGCTGGAAACGTTGTGCACAAATTACTATGCCGAGCAATCGTGCCGGTGACCAAAGCTGGTGGGATCAGGCTCGCAGCCAACTCAATCCTGAACAATGCGGTACAGTAGATGTCCGCGGCCAATTACCGCTCGGGATGCCATGGCGTGCTGAGCAAATGTTCAGCGCTATTCGTCACAATGCTCGACAACCAATGCATGCAGGTGAGCGCATCAATCGTCGCACCCAAATTCGCAGAGCATTTCTAGACGCAGCAAGACACACCGAGCTCTATCAGTATCTCAATAATTATTCACCAGACTTAGCTGAACAATTTGTAAATCTAGTTTGTGATGGCATGCCTGCTCTCGAGACTGAATATGGTCACAATATTGAAACAAGTAGCACTGGTGCAGAAGGAATTTGGCAGATTGAACCACCAACTCGTAGAGATGCTCACACATATAACCAACGAGCTTGGAGAGAAATCTTCGGCAACAGGGTACCAAACCGAAGTAGTATTGCAGATGAATCAAGAGTAGTGGCTCTTATTTTCAATAATATCTTTAGACACTATAAATCGGTATGGGCAGATAGCCATCCTGTTTTCCAGCATCCTGAAGCGTTACTGATTCCGGCTCTCATTGGCGGCTATAATCCTGGCCAAGGAGCAATAGAAAGAATGATTACCGAGGAACTCAATGATCCTGCGGTACAAGCAATTTTAGCCAGCAACGACCCAGAACGAATCCAAAACGAAGCATACATCACAGCATCTACTAATTACTTTTTGCGTCATCCACGATCAGATTATGGCACAGCATCACTGGGTTATTATCCCAAAGTGCTCGCCTACCACGCTCTTTTTGAACACGACATCCCGGGTGAAGATAATGAAGTAGTGGCTAACGAAACAGACACACCTACTTTGGCTGGCGGCAGAACTCAAGCACGAAGTTTTTTAGATAATCTGCATCAAAGAAACGATAGGAATATTAGTCGCGTACGAAATACTAGCTTCAACTTAGATACTGTAGCGATTCCTCGTAGTGCTGATGCTTGGCAATTTGTCACCTCAGCACCGTCTCAAAACAATGTGAATGTCTATCCATGGTTATTACAGCATGATCAATTCGCTGCTAGATATAGAAATGGTTTCGCTACAAATGTAGCCTTGGCGAGTACTATCGATCGCGAAGTAACAGCTGGAAACCTAGTAAGAGAAAATACGGGAAATCATCCAGAATTGATATTCGACAGCGAGAATATTGCTCAGCCTTGGCGTCGAGTAGTTAGAACAGATCACATTGGCACTATCAATAAATTGATCACGGAGCTCAATGCCCGGATGTACGCCAGTGGTCTGAGTCATGACTACATAATCATTCCTATTATCAATAGTACAGTTCGCAGCCATGCTGACAATGGACGCTTACGTGGCCACAGTAATCACAGTGCCCATCCTATGTTTGCCGCAGTTGATTTTAGCTGTAGACAATACGCTGTCATCCACCGCAAAGCAGATGGTAGTTATGAACGCTTTGTCACTGACGCCAATATCGGCATGTTCTTCCGAGGATTAGTACAAGCAAGCGCTAGACTAGCTCAGCCAGTGAGAGATCGCGATGCAGGCACAGTCCAACAAGGCGACATCTTCGTGCGCTTCCACGGCCCACCAAAACATTTCCATATGGTGATCAGAAGTCACGGGCCTGAAGAACAGCATGTAAACCATGTCCCTGTTGCTCCAAGAAGACCACCAACAGCCAACAACAGACCGCAAACTACTAGCCATCCGACAGCTTCAGGTTTAAGACGTCCAAGATTTCCCAATGGCCGACTGAGACCGCAATTGCGTCACCCAAATTTAAGAATTAATCCAACTAGACCTGGGCTTAGGCCATTACCAGGACGAGGTAGACATCCAGAAGTACACACGACTAGAGTCCCAGCTCGTCGCACACCAATCTTGCATAGAAGGGTGAACAATCGGCGAGGAAGAAGACGCTAATAAATAGGTCAAAGGGCAGAGGTGCGAGGGCAAAGGTTGTGGATTGAATTCCTACCTCTGCCCTCTGAACTCGTACCTCTGACCTAACTTTACGGTGCTAGTCTCTGTACATCTCTAGGAAATAAACATGCTTCTTTGACGTTAGCTAGGTCGAAGATTTTTTGGGTGATTCTTTCTACCCCCATGCCGAAGCCTCCTTCTGGAGGCATACCGTAGGCGAAAGCTTGCAAGTAATCAGTAAGGCCTGGGTTATTTACATCAATTCCTTTTGCCTTTGCAGTTGCAATCAGTTGTTGGTAACTATGGATTCGACGAGACAATGTGGCAATCTCCACGCCTTTAAATAGCAAATCGGCGCGATCAGCTACCTCTGGTTTGTCAGGATTGATATAGTGATAAAACTTAGCATCTGATGAAGGAAACTCTGTGATCAAAACAGCGTCACTGCCAGTTTGCTTCTTGAAGTATTCACAAATAAATCTCTCTTCCTGAGGTGAGGGATCAGGTTCTTTACGGAAGTCTTCCTTGGTATGTTCAAATACCAATTGATGTAATTCTTCTACAGTCACCTCCGGAATCTTTTCAGGAATAATTGGTTTTTTAAGCTCTGGCCAAAGCTCAAGGATAACTTGATCATGCTGCCATAAACTGTCGATAGCATAGCGCAATAATCCGACAGCAACCGCGCCGACATCACGCCAAGAATCAATAAATCCCATCTCGGCATCCACCATGATCACCTCAGAAAGATGCCTACTAGTGTTGCTGTTCTCTGCTCGATAGGCATGACCTATTTCGTATACTCTTTCAAAAACACTCACCATCATTTGTTTATAAAACTGTGGTGACTGGGCCAAATAGGCAGTACGGTCGTAGTACTTCACAGGAAAGATCTCAGAGCCGCCCTCGGTTGGAAAAGCAATCAGCTTTGGTGTGTTGATTTCGGTAAAAGCTTGTTGATCAAAATACTCACGCATATAGCGTAGTAGTTGAGCTTGGGCTTGAAAGATTGATCGCGTTTTTAAATTTCGAAGTGATACCAAACGATGATCCAACATAGTATCCAATCGTACATCTAGCTCTGGCTTGTGAATCTCAAATGGCAGTACCTGATCCACGGCCGCAATTATTTCCACAGAATGCACTTGGATTTCTAGTGCATGGCTTTTGGTATCTTCTACTAGTAGACCCTCGATACCCAATACGGTCTCCAATTGATGATGAGCCAATACATCTTTCACTTCTTTATCCAAGACACATTGAATAGTACCAGTACGATCACGCACCACCGCAAAAGCAATTTTTCCTAAATCGCGATAGTTGTGTAACCAACCAGCAATTCTGACTATCTGACCTGTTTTTTTGCCCAATTCACCTATCAATAAACGTGACATCATAAAAGATGGAGTAAATAAATAAAACAAACCTTGCAAGCATGCTTGTAAGGGTGAGTATATATCTTCACGGTGCCACCTTACTTTCGATCTTGTTACCAAGATCAACCTTTATCCTCTATCAAGGACTTAGTCTGTGACGGGACTCCCCGGAGTAGGTCTACTTTCTGGCAGGGCCAGATTTCTGCTATCAGCTCAGCTGTGTTTGCAGCTTCAGTGCTTTGACAAAACTATAACAAATATTTACTACTTGGCAAGTTGCCTGGGTTTACTTAAGTATTCCCAATTCTTTGAGGCTTTCTACCTGGCCTGGTTCGAATGGTGAAAATTTGCCTTTAAAAAGCTGGGGGAAGAAAGCGGGATCTTTGATATTGAGCTCCCACATCAATCTATTTCCTTTGTAGTACGCTAAATCTTTGGTATAACATTGGCCTTTTACTAATCCGGTGGTACCACGGAAGATACGCACACAAGTACTCCATGCTTTTTCTTGAATTTTTAAAGAATACTGATCAAACTTTTTGGATTCTGCTGCATAATACAATTTCATTATTTCAAACACATCTCGAAAATCTCGTTCTTTACCATCGACACCCATGACTAAACCAATCGCAAAGTATTTATCCTGACCAGCAAATGCTTGCCACTTATATTTGCTCAGTGACTGGGCACACATCGTAGCTAGTCCCTCTTCGCCAGGTAAATAATGGGCTAAGCCTGCAGACAGCAAAACCAATGAACTATTGGCTCCATTGATAGATCGCATGACATGCGTACCAATCTCATGAGCAAGGAGCTGTTGCAATTTATTCACAGGCATCTTGCGAGTAGACGGTATCGTGATCACTTTATTCTTACTATTTACAGACATTCCTTTGGCATGAGACTCAATCACTTTTACCTGCCAATCGGTAATATCTAATGACAATAAAAACTCTTTACAAGCTTGCTCGATCAAGGGTGCATCTACACTTTCATGGGGCCATTTGGCGACCTCAGCCAAATATGGATAAAGAGCCAATAAATGTTCAGCCACATTTGCTTTTAATTTCTTGTCTATTACCAACTCATGCTTACTTGCCAAAGATTGCCAATCACCAGTATCCAATTTAGTCTGTACAGAGCTATCTAAGTGACCAACTAGTTCTGCCCACCAATCAGTAGATACAGCACCATGCAGTTTTTGAGCACTTAACCAAAACTGATCACTATCTGCATTATGACTAGCTTCATAGATGTTCACCCGAGCAAGATCATTTTCAATCCTTTTCAGATACAGGTCTTTTAGAGCTTTACTATGTTTTTTGTCGGCAGCAATTTCCTCTGCCAATGTTGTTAATTCAAAACGGCTAGTAGCAAAATAATGTGGGTCAGTAGGAGTTAGATAAGTAAAATGAGGGTTGCGAATATTGCCACTCATGAATGCTACTTTTTGAGCTTGATAATTAATAGGCTCAAAAGCAAATTGGGCTACGATGGAATAGTTTTGTAAGCGAGCAAACAGTTGGGAATCTAACACAGAAAATATTAATAAATCTTAACAAGTATATCACAGCATTTTACTTTAGTGCAGTTACAATTTCTGTTAGGATTGAGGCGCAATAATGTATGTTGTCTTTTATGAGTAAGTCATTCGATTGTACCTACCCACTTCAGGTAGCATGGCGCGTAGAATTGGCAGACAAAGCAGATGCATATCAAGTATTTGGCAAGAAAACAGCACAAAGAATTAGATCAGCCTGTACTAGATTAGAGACAACCAACTGGGCATTTTCGATTGATGACGTCGATGAAGCATACATTGACCGTTTTTTGCCTTTATATCATGCCAATATTGCTACCAAAGATCATCCTCAGTTTTTCAATGTCAAAGAAAAGGTACTAAAGTCTCCACACGACACGCCTTATCAAGCCATCTCTTTACACAATGGTACCAAGTACCAGGGCGGGTTCATTTTTGGTTTACGAGAGGATTGTCTCAGTACCGCTTACAAAGTCTTCCCCAAAGAATTAGATATTCCATTGCCAATCAATATCACCTTTGTAGCAGAATACTATTTTTACAAATATGCATTGATGCAGAAGAAATCATTTGTTTATCATGGCTTGGGACTCAATTGTTTTGGTCAAAATGCCAGTATCGGTTTAGCGATGTTCAAACTACAAGCAGGAGCTGTACCAATCGCTTCTAAACAAAAAACGAATCAAATCCTCCAGCAATTTGAATGGGACGGTGCTGAAGACACTTTAATATTTGAAGGTACGGAAGGTCAGCTCAAAACAGGCAAATTATTCTTGACTGGAAAAAATCCAATTGAGAAATATAGTATTTTGCTCAAACATCCTCAGCTCAAAATCGAGACTATTGTTGGCACAAATTAACCTGCAATAGTTGTTTTGCTAGAGCGAAAAAGATACAATGAGAAGATAACTTTTTCTCATGTTTGGTATTTTACTAGTAGTAATCGCCGCCTTTTTTGTAGAAATTGGCTGTAGCGTCGCAAAACATGAACACAACAAACATGGTGAAGATGTATGGGGAGCTATCTTTCTCAATAGTTTTGTTACTTTACTGATTTATATAGCAGTAGGTATCTACCGAGGGACATTAAACTTCTTTGTCCAATCATGGCCCATTTTAGTACTGGCAGCACTGGTCAATTTAGCAGCATGTTTCGTTAGTAATATGGCAACACTAAAAGCCTCAAGAAGCATAGCCGGTATATTCAGAATGCTCACTGTCCCCTTACTAGCTATAGTTGATTATTACCTTGGCTATGATATTTCTCCAGTACAAATTCTTGGTGTTGGAGTAATTGTACTTACCATTATTACGCTGATGAAACGTGATGCATGGCATAAATCAAGCACAAAATGGCTCATGCTCAATACGATCATGACTGTACTAGCAATCACTATCTATAAATATATCATTGACCACATTGCCACAGTGGAGACAGTTCAAGTAATCAATTTCATTTTCTTAATCGTAGGAGCTATAGTCGGAGCTCAAATATTCAACAAACAAAATCTTTTCAAATTGTTTACCCATCCCTTCGCCTTTCTTCAAGCTGGCAGCATGGGATTAGGATCTGTATTGGATGGCTTTGCTTATAGTTATGCACCTGCCTCGATTATTAGTGCGGCATACAGATCAGCCCAAGCCTTTTGGACATTGGTCTCAGGCAGCTTTTACTTCCATGAGCATAAGATAGTTACGAAGGTGATAGCTGTTATCTTTTTGATGGGGGGCATTTTCTTGCTTGTGAAATAAAAGTGAAAAAGTAAGAGGTAAGAAATGTAAAAGCTTAGGTTCCACATAAGCGGTAGAAGTTAGCCAGAACACAATTTAAAATTCAAAATTTAGATTTTAGAATTTACAATTAAAATGCTTACTTCTTCGTCAGTTGAAACGTCTTCATCAGTTTAGCAATCTCTGCGTTGGTAGCCTTCACTTCATCGATAGTTTTACAGCCCTCTGTATCAGACATAGCAGCATCACAACCTGACCCTGAATAGTAATAACCATAGTACGCATTCATGCCTAGGTAGGTAACGCCTTGTTGATCAACTTCGGCGGGATTAGCACCTAGTTGGGCTTTGTCGTAGATATAGAGCAGGACATGACGACCACTTTTAGCTGGAGCATCAGCAGGAGAAAGTTTAATTACAGCACGATAAGGTTTGTCGTTATCTTTGTTGTAAGCAGTAGTTAGATTCTCTTCCTTAATCTTTGACCAGCTCTTGGGGAAATCGATTGAGAACGCGTAGCTTTGGTTGATATAACGAATGATGCTAGCCATAGAGTTGTCGCCAGGGACACTGGTATCGATCGCTACTGAATTGTACATAGTTTGCAGAGACTGTTTTTCAGTGCCGGTAGGAGCATGATTATAAGTGGAGTTCATCATACAGCCATAAACGGCCGCCTTTGATGTATTGTTGGTCTTGGTGACAGTAAGCATACTAATCCACCCCAACCCTGTTTTGTTTTTAGGATCCAACACTGGCTTACCATCAGGTCCCCATTGTAGTACTGGTTGAGCAATCACTAATGACTTTTTGTATTGGTTATTGGTACCAGGAATATTTTGTTCGAGCTTCATTACTGGATGGTCAAAATCCCAACCTTCAAAACCAATCTCAGGTACCGGACAGCTCATACTGATAACTTCCTTGGTAGTACTACTAAAAGTGATACCAGCGCGAGCATCACGTCCCTCACCTACCGTCCAGTTGCCAGGGTATTGAAAGCTAATTTCATTCCAACTGACTTTTTTGCTCTGATCAGTAATGGAAAGGACTTGAGGGAAATCAAGCACTGGTAGAGCACCAAAGCTAGCTGGTGTAGCTGGGACCACCGATCCAGTGCTAGCCATCACTAATGGAGTAGTAGTAATAGGTGAAATCGACAGTGTACTAGTAGGAGTAGTGGCTACATCCATAGCGACAGCTGTACTAGTAGCAACCACATTTGGTTGAGGCAATTTAGGTCCAGTATTCATATTATTGACCCAATAGAGCACGACACAAATAAGCAGACCATCAAAAATAATAGCAGCAACAATCCAAGCTGTATGACGACGTGGAGGATGATTTTCCATAGAGTGGGGGTAAGACATGAATACTGTAGCAATTTTAGATCAGAGATACGAGAGGAGGGAAGAGAGAGAGGTACGAGATCAGAGGTCAGAGAGCAGAGATTTTTTTAGTCGGGATGAATGGGACCGTGGGAGGTTGGCCTTGGACTGCCCCCTAGGGGCATCATACCGAACTCCGCGTATGCGGGTGAAGTATCTCAGGCGACAATGTACCGTGGAAAACAATGTAGAATTACCCATCACTCAGTCCATTTGCTTTTATCACTCCAAATCAGCAATATCAGTAAAACTCCCCTTTTACTTTATGGAACACAATTGTTCACGCATCTCTACTGATCACAAAGAACCATGGCTTGGCACTGCTTCCCCTGCCAAGGTGTGGATTGCTGTCACTCATCCCAAACCTTGGGGAGCTAGTGCACTCGCTAGTATCGATATCGGTGAACCAAATCGAAAACATCTCACTACCATTTTTTCACTTTGCCCAGACAGTCGAGTACAAGTGATTACTCAAGATGAAAGTACGACAAAGGTCCTATTCTTTGCAGTTGCTTTTGAAAATGATCAGAGACTCTATCGGATTCCATTAGCAAGCTATGAAGATATTCAAAACCTTTCATGGCAAAGTATGATAGATGGAGATAAAGCATATGATCAGTATTTAACTACTGAACAAGTTTATTTAATTTGTACTAATGACCAGCATGATCCTTGCTGTGGTCGAGTAGGCCAGGCTTTGTTTGAAGACGCAGAAAACACCAAGCAGGTTTGGCAATCGAGCCATCTGGGTGGCGATCGCTTTGCTGCCAATGTCGTATCATTACCACAAGGGAATTACTACAGACGAGTGACTAGTGACGGGTTGAAAAAAATCATTGAAGCAGAGAAACAGAGCTTAATTGACCTCCAACATTTTGCCGGTCGATCATGTTATGCACGGATCGAACAAGTAGCCTTCTACTATTTGCTTGAAGCTCAAACAGAAGCAAAAATAAATCAATGGAAATTAGTGGAAACACAAGAACTTGAGGCAAAAAAGTTTTCCTGTATATTCGAATCCCTCGCCAAACAAAGAGTGAGTATAGAGCTACTACAAATCAATACTGGCATTGAAGATTTCTTTAGTTGTCATGCCACAACAAAGAGCGAAATTGTCTACTTTCAACTACAGGCAATCAAGCCAGTGCTTTAGAAAGATACTTTTGGCTTAGATATTGATTTTTTGTCCACCGTTAAACTAGACACAAGCTCCACATCGAGGTCTAATTAAGCTTTAATTGTAACCTAAATTTGTCTTAACTTTTGTTAGCACTTTTTTGAAATTTTAATTCCACTGTTTATGCCCAGAGCACCTTCAGCTCGTAGATTCGCTATTGTACCAGGACCAAATCCAGAACGAGAAACCATGCGCCCTGCCATTGCACATATCGTGCAAGGATCTAATTTAGCAGTAGCAAGTGACTTTGTAGCTTTACCTGAAGACCACAAACCCAATTCTCAGATGATGCTCAAGGGGACACGAGGCGAACTAGAAAATATTCTAGATGCCGAAGAACCTAGCCAGGATGTTTTCGATTTCGGTCTAGATGATGGCGATGATGAGATCAGTGGGCAACATGATCGTACTCAAGTCCTAGCTCAAGCTGGGATTACCGTAGTACAAGAACCAGCGAACAGCTCTGATGTTGAAGTACAGTTGCTACCACCAGCTATTCCAACCATTGCTTTGGCACACCGTTTCAAGCCAGAACAAGTAGAGATGTTGGAATACGATCCTTTAGATGATCATGAAGCATTCAACTTAGTGAACCAGAAACCTGCTGTAGAAGATCTTTCTGAAGATGAAGGACAATTGGTAGCAAAAGCCTATGAGGTAGCCTCAAAAATCAAAGCGCAACCACAACTAACTTTTGAATTAGTTAATCAAGCTCAGCAAGTCTTTACTCGCAAAGGTAAAGATCTTTTCTGGCCAGTATTACGCAATGCTTTAGCTCATCCACCAGCACTAAAAGGTGAACCTATTGCAGCGACCGTAGCTAAACATACCCAACAAATAGAAACAATTGCTCTGCAAGTATTAGCTCATGAAGCAAAAACCAATTGTTATTATTTAGAAGCATTAGAAATCGGATTTCATACTTTACCTGCTTATAGAGACTTAAATCTCAGACTAGCGTTCAATAAAGCACTGCGCGAACGTGTCACAGAGCTAAGAGTGATGACCAACATTGTTCTCAAAGAGATAAAAACAGCAATAACTGAAAAACAAACTCACTTTGTAGTGTTGGAGAGACTAGCGAAGATTTTCCCTGACCAAAGAAATTTGGTTTGGAAATTTCACCAACTAATGCGTAGACAGCCAACGAGTGAAGCCGCAAAAAATCAAGATATAGCTCAAAGATATACGGATCGAATCAATGCTATTGCTGCACAGGTTGTGAAAGCGACTTTACCACGTACTACTATTGTCTATCCTTTGTTAGAAATTGGCTACCAACTACTCCCCCTCACCACTAGTGCACAAGACGAATATAAATTACGGAAAGCATTACTCCAAAAAATTCAAACAGAACTAACACTTCATCCTTTACAAAAACCAGCAGCAGACCTTATTCAGTCAGTTAAATACGCTCCATTCAATAGCACCAAGCTAATACGTGAGGCTATTGCACCACTCGACCAGCGTCAACAATCAGTCTTTCCAGTAGCTGTAAAGAGAGCAAGTGAACACCAACTCATTACTGACAAAAAGCTACTTACAGAACAAATCACCACGGCAAAAAAACTGATTGAACTAATGCCTAAACGCAGGACCGACATAATTACAAGAATGGCAGAGGGTCTGTCTCCACTCAATAGAATTCACTTCCATGAAGCGCTGGGAAGCTCACTATTAAGCGACAAGCTTTTTGGTGATTATCAAGCACTAGGAATGAAAGTACCTGATCCCAGAGCAAAACTCCCTCCAGTTCCTCAGACTAAAGCACCTCTAGTAGACCTAAAGTCTGAAGAGAAATTAGAAGAAATTGATTTGGAACCACAGCCTTCACTTTGGTCTCAGTTTACCACTGGACTCAAAAAAGGCGTAGCTGAAGTAAAGAACTGGTTTGGAGCAATCAAGCAAAGCGTTAGCGATTTTAGCTTTGCCGACTTTTTAAGAGGGCACAAAGCAACTGTAGCATTTACAACTGTTATTGCTGCTGTGAACGGCTATCAAGGCGTTCAAGACATCATGACAGTTAGCGAACCCTCTCCGGTTGTAAACAACGCGACGTACGACTCTAATCTAGAACCTCAACATGTAGCACCCTTCCAACAAGCAGCTTATAGCATGAGTATGGGCACTGACCAAGCCGGGGTAAGACAAGTACTGCACTATGCTCCAGTCACAATCGCTGGTCATGACCGCTTCTGGCATCAAAATGGAGCATTTACTCCTGATAATCTCAGACTAGCAAACACAGCAAATACTGCTGCAGTGGCTTTGCCTGGCTATAATGCAGTCACGTTTCATGCTGATGAAACAGTACATGTGAGTAATCCTTGGCAATATCGGGTAGATCAACATGATGCTATGGCCAATATTTACAATGCCTTGGATGCTTACATGCGCAGTACTCCTTTTCGTTTATCTTTCCCTGGCTACGTAGCAGGTCTAGAAGATCAAAGTATTATGTTTGAGAACTTAGCCAGTTATAATTCTAGAGCTCATCATATTCTTCACCACATTGCCCATGGTGACACCATCGCTTTTGGTACTACTCCAGATGGTGATATTGTCATTACAGAGTGGACTAATGCCCAAGGAATCAATATGCTAGCAGGTGAACCAGCAGTAGTGATCAGAACTAATTCCCTGAGAAACCTCGGTGAATATAGTCGTTCACCAAATATGTTGGCTCAAAGAGTACGAACTACTCCAAACACCGAACAACGAGTAGCAATGATTACTCCTCAATCACTATAATTCCTGCAGACTTTCCTCAATTATGGCATTAGAACTGGTAGCAAACGTTTCTGAAGAAACAGAAGCAGCACAACAAAAAAGACGCGAGATGATTGAGGAAATAAGAGCAGCTGTATTCAAAGAGCATCCAGACTTATTGCGACAGTCGGCTATTGGATTCGGTCCCAGAGTGACAACGCGTTGGGATATAAAAGATGCCTTAGCCTTCACGCAGCTACCAAAAGCTGTACAAACTTACATTCGTAATAATGGTCCAAAAGTCTTGGAAGACAGTAAGGGTACTCCGCTTGTCGGTATTTTCCCTGATAGGAAAAGTCACTCAGCGGGTACCCATGCTCAGGAGATCTCTAGTCCAGCAGTAATTGCGGTGCAAGGAAACTTTGCTAGCGTGACTCCTGCATTTGTTAGAATACCAAATACTGGAGGTACTGAGAGCTATCAGCGTGTCGGTCTCAAACGCTGCCGCAGTAACAACCCCGAGGTGAGACAACAATTCGACCATGAAAGATTAATGGCATCCCATCTATTAAGACTACTTGATCATGCAAGCGAGGACACTCCAATCGCTAGACCAATTGCAATCGGTCAAGATGAAATACTCTATGAATGGTGTGCAAATGAAGGAGGGAAGGCTGAAAACCTTTCTATCGCTGACCTATCAGCAGGTGACTATTTACGTTGTATTGCGGATGCAGCACGGGGGCTTGGCTGGTTGCATCGACGCAGAATCAAATATCATGATTTGTGTGAAGGAAATATCATGGTAGTACCAAAAAGACGAGCAAAATTAGTTGATTTTGGCTCAGCTCGTTTTTATGAACAAGTTGTGAATGGGCAGGATGTATTCAATGAACGCTACTATGATTGGAGGCTCATTGTGCAACAAGAACTTCGTCGAGATGCTCTCGATATTGCTGACAAATATGCTTTGGGCGTATTAGTAAGGACATTTCTACTCAAGTATGAACTGGCGTCTATCGTGAATCTACCAAATGGCAAACGCGAACTTACACTCAGACCTGAATTTCAAAGCCTACACCCTATCGTAAAAATATCCAATGAATTGCGAGCAAGTGTTTTCCATCCTTATCCATACGTGGATGGTGACGTGAGCAATAAAGATGATGAATATCGTTCACTTACAACTATTCATTCCACTTTTGAAGTGCTAGCCAAGATTCTAGATATACGGGCAAAAAATGCACGCCAAGTTCGCGGTGCAATCAATGAAATAGTAGAAGCAAAAACAGAAGACCACCGGCGCCAATAAGTTACCCAATCGGAAACTGATCACACAAAGCTCTCACTTCTTGATGAATACTATTAAGCTTGGCGTCATCTTGCCAGTTTTGCAGAGCACTATCGATAAAGTTCACGATCATCAGCATCTCAGCTTCTTTCATCCCTCGAGTAGTGATGGCAGGAGTGCCTAGTCGTACACCTGATGGATCGTAAGGGGTACGAGGATCAAAGGGAATAGTGTTTTTGTTGACCGTAATCCCAGCCTTACTCAAAGCTTTCTCTGCTTGAGCGCCTGTAATTTGGTGATTGGTGAGATCAATTACTAACAAATGATTGTCAGTACCACCAGTAATCAAAGTATAGCCTTTGCTCAATAACCCTTCAGCCAAAGTCTGGGCATTTTTTACTATTTGCTGAGCATACAAAGCGAAACTTGGTTGCATTGCCTCTTGCAGCGCGACGGCAATAGCAGCTGTTTGATGGTTATGTGGCCCCCCCTGCAGACCAGGAATGATGGCGCGATCAATCAAAGTAGGCAGGTTAGCCTTAGTCTTGGGCGCTGGTTTGAGTGGTTGGGATGGATCACCATTACAGAGGATCAAAGCACCACGTGGACCACGCAATGTCTTGTGGGTAGTAGTAGTAACCACATCAGCAATACCGATGGGACTCGGATGTACTCCACCCACTACTAAACCGGCGATATGACTAATGTCAGCTAGCAACCAAGCTCCTACACTATCAGCAATTTCACGATACTTTTCCCATTCATAAATACGAGGATATGCAGTGGCTCCTACAATAATCATTTTCGGTTGATGCTCTTTGGCAATCTTCCACATATCATCGATATCGATATAGCCGTCTGCTCGTACTGAATACTGCACATTGTGATAGAGCGTACCAGAAAAATTGATCTTGAGACCATGTGTCATGTGGCCACCATGTGGAAGTTTCAAACCCATAGTGACGTCCCCCGGTTCTAACAATGCATAGTGAGCGGCCAAGTTGGCTGGCCCACCAGAATAAGCTTGCACATTGGCATGAGTACAACCAAACAGTTTTTTGGCTCGATCCCGAGCGATGTTTTCTACTTGATCGACAAATTCACAGCCACCGTAATAACGCGTACCAGGGTAGCCTTCAGAATACTTATCAGTTAGACGACTGCCGAGCGCTTCCAATACAGCTTGTGAAGTATGATTCTCAGAAGGAATCATCTCCAAACCATTTTGCTGACGCGCTGTTTCTTGAGCGATCAAAGCTGCAATAGCAGGATCGTCTTGAGCAAGAGATTGTGAATTCATGCAATCTAAAAAGTGTATGGCTACTATACAAGAATGTTTCTTATAGGTAAAAGGTAAGAAGTACGAGTTAATAAATACTGATTATGAAAAATCCACTCAAGCTTGTCATATCTTTGGCATTGCCACTTTTAGCGGGTGGCCTCGGTGCTTTGTTTACTACTGACGCTATTCAGAATTGGTATCCACTGCTTACTAAGCCTAGCTTTTCTCCTCCCAATTGGTTATTTGGTCCAGTTTGGACCCTACTTTATATTTTGATGGGTGTGGCTTGTTACCGGATTTGGACTCAAACCAAAGTACCTATGGCCAAGATGACTTTGTATTGGATACAGTTAGGATTTAATGCGATCTGGTCTCCCCTTTTCTTTGGTCTCCGTTCACCACTACTGGGCATGATAGATATTGTTCTGATGCTGGTTTTGATCGCAGCAACACTAATTAGCTTTTTGAGAACTGACAAAGTAGCCGGCTATTTACTAATCCCATACTTAGCTTGGGTCAGTTTCGCGACTGTGCTCAATGGCGCAATTTTATGGTTAAACTCTTGAGGGCACGCGCACATCGATGCAAACAGCAGCCTTCAGTATTTTATCCAGCTTCTGACGATCATGAGCATTCACTAAATGTGGTTGATAAAACTCAACTGAATTTTGTAAACCAACTCTGACTGCATCTAGACCATGGTCAGCTAGATAATCAAGACACTCTTCACCGTCAGCAAAAGCTACCTCTTCATGTTTCACCTCAGCAACAGTGTAGAATTGCTGTAATAGCTTCTCTGAATCTCCGTCAAAGAGGGTGTTTTTCAGACCCTTTCTAGTAGCAATATCTGTAACTAAAAAGCCACTATGTTCTTTTAGGAGTGCTTGAGCATTAGAAAAAAATTTGGTTACTTTTTCCATACTAAAATAACCAAGCAATCCTTCACAAATAATAGCAACACCACCTGGACTAAGCTTCCCCGCTAGCTCTTGCCAGTCATCTTTTTCTAAAACGTTGAGAGGTTTAAAACTTACACCTCGAGGAGTGTAAGATTCCAAAATATGACGACATAGAGCTCTCTGTAAACACAGTGGTTCAGCCAAGTCAGTACAAATAATCTGCACAGATTGATCAGGTGGCAATTCACGAGATACAAAATCTCTCAGATAAGCGCCAGTCGCTGACAGTCCACTTGCAAGTACAACCACGTTTTGGACAGTACCTGCTCGTAAAGCCCTAATTGTTTGATCCAATAGAATTTGTTCACGAGCGGCCACAAAGCCACCAATTTGCCAGGTATCAGTACAATCTGGGAAAACATTACTATATTCATCAGCTATATCAAAATAGCGAGCTGCTCTATTATAAAAAACTGACAATGGTCTTTGATCCCCCGCTAGATATCTCGCTTTACAATCAAATGAAGCAATACCCGTGGCTGACAAACCTCGTAATTGGCTAGGACGCGTGATTAAATCTTCTTGCTGCATATAACAATCGTTAGGGCGAATCTGGCTTGATCCATTCCCAGAGGAACATTGATTTGTAGTGTGTGACTATAGCACAGTTGACGAGTAGGTAAATAGAGTATAGAAATATCAACTGAATATCTCGCTCAATTGTAACACTATTTATTACAGATCTATTTCTATGTCTATCTCACCACTCCATCAAGAGTTACTAGTGACACTTACCAAAATCGGTGTCTCTGGACCAGCTGTAACACTCTACAAAAATCTCCTAGAAAATAGCACTATAAACTTTTCTGAGCTAGCCCGAAAACAAAACATTTCCAGACCGCTGCTCTATCGATTGATTACTGAGCTAGAGGAAGCGGACTTGGTTTCTTTCAATAAAGCGATTGGTGGCAACAGTAGACTGCAACTACATGCTCCTACTACCGTATTACAAAAAATCCGTAGTCAAAAAAAAGAGATCGAACATGTAGAAGAATCATTTACCCAAATCTTGCCTGAACTAATGGATCAATTCCAACAAGGTAGTCAGCCATCCAAGATCAAAATCATGACTGGTTCTGATGCCTTCGTAAAATTCCTTTTCTCCATTGCTGATGAAGAAAGCAAAGCCTATGAATTTTTCGGTTCCATCAAAGACTTCGTACAGTTTATTACTTGGGAAACAGAGCACAAATGGCTCAAGAAACGAGTGACCAATGGCATCAAAATGCGTGCCTTGATGCTTCCCTCTGAAGAATGTCGCTTCATGCAAAGAAAAGATAAAGAACAGCTACGTGAAAGTCGAGTCTACCTAGCCGACGAAGTATTTGAAACATCATTCCAACTCTTCGCCAACAAAACCGTATTCTGGCAACCAGTAGCATGCCAAGCGATAGTGATTGAAGACCAATACATCACCAATATGCTGAGGTCGATGTTTTATAGTCTTTGGGATAAAGCAAGCTAGAAATTAGATCAGAGGTACGAGGTCAGAGGGCAAAAGTTAGAAACGATTCATTACCTAAGCCCAAATAGAGCCACTCACAGCCTAGCGATAACTAGTACTCTTATTCTTACGATGCACCACCTTCAATCTTGCTAGCGACTTCGCCAGCTGAGCCTTGGCATAAATCAGTGACTCTTCACTCACAGCCTCAGTAACTGCCTGCTCTGCTCTCTGCTTAGCAGCCTCAGCTTCTGTAGCAGTCCATTGATCTAGATTCTCAGCAACATCAGCTAAGACAATCACTTCTTCTTTGCGCACTTCTAGGAAGCCACCACCAATAAACCGACGCAGTCGCTCAGCTTTCTCTTGGAATTGAACTACCAGCTCACCACTGACTAGTAGCATCAAACATGGCTCGTGATGCTCCATAATAGTCACTTGACCATCTGCAGTCCAAAGTGATAAAGCTTTGATCTGGCCAGACAGTACTTGTTCGTCGATGCCTAGAATCGTACAAAGCATACTAAGAAGATTTAGAAGCTGACTGACGTCGCTCTGCTTTTTCTCGAGCCATCTTGAGCGTACCCACCAAATAGAAGTCTGATTCCAATAAGTCATCATGTTTACCATCAAGAATCTCTTGAAAGTCACGAATAGTGTCTGCCAATGAAACGTATTGACCAGTAATAGAAGTAAAAGCTTCTGCGACGAAAAAAGGTTGCGAAAGAAAACGCTGAATCTTACGAGCACGACTCACGATCAATTTATCTTCATCAGATAATTCATCTAGACCTAAAATCGCAATGATATCCTGAAGATCTTTGTACCGCTGCAATACTTTCTGGACCCCACGAGCTACTTGATAATGTTCTTCACCCACAACCAAAGGATCAAGCTGACGAGAAGTAGAATCCAATGGATCCACGGCTGGATAAATACCTTGCTCGGTCAAAGCACGATTGAGCACAACAGTAGAATCCAAATGAGCAAACGTAGCAGCTGGAGCTGGATCAGTCAGATCATCAGCTGGTACATAGACTGCCTGTACTGATGTAATCGAACCTTTGTCAGTAGAAGTGATGCGTTCTTGTAATTCACCCATTTCTAAGGCCAATGTTGGTTGATAACCTACAGCACTGGGCATACGGCCAAGCAATGCAGACACTTCAGAACCAGCTTGAGAAAAACGAAAAATATTATCAATAAAAAGCAACACATCACGCTTCTCTTGATCCCGGAAATATTCGGCAACTGTTAGACCAGTAAGAGCAACACGTAGACGAGCTCCAGGTGGTTCATTCATTTGACCAAAGACCAAAGCAGTTTTATGTAATACTCCAGAATCTTTCATCTCAGCATAGAGATCTTTTCCTTCACGAGAGCGTTCACCGACACCGGTAAAGACTGAGTAACCACCATGTTCTTGAGCAATATTACGGATGAGCTCTTGAATCAAAACAGTTTTACCCACACCTGCTCCCCCAAACAAACCGACCTTTCCCCCTTTGGCAAAAGGACATATCAAATCAATTACTTTGATACCAGTTTCAAAGATCGCTGTACTACGATTGAGATGAGAAAACTGAGGAGCGGGACGATGAATAGGCCACTTTTCCTCAGATTCAATCGCTGGACCATCATCGATAGGATTACCCAGTACATTCATGATCCTGCCCAGTGTCTTCTCACCGACTGGCACTGAAATAGGATTACCAGTACCGATCACCTCTAAACTACGACTGACACCTTCGGTACTATCTAAAGCAATAGTACGCACGAGTTGGTTACCAAGATGTTTGTACACTTCTACCCCTAGCTGTTCACCACTAGGCATAGCGATATAGAGCAGATCAAAGATACGAGGCAAACTAGTCTCAGCGGGGAATACGACATCGATAACCGGCCCAATTACTTGAGCTACTTTTCCTTTCTGCATAAAAGTAAATAAATTAATGTTTGCCCCGTCCAGACACTATTTCTGCCAGCTCAGTAGTAATAGCACTTTGACGAAGTTTGTTATAGGTTTGAGTAAGATCGGCAATCAAATCAGTAGCGTTGGAAGAAGCTTGATCCATCGCCATCATACGGGCATATTGCTCGGAGGCATTGGCCTCCAGCAGAGTCTGATAAATCATTACTTGTAAATAATGTGGCAATAAAGCCTTACTGATTGTCTGACGATTGGGTTCAAAATAATCTGCCTCAATATCCTCATCTTGGCTTTGGTGTGATTCATCGGCAGGGAGCAAAGTGCGGAAAGATGGTTTTTGCACAGCAGCATTGATGAAGCTTTGATATACCAGCACCACCTTACTAATTTTCTTGGTCATTAAACTTTCAGTAATCATATGCACCACAGGCAAAATATCGACCAATCGAGGTTTATCCGAAAAGCCGACAAAACTAGCAGTGATATGAAAGCCTAAAGAACGTAAAGCTTGAAACCCCTTACGGCCAATTGTAATCACTCTATTTTGTTTTTTGGTCTCCAAAGCAGTTTTCAAAAAGAATTTTTGCAATTGGGAATTATAAGATCCACAAAGACCACGATCGGAAGAAAAGTAGACATACAAAGTGCTAGCAGTAGCTGGCAATTTGAGGTTGGCCATACCAGTATTCTGAATCATAGTCAGCAACTGTTCGCGATAAGCCCGAGTAGCTAAAGCTTTAGCTTGCGCTTGCTTCACTTTGGCAGCAGCGACCATCTGGATTGCTTTCGTAATCTTTTTAGTCAATTTGACGGACCGAATTCTACGTTTAATATCGCGGAGAGACATGAATATGAGATCAGAGATACGAGGTCAGAGAGCAGAGGTTGCTGAGATCTCTGAAACTTAGCCTTTAACATTACCTTCTGTAGGTTGGTTAATAAATGGATCAATTATTTCTGGTAGCACTTTACGAATAGCTGCTTCTATTTCTGGAGTTAGCTGTTTTTCTTTGATGATTTGGGACTGAATGTCTTCACCTAGGGTATCCAAATATTGATAGATTGCTTTCTCACAGGCAGTAATCTTTTCTAAAGGGACTTTGTCCAAGAAGCCTTCATTGGTAGCGTAAATGATGACTACCTGTTTTTGAATGGCAAGTGGCTGATACTGTGGCTGTTTGAGTACCTCAGTGAGACGTTTACCACGCTCGAGTTGGTTCTTGGTAGCAGTATCTAAATCTGAACCGATTTGAGCAAAGGCCTCCAACTCACGGTACTGAGCCAAGTCCAAACGCATGCGACCAGATACTTTGCGCATCGCTTTAATTTGCGCTTTGCCTCCGACACGAGATACTGACAATCCCACATTCACTGCCGGTCTGATACCAGAGTAAAACAAATCTGTCTCTAGATAGATCTGACCATCAGTAATAGAAATGACATTGGTTGGAATATAAGCAGACACATCACCTGCCTGCGTTTCAATAATTGGTAAAGCGGTAATTGAACCACCACCTTTTTCTTCAGAAAGTTGGGCAGAACGTTCTAATAAACGCGCATGCACATAGAAAATATCTCCTGGATACGCTTCACGTCCTGGTGGACGATCGAGTAGCAAGGAAAGTTCACGATAAGCGACTGCGTGCTTCGACAAATCATCGTAAACGATCAAGACATCTTTTCCCTCTACCATGAATGCTTCCGCCATCGCACAGCCAGCATATGGAGCCATGAATTGTAGTGGTCCCGGTGAAGAAGCACTAGCTGAGACAATGATGGTGTATTCCAAAGCGCCCTTTTCTTCCAACATGCCGACAAGCTTGGCCAAGGTAGAATCTTTCTGACCAATCGCCACATAGATACAAATAATATTTTGATTCTTTTGATTGATAATAGTATCGATCGCTACTGCTGTTTTACCAGTCTGACGATCACCAATGATCAGCTCACGTTGACCACGACCAATTGGGATCATACTATCGATTGCTTTGATACCAGTTTGTAATGGTCGAGAGACCTCAGCACGACCAATGATACCCGGAGCTTTTTGTTCAATGGGCCGGCGTAGTTTGGTTTTGATCGGCCCACGGTTATCCAGTGGGGCACCAAAGACATCAACTACTCGCCCAATCAAGGCCTCACCTACTGGTACAGACATAATCTCACCAGTGCTTTGCGCCTCATCACCTTCTTTGAGCAAATGGGTAGGACCAAATAACGCACAACCAACATGCTCATCAGAGAGATTGAGTACTATCCCCAAGATCTCATGAGGGAAGACGATCTTTTCCCCAATCATCGCTTCAGAGAGGCCTGAGACTAAAGCAATATTATCCCCTGTTTCCAAGACTGTACCTACATGTTTGGAAGTAAGTGGTGCAGTCAAAGCACCCATCGCTTGCTTCACTTGTTCGTGTAACTTTTGAGGTGAGATCATAAAGAGATAAATTGTTGATGGAAAGCGGTCAATTGGGCCTCTACGGTGTAATCCCAAACCGTATCTTGGTGACAAACCCGGAAACCACCAATGATATCGGGATCAACCATAAAGTGAAAATGACATTGAGTATATGAACTAAAAAGCTGCGCTTGCAGATTATTCTCCATTTCTTTGGCCGTGACTTTAGTAATTGGTTCACGAGTATAAATTTCTACAAATGCTGCACCAGATTGTTCAGCCAAAATACCAGTAATATAGGGTTTTATAGCCATGAACTGCAGACCATGATTATGTTGGAGCTGGGCAAAGAAAAATAAATCATCGATGGTAGCCGTATCGACATGGACTTGTTGCAAAGCCTGAATTTTTTTGGTGAGAGGGATATCCTCATTAGCCAAACATTTGACTAGTTGGTCATCAGTCAAAATCGGCTCCAAGAGATCCAATTCAGCAGACTGAAAAGAAGCAGTTTGGAAAAAAGTGCGAATTTCTTGAGCCAAAGTAATCATAATTGGGCAGAAATAGTAGTCTCTAATTCTTTGAGCAAAGCTTTTTGATACTCTTTCTTATCTTTGAGCTCATGGCGCAGTACTTTTTCGGAAAGATTGAGAGCAATGGTTACGCTTTCTTGTAATAGTTTCTCACGAGCCTCTTCTACTTCATGTGCTAGCTGAGTCTGATGACGGGCTTGTAATTTTGCTAATTCTGCTCGAGCTTCAGCCAAAAGTAGAGCTGATTTCTTTTCACTTGCCTCAGTCGCTTCATGAATAATCTTTTGGGCTTCTTGGCGTGCTTGTTGGACCGAGGTGAGATAATAGGACTTAGCTTCCAATGCTTTTTCTTTGGCTTCTTCCTGGTCACTAACCAACTTCACCACGTCTTGCTGACGTTTGGTCAAAATCTTGCCGAGTGGCAAAAACAAAAAGCGTTTTACTAACAAAAAGAGCAAAACAAAATTGACTAGTTGAGCTAGGAAAAGCGACCAATTGATACCCAGTTTTTCGAAGAGCTCAGCCATAGGAGACTAGTAATTTAAGTAAATTGAATAATCAAAGACATTACCAAACCATAAATAGCTAACGCCTCCGCGAACGCTAGAGCCAAAGTCATTACACCTTGTACTTTGTCAGAAACCTCAGGATTGCGGCCCATAGCACGGAGACCAGAAAAGCCAATCAAACCGATAGCGAGCGCAGGACCAATAGCAGAACCAACCATGATCATCGCTATTGCAAACTCTTTGGACATAAAAAGAAATTAAAAATGGGAGAGCTAAATCTCTCTCCCCCGCTTCCATTAGGAGAGGGGGAGAAGGATCTAGTGAGCATGAGACTGAGTAGCTTGTTTAAAGAAAACCAAACTCAGCATACAAAACACTACGGCCTGAATGAATCCAGCAAATATTTCTAGAGCCAAAAAGGGAATGGGGGCGATATAAGGTACAAAAGCAGAAATAACAATCAGCAGCACTTCGCCAGCAAAGATGTTGCCATAAAGACGGAAGGTGAAGGAAAGGATCTTAACTAAATCGGAAATCAATTCCAAAAAACCAACAAACACAGTAATTGGATTTTTGAAATTGAAAAATTTCTTGAGGTAACTCTTACCATTGTATTTAAAACCATAGTATTGGAGTGCTGTAACAGTGACGAGAGACAAAGCGAGAGTTTGATTGATGTCACTATTGGAGCCACGGAGCAAAGGAACAAACACTTCTTTGCCTTCATGGATTTCATGGAAACCAATGGCACCAAAACCAGGCAGTAGCCCCAACCAGTTGTGCAAAATAATAAACAAGAAAAAAGTACTGATGAGAGGCATCACCTCTCGACTGAGCTTCTGGTCACCCACTACTGAGTTGACGAGTCCCATGAGCTGTTCATACACCCATTCCAAACCATTTTGGACACCAGTAGGGATATAGCTCAATTTGCGGGGCAAGAAAAGCAAAAGGATCGCTACTATTAGTGACAAAAGCACACTAGTCAAAAAAGCATTAGTCACTGGAAAAGCGCCCAAGTAAAAAACCGGTTCCGCAGCAAGTGAAATCGGGAGACTAGTAGTCATAGGAGGGGGGACACTCAATTCCACTATAAAGGTTCTTTGTTAAACTGCAAGACAGTTATAGCTCTAGGTAAGAATTAAAAGGGAAGAGGTAAGAAATGTATGGGCGTATTTATCCACATATGTGGATAATGCTTGATCCACAGTATGATTCAGTTAAATAGCACCCATTGCCATTTTTATATAGTTGATCTAATCTCGCTTACTTTCGCTGAATCAATTTTGTTTTAAAACACCACAATGGCAAAATTTCTAGCAACCAAACGTTACTTACTAGCTGAAAAACTTGATGCCCATGCAAAGGAAACTATGCTTGCTGGCTGGCAACAACAGTCACGAATCACTTTAGCAAGGTTCATTATTGACTGGCCATTAAACGGCACTCAGACACTCCCCCTTCCCGAAATACCGGTGAGGTTGTTTTTTACGAGTGATAAGACAGATACTGAGTCGGCTAAAAAGATACTCAAAAATGCTGGTCCTTTAAGTTGCTTGGCAGACCTTGGAGATGATGGCGATCTGCAAGCAGAACTTCTCTTTCTGAAAGACCAGGCCCTTTATAGTACGGTAGATCCTTCGAGGATATTGTCGGTACTGCTAGGAGAAGAATATGAGGCTGAATATGCAGAAGAAGTTGCGAGAGAATTGGCCGAGCTCAATACCAAGATCGATCGGGCTACAGTCAGCAGTCGAACTAGATTTCAAGAACAGATACCACAGTTGGGATCTCCCACCGACATCTTTCTGCAGGGAAATAGCTGCATGCATCATGGAGTCGATGCCGAACATAAGTACGCCATAGTTAAGTTACAAACTGCTCATGGCGTAAAACAGGAAGCAGCAGATGATCATAATCATACTCAAAAACTACTAACACGGTCATCCAAGGAGTTTAACAAATGGCTAACCCGCAATGGCCTGGCTAGAACATTGCTACCAATTCCTAGTGCAGCCACTGTTTGTCTTTTACAACATGCCCCTGCCTCCTATGTTTCGGAATTAATTGAGTTAGGATTGATTCACTTTGATGACATAGCGCATACGCTCAACACTGGATTAATTGCACCCAAACGACTTGAAGCTATCGGTATTAGGATGTTGGCAGATACTGTCGATACCAATGCTGACATTAGTCAACCAGCTAAATAGTTCCCCAAGAAACTTATGAATCAACATAAAACAGCAGTGGAAATAGTTCGCAGTAAAGAAATATTAGTAAGTACTAGTAGACACATTATCCGTACTGCACTGGAGATGCGCGGATGTTCACCTGCATATGGACAGTCACTAGGTACTAAACTTACTGCTGTAGTCAGTGATGATAGTGAAGCACTGAGAGTATTAGCAGTCTTCCTTGGCAAACAATTTAGTTACTACAACTGCGAGACTGCTACTGAAAGTACTAAAATTAAGTTTAGCGAAGAAGCATTACAAACAGCATTAGCCTTATTTTTAGTACATGCTAGTAGTGACATCACGGATGATGATGATCACGAGGTACAGTTTCTCTTGCGATCTGCATTAAGAATACTGACTGATCAGTTGAGTGCCATTCACGAACAACAACGTCGTGAGATTGCCGATATTCTTTATCCACTAGCTCAAACTAAACCAACGGCTTAGCGAAGTCTTCATCTTGATTTTGCACTACTTTGTCTGGCTCACTACCGACCTGACTCCATTTAGCTAAATCTTCTTCTACCTGTCTACGTGGCTTACCATAAACTTTGTGTGAATTGGCAATGATTTCATTACGGAAGTTCTTTTCAGGATACTGTACGGCTAGAGTCTTGCCAGAGAAGGCATCACGAGTCTCACCATCGATCGCCATCTTCACATAAAATTCTTGCACACCGAGATTGATGATATCTCTTACTTTAAATACTGGTGTGTATTCTTTTTCTAAAATCGCAGCATCATCAGCACCGACACGGAAGCTGACAATAGAACCTACATTACCAAATACAGTAGAACGTAGTGCTGGTGTCAGCTGAGCCATGAATTGATGAGCAAGCGTCACGGACAAGCGGTATTTACGGGCTTCAGACAAGATTTGTTCAAAGGTATCAGTAGCAAAGTTTTGAAACTCATCTACATAGAGAAAGAACGGTTTGCGGTCTTCTTCACGAATATCAGCCCGACTCATCGCTGCTTGTTGAATTTTGGTAATCAACATCGCTCCTAGCAAATTACTATTCTCATCACCCAAAAGACCACGTGAGAGCTTCACTAGCAAAATCTTGCGTTCATCCATGATCGTACGCATGTTGAGCTTGTTCTCAGGCTGCCCCACCATGTTTCGAATCAGTGCAGTAGAGATAAACTGGCCTACTTTATTGAGCACTGGCATGATCGCTTCATTGTCGAATTTCTCACTCCAACCAGCAAATTCATTGACCCAAAAGTTTTTGACGACTGAATCTTCAATTCTCGCTACGATTTTCTGACGATAGTTTTTGTCAGTTAGCATTTTCACGATACTAAGTACCGTAGTATTGGGTGAATCAAGCAAAGCCAAGGTGGTATAGCGCAGTACATGCTCCAGACGAGGCGTCCAGTTGCTACCAAACAGTTTCTTGAAAATCTCAATAAAACCAATCGTCACTCGCATCTTGTATTGAGGGGCAACCTGCTCCAAAGGATTGAAGGCAATAGGAAAATCAGTATCAGATGGATCGAAGTAGATCACATCTTTGATGCGAGACTCAGGAATACGTTTAATAATATCCTCAATCAAATCTCCATGCGGATCAAGTACCGCAATACCATGACCATTCATTACGTCCTCGATCGACAACAATTCAAACAATTTACTTTTACCCACACCACTTTTTCCGATCACATACAGATGGCGTTGGCGGTCTGAGCGCTTCATACCAAAGATATTGTTCTGATTGTGAAAATTGGTAGTGCCAAATAAACAAATGTTTTTGTCTTCATCCGTCCCCTTCACAGGCAAATCTAGTGGTGGTTGGCCTTTACGAGCTAATACATGCACGATATGAGGGATCATATCAGCATTGGGGAAGTGGTACAGCGAAGCTAATTCTTCCGTATTTACTTGAAAATCTGGTGACTGCACACGTGACTTATATTTACGCAAAAATGCTAGCCCTTGCAGAGTACCTGAAGGTTTGAAGCTGTTGAGATCATCAGTATTGAATGGAGAGAAAGCTTCTACCAAAGCACGTAAACGTTGTGATGCTTTTTCACTCTCAGTACTGAGATAAGCCACTCGAATGGCAATCTGATAATAGTCTTTTTGTACTTTCGCTTTGATCGCTTTGTCTTCAATACCTGCGACATCCTGCGTTTTGAAACGATTCTTGAGACGAAAAAAACCACGGATACGGCGAAATCGGATCTTACAAGAACGCCAAAAGTTAAAAAACCAAGTATCCGAGATAGGAGTCACTACCATTTGAATCCAAGCTTGATCTTGCTTATCACCCTTGGTCAAAACAGCAAAGAGACTCGATTCAGAGTCACCTTCAAAGTGCGTATATGTTTTGAATGGATAAATATCGGAACGTTTTAGTTTAATCTCACTGCCCACCACATGATACGTTTTGAGCACATGCTCACTCACATAATCCCCTACTCGATTGATTTCACAATCTGGATAAGTAGCATAGATTTGGCCCTCGACCAATTCCACCAGGTAAGCTGGGATATAGATATAGAAGTAAATATGCTGTCTATATGACACCATTTCTAAAGAAATCGTCTCATGTTTAAGAGACTTTTTGAGAGTCACCAATAGCCCTTCGAAAATCTTTTCTTTTTTAAGTGTATTGTCACCCTGTGGCACGCGGACGGCCAAGGCAATACATTTCCCGGCAATATGGTGAGGACTAGTCAGCTTCATGGGAAACTACAAGTGACTATTATTTCTAGTGCAATATACGTACATTTGACAGCTTTAGCAAAAACTTTTATTTAAGCATAACCTCAAGCTCAGAACTAATCATTTAATTAAGCAGCCTAAAATTAACTTTCCCTTTATTATAAAGCATTTCACCCATAAAACCAATGGTGTTGAAGACATTCTACGACAGATTTCTCTTTCCCAAGAAAACCCTTGAATTTCATCAACAACTCTTCCCCAAAGCAATCTCACAAAAAAGGCCCTCCAGCAACCTGGAAGACCTTTCATATCATTACTCAAAACCTCTGCCCTCGTACCTTTGACCTCTGACCTATCCCGCGCTTGCGGGATTTTACCATTTACTCTCAAACCGTGGTGGTGGATTGCCTGCATTACCAGGACGCTTGTCTCCACGACGTGGTTCACGACTAGTACGACGATCGCCTGATGGTTTACCACCAAAGCCACCGCGTTTAGCACCAAAACCACCGCGACTTGGACGATCTTGACCATCACTGCTGTGACCACCAAAGCCGTATGAGCTACCCCCCTCGCGACGAGGTTTGTAACTACTACCACCGCTTGGACGATCTCCTGATGGGCGACCATAAGAGCTGCCACCTTCGCGACGACCATAGCTACTACCGCCCGATGGGCGACCGTATGAGCTACC